>NZ_CP010536.1:3230511-3876613 GCF_000832305.1 Cupriavidus basilensis
CGCTGGCCATTGCCCGATGCCGGCGCCTTGGCGTTGCCGTAGTACATCCACAACTGCTGCGGGCCGGCGGCCGAGACCGACGGGACGTCGATCCAGATCAGCGCGATGCCCAGGAGCGGATCGAACTGTTCGATCTGGTGGTTAAGCACGGTCTTGTCGTCGGCGGCGACAAAGCGCAGGTCGGCGCCGGTCTCGCTCACGCCTTCAAAGCTGAAGTTGCCGGTATGCAGGCGCAGCAGCACCGGGGTACGCCCGGCATCGCCGCCGATCGCGCCGGCCTTGGGGCCGGCGTCGATCGTGATCGGCTTGCGATAGGCCCAGTCGGGCTGCCACCAGGCATGGGCCAGGTCCGGCAGGAGTGTGCTCAGCAGCGTGAGCACGAGCAAAAGGATGCGTCGCATGACAGTGGTTCTCGGTTAGCTCGTCGGGAGTCGATGTATCAGGTTGGAAACGGCGCGCTGCACGCGCTCAGTAGCTGGCGGTGACGCTGAAGTTCACGCGCGGGTCGCCGCGCTGCGTGCGTGGCCCGTCCTTGAGCGGATAGCCCAGGTCCAGGCGCCCGGTGACCTTCTGGCCGAGGCGGAACGTGGTGCCCACACCTACCGAGGCGAGCGAGAAATTGCTGTTCTGCTCGGGCAACGGATCGCGCAGGCGGACCTGGCCGGCATCGGCAAACAGGTAAGCACGCCAGTTTTCAACCACGGAAGTGAAGAAGGCCAGCGGTGGCGTGCGCATTTCCACGGACCCGACCACGCCATAGTCTCCGGTGGACTCGGCGGACAGGTAGCCGCGCACCGAGTTCATGCCGCCGGCTGCGATCTGCTCGTTCGAGACCAGTGGGGAATCCGTGATCTGGGCAGCCAGGCGCCAACCCAGCTGCGCGTTGCCCGCGAAGGTGTAGGCGCCATTGGTATCGCCCTTGAGCACCATGAAGCTCGGCGACGCCTTGTAGCGCTTGTTGTCGAATTGCAGCGCGGTGCTGCCGTAGCCAAGGAAGCTGCGCGTGCCCGCGACCAGCGACAGGTTCAGGCCATAGGTGCCGCGCTCCGTCTGGCCGAAGCCCGAGTAGCCGAGCGTGATCGGCGCGTACTTGAGCGGGACCGTATTGCCGGTGCTGCCCAGGCGCGTCACCTCTTCGTTGTCCTTGAAGTCCACGCCCGCGCTGAATGCGTGCCACCACGCTCCGGTGTTCGGCACGGTGTAGGTGGCCTTCACGCCAACCGCATGGCCCTTGCCCAATACGTTCGTGCCGCCCGTCGTCGCGACGTTGCTGTCCGATTTGTAGCCAGAAGCCTCGAGGCCCCAGTTAGTGCCACGCAGCGGCGCCACATACGAGCCAGACCACACCTGGGTCTGGTTCAGGTCCTGCGGGGCGCCAAAGAAGCTGACCGAGGCGCTGTGCCCCAGCTGCCAAAGGTTGTCGTGGCCCAGCGAAGCCGTGGCCCGCAGTTGCTTGGTATCCGCGCTGTAGTCGTTGTTCAGGCCCACGCTCGCCCGCCACGGGCTGCTGTCCTCGACCTTGAGGTCAACGTCCATGGTGCCAGGCAGCGCGCCCTGCTTGACCAGCGGCATCACCTGCCGGTTCGCGGTCCGGTTCAAGGCAGTGAGCTCCGTCTGCGCCTGGTTGAAGTCCGGCACCGTGCCCGGCGCCAGCGCGGGCACCTGCTCACGCACCTCTACCGGCGAGTTGTACTGCGCTCCCACCACACGCACGCGGCCCACCTTGGTCTCGCTCACCTGCAGAAAGACCACGCCGCCGACCGCCTGCTGCTCAGGCAGGTCCACGTACACCGACTGGAACCCCTTGGCCTGGTAGGCCGCCAGCAGCGCATCGCGCGCGCCCTCGATATCCTTCATCGTGCGCTTCGGCCCAAGGTAAGGCGTGACCGCGCGCTCGATCGCGCGCGCATCCAGCACCGTGTTCCCACGCACGATGTACTCGTTGATGTCGACGCGCCGTTGCGCATCGGCCTGCACGCCAGGCGTTGCCGCCTCGGTGGCAGCGGGGGCCTGCGCCATCGCGGTTCCCTGCGTCCCTAGTCCTAGCACCGCCAGACATAGCGCCCTCCAGCGCGCGGACGCATCGTTCTTGTTCTTGTCATGCATGTGTTTGCTCAATCCCTTGCGAAACAATTGCCGTCGTTCCCTTGCGCCGGCGCCTCGACCAGAGGCAAGTCGTAAGCGATCGCATCCGATGAGGCCATGATGAGCGGTCATCATTTCAGCGCCGCGTACGATTGGTTAGACGAACGGCCCGCGCGCCGACTGTCGTTTGTCACGAAAGCTTCATGTGCTGGCGCGGAGCATGGCGATGCGCCTCGACGGCGGCGATATCGCAGGGCAATTGCATGCCGCGCCACCCGGAATGGAGCGCTACACTTCAGGCATATCGTCAATGGCGTGGTTGGCAATCAATGAAGACGGAGCACGAAATGCGCGGATGGCTGAACGCTGTAGTGATTGCCGCAGGTAGCCTTGGCGCGGCCTGCCCGCTACTCGCTGCGGAGGTATCCCCACCAACCGGGGATGGCACGGCGCGCTGCGTCGAGGTCGAAGTCAATGGCATGCGGGCCCCATCGTTTCCTTGCCTGACGCAGAAACTAAGTCCCAAGCCCGCCCCCGGCCAGCCGCCCTCGGAGCGCAAGCTGGCGTCCGAGGCCATCGTGGAGCGTCCCTCCAACGCCCTGGGGCTGTTCAACTACTCGGCGACCAGCCACCGCATGGGCAACACCTTCGGCACATCGGTCACGCCGCAACGGCCATAGCCACGTTAGCGGCCGCAAGCTAGTTCATTCACCACGGATTCTTTAAAGGAAAAGACGTGCCATTCATCATCGCCGGCCTCGCCTTGATCGGTGCCCTCATCTACGGCGCGGTCCGCCTGTACGCCACGGTGGCCGCAGCCTATGGCGCGATCGCCGGAACCGCTGCCGTCTTGTTCTGCGCGGCGCTGCTCGTGGCATTCGTCGCAAGCCTTGTCCGCCGCTACCGCGCGATCCACGGCGTCAAGATCAAGGGCGAGCGCATCCTGTCGCTGGAGGGCGAGTGGGGGACGATGCGCGTGGATCCGGAACGCAAGCGTGGCGCGCTGGATGTCGATGGACAGCAGGCGAAGTTTATTTTTGCGGATATAGCGAGTGCCGCCGCGCTGGAGAACGGCACCGCATGGATGCTTGCCTTGCGCCTTGAACACCAGGCGCAAGACAGTTGGCAGATCCCGATGGCAAGCCGGAAGGAAGCGTTGCGCTGGGCGAAGATATTCGACCTGGCCGCCGTGCAGAAGCTATGAAGGCCTGGTGCTGCGCGGCTCGCCCGAGCGGCACGGACGGCAACGCCATCGGAGCGAACGCGCCTGCCTCGGTGCGGGCCTGAGCGGGCGCAATGCCGCCTTGCGTGTTCAGGCGCTGAACGCAATGCACTTCCGCTAGCAAGCCCACCCCTTTCGGAACTCGTCGCCTGCAACAGCAATACATGGGCTCAACCACAGGCGCGCGGCAAAAAATGATCACTGGAATTCTGCAAGCCTGACGGCTACGCTGATAGGCGGACCGTTGCGCCAGGTGAGCGCGCGAGGGTCGTCGGCTTTACATCGACTTTGATTGGAAGGAGTCATCCATGAAGATCGCTATCGCAGTGGCAATTGCAGTTCTCCTGCCGGGTACCGTCTACGCCGCAGGCCCCGCAAATCCAGCGGATCGCTACGACTACAACATGCGTAGCACCAACAAGGACGGCTATGTGCCGGACCCTCAGCGCACGACCAATAAAGACGGCTACGTACCCGACGCCGAACGCGCTACCAACAAGGACGGCTACGTGCCAGACACCGCAAAGGCCAACGACAAGTTTGACCCGTACACCCAGGGTGCCAACCAGAACACGGCCTCGGCGCTCACCGACTCAAAGGCTTCTACCAAGAAGCCGGCTGGCAAGGCGCCAAGCCAGAAGAAATCGCCCACTGCCGGCATGGACAAATAGCGCGGCCTGCTTAGCCAAAGTCCGACGCGGCGACAAGGGTGCAATAAAGCGGCGATAAGGCGGCTGTATAGCTGCAATGCAGCGGTGGCCGGGCCACGATTCGCAAGTCCGCGCAAACGCCGCGGCAAAGAAAAAGCCCCGCAGGAATCTGCGGGGCTTTTTCAACAATGGTGGGCCTCCCGTGAGTCGAACACGGCACCAACGGATTATGAGTCCGCTGCTCTAACCAAGCATGAGCTAGAGGCCCTGGAAAGTCAGACCGGCATGATACCGATCAACTGCCTTCAAGGAAACTCTTTAGCTTATCGGAGCGGCTCGGGTGACGCAGCTTGCGCAATGCCTTGGCTTCTATTTGGCGGATCCGCTCGCGGGTGACGTCGAACTGCTTGCCGACTTCTTCCAGCGTGTGGTCCGTGCTCATCTCGATGCCGAAACGCATGCGCAGCACCTTGGCTTCGCGCGGCGTGAGCGAATCCAGCACGTCCTTGACGACGTCGCGCATGGAGCCGTGCAGCGCCGCTTCGGCCGGGGCCAGCGTGTTGGTGTCTTCGATGAAGTCGCCAAGATGGGAGTCGTCGTCGTCACCGATCGGCGTTTCCATGGAGATCGGTTCCTTCGCGATCTTCATGATCTTGCGGATCTTGTCTTCCGGCATCTCCATCTTCTCGGCCAGCGTTGCCGGATCCGGCTCGTTGCCGGTTTCCTGCAGGATCTGGCGCGAGATGCGGTTCATCTTGTTGATCGTTTCGATCATGTGCACCGGGATACGGATGGTGCGCGCCTGATCGGCGATCGAGCGGGTGATGGCCTGGCGGATCCACCACGTCGCGTAGGTCGAGAACTTGTAGCCGCGGCGGTATTCGAACTTGTCCACCGCCTTCATCAGGCCGATATTGCCTTCCTGGATCAGGTCGAGGAACTGCAGGCCGCGGTTGGTGTACTTCTTGGCGATGGAGATGACCAGGCGCAGGTTGGCCTCGGTCATCTCGCGCTTGGCTTCGCGGGCGCGCTTCTCGCCCTCGCTCATCTTGCGGTTGACTTCCTTGAGTTCCTTGAGCGGCAGCACCACGCGCATCTGCAGGTCGATCAGCTTTTGCTGCAGCTCGCGCACGGCCGGCACATTACGTTCGACGATGGTGCTGTACGGCTTGCCGTCTTTGATAATCGTGTCGATCCACTCGAGGTTGGTCTCATTGCCCGGGAAACGGGCGACGAAATCCGCACGCGGCATGCCACACTTGTCCACCACGATCTTCAGGATGGAGCGCTCGAGCTTGCGCACCTCGTCCACCTGACCACGCAGCGTGTCGCACAGGCGCTCGACGTTGCGGGCAGTGAAGCGGATGCTCATCAGCTCGTTCAGGATGGCTTCCTGGGCCTTGACGTAGGACTTGGACTTGTAGCCTTCCTTCTCGAACGAGCGGCGCATCTTGTCGAACTGCTCGGCGATCACGCGGAATTTTTCCAGCGCGGCCAGCTTCAGTTCCTCGAGCTGGCGTGCCGAGGCAGCCAGGCCGCCAGCATCCTCATCCTCGTCTTCGTCCGATTCCTCGCCGTCAGACTCCAGCTCGTCTTCCTCGGCAGCCGCCACCACGGCCGGAGCCGGCGGGGCCACGGGCACGTCCGCGGCGTTCGGGTCGATCAGGCCGTCGACGAACTCGTCGATCTTGATTTCATCGCTGGCAACGCGCTCGGCCAGGGCCAGGATCTCGGAGATCGTGACCGGGCAGGCGGAGATCGCCATCACCATGTCTTTCAGGCCGGCCTCGATGCGCTTAGCGATCTCAATTTCGCCTTCGCGCGTCAGCAGCTCCACCGTGCCCATCTCGCGCATGTACATGCGCACGGGGTCGGTGGTGCGGCCGAACTCCGAGTCAACGGTTGAAAGTGCCGCCTCAGCCTCTTCCTCCGCTTCTTCCTCGCTGGTGGCCGACGGTGCGTTGTCGTTGAGCAGCAGCGTTTCGGCGTCCGGCGCTTGTTCGTAGACGGCAATGCCGATGTCGTTGAGCGTGGCGACCAGCGTGTCGATCGTTTCCGAATCGACCATGTCGTCCGGCAGGTGATCGTTGATTTCCGCGTACGTCAGGTAGCCGCGCGACTTGCCGAGCTTGATCAGCGCCTTGAGCTTCTGGCGGCGTACTTCCAGTTCTTCCTCGGTACCCTGCTGCGTCGAAGCGAACTCCTTGAGCAGGGCCTTTTCCTTGGCCTTGCGGTCGCGAGCCTTTTGCTTGTCGCTCTTGGGCGCGGCAGTCGGCGTTGCTGCCGCGGGGATCTCGTCTTCGTAAAGCTCTTCAGTCACGTCGTCTGGTGTGCTGTCGTCGCGCTGCGCTCCGGCCTTGGGCTTGCGGCCACGCTTCTTCGGCTCCGGCTTGACTGCCGGAGCGGCGGGACGCTCGGATGCAACGGGGGCGGAAGTTGTGGCATTCGGCGTGGCCTCGGGCTCGGCGGCGCCTGGCTTGGCGTCTCCGGTCTTGGCGCTGGTCGCTGCCGCTTTCTTGCTCTCGACTTCGGTATTCTGCTGTTTCGCCACGGTAATACTCTTGCCTTTCACAGGTACAGATGCGGCGTTCTTGCCGCTTGTATTGGCGCTATCGCCGCTCTCGTGTGCCGAAGTCGAGGGCTTCAGGTTTTCGGATAGGTGGATCCCGGTGGAAGTGGACGCTGCGGGCGCCTTGGCGCTCAGAGCTGTCTTGGCAGGCACAGGCTGGGCTGGCGCCTTGACTGACGCAGCTGTCTTCGCAGCCGCCGTTGTTTTCACGGACGCCTTGCCGCTCCCCGACTGGGGAGTTTTAGTGGAAACCTTTTCGGTTGCTTTGGCCTTTGCCATTGGCACGCTCACTTTCACCAGAAGGGGAGAGAAAGATCTCGCTATCCAAACCGGCTATTGTAGCACTAGCAATTAGCCGGCTTCCTAACAGGTGAGGTTTTCACCTGAAAAATCAAGGCTTAAGCGTAGCCAGGCCGCGCCAAACCTTCACTTATTTGTCACCACCCACCTTGCCCGACCTACCGGACGGTCAATCGGATTCAGCCCGATTCAACCCAACTGCCGACGGCGATTGATCTCGCTGACCAGCCATCGCATGCGGCTCTTGCCTTGCTCATCCGCGGTGCCCATGATCACCGACTGCTGGAGCATGTCGAGCTCGCGGCGCAACGGCCCCGCCAGCAGCTTGGCGATGGCGGTATCGAACTCCTGCTCGGCAGGTTCCTCATCGATCTCTTCGCGCAGTACCGCGGCGCGCACATTGGCGTAGACCTCGGCGTACGGCGACTGCGCCAGATGCTCGCTAAAGGCCGCGAAGTTCACCTCGCCCCGCAACTCGTCGCACGCTGACACCAGATGCGCCAGCACTTCGGCATCGGCCTGCTCGTCTTCCAGCAGCAGGGCCCGGCTATCGGCGTCGAGCCGGCTCGACAGCTGCGGGTAGCGCATCAGCAACTGCAGCACCCGCTGCTCCAGCCCGGTGGGGGCCTGGCGCTTGGTGCGCGGCCGCGGCTGGGCAAAACGCCCGACCCGTGCCGGGTCGCTCGCCAGCCCGCAGACGGCTTCGATTTCGGCCGGCGTGGTGCCGGTGGCATCGGCCAGCTCGCGCACGATCTGCAGCCGCAGGCCGCCTGCGGGCATGGACTGCAGCAGCGGCTTGGCCTCGTACTGGGCACGGGCGCGCCCTTCGGCCTGACGCAGCTCCTGCCCCTCCGACACCACCTGCAGCAAGAAGCGCGACAGCGGCATGGCATCGCGCACCTGCGCGGCAAACGCGTCGGTGCCCTGCTCGCGCACATAGCTGTCCGGGTCGTGCTCGGCGGGCAGGAACAGGAAGCGGATGGTCTTGTTGTCCGCCACGTACGGCAGGCAGGCCTCCAGGGCCCGGCGCGCCGCACGGCGCCCGGCGGCGTCGCCGTCGAACGAGAACACCACGGCATCGGTCTGGCGCAACAGCTTTTGCACATGCACCGCCGTGCAGGCCGTGCCCAGCGTGGCCACGGCGTTGGCAAAGCCCAGCTGCGCCAGGGCCACCACGTCCATATAGCCTTCGACCACCAAAACATAGCCGGTTTCCCGGATCGCATGGCGGGCCTCGAACAGGCCATACAGCTCGGTGCCTTTGCTGAACAGGGGCGTTTCCGGCGAATTCAGGTACTTGGGCTCGCCCTGCCCCATCACCCGCCCGCCAAAGCCGATCACCTGGCCCTTGGTGCTGCGGATGGGAAACATGATGCGGTCCCGGAAGCGGTCGTAGCGCCGCGGCTTGCCGTCGGCGTCGCGCTTCTCGGCGCTTTCGATCATCAGGCCGGCTTCCACCAGCGGCCCGGCGATCGCATCGTCGCGGTAATTGCCGAACACCGGCTCCAGTCCCTGCCAGTCGTCCGGGGCATAGCCCAGGCCAAACTGCGCCGCGATCTCGCCGGTCAGGCCGCGGCTCTTGAGGTACTGGATCGCCTGCGGCGCGCTGCGCAACTGCTTGCGGTAGAACTCGGTCGCGCGGGTCATGGCATCGGACAGCGCCAGCGAGCGCGCCTGCACTTCGGCACGCTGGGCCGGCGCCAGCCGGTCACGCTCCTCGGGCACGGACAGGCCGACCGATTGCGCCAACTCGCGTACTGCATCGGGGTAGGATTGCCCCGAGTATTCCATCAGGAAGCCGATGGCCGAGCCATGCGCCGCGCAACCAAAGCAGTGATAGAACTGCTTGGTCGGCGAGACCGTGAACGACGGCGACTTCTCGTTGTGAAAGGGGCAGAGCCCCATGAAGTTGGCGCCGCCCTTCTTCAACTGCACGTACTTGCCCACCACATCGACTATGTCGACACGGTTGAGCAGGTCCTGAATGAAGGATTGCGGAATCACCCGGCTTGTCGTCCTATGGCCGAACTGCCCGTGGAACCGGGCAGCGGCGATATCTGGTTCATGAAGTGCGTGACCGGCACTGCGCTTTCCTGCCTCTTAACATTACATTGTAGTGCAGACGCAACGGATTGCAGCCAGCGCCGGCGAGGGGTGCCTGGCAAAAAGTGCCTTTAGCTGTACTCCGCAGCCTCCCGCCGCCAAGTGCCAGCTAGCGCCCCGCCCCGGTCAACGCCCCGCCAGCGCAGCCTTGACCAGACCGGAGACGGCGGTCATGTCGGCACGGCCGGCCAGTTTGGCCTTGAGCACGGCCATGACCTTACCCATGTCCTGCGGGCCGGTGGCGCCGGTTTCCGTGACCGCGGCCTGCACTTCGGCGGCCACTTCCGCATCCGACAGGGCCGCCGGCATGTAGACCTTGAGCACTTCGATTTCCGCGCTCTCCTTGTCAGCCAGGTCGGTGCGGCCGGCCTGGGTGAACTGGGAGATGGAGTCCTTGCGCTGCTTGATCAGCTTTTCGATCACGGCCTGCACGGCGGTGTCGTCGAGCTCGATGCGCTCATCCACTTCCCGTTGCTTGATGGCGGCCAGCAGCAGGCGGATGGTGCCGAGGCGCTCGGTCTCGCGGGCACGCATGGCGGCCTTCATGTCTTCGGTTACACGGGCTTTGAGGGACATCGCATTATTCCAGGAAAGTGAGGGCGGGACGGTGCCGGCCGGGCGCAACGCCGGCCGTCGGGCCGCCAATGCAAAAACCCGCCGGAGCGTTGCCCACAGCGGGTTTTGATGCGGAACGCGAAGGGTACGCTCAGTACATCTTCTTCGGCAGCATCAGGCTGCGGATGCGCTTGTAGTGGCGCTTTTCGGCGGCAGCCTTCTTGCGCTTGCGCTCCGCCGTCGGCTTTTCGTAAAACTCGCGAGCCCGCAATTCAGTCAGCAAGCCGTTTTTCTCGATGGTGCGCTTGAAACGACGCATGGCAACTTCAAACGGCTCGTTTTCTTTAAGGTGGATCGTGGTCATTTTGCTGAAATAAGTAGCAGCTGTTAGCGGTTTTACGAAAGCTACAAGTGTAGCACAAGCGCTGTCAAGCCCGTATGGCGGTTTTTTTGCCGCCATGCTGCTTGACGCCGCTCAGGCCGTCCCCGCCACCATGGCCCTTGCGTTCTCGGCCACCGCCTGCCCGGCGGCCACGCCGGATGCCCAGGCCCACTGGAAGTTATAGCCGCCCAGCCACCCGGTGACGTCGACCACCTCGCCGATGAAATACAGGTTGGGCACGGTGCGCGCCATCATGGTCGCCGACGACAGCGCGCGCGTGTCCACGCCGCCGAGCGTGACCTCCGCCTTGCGGTAGCCCTCGGTGCCCGCCGGCACCAGTTGCCAGCTGTTGAGCGCCGCGCCGAGCCGGCGCAGTGCCTTGTCCGGCATATCGTGCAGCGGCTGCGCGCCGTTCAGGCCCGCTGCCGCGCACCAGGCGTCGGCCAGACGGGCCGGCAGGCGCTCGGCGAGCAGGTTGGCCAGGTGCTTGCGGCTGCCACCCTTTTGCTCGAGCAGCCACTCACTGGCGTCGTTGCCGTCGAACAGGTCGATGGTGATCGGCGTGCCAGGGCGCCAGAAACTGGAAATCTGCAGCACGGCCGGGCCGGACAGGCCGCGATGGGTCCACAGCAAGTCCTCGCGGAAGGCGCCGGCCGTCTTGCCGCTTCCCGTCGCAATGTCCACCTCCATCGACACGCCGGCCAACGGCACGAACGGCGCCCAGCCCTGCCCGTCGAACGTCAGCGGCACCAGCGCCGGGCGCGTCTCGACAACGCCCAGCCCGAACTGGCGGGCAATGCGGTAGCCGATGTCGGTGGCGCCGATCTTGGGGATGGACAGGCCGCCTGTGGCCACCACCAGCGCGCCGGCCCGCACCGGCCCGCTTGCCGTCATCAGCAGGAAATCGTCGCCCTCGCGCCTGACCTCGTCCACGCCGCAGCCGGTGCGCCAGTGCACGTTGCCCTCGCCGCATTCGGCACGCAGCATCTCGATCACCTGCTCGGCGCTGTCGTTGCAGAAGAGTTGGCCGCGGTGTTTCTCGTGCCAGTCGATCTCATGCTTGCGCATCAGCGCGAGAAAATCCTGCGGCGTGTAGCGAGCGAGCGCGGAACGACAGAAGTGCGGATTAGCCGACAAGAAATTGGCCGGCCCCGCCTGCAGGTTGGTGAAATTGCAGCGTCCGCCACCGGAGATGCGGATTTTCTCCGCCACCTTGGTGGCGTGGTCGATCAGCACCACGCTGGCGCCCCCCTGCCCCGCCACAGCGGCGCACATCATGCCGGCGGCCCCGGCGCCAAGCACCGCCACGTCGAAGCGCCCTGCGCGCGCGCCGGCCTGGCCGGCCTCTGTGGTCTGCTTGCTGCCCATGTCTGTCTTGCCCAATGAATGCCTGATTAGTGCCCGCGGAAGAAGCGCCGATTGTAGCGAAAAGCATGGCCAGCGCCGCTGTGCTACCCTGCTGGCCTCATGCCCGGCTGCCGGCCCGATGGTCGTCAGCCCGCTCCAACCCCTTGATTTGCCGGCCTCGCTTGATGCCGGCCTTGCCTCTCCCATGCTTGTCCTCGGCATCGAATCCTCCTGCGACGAAACCGGCCTCGCGCTCTACGACACGCAATCCGGCCTGCTCGCCCACGCCCTGCATTCGCAGATCGCCATGCACCGCGACTACGGCGGCGTCGTGCCTGAACTCGCCTCGCGCGACCATATCCGCCGCGTGCTGCCGCTGTTGCAGCAGGTGCTTGACGAAGCCGGCCGCACCCGCGCCGACATCAACGCGATTGCCTTCACCCAAGGCCCCGGCCTGGCCGGCGCGCTGCTGGTGGGTGCGTCGGTGGCCAACGCCCTGGGCTTCGCACTGAACGTGCCGATGCTGGGCGTGCACCATCTCGAAGGCCACCTGCTGTCGCCGCTGCTGACAGCCAATCCGCCGCCATTCCCGTTCGTTGCCTTGCTGGTTTCGGGCGGGCACACGCAGTTGATGGAAGTGCGCGGCATCGGTGATTACGCCTTGCTGGGCGAGACCCTGGACGATGCCGCCGGAGAAGCGTTCGACAAGACCGCCAAGCTGCTCGGCCTGAGCTACCCGGGCGGCCCGGAAGTCTCGCGGCTGGCTGAATTCGGCGTGCCCGGCACATACGCCCTGCCGCGTCCGATGCTGCATTCGGGCACCCTCGATTTCTCCTTCGCCGGCCTGAAAACCGCCGTGCTCACGCAAACCCGCAAGCTGGGCAATGTGTGCGAGCAGGACCGGGCCAACCTGGCGCGCTCCTTTGTCGATGCCATCGTCGACGTGCTGGCCGCCAAGTCGATGGCCGCGCTCAAGCAGACCGGCCACCGGCGCCTGGTGGTGGCCGGCGGCGTGGGCGCCAACCGGCAGCTGCGCGAGCGGCTGAACCAGCTTGGCGCGCAGAAGAAGATCGAGGTCTACTATCCGGACCTGGCCTTCTGCACGGACAACGGCGCCATGATCGCCTTCGCCGGCGCCATGCGCCTGCAAGCCGCGCCGGAGCTGGCCAAGCGCGACTACGGCTACGGCGTGACGCCGCGCTGGGAGCTGTCGGACATCCGGCTGCCGGAGCGCCCCGCCGCCTGAAGCGAACGCCTCGATGCAGTAAAAAAGCCACCTCACGGTGGCTTTTTTACTGAGGCACAGCGGGCTTACTGCGCGCGCTTGTCGCGCTCGATCACGGCGTAGGCGCTGTGATTGTGGATGGACTCGAAGTTCTCGGCCTCCAGCACATAGGCCACGATGCGATCGTCCGCATTCAGCCGCATGGCGATATCGCGCACCAGGTCCTCGACGAACTTGGGGTTCTCGTAAGCGCGCTCGGTGACAAACTTCTCGTCCGGGCGCTTGAGCAGGCCCCACAACTCGCACGAGGCTTCTTCTTCGGCCATGCGCACCAGCGCCTCGACCGGCAGGTCTGCCGCCAGCTCGACGTTCATGGTGATGTGCGAGCGCTGGTTGTGCGCGCCGTACTGCGAGATCTTCTTCGAGCACGGGCACAGGCTGGTGACCGGAACCAGAGCTTTCAGGAAGACCTTGGTGGCGCCGTTGCGCACTTCGCCGATCAGCGTGACTTCATAGTCCATCAACGATTGCACGCCGGATACCGGCGCGGTCTTGTTGATGAAATACGGGAAGGTCACTTCGATGCGGCCAGCCTCGGCTTCCAGCTTGAGCAGCATCTTGTCGAGCAGCGTGCGGAAGCTCGCCAGTTCCAGCGGCTCGCGTTCTTCTTCCAGCAAAGCGACGAAACGCGACATGTGCGTGCCCTTCTGGTCGGCAGGCAGATGCACGTCGAGATTGAAGGTGCCGACGGTGGCCAGTACGCCGGCCGGCGTCTTCAGCGACAGGGGGTAACGCACGCCCTTCACGCCAACCCGCTGGATGGGGATCTGGCGGGTATCGAGGCTCGACTGCACGTCGGGCATCACAAAGGCGGGATTGATGTCATTCATATCGATCAGGTTTCCTCTACGGTCGCGGCATTTTTCGCAGTCAACCTTGCCGCGCAACGAGTGTGAAACCGCGGGGATGGCAAAGCCGATGGCTTCCCGCAGCTGCGAACACAGAACCTTGGATTCTAAGGGAATTTGCCTTTGACTGCCCACGAGCGGGACGATACCCGTACGGGGAGCACGGGTGATGGCATCGGGAAACCATCAGGAAAACCGGCGCGCCCGCAAGCCGCGGGCGCGCCGTTGGCTCAGGCCGCGCGGGTGGCGACGGCAGGCTGGGCCAGGTTGAAGCGCTCGCGCACCGATTGCTCGATGCCCTTGGCATCCAGCCCGCACTGCGACAGCAGGAAGGCCGGGTCGCCATGATCGACGAAGCGGTCAGGCAGGCCGAGCTGCAGCACCGGCATGGCGATACCGGCGGCAGCCAGCGCTTCGAGCACCGCGCTGCCTGCGCCGCCCATCACACAGCCTTCTTCAACGGTGACGAGGTAGTCATGCTCGCTCGCGAGCTTCTTCACCAGTTCTTCGTCGAGCGGCTTGACAAAGCGCATGTTGGCCACCGAGGCGTCGAGCGCCTCGGCCGCACCCAGCGCCGGATGCAGCATCGAGCCGAATGCCAGGAAGGCCACGCGCTGGCCGGCGCGCGCGCCGCCCGTACGGCGCATCTCGCCCTTGCCCACCGGCAGCGCGGTGAGCGCGGCCCCGGTCGCCACACCGGTGCCGGCGCCGCGCGGGTAACGCACGGCGGTCGGGCAATCCTGCTGGTACGCGGTGGTCAGCAACTGGCGGCATTCGTTCTCGTCGGCCGGCGTCATCACCATCATGTTGGGGATGCAACGCAGGAACGCGATATCGTAGGCACCTGCGTGGGTAGCGCCGTCGGCGCCGACCAGGCCGGCGCGGTCGAGTGCGAACACCACCGGCAGATTCTGCAGCGCCACGTCGTGGATCAGCTGGTCATAGCCGCGCTGCAGGAACGTGGAGTAGATCGCCAGCACGGGCTTGAGCCCTTCGCAGGCCAGCCCGCCGGCGAACGTCACGGCATGCTGCTCCGCGATGCCCACGTCGTAGTAGCGGCTGGGGAAGCGCTTCTCGAACTCGACCATGCCGGAGCCTTCGCGCATGGCCGGCGTCACCGCCACCAGCTTGGGGTCGGCGGCGGCCATGTCGCACAGCCATTCGCCGAACACCTGCGTGTAGGTCTTGCGGGCGGGCTTGGTCGACGGGCGGATGCCTTCGGCCGGGTTGAACTTGCCGGGACCGTGGTACAGGATCGGGTCGGCCTCGGCCAGCTTGTAGCCCTGACCCTTCTTGGTAACCACGTGCAGGAACTGCGGGCCGCCGCCTTCGAGGGCGCGCTGGCGGATGTTCTGCAGCGTCGGCACCAGCGATTCGAGATCATGGCCGTCGATCGGGCCGATGTAGTTGAAGCCGAACTCCTCGAACAGCGTCGCCGGCACCATCATGCCCTTGGCATGTTCCTCGAAGCGCTTGGCGAACTCGAGCACCGGCGGGGCAACCGACAGCACGCGCTCGATGCCCTTCTTGGTGGCCGCGTAGAACTTGCCGCTCATCAGCCGCGCGAGGTGGCTGTTGAGCGCGCCCACCGGCGGCGAGATCGACATGTCGTTGTCGTTGAGCACCACCAGCAGCGGCAGGTCCTTGTAGACACCGGCGTTGTTCATGGCCTCGAAGGCCATGCCGGCGGTCATCGCGCCGTCACCGATCACGGCGATGGAAACGCGCTTCTCGCCCAGCGTGCGGGCGCCCAGCGCCATGCCCAGCGCAGCCGAGATGGAGGTGGAGGAATGCGCGGTGCCGAAGGTGTCGTACTCGCTCTCCGAGCGGCGCGGGAAGCCCGAGATGCCGCCCCACTGGCGCAGCGAATGCATGCGGTCGCGGCGACCGGTCAGGATCTTGTGCGGATAGCTTTGGTGCCCCACGTCCCAGACGACGCGGTCGTCCGGTGTATTGAACACATAGTGCAGGGCAATGGTCAGCTCGACCGTGCCCAGGTTGGACGACAGGTGGCCGCCGGTTTGCGACACCGATTCGAGCACGTAGGCGCGGAGTTCGTCAGCCAGTGTCTTGAGCTGGCGGCGGTCCAGCCTGCGAAGGGCTGCGGGGTCGTCAATAGTTTTGAGCAGTGCGTAGGTCATGATGTCCGTTCGGCGGCCGGATTCTTGTGCCCGGTTGTCGGTTTTTCCTGCGTATCCATTCAATTCGAGCGCAGCACGATGAGATCGGCCAGTTCGCCCAGGCGTCGGGCGCGCGCGCCGAACACCGCCAGCGCTTCGTGCGCCGTGGCCCGAAGCTGCTGCGCCAACTGGCGTGCAGGCTCGAGCCCCATCAGCGACACGTAGGTCGGCTTGTCGTTTGCGGCGTCCTTGCCGGCGGTCTTGCCCAGCGTGGCGGTATCCGCGGTCACGTCGAGGATATCGTCCACCACCTGGAACGCCAGGCCCACGGCTGCGGCGTAGCGGTCAAGCGCGGCCAGGCCGGCTTCGTCCACGGCACCGCAGCAGGCGCCCATGCGCACGCTGGCGCGCAGCAACGCACCGGTCTTCATGCGATGCATGCCTTCCAGTTCTTCCAGCGACATGGCCAGGCCGACATGCTGCAGGTCGATCGCCTGCCCGCCTGCCATGCCCACCGAGCCGGAGGCCCGGGCCAGTTCCGCTACCAGGCGCAGGCGCGCGGCAGCGTCGAGCGAGGCCAGCAAGGCCGATTCGGCCAGCACCACGAAGGCCTGGGTCTGCAGCGCGTCGCCCACCAGCAGCGCCGTCGCTTCATCGTAGGCCTTGTGCACGGTGGGACGGCCACGACGCAAATCGTCATCGTCCATGCAGGGCATATCGTCATGCACCAGCGAGTACGCGTGGATCATCTCCACCGCGCTGGCTGCCGCGTCGCAGGCCTCGGGGGCAGCACCCGCCACTTCACCCGCCGCGTGCACCAGCAAGGGGCGAACCCGCTTGCCACCGCCGAGCACAGCATACCGCATGGCTTCGTGCAGCGTGCAAGGCACTGTTTGCGCAGCCGGCAGCCCGGCGTCGAGCGCGGCCTCGGTCCTGGCGCCCGTGGCGCGCATCCAGGCAGCGAAATCGCCGGCTTCGGTAGCTTCGGTAGTTTGATGCGATTCGCTCATTCCAGGTCTCCGGCGTCGGCGGCCATGGGCTTGAGCACATCGCCCTCCAGCACTTTAACCTGTTGTTCCACGCGTTCGAGCATCTGCTGGCAGTACCTGACCAGTTCGGCCCCGCGCTTGTACGCGGCCAAAGAATCTTCCAGCGGCAAGGCGCCGCCCTCCATGCTGGCTACCAGTGCCTCCAGTTCGGCCATGGCGGCCTCGTAGGAGGCGGGCGGCGCGGAGGCGGACCGCTGGTCGGTCGCGGCCGGATCGGCCTGGGCCGGGGAGCTCGTAGTCTTTGGCATTGCGGACATTGAATCTGGGGAAGCTGGGATTTTACGCCAAAGCGGGACATTGCCCGCATCCCATGCAACAAGGGGCATGGACAGCGTTGCCGGAAAGTGACTTGTGCGCTTGGGTCGTCTTTCCGAATGCGCCCCGAACGACACCTCCATGACGACCCGGGTCGACTTTTTCGCTAAAAAGGCTAAATAATCAGTCCCTTAACTTTTTCGCTCGGGTACAATCCGCGGTTCGTCAGCGCGATCTCCATCTGTCGGTCCAGAAGCGGGCCAGGGCGCGGCTGACTGTCTTTCCCATATCGATTTCTTTTTCGATGGTTGGGTTGTTCACTGCTTTCGCCTGTCATAGGGAGTGGGGATAATGTCCAATCTCAGCACCGCGCTGAAACTGGTGCCGGCTGATACGCAGTTGCCCGTAAACGTCTACATCGACGAGGCACTGCATCAACAAGAACTGGAACTGCTGTTCAAGAAGGGCCCGGGCTATGTCGGCCACGAACTGATGATCCCCGAAGCGGGCGATTTTCAGGCGCTGGCCGCCGAGGACGAGGGCCGCATCCTGGTACGGAATGCCGACGGGATCGAGCTCATGTCCAATGTCTGCCGCCATCGGCAGGCCATCATGCTCAATGGCCGCGGCAATGCGAAGAACATTGTCTGCCCCTTGCACCGCTGGACCTACGACCTGAAGGGCGAACTGCTCGGCGCGCCGCATTTCGCCGAGCGTCCGTGCGTCCATCTGAACCGCTCGCCGCTACAGAACTGGAACGGCCTGCTGTTCGAGGGCCAGCGCGACGTTCGGGCCGACCTGGCACGCCTGGGCGTGGCCGAAGACCTGAACTTCGAAGGCTACCTGCTCGACCACGTCGAGATCCACGAGTGCAACTACAACTGGAAGACCTTTATCGAGGTCTATCTGGAGGACTACCACGTCGTGCCGTTCCACCCGGGCCTCGGGAGCTTTGTCTCCTGCGACGACCTGAGCTGGGAGTTCGGCGACTGGCACAGCGTCCAGACCGTTGGGTTGCACGCGGGCCTGAAGCGCCCGGGCAGCCCCACGTACCAGAAGTGGCATGAGGCCGTGCTGCGCTTCAACAACGGCGTGCTGCCCAAGTACGGCGCGATCTGGCTCACCTACTACCCCAACATCATGGTGGAGTGGTATCCGAACGTGCTGGTGGTCTCCACCCTGCACCCGCTCGGGCCGAACAAGACGCGCAACGTCGTGGAGTTCTACTACCCCGAGGAAATCGCGCTGTTCGAGCGCGAGTTCGTCGAGGCCGAGCGCGCCGCCTACATGGAAACCTGCATCGAGGACGACGAGATCGCCGAGCGCATGGATGCCGGGCGCCGGGCGCTGGCCAAACGCGGCGTCAGCGAGACCGGCCCGTACCAGTCGCCCATGGAGGACGGTATGCAGCACTTTCATGAATGGTATCGCCGCGCCATGTCCTTTACGGACTGACCCGCCAGCCAAGGCCCAGCGGGCCACGGCATCGACAGCGCAGCGCAGCGACGAAGCAAGCAAGCAAAACGGACCGCCCAGGCGGTCCGTTTTGCCTTTGGTGCGGTGCACACTCGCTGATACAATCGCCGCTTCCGGTGTGCGCCCGGCGCCTCGCCGCCCGCCATGCCGGCCATCCGCCCCATGCGGAGCCTTTCGCGATCCAGTTCCCCGCCCCCGCCAGGAGCCGTTTCGCGCGCTGTCCATTCTTCCTTTCGCCCCACCATGCAATCGCTCTGGATGCTGTTCGCCGCCTTCGCCTTCTCGTTGATGGGGGTGGGCGTCAAGCTGGCATCCGAGATCTATGCCACGGGCGAGATCGTGTTCTACCGCAGCCTGATCGGCGTGGTCATCATGTGGACGGTGCTGGCTTCATCCGGCACCTCGGTGCGCACACCGCACATGGCCATGCATATCAAGCGCAGCTTGTTCGGCGTGACCGCCCTGCTGCTGTGGTTCACCTCGATCACCATGCTGCCGCTGGCCACGGCAATGACTCTGAATTACATGTCGCCAGTCTGGATCGCGCTGATCCTGGGCGCCGGCGCGGCCTTGACCGGCACCGGCGGCGCGGACCGCAAGCTGATCGGCGCCATCCTGATGTCGTTCGGCGGCGTCATCTGCTTGCTGCAGCCTTCCGTCGGCCATAACCAGCTCACCGGCGGCCTGATCGGCCTGATCTCCGGCATGTTCACCGCGCTGGCCTATGTCGAAGTGCGCCAGCTCGGTCAGCTGGGCGAGCCCGAAGGCCGCATCGTGTTCTATTTCTCGGCGGTCGGGATGGTGGTAGGCCTGGCGTGGATGCTGTACACCGGCCCGAGCACCCACACCTGGCGCGGCGCGGGCCTGCTGCTGGCCATCGGCATCCTGGCCACGCTCGGCCAGACCGCGATGACGCGCGCCTACAAGCGCGGCAACACGCTGCTCACCGCCAACCTGCAATACGCCGGCATCGTGTTCTCCAGCCTGTGGGGCATGATTGTCTGGCGCGACCAGCTCAACTGGCTGTCTTGGGTTGGCATGGCACTCATCATTGCCAGCGGCATCGCCACCACGTTGACGCGGGCGCGCGAAGGCTCCAACCGGCAGCCAACCGCCGATACCCCGGTCAAGTCGGCCGAGGCGGAAGTGCACCCCGAGGTGTAGGATCTGGGGTGGCGGAGCGTGCTCACCCCGCCGCCCGCGCCCGCCCGTGCCGCCCGCCCGTGCCGTTGCAGCGCGACTATCCCAATCCAAGGTTACGCCATGTTCACCACCCTGATCTCCAGCCAGGACCTGCGCGCGCTGCGCGACGACGGCAGCCGCCACAGCGTCCTGATCGACTGCAGTTTCGACCTGGCCAACGCGGCCGCCGGACGCGAGGCCTATCACCTGGGCCATCTTCCCGGCGCCTTCTACCTGCACCTGGACAACGAACTGTCCGGCGAGAAGACCGGCACCAACGGCCGGCACCCGCTGCCGGACCCGAACACGCTGAGCGCGCGCCTGCGCGTGCTGGGCGTAGACGAAGACACCCAGGTCATTGCCTACGACGCGCAGGGCGGCATGTACGCGGCGCGCGCCTGGTGGCTGTTGCGCTGGCTGGGCCACAGCGCGGTGGCCGTGCTGGATGGCGGCAAGAATGCGTGGGTGGCGGCAGGCCTGCCGCTCGAGTCGGGCAACACGCCAGAGCCCGAAACCCCGGGCAACCTGACGCGCAAGGCCTCGCTGGTCGCCATGGTGGATACCGATGCCGTGCTGGCGAACCTGGCAAACCCGACCCGGCTGGTGGTGGACGCCCGTGCGGCAGACCGCTTCCGTGGCGAGAACGAAACGCTGGACCCGGTGGGTGGGCATATCCCCGGCGCGGCCAACCGCTTCTTCAAGGACAACCTGGAGGGAAACGGCAGTTTCAAGCCGGCTAGCGCGTTGCGCCAGGAGTTCGGGCAAGTGCTGGGCAGCAAGCCGGCCAGCGAGGCGATCATGCAGTGCGGCTCGGGCGTGACCGCGTGCCACAACCTGCTGGCACTGGAGGTGGCCGGCATGCCGGGCGCCGCGCTCTATCCGGGCTCGTGGAGCGAGTGGTGCGCCGACCCGGCGCGGCCAGTGGCAAGCGGGTCCTGATGGCGGGCGGCGCAAGCCGCCCGGGCCAGCTTATCTGGCGGCAGCCGCCACGCCATGTGCATGGCCATGGCCATGCGCTTCGTGCACGCCATTGGTGATGAAGAAGATGGCGCAGATCCCGGTGGCGACGAGCACGACCTGGATGATCGATTCGCGCCAGCGCGGCTTGCGCTGCATCTGCGGCATCAGGTCGCTTACGGCGATATAGACGAAGCTGCTTGAAGCAATCACCAGCACGTAGGGAATCCAGCCGCTCATCTGGTCGAGCAGGTAATACCCCACGACGCCGCCGGCGATGGCCGCCAGGCTGGACAGCAGGTTAAAGGCAAAGGCACGCGCCTTCGAGAACCCGGCATTGAGCAGCACGATGAAATCGCCCACCTCCTGCGGGATCTCGTGCGCGGCGATGGCCAGCGCGGTAACCAGGCCAATATGCGGATCCGCCAGGAAGGCCGCGGCGATCACGATGCCGTCGGCGAAATTGTGGAAGGTATCCCCCACCAGGATGGTCATGCCGCTACGGCCAGCCTCCTCTCGGTCATGGCCGTGGTGATGGTGGTGCCCATCGCCCTCGTGATGATGCGAGTGGCGCAGCAGCGCAACTTTCTCCAGCAGGAAGAAGCCGAGCAGGCCGGCCAGCAAGGTGCCGAACAAGGCACGCGGATCAGCGCCGGACTCGAACGCCTCGGGCAGGGAATGCAGCAGCGCCGTGGCCAGCAGCACCCCCACCGAGAAACTCACCATGCGCTCGACCACGCGGGAAGCCACGGTCAGCGACAACAGCGCCGCGCCAAAGATACTGCCCACCCCCGAGATGGTGGCGGCAAGCAGGATGTAGACAAGCGTGGAATCGATGATGGGCTCCTGGGATCGGCATTCCGCTCTTGGAGAGCAGCATCGACCTCAAACGCAACACTGTTGCAAGAAACGAAGCCCGCATTGTACGTAGATTGCAGCTGGTTTTGCAAATCCCGCGGCACAAGCCGTGCCCGGCGGCGCCGGGCACGGCTGCAAACGTGCGCTAGGGCGGGCCGCGCCTCAAACCCCGTGCTGCTTGAACCACGCCAGGCAGCGCTGCCAGCCGTCCTTGGCATCGGCTTCCCGGTAACTCGGACGGTAGTCCGCGTTGAAGGCATGGCCGGATTCCGGGTAGACCACGAAGGTGGAAGCCTTGGCAAAGGGGTCGCCCGATACCGCCAGCGCTGCCTTCATCTTCTCGACCTGCTCCTGCGTGATGCCGGTGTCCTTGCCGCCATACAGGCCTAGCACCGGCACCTTGAGCTGGCCGGCCAGGTCAATCGGGTTGCGTGGCTTGATCGGGGTTGGCTCGCCCACCAGCTGGCCATACCAGGCCACGCCGGCCTTGATCTGCTGGCTATGCGCGGCGTACAGCCAGGTAATGCGCCCGCCCCAGCAAAAACCGGTGATGGCGAGCCGGCTGGTATCGCCGCCGTTGCCCTTGGCCCAAGCCACGGCAGCATCGAGATCGCCCATCACCTGCTCGTCGGGCACCTTGGAAATGAGCTTCGCCTGCAGCTCCTGGATGGTGCCGAAGCTGCTCGGGTCGCCCTGGCGCGCGAACAGCTCCGGCGCGATGGCGAGATAGCCCAGCTTGGCAAAGCGCCGGCAGATGTCGGCAATGTGCTCATGCACGCCGAAGATCTCGCTCACCACCAGCACCACCGGCAGGTTGGTCTTGCCTTCCGGCTGGGCGCGGTACGCCGGCATGTTGAAGCCGCCCGAGGGAATCGTCACCTCGCCGGCGGCAAGGCCTGCGAAATCGGTCTTGATGGCCTGTGCCATCACGGGCAAGGCTGCTGCGGCAAAAGCCGAACCCAGCGCCGTCTTGACGAAGGCGCGGCGGTCAAAGGACTGGCTGGGTACGAGGCTTTCAACTTCTGGCTTCAGCATGCGGTCTCCTGTCTGGCATGGATGGCGAATCTGGATGGACAGCGCACGGGGTGGCACCGCCGCCGTGGCGAGATCCGATTCTAAGCAAACATGGAGTTCAGCGCACGCAGCCGGCAAGCGGGGCGATTCGCAGTCCGATTCGCCCCGCACCGGCCCGTGTCAGTGCAGCTTGACGCGCGGGCTGGTCTTGCTGCGCAGCCAGTGGGTCACGGTATCCAGCCCCATGCCCACGGCGCCGTGCAACGCCATGACGTGCATGCGGTACAGGGAGCTGTACATCACGCGCGCCATCAACCCTTCGATAAACATGGAACCGCCGATCAGGCCGCCCATCAGGCTGCCGACCGCGCTGAAATGCCCCAGCGACACCAGCGAGCCCAGGTCCTTGAACCCGAACGACGGCAGCGGCTTGCCGGCCAGGCGCGCGCGCAGCGCGCCGTAGAGGAACGTGGCCTGCTGGTGCGCGGCCTGGGCCCGCGGCGGCACCGCGCCCTGCTTCTCGGGCCAGGGGCAGCTGGCGCAGTCGCCAAAGGCAAAGATATCGGGATCGGCCTCGCTTTGCAGCGTGGGCTTGACGATGATCTGGCCCATGCGGCTGACCGGCAGGCCAAGGGTGGACAGCACCGCCGGCGCGGTAATGCCGGCGGCCCACACCGTCAGGTCGGCGTCGATGCGCTTGCCGCTGGCGGTCAGCACCGCGTCCTCGGTGACTTCGGTCACGCGCTCGGCGGTGAGCACTTCGATATCGAGCTTGTGCAGCAGCTTGGTGGTTTCGGTGGCCACGCGCTCGGACAGCGCGGGCAGGATGCGCGGGCCGGCCTCGACCACGTGGATGCGCACATCGCGGCGCGGATCGAGCTGATGCAGCCCGTAAGCGCTGAGCACGTGCGCGGTATTACGCAACTCGGCAGAGAGCTCGACACCGG
The DNA here is from genome assembly GCF_000832305.1 of Cupriavidus basilensis. NCBI lineage: Bacteria > Pseudomonadati > Pseudomonadota > Betaproteobacteria > Burkholderiales > Burkholderiaceae > Cupriavidus > Cupriavidus basilensis. The sequence goes on from NZ_CP010536.1 coordinate 3,253,716, forward strand.
TGGCGCCGGCACCGATGATGGCAACGTCCACGCGCGGGCGGCCGTCCTCGCCGATGCGCCCGCGCCCGTTCTGGGCGCGCACGCAGGCCGAGATCAGCTTGCGGCGGAAGCGCTCCGCCTGGTCCACGGTGTCGAGCGCGATGGCGTTCTCGGCAGCGCCGGGCACGCCGAAGAAATGCGTGACGCAGCCAATCGCCAGCACCAGCGTGTCATAGGAAAGATCGCGGGCGGGCAAGAGCTCCGTGCCGTCGAGGTCGACACAGGCCGCCACCGAGATGGTCTTGCGGCCCCGGTCGATGCCGGTCAGCTCGCCTTGCTGGAATTCGAAGTGATGCCAGCGGGCCTGTGCCACGTATTCGAGTTGATGGGTGTGGGGATCCATGCTGCCGGCGGCAACTTCATGCAGCAGCGGTTTCCAGATATGCGTGGGGGAGCGGTCCACCAGTACCACCTGCGCGGCCCCGCCCTTGCCGAGCTTGTCGCCCAGCCGCGTGACCAGCTCGAGCCCGCCTGCTCCTCCTCCGACTACGATGATGCGATGCGCCCTTCCCTCTGTGCTCATGATCTACCCAGTGTCGTCGATATTCTTTTGCGGGGCCTGACGCAAGCCAGTGACCTCGGCGTTTCATCAGTCTGCTGCACAGCAGCACAACTGGCAAGACGCCATTCACCGATTCAGCGGTCGCTTCAATCGAAACCAGGATGCAGGAATACCGGGACGGGTGCAATCCCGGGGCGGCCCCGAAAGCCGTCCCGCGAGCTTAGTGCGCCTCCTCCCAGTTGCTGCCGCTGCCAACCTCGGCCACCAGCGGCACACGCAGTTCAGCCACGTTGCACATCAGTTCCGGCAGCTTCACCTTGACCCGTTCCAGCTCGGCCTGCGGGACTTCCAGCACGAGTTCATCGTGCACCTGCATGACCTGGCGCGTGCCCAGGCCGTCGCGTTCCAGCCAGTCCTGCACCGCGATCATCGACAGCTTGATCAGGTCGGCGGCCGTGCCCTGCATCGGCGCGTTGATGGCGGCGCGCTCGGCGCCCTGGCGGCGCGGGCCATTGCCGCCATTGATATCCGGCAGCCACAGGCGGCGGCCGAACACGGTCTCGACGAAGCCCTGCTCGCGCGCGGTCTGGCGCGTTTCTTCCATGTACCGCGCCACACCGGGATAGCGCATGAAATAGCGGTCGATGTAGTGCTTGGCAGCCTCGCGCTCGATGCCGAGGTTGCCGGCCAGGCCGAAAGCGCTCATGCCGTAGATCAGGCCGAAGTTGATGACCTTGGCATAGCGGCGCTGCTCGCTGCTGACGGCATCCGGCGCCACGCCGAAGATCTCCGCGGCGGTGGCGCGGTGCACGTCCTCGCCCTCGGCGAAGGAGCGCATCAGGTTCTCGTCGCCAGAGATATGGGCCATGATGCGCAACTCGATCTGCGAGTAGTCGGCCGACACGATCACGTTGCCCGGCCCGGCGATAAAGGCCTCGCGGATGCGCCGCCCTTCCTCGGTGCGCACCGGGATGTTCTGCAGGTTGGGCTCGGTGGAAGCCAGCCGGCCGGTCACCGCGGTGGTCTGCCCGTAGCTGGTATGCACGCGGCCGGTGGCCGGGTTGACCATCTTGGGCAGCTTGTCGGTGTAGGTGGACTTGAGCTTGGCCAGGCCGCGGTAGTCCAGCAGCAGCTTGGGCAGCGGGTAATCCTCGGCCAGCTTCTGCAACACCTCTTCGTCAGTGGACGGCGCGCCGCTGGCGGTCTTCTTGACCACCGGCAGCTTCATCTGGCCGAACAGGATCTCGCCGATCTGCTTGGGCGAGCCCAGGTTGAACGGCTGGCCCGCAGCCTCGTACGCGGCCTGCTCCAGCGTCAGCATGCGCTGGCCGAGCTGCGTGCTTTGCGCGCCCAGGCGCTCGGCGTCGATCAGCACGCCGTTGCGCTCGATCTTCTGCAGCACCACCGAGACCGGCATCTCGATCTTCTCGTAGACGTAATGCACCCCCGGCAACGCCTCGACCTGCGGGTACATGTTGCGATGCAGGCGCAGCGTGACGTCGGCATCCTCGGCCGCGTACTCCGTGGCGCGCGCGATGTCGATCTGGTCAAAGCCGATCTGGCTCGCGCCCTTGCCGCACACTTCCTCGTAGCTGATGGTCTTCAGGCCGAGCAGGCGCTCGGCCAGGCTGTCCATGCCATGATTGCGGTGGGACGCCAGCACGTAGCTCTGCAGCATGGTGTCGTGCACGATGCCGCGCAGGCTGACGCCGTGATTGGCAAAGACATGGGAATCGTACTTCAGGTTCTGGCCGACCTTGCCGCGCGACGGGTCTTCGAGCCAGGCGCGCATGCGCGCCAGCACGGCCTCGCGCGTGAGCTGGCCATAGGCTTCCAGGCCCACGACATCCGGGCCGCGGTGCGCCACCGGGATATAGCAGGCTTCGCCCGGCTCGATCGACAGCGAGATGCCGACCAGCTGGGCCTGCAGCGGCTCCAGCGAGGTGGTCTCGGTATCGATGGACACCAGCGGCGCGGTTTCGATGCGCCGCATCCAGGCCTCCAGCGCCGCCTCGGTGGCCACGGTTTCGTAGCGGATCTGGGCCGGGGCCGGGGCGCTGTCGAACAGGCCGCCCTGGGCCGGACCCGCGTCGGCTCCCGCCGCGGCACCGCCGGCCGCGGGCGGCGCCGCGCTTGCGCGTGCCTGGGCGCGCGGGTTGGGCAGGCTTTCGCCGGTGGCCTCGCGCAGCCAGGTCTTGAAGCCATAGCGCGCAAAGAAGTCAATCAGCTTGTCCTTGTCCTCGCTGCCACCCTCGAGCCGGTGGAAGTCGGCCAACGAACTCGTCAGGTCGCAATCGGTCTTGACCGTCACCAGCTCGCGCGCCTTGGGCAGCCACGCCAGCGTGTTGCGCAGGTTCTCGCCCACCACGCCCTTGATGCCGGGGGCATTGGCCATGACATCGTCGAGCGTGCCGTACTCGGTCAGCCATTTGACCGCGGTCTTGGGGCCCACCTTGGGCACGCCGGGCACGTTGTCCACGGCGTCGCCAATCAGCGAGAGATAGTCGACGATGCGCGCCGGCGGCACGCCGAACTTGGCGGCCACGCCGGGCGGGTCGAGGATTTCGCCGCTCATGGTGTTGACCAGCGTGACATGGCCGTCGACCAGCTGCGCCAGGTCCTTGTCACCCGTGGAGACCACCGTGCGCATGCCTTCGGCGGTGGCCCGGCGCGCCAGCGTGCCGATCACGTCGTCCGCCTCCACGCCTTCCACCACCACGATGGGCCAGCCCAGCGCACGCACCGCTTCGTGGATCGGCTCGATCTGCTTGGCCAGGTCCTCGGGCATCGACGGGCGATGCTCCTTGTAGGCCGGGTACAGGTCGTCGCGGAAGGTCTTACCCTTGGCGTCGAACACGCAGGCGCTATACTCTGCCGGGAAATCGCTGCGCAGCTTGCGCAGCATATTGATCATGCCGTAGATTGCCCCTGTGGGCAGGCCCTCTGCGTTCCTCAGGTCCGGCAGAGCGTGATACGCACGATACAGATAGCTCGACCCATCGACGAGCAAGAGTGTTTTTGGACTATCCGACATTCCCATGGACTCAAAATTGACTGGTGCCGCCGCAGGCGGTGCGAACGCCGCCCCCCCTTCCGACGCAGCCGGCGCCGATAATCCGGCGGCGGCCCTCAAGCAGGCCGCGCAAGGCGGTATTACCACCGCGGCCGATATGGACGTGAACGTGACGGTCGGCGCCGCTGCCGATGGCCCGGGAGATACGTCTCCCGCCGCCGGCATCCGCGCCAACCCACGCAAGATGATTCCCAGCCTGCGTGCGCTGGCCGACGAAGACCGCGCGACAGCAAAGAAGGCGCGCGCTTCGTGGCAAATGTTCACGATTATGGCAGAGTTCATCGAGGCGACCGAGTACCTTTCCGAGATCCGCCCGGCGGTTTCGATCTACGGCAGCGCGCGCCTGCGCGAGGATTCGCCTTACTACCAGCGCACCATCGAGATCGCCCGCCTGTTCTCCGACGCTGGCTTCGCGGTGATCTCGGGCGGCGGCCCTGGCATCATGGAGGCAGCCAACAAGGGCGCCCACGCGGGCAAGTCGGCCAGCGTGGGCCTGAACATCGAGCTTCCGCACGAGCAGCAAGGCAATCCCTACCAGGACATCGCCATGCGCTTTCGCCACTTCTTCACGCGCAAGGTCACCTTCGTCAAGAATTCGGACGCCTTTATCGTGATGCCGGGCGGTTTCGGCACGCTGGATGAGCTGGCCGAAGTGCTGACGCTGGTGCAGACCGGCAAGTCCCGCGCCGTGCCGGTGGTGCTGTTCGGCAGCCGCTTCTGGAAGGGCCTGCTTGACTGGTTCCGCTTCACGCTGCTGCCGATGGGCCTGATCGCCGAGCACGACCTCGACCTGATGAAGATCGTGGACGAGCCGCACGAAGTGCTCGAAGCGGTGTATGAGTACTACGAGCAGCGCGGCGGCGACAACCCGATTCCTCCCAAGGAAGAGATGTTCTACCTGTAAGCCAGGCAGGACAAGCCCGCCAGGCGGCTTCCGGGCGCGCCGCCCGCCCCGCAAAGGTGCCCGTCGGGTCACCGCGGGGGGCCCGGCGCGGGCAGGAATTGCTAGAATGGAAGCCTGACACACTGCCAAAGCCCGGCGCCGCCGGGCTGCAGCGCCATTTGTGGCGCAGCATGCCCCCGGCCTGCTGCACCGCGCAGGAGCCTTCAATGACCTCCCCCTCACTCCTGGCCACCGCCCGCGCGCAAGCGCCGGAGCCGCTTGGAGCCCCCCGTCCGGCCGCCCTGCGCGCGCTGGCTTTTGCGGCATTGGTGGCGCTTGGCGCCCCGGCCGCGGTGATGGCGCAGCCGGCCGAGCAGGCAGGCGGCGCGCTGACCCAGCAAGAGCTGAACCAGATCAATGACCGGCCGATCACCTCGCCGGCCAAGACCCAGCTGAACCAGCCGCGCGAACCGAGCTTCCAGCTCAATGAGCGGGATGGCACCCAGATCCGGGAATACAAGAACAAAGGCCAGGCCACCGATATCGAGGTCAAGTCCGGCATGGGCACCAAATACCAGATGAGCAAGCCGGAAGACAGCTCGCCAAAGATCCGGGACCACGACACGAACCGCGTACCATCGGTCAAAGTGCTGCAATTCTGAGCATCGGCGTGCCGGGTTTTAGCACCCCGGCTCCCGGGTCCTGGGTTTCGCTTTCTGCTTCTCGTTTTCTGTTTTCCGATTTCACACGACCCCGCCAGATGATCACGGCGGGGCCGCGCCGGCGCTTCCGGCATCCATGCCGCGAAAGCCAAGCTCTGCTTGCGCCCGCCACCATCCGTTTCGATTCACACAAAGAGTATGGCCGTATTCACCACGGTCTCGCCGGACGAGATCGCCAGTTGGCTCCTTGATTACAACCTGGGCGAAATGCGCGACTTGCGCGGCATTGCCTCGGGCATCGAGAACAGCAATTTCTTCCTGACCATGGAGCAGGACGGCGTCACGCGCGAGTACGTGCTGACCATCTTCGAGCGCCTGACGTTCGAGCAACTGCCGTACTACCTGCACCTGATGGCCCACCTGGCCGCGCACGACATCCGCGTGCCGGCGCCCATCCCGGGCCGCGACGGCGAGATCCTGCGGGCGCTCAAGGGCAAGCCGGCGACCATCGTCACGCGCCTGCCGGGCGGCTCGCAGCTGGCGCCAGGCGTGGGGCAGTGCGCGCAAGTCGGCGACATGCTCGCCCGCATGCACCTTGCCGGCCAGAGCTATCCGCGCCAGCAGCCCAATCTGCGCAGCCTGCCGTGGTGGCAGCAAACAGAAGGCGAGATCCTGCCCTTCCTGGATGCCGGCCAGCAAGCGTTGTTGCGCGAGGAACTGGCCCACCAGACCGCTTTCTTCGGCGGCGCGGACTACGCGGCGCTGCCCGGCGGCCCTTGCCATTGCGACCTGTTCCGTGACAACGCGCTGTTCGAGGACGGCCCCGCCGGGCAGGAGAAACTGGGCGGCTTCTTCGATTTCTACTTCGCCGGCAACGACAAGTGGCTGTTCGACCTGGCCGTCACCGTCAACGACTGGTGCATCGACCTGGCCAGCGGCGCGCTCGACGCCGACCGTGGCCAGGCCTTGCTGCGGGCTTATCATGCCGTGAGGCCGCTGGGCCCCATCGAGGCGCGGCACTGGCGCGACATGCTGCGCGCCGGCGCACTGCGCTTCTGGATTTCCCGCCTGTGGGACTTCTACCTGCCACGCGAGGCCGACATGCTGCAACCGCATGACCCGACCCACTTTGAACGCATCCTGCGCCGGCGCATCGAAGCTGCCGCGCTGCCCTGGACCTGACCGTCATGCAATTACTGGAAGTCTCCGCCAAGGAAGGTTATGTCTGGTTCCGCCAGGGTGTCTGGCTGTTCCGCAAGAACCCGCTCGCCTTCCTGATGCTGTTGTTTGTCTACCTGATCGCGGCGCAACTGGCCGTGTTCGTGCCGTTGATCGGCATCATCGCGCTGCTGGTGGTCACCCCGGGCCTGTCGGTCGGCATCATGACCGCCTGCCGCGAGGTGATCCTGAACAAGCGCGTGCTGCCGACCGTATTACTGGCGGGATTTCGCGGCAACGGCAAGCAGGCAAGCCGCAACCTGCTGGTGCTGGGCGGCATCTATGCAGGCCTGGTCTTCGTGTTGAGCCTCATCGCGGGCAGCCTGGTGGACATCAGCACGCTGGTGCCGATCCTGCTCAAGGAAGAAGCGCCGTCGGCGGAATCCGTGCGGCAGCTTTACTTCGCGCTGATGATCGGGGCCGCGTTGTATACGCCGATTGCCATGCTGTTCTGGTTTGCGCCGCTGCTCACCGCGTGGCACAACGTGCCGCCGGTCAAGGCACTATTCTTCAGCTGGACCGCGTGCTGGCGCAACCGTGGCGCGTTCCTGGCCTATGGCGTGGTGTTCGCGGTCCTGCTGGTGGCGGTACCGTTCTTCCTGGAGGCGTTGTTCGGCGCATTGGGGGCTGAAGCGGTGCTGTCCTTCCTGGTCACGCCGTACTCGCTGCTGATGCTGGCGATCATGTATTGCTCGTTCTACGCCACCTACCGCGGCTGCTTCAATGTCGTGCCGGAAGAAGCCGCCGGCAGGCCGGACCTGGCCGCCTGAAGGCTGGTCACGCGGCTCGCAGGCCGAACAGCCGGGCCGCGTTTCGGTCCGGCGCCTCGCACAGCGGGCCCAGCCACTCCCACACCTTGCGCTGCAGGCCGGCATAGCCGGCCTCGGCCTCGTGATTGGTCCAGGGCCAGTCCGATCCCCATAGCAAGCCTTGCTCGCCCAGGCAGTGGTGCCAGCCAGCCACCACGCCGGCCAGGTCCGCCGCCACGCGATACGGCGCGCTCAGCTTGACGTAGACCTCCCTTTGCCCGCGCCAGTGCGCGGCGCAAGCCAGCATCGGCGCGTCTGCCTGCGCGCCGGGCGCGGGCTTGCCGAAATGATCCAGCACCAGCGCGATCGGCACCGCCGGCAACCAGGCCCGCAGCTCGTTGAGCCGGCCCGGATCGGTGTGCAGCTCCAGGTGCCAGCCCAGCGCGTGGGCCGCCTCCAGCAGCGCGGGCCAGCGCGCATCGCGCCATGATGCGTCGTCGTGCCGCCCCACCATATTCCAGCGCAGGCCGCGCACGCCCAGGCCGTGCAACCGCGCCAGCTCGCCAGCGGATGCCTCCGGGCCCACTACGCAAACACCGCGCAGCGCGGGCGAAGCCGCCAGCGCTGCTTCCAGCTCGCTGTTGTCGCAGCCGAAAAAACTTGGCTGCACCACCACGCCCGCGCGCACGCCATGCGCCCCGGAGATGGCTTGCCACTGCGCCAGGCTTGCGCCGTAGGCGGGCCGGTAGCGCGCCCCGCCCACGGCGGGGGCATTGGCGGAAAACACGTGGAAATGGGAATCGATCTGGAACATGTTCTGACCCAAGGAACGGCGCATGCCGCCATGAATGGTAGCGCCGGTTGACACCTGCGCCCCTCCATTCTATGCTCTAGTCCTATAGATGACTAGAGCCACCGCTCTCCCCGTAAAGGCACCGCCGCCGGGGCACGCATGGAGACACGAATGCCAGACCGTTCCGCCCTGCCCGAACCGACGGGAGCCGGCCTCGACGCCACGCCAGCCAGCCTGGCGGCACCGCGCTGGGCCCGCATCGCGACCGCGCTCAAGGGCCGCATCCTGGCCGGCGAATGGGCTTCCGGCACCGCCATTGCGGCCGAGAGCGCACTGGCCGAGCACTACGGCGTGGCGCTGGGCACCATGCGCGCCGCCATCCAGGCGCTGGTGGACGAAGGCTTGCTGGAGCGCGTGCATGGCCGCGGCACCTTTGTGCGCGGCGCGCTGACCGGCGCCACCATGGCGCGGTTCTTCCGCTTTGGCGACGCCGGCTCGGAGATTCCCGAGTCGCGCATCGTGTCGCTGCGCACGCTGGCGGCGCCAGCGGATGTCGCCATGCAGCTTGGCCTGGCTGCGGGCACGCCGGTGCTGCGCGTACTGCGCCAGCGCGGCTGGGAAGGCCAGGTCCGCCTGCTCGAGACCATCTGGCTGCCGGCGCCGCTGTTCGGCGCGCTGGCCGCGCTCAAGCCGGCCGAGTTCGCGCCCCTGCTCTACCCGATGTATGCCGAGCGCTGCGGCGTCACGGTCGGCCGCGCCGTCGACGACCTGCGCTTCACCCGGCTTGGCGCGCGCGAGGCTGCTCAACTGAGCCTGCCAGAAGGCCATCCCGCGCTGGCGGTCAGCCGCGTGGCGTTTGACCTGGCTGGCCGGCGCGTGGAGTTCCGCCAGACGCTGGGCAATGCCGACGATTTCCACTATCGCGCCGAGGTTCGCTGAACCCGCGCCGAACCCGCGCGCCACGCCACCGCAAGCGCGGCCCGGCGCAGCACCCAGACCTACACACTCCGAGGAGACCCATGCGATTCCCGATCCGTCTTTGCGCCACCGCCCTGTGCTGGCTCGCCGCCGGCACCAGCAGTCTTGCGCACGCACAGGCCTGGCCCGCGGCCAAGCCCATCCGGCTGGTAGTCACCTACGCGCCCGGAGGCGGCGCCGACACCATGGCCCGCATGATCTCGCCGCGCCTGGGCCAGGAACTGGGCCAGACCATCGTGGTGGACAACCGTCCCGGCGCGGGCGGCCAGATCGGCACGGACCTGGTCGCCAAGTCAGCGCCGGACGGCTATACGGTGCTGCTCGACGCCGCCTCGTTTGCCGCCAACCCCTCGCTCTACAAGCGGCTGCCCTACGACCCGGTCAAGTCCTTCATCCCGGTCTCGGTGCTGGCGCTGTATCCCAACATGCTGGTCGTGAACCCACGGTTCCCGGCCAAGACCACGCAGGAGCTGGTCGCGATGGCACGCGCCAAGCCTGGCAGCATTGCCTATGCGTCCTCGGGCAATGGCTCGGCCCAGCACCTGGCGGGCGCGCTGTTCGCGCAGCGCATGAAACTGGACCTGCTGCACGTGCCGTACAAGGGTGGCGGCCCGGCCATGGCCGATGTGATTGCCGGGCAGGTGCCGGTGTTCTTCGCCAACACGGCGTCGGGCCTGCAGCATGTGCGCGCGGGCAAGCTGCGCGTGCTCGGCGTGACCGGCGCCAGGCGCACGGCCATCCTGCCGGACACGCCGACGCTGGCCGAGGCAGGCGTGCCGCACTATGAAGTCTACGAGTGGAATGGCGTGTTCTTGCCGGCGGGCACGCCGCCGGAGATCGTCAAGCGCCTGTCGGATGCGATCCGCAAGGTCATCAACCTGCCGGAGAATCGCGAGCGCGTGACCAGCCTGGGCGGGGAAATCGTGGCCGGCACGCCCGCCGAGGCGGCGAAATTCGTCCAGGCCCAGACCACCGAATGGGCCAAGGTGATCAAGGAAGGCAACATCCAGCTGGACTAAACCCCAGCCCGCCCGCTCAGTCGATCGGGTCCAGCTTGGCGACCGACAGCACCAGCCATTTGGCGCCGTGGCGCTTGAACTTGATATTCGCGCGGGCGGCATCGCCCTCGCCTTCGAGCCCGGCGATCACGCCTTCGCCAAACTTGTTGTGGAACACGCTCTGGCCGATACGCAAGCCGGAGCCGGCCTGGCGCTTGGCATCCGCATAGCCGTTGCCGGTGTCCATGCCGCCGGTAGGCTGGGTGCCCGAATAGGGAACGTCCTCGGCCTTCTTGAACCAGTCGCGGCCCCAGCCGCCCTCGTTCTGCTGGCGGCGCTGCGAACCGCCGCCGCCATAGGCCTGCGCAGGCGGCATCAGCCACTTGAGCGATTCCTCGGGCAGCTCCTCGAAGAAGCGCGAGCGCACGTGGTAGCGCATCTGCCCATGCAGCACGCGGCTTTGCGCGAACGAGAGATAGAGCCGCTCGCGCGCGCGCGTGATGGCCACGTACATCAGGCGGCGCTCTTCCTCCAGCCCGTCGGCCTCGGTGGCGCTGTTCTCGTGCGGGAACAGTCCTTCTTCCAGCCCGGTGATGAAGACCGCATTGAACTCCAGCCCCTTGGCGGCATGCACCGTCATCATCTGCACGGCGTCCTGGCCCGCCTGCGCCTGGTTGTCGCCGGCTTCCAGCGAGGCATGGGTGAGAAAGGCCACCAGCGGGGTCATCACCACCGGCAGCGCCTCGGGATCCAGCACCTGCTGGGCCTGGTCGCCCTCGGCCAGCGCGGGCAGCGGCTGCGCGCCATCGCGCCCGACCGGAATCGCGCTGGCCAGCGCGTCCAGCCCAAAGCCTTCCTCCGTCACGAACGCCTGCGCCGCCGTCACCAGTTCCTGCAAGTTCTCGATGCGGTCCTGGCCTTCCTTTTCCGCGCGGTAGTGCGTGATCAGGCCGCTGGTGTTGGTCACGTACTCGACTGTTTCCGGCAGCGTCATGCGGCGCGTCTCGGCGCGCATCTGCTCGATCAGCCGCACAAAGGCGCCCAGCGTGCTGCCGGCCTTGCCGGGCACGAAGGCCACGGCTTCGGCCAGCGAGCAGTTGTACTGGCGCGCCGCATCCTGCAGGGCTTCCAGCGAGCGCGCGCCGATGCCGCGCGTGGGGAAATTCACCACGCGGCCGAAGGCAGCGTCGTTGCGCGGGTTCTCCAGCAACTGCAGGTAAGCCAGCGCGTGCTTGACTTCGGCGCGCTCGAAGAAGCGCAAGCCGCCGTACACGCGATAGGAAATGCTGGCCGAGAAGAGCGCGTGCTCGATCACCCGCGACTGGGCATTGCTGCGGTAGAGGATGGCGATCTCCGAGCGGCTCATGCCCTGTGCGATCAGGTCACGGATTTCCTCCACGATCCAGCCGGCCTCCTGGCCGTCGGTGCCGGCCTGGTACACCCGCACCGGCTCGCCGTGGCCGGCATCGGTGCGCAGGTTCTTGCCCAGGCGGCGCGAATTGTGGGCAATCAGGTGGTTGGCCGAATCCAGGATGTGGCCATGGGAGCGGTAGTTCTGCTCCAGCTTGATCATGTGGCGCACGCGGAACTCATGCTCGAAGTCGCGCATGTTGCCGACATTGGCGCCACGGAACGCGTAGATGCTCTGATCGTCGTCGCCGACCGCGAATACCGCGGCCGGGTTCTGCGTGCCAAAGCCAGCCAGCATCTTGAGCCACCGGTACTGCAGCACGTTGGTGTCCTGGAACTCGTCCACCAGCACATGGCGGAAGCGGTGCTGGTAGTGCTGGCGGATCGCGTCGTTGTAGCGCAGCAGCTCGTAGCAGCGCAGCAGCAGCTCGGCGAAATCAACCACGCCCTCGCGCTGGCACTGCACATCGTAGGCGGCGTAGAGATCGACAAAGCGGCGATTGAAGTCGTCGTTGGCCTCCACATCGGCCGGGCGCAGGCCTTGCTCCTTGGCGTTGTTGATGAAGTACTGCAGGTTCTTGGCCGGGTACTTCTCATCATCCACGTTCAGCGACTTGAGCAGGCGCTTGAGGGCGGAGAGCTGGTCCTGGCTGTCGAGGATGGCAAAGGTCTGCGGCAGGCCGGCATCGCGATAATGCGCGCGCAACATGCGGTTGCACAGCCCGTGGAACGTGCCGATCCACATGCCGCGCGTGTTGATCGGCAGCATTGACGTCAGCCGCGTCATCATCTCCTTGGCGGCCTTGTTGGTAAAGGTCACCGCCAGCAGGCCGGCGGGTGACACCCGGCCGTTCTGGATCAGCCACGCGATGCGGGTGGTCAGCACACGCGTCTTGCCGCTGCCCGCGCCAGCCAGGATCAGCGCCGGCTCGTCAGGCAAAGTGACGGCGGCTAGTTGTTCGGCATTGAGATTGGCAAGCAGGTCGGACATCGGGGAGGCCTTGTGGAGTGCCCCGAATTATACCGGGGCGCCCCTCGTGCCCGCGCGGCCCCGGCCGCCGGACAGGGGGATCGTCCGGCAGGGGGGCCGGGAACCAAGCAAAATGGCGCAAAAAAGCGCGGCGGATCCCCTCGCGAGAGGTAAGCAGAGCACTTTCACGCAGCGCAAAGCATCGGCAAAATGACGCCGCTCGCCCGGGCCAGGGCCGAAATCGCGCACCCCCCACCCGCCTCCCCTATAATTTGACGTTTTCCCGGCGCGTTGCCCCTGCCCGCCTGGCCCGCAGAATCCGACGTAATCATCGACATCCGAGCATGACCGCCCAAGACCAGTCCCTTGCCAAGAGCTTCGAACCCGCCGCCATTGAGGCCAAGTGGGGCCCAGAGTGGGAGAAGCGCGGCATCGCGAAGCCGACCCTCGATCCGGACCGTCCGGACTTCTGCATCCAGCTGCCGCCGCCCAATGTGACCGGCACGCTGCACATGGGCCATGCCTTCAACCAGACCATCATGGACGGCCTGGCCCGCCATGCCCGCATGCGCGGCGCAAACACCCTGTGGGTGCCGGGCACCGACCACGCCGGCATCGCCACCCAGATCGTGGTGGAGCGCCAACTGGAAGCGCAAGGCGTTTCGCGCCATGAGCTGGGCCGCGAGAAGTTCGTCGAGAAGGTGTGGGAGTGGAAGGAAGAGTCCGGCTCGACGATTACGCGCCAGATCCGCCGCATGGGCGCCTCGATCGACTGGAGCCATGAGTACTTCACGATGTCGCCGGAAATGTCCAAGGCGGTCACCGAAGTCTTCGTGCGCCTGTTCGAGCAAGGCCTGATCTACCGCGGCAAGCGCCTGGTCAACTGGGACCCGGTGCTGGGCACCGCGGTGTCGGACCTGGAAGTGGACAACGTCGAGGAAGATGGCTCGATGTGGCACATCCGCTATCCGCTGGCCGAGGCCGATACCGCGCACGGCCTGACCCACCTGACGGTGGCCACCACCCGCCCCGAGACCATGCTGGGCGACGTGGCCGTGATGGTGCACCCGCAAGACGAGCGTTATGCGCACCTGATCGGCAAGTTTGTACGCCTGCCGCTCACCGGGCGCGATATCCCGGTGATCGCCGACGACTACGTCGACCGCGAATTCGGCACCGGCGTGGTCAAGGTGACTCCCGCCCATGATTTCAACGACTATGCGGTTGGCCAGCGCCACAAGCTGGCGCAGCTGTCCATCCTGACGCTCGACGCCAAGATCGTCGCCGACGCGCCCGCCGCCTATGCCGGCCTGGACCGCTTCGAGGCGCGCACCCGCATCGTGGCGGACCTGGATGCCCAGGGCCTGCTGGCCGAGGTCAAGAAGCACAAGCTGATGACGCCGCGCAGCGAGCGCACTGGCAGCGCCATCGAGCCGATGCTGACCGACCAGTGGTTCGTCGCCATGAGCAAGCCGGCGCCGGAAGGCACCTACCACCCGGGCCGCTCGATTGCCGAAGTGGCGCTGGACGCCGTGCAGAGCGGCGAGATCAAGCTGATCCCCGATAACTGGAACAGCACCTACAACCAGTGGCTGGAGAACATCCAGGACTGGTGCATCTCGCGCCAGCTGTGGTGGGGCCACCAGATCCCGGCCTGGTACGACGAGGCCGGCAAGTGCTTCGTCGCCCGTACCGAGGAAGAGGCGCAGGCCCAGGCGCGCGCGGCCGGCAGCACCGGGCCGCTGCGCCGCGAGGACGATGTGCTCGACACCTGGTTCTCCTCGGCCCTGGTGCCCTTCTCGTCGCTGGGCTGGCCCGCCGAGACGCCGGCGTTGCAACACTTTCTGCCGTCGTCGGCACTTGTTACCGGTTACGACATCATCTTCTTCTGGGTGGCGCGCATGGTCATGATGACCAAGCACTTTACCGGCAAGGTGCCGTTCCATACCGTCTATGTGCACGGTCTGGTGCGGGATTCGGAAGGCAAGAAGATGAGCAAGTCCGAGGGCAACACCCTGGACCCGGTCGACCTGATCGACGGCATCGAGCTCGAGCCGCTGCTCAAGAAGCGCACCACCGGCCTGCGCCGCCCCAAGGACGCGCCCAAAATCGAGAAAAAGACCAAGAAGGAGTTCCCCGAGGGCATTCCGGCGTTTGGCGCCGATGCACTGCGTTTCACCTTCGCCTCGCTGGCCACGCTGGGCCGCAACATCAACTTCGACACCGGCCGCTGCGAAGGCTATCGCAACTTCTGCAACAAGCTGTGGAACGCCACGCGCTTCGTGCTGATGAACACCGAAGGGCACGACTGCGGCATGGGCCCGTGCAGCAACGACTGCGGCCCCGACGGCTACCTGCATTTCTCGCAGCCGGACCGCTGGATCGTGTCGCTGCTGCAGCGCGTGGAAGCCGAAGTGGAAAAGGGCTTTGCCGAGTACCGCTTCGACAATATCGCCAGCGCCATCTACAAGTTCGTCTGGGACGAGTACTGCGACTGGTACCTGGAACTGGCCAAGGTCCAGATCCAGAACGGCACGCCAGCGCAGCAGCGCGCCACCCGCCGCACGCTGTTGCGCGTGCTGGAAACCGTGCTGCGCCTGGCCCACCCGATCATCCCCTTCATCACCGAAGAACTGTGGCAGAAGGTAGCGCCGCTGGCCGGCCGCGCCAAGGGCGACGGCAGCGAGACGCTGGCGCTGCAGGCCTATCCCCTGCCCGCCATGGCAAAGATCGACGAGGCCGCCGAGCAATGGACCGCTCAGCTCAAGGCCGTGGTCGACGCCTGCCGCAACCTGCGCGGCGAAATGAACATCTCGCCGGCCCAGCGCATTCCGCTGTACGCTGAGGGCGACAGCGCGTTCCTGACGTCGGCCCAGGCTTATGTGCAGGCGCTGGCAAAGCTTTCGGAGGTCAAGGTATTCGAAGATCAGAATGCCCTGATGGCGGAAGGTGCCGGCGCGCCGGTGGCCATCGTCGGCGGCAACCATCTGCTGCTGAAGATCGAAATCGACGTGGCCGCGGAACGCGTGCGCCTGTCCAAGGAAATAGAGCGCATCAGCGCCGAACTCGGCAAGTGCCGTGGCAAGCTGTCCAACGAGAGCTTCGTCGCCAAGGCACCGCCCGCCGTCGTCGCGCAAGAAACCCAGCGTCTGTCGGATTTCGAACAGACGCTGGTCAAGCTGCAGGATCAACTACAGCGATTGCCGGCATGAGCTTTGCATTACCAGCAGGGTTGTCTACACCGAATTGATAAGGAAAACCGATATGGAAACCCGCGTCACCAAGGCTGTCTTCCCGGTAGCCGGTCTCGGCACTCGTTTTTTGCCGGCTACCAAGGCAAGCCCGAAGGAAATGCTGCCGGTGGTCGACAAACCCTTGATCCAGTACGCCGTGGAAGAAGCCATGGCTGCCGGCATCACCGAGATGATCTTCGTCACCGGCCGCTCCAAGCGCGCCATCGAAGATCACTTCGACAAGGCCTATGAGCTCGAGGCGGAGCTCGAGGCAAAGAACAAGCAGGCGCTGCTCTCCCTGGTGCGCTCGATCAAGCCGTCGCACGTGGAATGCTTCTATGTGCGCCAGCCCGAGGCACTCGGCCTTGGCCATGCCGTGCTCTGCGCGGAGAAGCTGGTGGGCGACGCACCGTTCGCCGTGATGCTGGCCGATGACCTGCTGGATGGCAATCCGCCGGTCATGAAGCAGATGGTGGACCTGTACGGCCACTACAACTGCTCGGTGCTGGGCGTGGAAGAGATCGCGCCGGAGCAGAGCCGCTCCTACGGCGTGGTGGATGGCCGCGAATGGGACGAAGGCGTGATCAAGGTCTCGAACATCGTCGAGAAGCCCGCGCCGGAGAACGCACCGTCCAACCTGGGCGTGGTCGGCCGCTACATCCTGACCCCGCGCATCTTCGACCATATCCGCAACCTCAAGCCGGGCGCGGGCGGCGAGTTCCAGCTCACCGATGCCATCCAGTCCCTGCTCAGCCAGGAACAGGTGCTGGCCTACCGCTACAAGGGCGTGCGCTACGACTGCGGCAGCAAGCTGGGCTACCTGAAGGCCACCGTGGAGTTTGCGCTCAAGCACCCGGAGGTGATGGACGAATTCAGCACCTACCTGCGTGCGCGCATCGATAGCATCTGAGCACCTGAAGATCCGGAACCGTGAAAAAAGCCGCAAACGCGGCTTTTTTCATTTGGCGCGGGGGGCGCTCGCATCGAGCGGCCGTTGAATTAACGCCGGCGCATG
Source organism: Cupriavidus basilensis (assembly GCF_000832305.1). Taxonomy (NCBI): domain Bacteria; kingdom Pseudomonadati; phylum Pseudomonadota; class Betaproteobacteria; order Burkholderiales; family Burkholderiaceae; genus Cupriavidus; species Cupriavidus basilensis. The sequence continues at coordinate 3,270,239 of NZ_CP010536.1, forward strand.
TAGAACACAAAGACCTTGTCCACTTCCTGGTGCGACAGCAGCTCGTTGCCGGTCTGCTTGGCGAACGCCTGGAAATCCCGCGTGGCGCCGGGATCGGTAGCGAGAATCTTGAGAACATCGCCGCTGGGCATGTCGGCCAGCGCCTTCTTGGTGCGCAGGATCGGCAGCGGGCAGTTCAGGCCGCGCGCATCCACTTCTTTCTGGAACTCCATTCCTCTCTTCCTTGGTTCTGTGCGCTCAGGGCCTAGCATGGCCCATTGTGGCCGTTAGTAGCCATCAGGCCATTGGGACGGTGCCTGCCGCTGTCGCATCGATGACTGATGATTATGGCCGGTATTGTAGCGAAATGCCCGGCTGCCCCAGGCCTTCGCGCCGGCGCGGGTCGGGAATGTCCTCGCCGGTCTGGCGATCGAAGAACCGCACCGGATGGCCACGCGAGGCCAGCCAGTCGGCCACCGCGAAGCCCGTGCCCGCCGACCAGATCCGCATGTCCTCGGGCGCCACCAGCTTGTAGTCGGCCAGCTCCTCGGACAACGCGATGGTGCCGCTCGCCTGCACATGGTAGGCGATGATCAGCTCGTTCTTGCGCATGAACTCGTACACGCCGATCAGCGATACCGAGTGCGCGTCCAGGTTGGTTTCTTCCTTGAGCTCCCGCGCCACGCCCTGCTCCGGCGTCTCGTCGCGCTCCATGAAACCGGTCACCAGCGCGAACATTTTTTCCGGCCACGCGGCATTGCGCGCCAGCAGCAGCTTGCCTTCATATTCCACCACCGCGGCCAGCACGGGCAGCGGATTATTCCAGTGGACAAAGCCGCACTCTGGCTGGATGCAGGCATCACGTTCGCGGCCGGAATGCGGCAGCAATTCCAGCGGCGAACCACATTGCGGACAGTATCGGTAAACGGCCATGCGGGAGCTCCTGTTTTTGTCGTCTTGTTATGTTGTCATTTTATAAGGGCGGCGGCCTTCACGCGCCGCAGGCCACACGCATATCCGCGGCCAGCGCCTCGACGGTTTCCGGCTGCAGATCCCACGAGCACATGAAGCGGCAGCCGCCGGCACCGATAAACGTATAGAAGCGCCAGCCCTTGGCACGCAGCGCCTCGATGGCCGCGAGCGGCAGCTCGGCAAAGACAGCGTTGGACTCCGTCGGGAACATGATGCGCACGCCCGGGATGCTGGCAATGCGCTCATGCAGCAGCTGCGCCATGGCGTTGGCATGGCGGGCGTTGCCGAGCCACACATCGTTCTCGAGCAAGCCCAGCCACGGGGCCGAGATAAAACGCATCTTGGAAGCCAGTTGCCCGGCCTGCTTGACGCGGTAAGCAAAATCCTCGGCCAGCTTGCGGTCGAAGAACACCACGGCCTCGCCCACCGGCAGGCCGTTCTTGGTACCGCCGAAGCACAGCACGTCCACCCCTGCGCGCCAGGTGATCTCGGACGGATGCACACCGAGTGAAGCCACGGCATTGGCAAAGCGAGCGCCATCCATGTGCACGCGCAACTGGCGGCGCTTGGCGATGGCGGCAATGGCTCGCACTTCCTCCACCGTGTACACCGTGCCGACCTCGGTCGACTGCGTCAGCGACACCACCTTGGGCTTGGGATAGTGGATATCGGAGCGGCGCGTCACCAGCGCTTCCACCGCATCGGGCGTGAGCTTGCCGTTGGCGCCCGGCGCGGTCAGCAGCTTGGAGCCGTTGGAGAAAAACTCCGGGCCGCCGCACTCATCGGTCTCGATATGTGCCAGCTCATGGCAGATCACCGAGTGGTAGGACTGGCACAGCGCGGACAGTGCCAGTGAGTTCGCCGCGGTCCCGTTGAAGACGAAAAACACCTCGCAATCGGTCTGGAACAGGTCGCGGATCCGGTCGCAGACTTTTTGCGTCCAAGAGTCGTCGCCATAGGCCTGCTCGTGGCCGCTGCCGTTGGCTTCGAGGAAATACTTGAGCGATTCCGGACAGAAGCCGGCGTAGTTATCGGAGGCGAAATGCTGCATGGGGTGATCCGTGGCGGGTGGCGTGGCGCATGCCATGGGCGTCGGGGCTTGTGGCCTTTGGCCCGGGGCGGTTTCTGGTATGGGGCTTGTTGCGTCGCTGCGCGTGGCTTACTTCTTGTCAGCCCACAGCTGGCCGCCGGTGGACCAGTTCTCGCGCTTGATGTCGGTGATGATGATATCCACGGCCGAGGCCGAGCAGCCGAGCGTCTCGCAGGTGACGCGGGTGACTTCCTCGACCAGCTTGCGCTTTTGCTCGATGGTGCGGCCTTCGAAGAGTTCTACGTGGTAAGTCGGCATGGCTTGCTTCCTGTTTCCTGTTGTCGTTTTGTTTTTCGTTGTCCGTTGCGGATTGCCCTGGCGATGCGCGCAGGGATCTGCCAGCACCCGTCAAAGTCAATCGCGGTACGAAACATCGATTCTATCGAGTTTGCGCAACAGCGACGGCCATTCCAGTTCGCCCTCGACGGCGCCGCCGTCGTCAAGCTGCTCGGACGCCCGTTGTGCCAGCGCATGCGGCGGCTGCACGACCTGTCCGCCAGCCTGCGCGCCAAGCTGGATCTCGCAGGCCTTGATGAGCGTCGCCATCAGCACGTACGCCTCGGCCACGGTCCGGCCAACCGTCAGCGTGCCGTGGTTGCGCAGCAGCATGGCGGGATGCTGGCCGAGCGACGCGGTCAGCCGCGCGCCCTCGGCGGGCGTGAACGCCAGGCCTTCGTAGTCGTGATAGGCCAACCGGCCATAGAAGCGCAAGGCGTGCTGCGAGAGCGCCAGCAGACCGCAGGCCTGGGCCGATACCGACACGCCAGCGCTGTTATGCAGGTGCATCACGCACACCGCATCGGGGCGCGCTGCATGCACCGCGCCATGCAGCGCGAAGCCGGTAACGTTGACCGCATGCGTGCTGTCGCCCACCACCTCGCCGCGGCCATTGATCTTGACCAGGTCGCTGGCGCGGATTTCGTCGAAGGCAAAGCCGAACGGATTGATCAGGAAGTGATCGGGCTCATCCGGCACGGCTGCAGAGATATGGGTGTAGATGAGGTCGTCCCAACCTTGCCGGGCGCACAGGCGGTAAGCCGCCGCCAGGTCGACGCGCATGCGCGACTCGGCTTGCGTGACGGGTTGAGTGGCGCCCGCGGCACGGGCGGGCTGCAAGGCAAAGGACATGATTCGGCTCCTGCGCCGCGCGGATGCCGCGCGCCGGTTCAGCCAACCGGCGCCGGGGGCGGCAAAGGCGATACTGTAGCGCAAGGCCGGCGCCGCGTCAGGGCGTGCGCCGGCAGCTTGGAAGAGCCGGATTATCTGCGTTGTTGCCGGCTCATCCAGGCGAAGATCGCGCCACCCAGCAACAGGGCCGCCACGGCGCAGCCAAGCGAGGCGGCGAAGCCGCCGGTGCGTGCCACCAGCGCCGTGGCCAGCGGCGGCCCGACAATCTGGCCGAGGCCGTAGCTGGCGGTCATCAGGCCCATCAGGCGCTGCGCCTGTGCGCCCCACAACCGGCGCGCCTCGCGCATGGCGAACGACACCAGCGCATTGAACGGCAACCCGGCCAGCATGCTGCTGAGCGCGAAACCCGCCACCGTTGGCCAGGCCACCGCGATGGCCACGCCGATCGCCTGCATCACATAGGTAAAGACCAGCAGCCGGCGATTGTCGCGCTCCGTGCTGACGCGTGAGGCGACGAAAGCGCCAATGGTCACCCCCACGCCGAAGATGGGCCAGAACAGGTCTGCCCACAGCGAGTCCGGCATGGCCTGGCGCGCGATCACCGGCAAGAACGTGGCCGTGATGATGTAGCCGAAGCCCGCCAGGCCGTAGGCGAAGGTCAGCAGCCAGGTCTCGCGGCCAAGCCGCGGCGCCGCTTGCGCCGGCGCGGCCGGGCCGGCTGCGTGCGCGGTGCGCGGCGCGGGCGTGAAGACATGCCAGACCGCGCTGACCAGCAGCACCGCGAGCGCGCCGAAGGCCAGCCAGCCCCAGCTGGCCCGCCAGCCGGCGCTCACCATGGCAAAGACGGAAACGCCCGTGATGACGATACCAATGCCCGGCCCGCAAAAGATCACGCCACCCAGCGACGCCCGGCCCAGTTCGGCCAGCCGGTGCATGCACCAGGCCGAGCCGTAGACCATGACCATCGCGCTGGCCACGCCGGCCGCGGCGCGCCACAGGCCCCAGGCCGCCATGCCGCCGGGCGCCGCCATGCCAAGCGTCAGCGCGACGGTAGCCACCATGCCGAGCCGGACCATGCGCGCCGGGTCGGGCCGGATGAACAGGCAAGCGGCCGCGCCGGCGAAGTAGCCCAGGTAGTTCAGCGTAGCCAGCCAGCCGCCCTCGCCCAGCGTGACGCTGCCGTCGTGCAGCATCATGGGCAGCAGCGGCGTAAAGGCGAAGCGGCCAACGCCCATCGCCACGCCCAGCGCCACCAGCCCCGCCAGGGCCACGGCCCGCACGCCAGGCTGTGCCGGCGCCGGCGCGGCGGCGGCGCGTGATGCCAGTGTGGATGTGGATTTCATAGGCGCATGCTACGCTCGGGCCGGCGAACCGAAAAATGAATAATTGAGAACTAAATCATCTTTTTTTGAGATGATCTTTTGTTCGCCGTCACTTCATCGTCACATCCTGCAAGGGGATCGCAATGGACCTGGCTTCCCTGGAAATCTTTCGCTCTGTCGTGGAGGAAGGCGGCATCACCCGCGCCGCCACCCGCCTGCACCGCGTGCAGTCCAATGTCACCACCCGCATTCGCCAGCTGGAGGCCTCGCTCGGCGTCGATCTGTTCCTGCGTGACGGCAAGCGCATGGTGCTGACGCCGGCCGGACAGACTTTGTTCAACTACGCCCGCCGCGTGCTGGACCTGGCCGAAGAAGCCCGCCAGGCCGTGCTGCCAGCCAGGCCGCAAGGCCGCCTGCGCATCGCCTCGATGGAGAGCACGGCGGCCAGCCGCCTGCCCGCCGTGCTGGCCGCCTATCACCAGGCGTGGCCGGACGTGGAACTGGAACTGGTGACCTGCCCCACGCGCCAGGCCTTGCAGGCGCTGGCGCGCTTCGAAGTGGACTGCGCCTTTGTGGCCCAGCCGCTGGATGATCCGGCGCTGGCGTCGCTGCCAGCGTTCGAGGAAGAACTGGTGCTGATCGCCCGCGAGCGCCATGCGCCCATCCACAGCGCGGCCGACCTGGAAACCCGCACCATGCTGTCGTTCGAGTCCGGCTGCAATTACCGCGGCCGGCTCGAAGCCTGGTTCGGCGCCAGCGGCAGCCCGCCGCGCCGGGTGCTGGAGCTGGGCTCGTATCACGCCATCATTGCCTGCGCGGCAGCCGGCATTGGCGTGGCGATTGTGCCGCGTTCGGTACTTGGCCTGTACCGCGACCTGCCCAAGATCAGCCTCCACGGCCTCGGCCAGGCTGGCAAAGTCACCACATTGCTGGCCTGGCATCCGGCCATGGCCAATACCGCGCTGGGCGCCTTGGCCGACACCCTGCGCGCCCCACGGCCAGGCCTGGCCGCGGCCGCCTGAGTCCACCCGCGGCCGCCAAGCCGGGCAAGATGTGCCCGGTCGCCTACACTGGAAGTGGCGCCGCGTTTGCACTCCACGTGCCGGCGCCATTGCCATGAAGCATGTCCCGATGCTCCTGAGATGGCTTGCAACGGCCGTCTGGCTAGCCCTCGCTGCCTTGGTGGCGACACCGCTGGTCCCCGCCACGCTGGCCAATGCGCAGGCGAGCGCGAACGCGGCCGCCGGCGCCGTTCCCCCCGTTTTCGTCATACCGCTCAAAGGCGCGATCGGCCCGGCCAGCGCGAGCTTTATCGAGCGTGGCATGGCGCGCGCTCGCGATGCCGGCGCACAGTTGATCGTGCTGGAAATGGACACCCCGGGCGGACTGGACCTGTCCATGCGCGAGATCATCCAGGGCATCCTGGCCTCGCCGGTACCGGTGGCGAGCTACGTCTATCCGGGCGGCGCGCGCGCGGCCAGCGCCGGCACCTACATCCTCTACGCCAGCCATATCGCCGCGATGGCGCCTGGCACCAACCTGGGCGCGGCCAGCCCGGTGCAGATCGGCATTGGCGGGCCACAGAAACCGGAGGCGGCCCCAGGCTCCGCCTCCGCCCCTGCCGGCGCGCCGCCGCAGGACACCATGGAGCGCAAGCAGATGCACGACGCCTCGGCTTATATACGCGGTCTGGCGCAATTGCGCGGGCGCAATGCCGAGTGGGGCGAACGCGCGGTGCGCGAGGCGGTCAGCCTGTCGGCCAGCGAGGCGGTCGCGCAGAAGGTCGCGGACCTGATCGCCCCCGACCTGCCCGCCCTGCTGCGCGCCGTGGACGGCAAGCACATCCAGGCCGCCGGCACGGAGCGCGTGCTGCGCACGGCGCACGCGCCGGTGCAGGTGCTGGAGCCAGACTGGCGCGACAGCTTCCTGGAGGTCATCACCGATCCCAGCGTGGCGCTGATCCTGATGATGGCCGGCATCTACGGCCTGATCTTCGAGTTCTCCACGCCGGGCATGGTGGTACCCGGCATTGGCGGCGCGATCTGCCTGCTGCTGGCGCTGTTCGCGCTGCATATGCTGCCCGTCAGCTACGCAGGCCTGGGGCTGATCGCACTGGGCATTGGCTGCATGGTGGCGGAGCTATACCTGCCCACCTTTGGCGCACTGGGCGTGGGCGGCATCATCGCCTTCATCTTCGGCGCGGTGATGCTGATCGATACGAATGTCCCCGGCTTCGGCATTCCGCTGTGGCTGATCGGCAGCCTGGCACTGGCCAGCGCGGTGTTCCTGTTCGCCGTCTGGACGCTGCTCTGGCGCGCCCGTCGCATGCCCTCGATCAATGGCGGCGACGCGATGATCGGCATGCCCGGCGTGGTGCTGGAGGATCTGTGGGATGACGGCTGGGCCGAAATACGCGGCGAACGCTGGCAGGTGCACAGTGCCATGCCGATGACGCACGGCCAGCGCGTGCTGGTCATCGGACGCCACGGGCTGCTGCTCGAGGTGCGCGCCATGGACGGCGCGCAGGCAAGCGCCACCCCGATTCCCCCATCCACTCAAGGAGCATGATCATGGCGTTCGGATTCGGCGCAGGCGGTCTGGTCTTCATCATTGCCTTGCTCATTGTTTCCTCGATCCGCGTGCTGCGCGAGTACGAACGCGGCGTGGTGTTCATGCTGGGGCGCTTCTGGAAAGTGAAGGGTCCGGGGCTTGTGATCCTGATCCCGGCGGTGCAGCAGATGGTGCGCGTGGACTTGCGCACGGTGGTGATGGACGTGCCGCCGCAAGACGTGATCTCGCGCGACAACGTGTCGGTCAAGGTGAATGCGGTGGTGTACTTCCGCGTGATCGACCCGGAACGCGCCATCATCCAGGTGGCGAACTTCCTCGAGGCCACCAGCCAGCTGGCGCAGACCACCTTGCGCTCGGTACTGGGCAAGCATGAGCTCGACGAGATGCTGGCCGAGCGCGAGCAGCTCAACATCGACATCCAGAAAGCGCTCGATGCCCAGACCGATAGCTGGGGCATCAAGGTCTCCAACGTGGAGATCAAGCACGTCGACCTCAACGAAACGATGATCCGCGCCATCGCGCGCCAGGCCGAGGCCGAACGCGAACGGCGCGCCAAGGTCATTCATGCCGAGGGCGAGTTGCAGGCCTCGGTGAAACTGCTGGAAGCCGCGCAGATGCTGGCAAGGGAACCGCAGGCGATGCAACTGCGTTATCTGCAGACGCTGACGCAGATTGCCGGCGACAAGAGCTCGACGATCGTGTTTCCGCTGCCCATCGACATCCTGACGCTGATGGGGAAGCTGAGCCGCGAGTCGACGTGAAAAAAGGCGCCTGGGGCGCCTTTGGGATGCTACTGGGAGGATTCGGACTGCTGCCAGTTTGCGCCCCTCTCCCCCTGAGGGGGAAGGGCCGGGGGAGAGGGCGGGCGCTCGTTACGCCTGCGTGCTGGACAACACCGCGGGCTTCGCTTCAAGTGGCTCCTGGCTAAGCCACCCCTCTCCCCGTCCCTCTCCCCCTGAGGGGAGAGGGAGAGACAGCCGTCGTCATGGCACGCGGTTTTGGCCCGTTCCTCGGCTGCGGCGAATGCCTCAGATCTGCCTCAGGCCTGCCTCAGACCTTGCTCGCGACCCACTCGCCGACGCCTGCCAGCGCCTGCGGCAGGTTGGCCGGCTCCGTGCCGCCAGCTTGCGCCATGTCCGGACGGCCGCCGCCCTTGCCGCCGACCTGCTGCGCGACAAAGTTGACCAGCTCGCCGGCCTTGACCTTGGCGGTGGCATCGGCAGTCACCCCGGCGATCAGGCTGACCTTGCCGTCGGCCACTGCGCCCAGCACGATGGCCGCGGTGCCCAGCTTGTCCTTGAGCTTGTCCATGGTTTCGCGCAGCGTCTTGACGTCGGCGCCGTCGAGCTGTGCGGCCAGCACCTTGATGCCCTTGACGTCGATGGCCTGCGCCGCCAGCTCGTCGCCTTGCGAGGCGGCCAGCTTGCTCTTGAGGCGCTCCAGTTCCTTCTCCAGCGCGCGCACTTGTTCCTGCACCTGCCCGATACGCGGCACCAGCTCGGACGGCTGCGCCTTGAGCGCGGCGGCAGCTTCGTTCAGCTTGGCGTCCAGCGCCTGCAGGTAATGCAGCGCGTTGTCGCCGGTGATGGCTTCGACGCGGCGGATGCCCGCTGCCACGCCGCTTTCCACCACGATCTTGAACACGCCGATATCGCCGGTGCGGGTCACGTGGGTGCCGCCGCACAGTTCCTTGGAGCTGCCGATCGACAGCACGCGCACATCGTCGGCGTACTTCTCGCCGAACAGCGCCATCGCGCCGCTCTTGACCGCGTCGTCGAAGGGCATGACTTCAGCACCGGTGGCTGCGTTCTGCAGGATCTCGGCGTTGACGATCTCCTCGACGCGACGGATCTGCTCGTCGGTCATCGGCGCGTTGTGCGAGAAGTCAAAGCGGGTCTTGTCCGCGTCGACCAGCGAGCCCTTCTGCTGCACGTGGCTGCCCAGCACTTCACGCAATGCCTTGTGCATCAGGTGAGTGGCCGAGTGGTTGCGCACGGTGCGCGCGCGGCGCTGCGCATCCACCTGCGCGGTGACGCTGTCGCCGACCTTGAGCGCGCCGCCCGCCAGGGTGCCCTGGTGGCCGAACACATCGGCCTGCACCTTGGTGGTATCGACCACGCTGAACACTGCGCTGCCGCTCTTCAGTTCGCCCTGGTCGCCGGCCTGGCCGCCGGACTCGGCGTAGAACGGCGTGTTATCCAGCACGATCACGCCGGTCTGGCCCGGCTGCATCGTGTCCACGGATGCGCCGTCCACATACAGCGCGGTGATTTTCGCACCGTCCACGCCCAGCTTTTCGTAGCCGTGGAAGGTGGTCTTGTCGCCCTTATACTCCAGGCCGGCCGCCATCTTGAACTTGCCGGCGGCGCGGGCCTGCTCGCGCTGGCGGCTCATGGCCGCGTCGAAGGCGGCTTCGTCCACCGTCATTTCCTGCTCGCGGCACACGTCCTGCGTCAGGTCCAGCGGGAAGCCAAAGGTGTCATGCAGCTTGAAGGCAAGTTCGCCGTCGAGCACGGTACCGCCCTTGGCCTTGACGTCGGCCAGTGCCGCGTCAAGGATGGACATGCCGTTCTCGATGGTTTCGAAGAAGCGCTCCTCTTCTGCCTTGAGTACTTCCACGACGCGCGCTTCGGCGTCGGACAGTTCCGGGTAGGCTTGGCCCATCTGACCCACCAGATCGCCCACCAGCTTGTGGAAGAACGGGGTCTTGCGGCCCAGCTTGTAGCCGTGGCGGATAGCGCGGCGGATGATACGGCGCAGCACGTAGCCGCGGCCTTCATTGCCGGGGATCACACCGTCGACGATCAGGAAGGAGCACGCGCGGATGTGGTCGGCGATGACCTTCAGCGAATTGTTGTTGAGATCGGTGGTGCCGGTCTCGCGCGCAGCGCCCTTGATCAGTGCCTGGAACAGGTCGATCTCATAGTTGCTGTGCACGTGCTGCAGCACCGCGGCGATGCGCTCCAGGCCCATGCCGGTGTCGACGCAGGGCTTGGGCAGGCGCGGCATATTGCCTTGCTCGTCCCGATTGAACTGCATGAACACCAGGTTCCAGATCTCGATGTAGCGGTCGCCGTCTTCCTCGGGAGATCCCGGGGGGCCGCCCCACACATCGGGGCCGTGATCGTAGAAGATTTCCGAGCATGGGCCGCAGGGGCCGGTGTCGGCCATCTGCCAGAAGTTGTCGGAGGCGTAGCGCGCGCCCTTGTTGTCGCCGATGCGCACGATGCGCTCGGGCGGCACGCCGACTTCCTTGGCCCAGATGTCATAGGCTTCGTCGTCTTCCGCGTACACCGTGACCCACAGCTTTTCGGCCGGCAGCTGGTAGACCTTGGTCAGCAGCTCCCACGCGTACTGGATCGCCTCGCGCTTGAAATAGTCGCCAAACGAGAAGTTGCCGAGCATTTCAAAGAACGTGTGGTGACGCGCGGTGTAACCCACATTCTCCAGGTCGTTGTGCTTGCCACCGGCGCGCACCGAGCGCTGCGACGAGGTCGCGCGGGTGTACGGGCGCTTGTCGGTGCCCAGGAACACGTCCTTGAACTGCACCATGCCGGAGTTGGTAAACAGCAACGTCGGATCGTTCCCCGGCACCAGGCTGGACGAGCGGACCACGGTATGGCCCTTCGATTCGAAGTACTGCAGGAACTTGCTGCGGATGTCGGAGACTTTCATGTTCTGGGCAAGGGCGTCCCACGTCATGGCAGGGCGCTGTCGGTCAAGATGGTTTTGCAAACCGTTGATTATACGGGGAAGCCTGAGCGCGCGGCATTCCGCCGGGGATTCGCCGGGGTTTCGCCTCGCACCGCCCGCAACACCGCGCCCCGCCGCGATCCGCAGCCGGTCGCGATGTGCTCCCGGCGGCCTGCCGGTGGTAAAGTGCTGGCTGTCCCAGCCGGACGCCCCCGAGCCTGGTTTCGCGCCAGCCTCCGATTGCCCCGCAAGCCGCCACCCAGACCAGACGGCGGGGCCGCCCGGCCTTCCCTCGCCCACCCCTTGCCGGATCCGCAAACCACCCCATGGGAGCTTTAAGCCACCTCCGCGTTCTCGACCTGACCCGCGTTCTCGCCGGGCCATGGTGCGCCCAGAACCTTGCCGACTTTGGCGCCGACGTGATCAAGATCGAGCGCCCCGGCGCCGGCGACGATACCCGCACCTGGGGGCCGCCCTGGCTGCAGGACGGCGAAGGCCGCAATACCGCGGAAGCTGCCTATTACCTGGCAGCCAACCGCAACAAGCGCTCGGTGACCTGCGATATCAGCACGCCCGAAGGCCAGGAACTGGTGCGCGCGCTGGCCGCCCAGAGCGATGTGGTGCTGGAGAACTACAAGGTCGGCCAATTGAAGAAGTACGGCCTGGACTACGACTCCCTCAAGGCGATCAAGCCGGGCCTGATCTATTGCTCGGTGACCGGCTTCGGCCAGACCGGCCCCTATGCGGCGCGCCCGGGCTACGACTTCATCATCCAGGGCATGGGCGGCTTCATGAGCCTGACCGGCGAGCGCGACGACCTGCCCGGCGGCGGCCCGCAGAAGGCCGGCGTGGCGATCTCCGACCTGATGACCGGGCAGTACGCCACCATCGCCGTGCTGGCCGCGCTGGCCCACCGCGAGCGAACTGGCGAAGGCCAGTACATCGACATGGCCCTGCTCGACGTGCAGGTGGCCATGCTGGCCAACATGAACACCAACTACCTGGCCAGCGGCGAAGCGCCCAGGCGCTGGGGCAACGCCCACCCCAATATCGTCCCCTACCAGACTTTCCAGGCGGCCGACGGCTGGATCATCGTGGCGGTAGGCAACGACGGCCAGTTCCGCAAGTTCGTCGTTGCCGGCGGACGCCCCGAACTGGCCGACGACCCGCGCTTCGCCACCAACCCGCAGCGGGTTGCGCATCGCGACGTGCTGGTGCCGATCATCGCCGACATGGTCAGGCCGCGCACCCGCGCCCAGTGGATCCTCGACCTGGAAGCCGCCGGCGTGCCCTGCGGCCCGATCAACACGCTGGACGACGTGTTCGAGGATGCCCAGGTCAAGGCGCGCGGCCTGCGCGTGGACCTGCCGCACCCGAGCGCCGGCGAGGTCAAGCTGGTGGGCAGCCCGATCAAGATGAGCGCGACGCCGCCCGAGGCCGTGCGCCACCCGCCGCTGCTGGGCGAGCACACTGACGCGGTGCTTGGCGACATGCTGGGCTATACGCCGGACCAGATTGCCGCGCTGCGCGCCAAGGGCGTGCTGTAAGGTGCTTGCCGCTGTGTGCCTGCAGTGGCGGGGCGCACAGCGGCAAGCCGAAGTTTGTCGTCGTTGCAATTGCCTTCGTTGTTGCCTTCGTTGTTGCCATAGCCGTTGCCGTTGCCGTTGCCGTTGCCGTAGCGAACAAAGCAAGAACCCTGACCCCGCGCGCGCCGGCGTACGGCGCATGCCTGACCACAAGAGGAGTTTGGATGCTGACCGACGCCCTGCTGGCCTTCCTGCACTACACCTTCATCTTCCTGCTGATCGCCTTGATGACCGCCGAAGCGGTCGTGCTGCGCCCCGGCATGACGCCGCCCGTGCTCAAGCGCCTGTCGATCTACGACCTGCTCTACTTCCTCACTGCCATGGCGGTGCTGGCCAGCGGCCTGCTGCGGCTGTTCTACGGCGCCAAGGGCGCACAGTTCTACCTGCACAACCCGTGGTTCCACGCCAAGATCACCGTGTTCGTGGTGATCGCCCTGTGCTCGCTGCCGCCCACCTTCGCCATCCGGCGGTGGCGCCGCCAGGCGCGCAGCCTGCCAGACTTCGTGCCCATGCCGGCCGAGCTGAAGTCCGCGCGGCGCTGGGTCATGATCCAGGCCCACCTGCTGATCCTGCTGCCGCTGTGCGCGGTGATGATGGCGCGCGGCGTCGGCATGAAATAGGCCGCAGCGCCTGGTGCACCAGATTCCCAATCCAACCCGACGCATCTCCATGCTCAAGAAAAAACTCGCCGCGGCATTGCTCGCCGCCGCCCTGCCCGCTATCGGCACCTTTATTGCCGTTAGCGCCACGCCTGCCGCCGCGGCCACCGCCTACCCGTCCAAGCCGCTCAAGTTCGTCGTGCCCTACCCGGCCGGCGGCCCGCTGGACACGGTGGCGCGCGCCATCGGCGACAAGCTCAAGGACAGCCTGGGCCAGCCCGTGGTGGTGGAAAACCGCCCGGGAGCCGGCGGCAATATCGGCGCCGACTACGTGGCCAAGCAGCCGGCCGACGGCTACACCATCGTGATGGGCGCCGTGGCCACCCACGCCATCAACCCCAGCCTCTTTGCCAAGATGCCGTACGACCCGGTGAAGGACTTCAGCCCGATCACGCTGGTGGCCGACGTGCCCAACGTACTCGTCATGCACCCTGGCAAAGCCGCCGAGTTGCATATCAACAATGTGCGTGAGCTGGTGGAATACGCGCGCAAGAACCCCGGCAAGCTGGACTACGCCTCGGGTGGCAACGGCAGCGCGGGACATTTGTCGGGCGAGCTGTTCAAGAGCATGGCCAAGGTCAGCATGGTCCACATCCCCTACAACGGCGCCTCGCCCGCGCAGCTGTCGGTGCTGTCCGGCCAGACCGACATGATCTTCGATAACCTCGCATCCGCCGCGGCCAACATCAAGGCCGGCAAGCTCAAGGCGTTCGCCGTCACCACCGCCACCCGCGCCGCCGCCCTGCCCGAGCTGCCCACTATCGCGGAAGCCGGCAAGGGGCTCGGCCTGGAAGGCTTCGACATCTCCACGTGGTTCGGGGTGTTCGCCCCGGCCAACACCCCGAAAGAGATCGTCGACCGCCTCAACCACGAGATCGTGGCCATCCTCAAGACCGACGACATGAAGGCAAAGCTGGCCCGCATCGGCGCCCAGCCGGCACCGACCACGCCGGAGCAGTTCGGCGCACTGGTGCAGCGCGAGCTGAAGAAGTACGCGCAGATCGTGAAGGTGTCGGGCGCCAAGGTGGATTGATACGCTCGGAGCATTTGCCGAAGCCGCCGAACAGGCCAATGCCTCGCGCCATGACGACGGCTGTCTCTCCCTCTCCCACCAGTGGGAGAGGGAGACCACCCGCGCAAATCCTGCTTTGTCAGGCCGCCTCCTGCTCCGCGCGAGGCAACAACAACCCCACCTGAATAATCCGCGGCCCGTCCATCCGCGTCACCGTGAGCTTCAGCCCTGCTATCTCGACGGCGTCGCCCTCCACTGGTGGTGATGTAAAGGCCTCCTGCATAGCGGCTTCCAGGGTCCGTGCCGCCTCGGCAGGACTCAACTCCCGTGTCCCGTAAAGCCCCGCCACATCCCGCAGCATGGCCTCCCCGGACAGCAGGAAATCATGGCTAGCCTTGCCCCAGGCAAGCGCCGGCCCAGGCCGATGGAACAACAGTGCCAGCATCGGCACGCTGGTCCCCGGCGCCAGGATCGACACCATATCCCCATCCCGCAGCACGGTCTGATCGGGCGCAGCCAGCGCTTCGTCCCGCACCACGGTCAGCAGCCGGCAACGGGGCGGCAATTCGAGCTGGTCGGCGCGCAGGTCTTCAGCCGGCGAATCGGCCTCGACCCTGAACTGCATCACCTCCAGCGCCGGCCCATGCGTGCCCCGCAGCCGGGAGCGGGCCAGCGGCTCCGGATAGGCGGGACGCAGCACGCGCGCCAGCCGCGCCGCCAGCGGCACGGTGGTGCCCTGCAGCAGCAGGCTGGTCAGCACCACCGCAAAGGCGATGCGAAACAGCAAGCCGGAATCCGGCATGCCCTGAAGCATGGGAAACAGCGCCAGCACGATCGGCACCGCCCCACGCAGGCCCATCCAGGCCACGAAGCCCTTCTCCCGGGCACTGAAGCGAAACGGCAGCAGCGCCAGCCAGACCGCAGCCGGGCGCGCCACCAGCATCAGGAATGCCGCCACCGCCACCGCCGGCAGCGCCACCTCCCAGATCCGGTGCGGCGCCACCAGCAGGCCAAGCAGCAGGAACATCGCGGACTGAGACAGCCAGGCCATGCCGTCCATCGCCCGCATGGTGTCGGGGCCTACCGCGCGGTCGCGGTTGCCCACCAGGATGCCGGTCAGGTAGACGGCCAGGAAGCCGCTGCCGCCCGCCGTCTGCACGATGGCGAACACCATGGCGCCGCCCGAGCACAGCAGGATGGCCTGCAGGCCTTCGGCCACGCGAATGCGCTCCATCACGTTGGCCATGCAGTAGCCCAGGCCCAACCCGAGCAATCCGCCGACCCCGAACTGCACTACCAGGCGCCACAACAGTGCGCCGGGACTCAGGCCCGCGGGCGCGGCGATCCAGTCGATCAGGGTGAGGGTCAGGAAGATGGCCATCGGGTCGTTGATGCCGGACTCGATCTCCAGCACGCTCGCCACCCGTTCCTTGAGCCGGATGCCGCTGGTATTGAGCAGCGAGAACACCGCCGCGGCATCGGTCGAGCCGACGATGGCGCCCAGCAGCAGGCCGAGCTTCCAGTCGATCTCCAGCACCCAGGCGGCAAACAGGCCCACCAGGCCGGTCGTGACCAGCACGCCCACGGTCGCCAGCGACAGCGAGGGTTTCAGCGCCACCCGGAAGGTGGCCAGCCGGGTGCGCAAGCCGCCATCGAGCAGGATCACCGCCAGCGCGAGGTTGCCGACCAGGAAGCTCAGCCAGGTATTGGAGAAGCGGATGCCACCGGGGCCATCCACGCCGGCCAGCATGCCTACCGATAAAAACACAAGCAGGAACGGCACGCCCACGCGCGCCGAGAAGGCGCCCACCACAATGCCCAGCGACATCACGACGGCGCCGATCAGGATGACATGGTCGATGCTTTCCAAAACGGCTTTCCCTTTTCCCTTTCCATGCCGTGCCGCATCGGCCACGGGCTGCGCACGCATCGGCAACGGCAGTGCAGCCGTTGATGATAGCGCAGCCCTATGACCACTCTGCCGCGCAGGCGTGAAAGCGGCCCCTGGATGTCTCCTAGGGAGATACCCGCAGATTGACCATTTTTGCAGACATCTGAAAGGTAGCTGAAAGGTCGCCCCCTTAATTTCCTCCCTGCCAGCGGCGGGACGGTTGCGCGCGCGCTTTTGACGCACCGCAACATCCTTAGCCGCACGGATTTCAAGCAGTTTTTTCGAGGAGAATCATTTTGCGCATTCGTAGCCAAAAGGACTTTGCCTCCGGCCTGATGTTCATCCTGGTCGGATTCAGCTTTTCCTGGGTCGCACGCGGGTATTCCATGGGTACTGCCGCGAAGATGGGCCCCGGGTATTTCCCGTTCTGGCTCGGCATCGTGCTCGCCTTGCTCGGCGCGCTGGTGCTGTGGAGTTCCCTGTCCGCCAAGAAGGAAGAAGACCAGCTCGCACGCTGGGACATCAAGACCCTGTTGTGGATCCTGGGTTCGGTGGTGCTGTTCGGCCTGATGCTCAAGCCGCTGGGCATGGTGCTGTCGGTGCTGGTGCTGGTGCTGGTGTCGTCGATGGCCAGCCATGAATTCAGCTGGAAGGGTGCCGTTGTCAACGCCATCGTCCTGGTGATCATCAGCCTGGGCGCCTTCGTCTACGGCATCAATCTTCAGATGCCGGTGTGGCCGGCATTCTTGGCAGGATAAGGAGACGGCCATATGGAACTACTAGCCAACCTGGGCCTGGGCTTCTCGACCGCCCTGACCCTGCAAAACCTCGCATACGCCTTCCTGGGCTGCGTGCTGGGCACCCTGATCGGCGTGCTGCCGGGCCTGGGGCCTCTGGCCACCATCGCCATGCTGCTGCCGGTGACCTACACGCTGCCGCCGGTGGCCGCGCTCATCATGCTGGCCGGTATTTACTACGGCGCCCAGTACGGTGGCTCCACCACCGCCATTCTGGTCAACCTGCCGGGTGAATCGTCGTCGGTGGTGACTACCATCGATGGCTACCAGATGGCCAGGCGAGGGCGAGCGGGGGTGGCGTTAGCCACCGCCGGCCTGGGCTCGTTCTTCGCCGGCTGCGTGGCAACCCTGATCCTGGCCGCGTTCGCAGCGCCGCTGTCGGAACTGGCCTTCAAGTTCGGCCCAGCCGAGTACTTCTCGCTGATGGTGCTGGGCCTGATCGGCGCCGTGGTGCTGGCTTCGGGCTCGCTGGTCAAGGCCATCGCCATGATCGTGCTGGGGCTGCTGCTGGGCCTGGTCGGCACCGACGTGAACTCGGGCGCGGCGCGCTTCTCGTTCGACGTGCCTGAGCTGACCGACGGTCTGAATTTCGTCTCGGTCGCCATGGGTGTGTTCGGCTTCGCGGAAATCATCGCGAACCTGGAGCAAAAAGATGCCCGCGAAACCTTCACGGACCACATCACCAACCTGTTCCCGACCAAGGCTGACTTCAAGCGCATGATCCCGGCAGTGCTTCGCGGCACGTTCCTGGGCTCCGCGCTGGGCATCCTGCCGGGCGGCGGTGCGGCACTGGCTTCGTTTGCAGCCTACTCGCTGGAAAAGAAGACCTCGAAGTTCTCGCATGAGTTCGGCAAGGGCGCCATCGAAGGCGTGGCAGGTCCGGAATCGGCCAACAACGCCGCGGCGCAGACCTCCTTCATCCCGCTGCTGACGCTGGGCATTCCGCCCAACGCCGTGATGGCGCTGATGGTGGGCGCGATGACCATCCACAACATCCAGCCGGGCCCGCAGGTCATGACCAGCAACCCCGCGCTGTTCTGGGGCCTGATCGCCTCGATGTGGATCGGCAACTTCATGCTGATCATCCTGAACCTGCCGCTGATCGGGATCTGGGTCAAGCTGCTCAAGGTGCCTTACCGCTACCTGTACCCGGCCATCCTGGTGTTCTGCTGCATCGGCGTGTACTCGGTCCAGAACACCACGTTCGACGTGTTCCAGACCGCGGCCTTCGGCGTGATCGGATACCTGTTCATCAAGCTCAAGTGCGAGCCGGCGCCGTTGCTGCTGGGCTTCGTGCTGGGACCGATGATGGAAGAGAATTTCCGCCGCTCCCTGCTGCTGTCGCGCGGCGAGTTCAGCGTGTTTCTGACCCGCCCGCTGTCGCTCGGCCTGCTGATCGCGGCCGCCGTGCTGGTCCTGATCGTGGCGCTGCCGTCGATCAAGAACAAGCGCGAGGAAGCTTTCCAGGAAGAATAAGAGAGCAAGTCCCGCGGCCGGTATCCGTGCCGGCTGCGAGCGACGCTGCCACAGAAGTCCCTCAAGGTGCCGCAAGGCACCTTTTTTCATGCCCGCTGCGGCGCCCGGATGCTGGCGGCAAGCGCGCCAGCCAGCCCTCTGCCCGGGCTGCGAGCCCGGTACCGGGCCGAACGCCATGGTGCGGACCGGCTTGATCCCGCAGAACTCCAGCGCGGTCTTGCGCATCTGGCGGATGCCCGGCATGCGGTAGATCCATTTGAAATATCGGGGCGGCGTATCCATGGTCACCAGCAGATGCGCCGAGCGGCCGTTCAGGAGCTGCTCGGGAAAGCTCGGCGATTGGTACGAAACGCCAGTGGCATCCGGCGGTTGGCCCTGGCTTGGCTGATGGCGCGAACCTTGCCGCAAGCGCTTAACAGGGTAAGGCGTGCCCTCAGGGACAGACTCAAGCCCCCCCGAGGTGCCTTTCGCCGGCGCCAGGGGCATCGAACAGGCCTGCGCAGGCGTCCCGCACGGCCGCCGTGACGTGGCGGCGCGCCTGGTCGCGCCGCTCCAGCATGCCGATGGTGCGCAGCACCGGCGCGCCGCCGATTTCCAGCGGCAGGATGCGCAGCGCCTCGTCCTCCAGCCAGCGTGCACGCTGCAGCAACGGCACCACGGTCACGCCCACCTGCTGGCGCACCAGCTCGACGAGCGCCTCGATCGAGTTCAGCTCGAGAAACTCATTGACGCGCAGATGCGCGCGGCGCAGCGCCCGCGCAACCAGCATGCCGGTGCGCTGTCCGCGGTCGAAACGCAGGAAGGGGTTGGCCGCCAGCGCTTCACGCGCGTTCGCGCCCGGGCTGTCGCGCCCGGCAATCGCCACCAGCGGCTCCTGGTAAAGCGGCGTCCACACCAATGTGCCGGGCAGGCGGCCTGCCCCTTCCACCAGCATCGCCGCATCCAGCTCACCGGACTCCACCTGCGCCGCCAGCTCGATCGACTTGGCGCTGACCAGGCGCACGTCCAGTGCCGGGTACTCGCGCTTCATGCGCGCCACCACATGCGACAGGCCGCCCATGACCGACACCACCGCGCCCACCGCTACCGCGCCAGCCATCGCGTCCGGCGCTTCCGGAGGCAGCCGCATCTCGTCGTAGAGCGCTAGCATGCGGCGCGCCTGCGGCAACAGTTCGCGCCCGCCGGCATTGAGCGCCACCACCCGGCCGCCCCGGTCGAACAGCTCGCGGCGCAGCTCCATCTCCAGCGCGCGCATCTGCAGGCTGACCGCGGCCTGGGTCAGGGCCACCCGCTCGGAGGCTGCGGCAAAAGAGCCGTGGTCGGCCACGGCGACGAAGGTGCGCAGGAAACGGATGGTGCTCATGGGGAGAACGTCATGATGTGCGGCTTGGTGTGTGCGGGTTGGTGTGCGGGTTGGCCTATGTCTTGTTCGGCGCACCAATACGGCGCACCAATACTTAAGAAAACCTTTAGACATAAGAAAGAAATATTAGCTTTCATTATGATGACCTGCACGGAATAATTGATCCGCAGCACCGCCTGGCAGCATCCGCGGCGGGGTGTGTTGCCCGAGGGCCGGCCCCGGCCTGCGTTTGCCTTGCTTCCCCGATCCGGAGATCACCATGAAACACTGGCTGCGCCTGTTTGGCACGAGCCTCGCCACGGGACTTGCGCTGAGCGCCGTCCCGGCACTCGCCGACACCTACCCCAACAAGCCGATCCGCCTGATCGTGCCATTCCCGGCCAGCGGCGCGACTGATTTGCTGGCTCGCGCCATCGCGCAGAAAGTGGGCACCAACATGGGCCAGCAGATCGTGGTCGACAACCGGCCCGGCGCTGGCGGCGCCATCGGCTCCGACATGGCCGCCAAGGCCCCGGCCGACGGCTACACGCTGCTGATCGCCACGACCAGCACGCATTCGATCGGGCCGTACATCAACACACGCCTGCCGTACAACACCGAGACCGACTTCACCCCGATCGGCCAGGTGGCCATCGCCACCAACGTGCTGGTGGTGCCGAACAGCCTGCCGGTGAAGAACGTCAAGGAGCTGATCGACTACGCCAAGAAGCATCCTGGCGAGCTGAACTACGCATCCAGCGGCAATGGCACCGTGGTGCACCTGACCGCCGAAGCCTTCAAGGCGCAGGCCGGCGTGTTCATCACGCACATCCCGTATCGCGGCACCGCGCTGGCCGTGCCCGACCTGATCTCCAACAAGGTGCAGATCCTGTTTGACAGCATCGTCTCGGGCCTGCCGCACGTGAAGGACGGCAAGCTCAAGGCGCTGGCCGTGACCAGCCTGAAGCGCTCGCCGCTGGCACCCGAGATCCCGACCGCCAGCGAGTCTGGCCTGCCCGGCTTCGAGTCCGATACCTGGTTCGGCATCTATGGCCCCAAGCACATGCCAGCCGAGCTGGTGAACCGCCTCAACGCCGAGTTCAACAAGGCGATCCAGGCGCCCGACGTGAAGGAGCGCCTGGGCAAGCTGGGCGCGGAACCCGTTGGCGGCACGCCGGCCCAGTTCGCCGCGATGGTCAAGAAGGACAGCGCGCGCTGGGGTAAGCTGATCAAGGATCGCAAGATCACCGTGGAATAACGTACGAGCGCTGGCAAGCCCGCCGCGGCATTGCGGCCAAGCGCTGCCAGCGCATCGAACCGAGACAAGCATGCAGAACTTCAACTGGACCAATCCCTACCCTTCCGTGCGCATCCCGCTGTTCGCGCGCAACGTGGTGTCCACCTCGCACCCGCTGGCGGCGCAGGCCGGCCTGCGCATGCTGCTCAAGGGCGGCAACGCGGTCGATGCAGCCATCGCCGCGGCGGCGGCCATCACCATCGTCGAGCCGGTCTCGTGCGGCCTGGGCAGCGATGCTTTCGCGATCCTGTGGGACGGCAAGGAAATGCATGGCCTGAACGCTTCGGGCGTGGCGCCGGCGGCATGGAGCCCCGAGTATTTCAAGAGCAAGTACGGCACGGATGCCAACGGCATCGCCAAGCGCCCCGTGCGCGGCTGGGACGCCGTCACCGTGCCGGGCGTGATCGCCGGCTGGGCCGCGCTGCATGAGCGCTTTGGCAAGCTGCCCTTTGCCGAGCTGATGGAGCCCGCCATCGAGATCGCCGAGCGCGGCTATGCCGTGCCGCCGGTGGTGGCGCACAAGTGGGCCGCCGCCGTGCCGGAACTCAAGGACCAGCCTGGCTACGCCGAAGCCTTCATGCCCAATGGCCGCGCACCCAACGTGGGCGAGAAGTTCACGCTCAAGGCTGCCGCCGACACGCTGCGCAAGATCGGCGCCAGCAATGGCCGCGCCTACTACGACGGCGAGATCGCCGAGAAGATCGTCGCCTTCAGCAAGGAATGCGGCGGCGCCATGACGGCCGACGACCTGCGCAACTACAAGCCGGACTGGGTCAAGCCGATCAGCAAGGCCTATCGCGGCTTTGAGCTGCACGAGATCCCGCCGAATGGCCAGGGCATCGCCGCGCTGGTGGCGCTGGGCATCCTCGGCCAGTTCGACTTGGCCGCGCTGCCGGTGGACTCGGTCGAGTCGCAGCACCTGCAGATCGAGGCGATGAAACTGGCCTTTGCCGACCTCTATCGCTACGTGGCGGACCCTGGCAGCATGGAAGTCACGCCCGAGCAGATGCTGGACGACGCATACCTGAAATCACGCGCCAAGCTGATCGACATGGAGCGCGCCACGCACTTCGATTTCGGCATGCCCAAGGTCGGGGGCACCATCTACCTGAGCGCCGCCGACGAGAACGGCATGATGATCTCGTTCATCCAGTCGAACTACATGGGCTTCGGTTCCGGCGTGGTCGTGCCGGGCACCGGCATCAGCCTGCAGAACCGCGGCGTAGGCTTCTCGATGGACCCGAAATCCCCCAACGTGGTGGCCGGCGGCAAGCGCCCCTTCCACACCATCATCCCGGCCTTCCTGACCAAGGACGGCCAGCCGGTGATGAGCTTCGGCGTGATGGGCGGCGACATGCAGCCGCAGGGGCATCTGCAGACCGTGGTGCGCATGGTGGACTACAACCAGCAGCCGCAGGCGGCCTGCTGCGCGCCGCGCTGGAAGGTCAACCGCGACTTCACGCTGGACGTCGAATCCACCATGGATCCGGCGGTCGTTGCCGGCCTGAAGGCGCGCGGCCACCAGCTCAAGTCGGTCGACGACCCGTACATGGATTTCGGCTCGGGGCAGTTTATCTGGCGCCTGTCGGATGATGCCGAGCATGGCTATGTGGCCGCCAGCGACAGCCGGCGCGACGGGCAGGCCGTAGGATTTTGAGTACCGGTAGGTAGTACTGGGAGCGCCCACCGCAAGGTGGGCTTTTTTTGCCTGCACTGCCCTGGATACGGAACTGCACGGCGTGCGCGCCGACGGGCGTTTGCTGGTTGGCATCGGCTGCGTCGCTGAGAGCCATGCGCTGAGCCGGGCGCTTCACCCAACTGTCCGCAACTGGCCTGCTTGCCAAAGCAACGACTGTGCATGGCGTGCGCCGCGTAGGGCACTACACTGAGGCCTTCACCTTTGCTTTCGCCCCGGCCGCCATGACCACCTACGCTTTCCGCCTGCTCAACGTCTTTGCCGAATCCACCTTCGGCGGCAACCCCCTGTGCGTGTTCGAGGATGCGCGCGGGCTCGACACCGCCACCATGCAGGCCCTGGCACTGCAGTTCAACCTGTCCGAAACCACCTTTATCCTTCCCTCCGAGCAGGCCAGCGCGCACGTCCGGATTTTCACCACGGGCTACGAAATGCCCTTTGCCGGCCATCCCACGCTGGGCACTGCCCATGTGGTGCGCGACCTGGCCGCTACCGGCGACGCGCTCACGCTGGCGTTCAAGGCGGGCGTGGTGCCGGTGACCGCGCAGGGCGACGTGTGGACCTTCACGGCGCCGCATGCGGGTGCGCCCAGGACAGCGCCGGCGGGCCTGCCGGATGCGCAGATGGCATCGCTGCTCGGGCTCGCCGAGACCGACTTGCTGGCGGCACCGATCTGGGTCGACACTGGCGCCGACCAGTTGATGGTGCCCGTGAAGAGCGTGGACGCGGTGCGCCGTGCGCAGCCTGACAGCGCACGCCTGGCGTCCTGGCCGCAGAGCAGCCTGGGCCGCAAGACCGCTTACGTCTTCGCGTTCGACCCGACCCGGCCGGGCCAGGTGGTGTCGCGCTATTTCTTCACCAAGCAAGGTGGTGGCGTGGCCGAGGACCCGGGCACCGGCTCGGCCTGCGCCAACCTGGGCGGCTGGCTGATCGCCAACGACCACGCGCTGCCGGCCGCCTACCAGGTCGCGCAGGGCGAGGCGGTCGACCGGCCGTGCACGCTGCGCCTGGAAGTCACCGGTGAGCAGGCCATCCGCGTGGGCGGGCGCGTGATCGAGCTGGGACGCGGCACCATCAACCTGTAACGCGCAGGACTGCGGCGTCAACGCAACAGAGGGCGCGCTACTGCGTTACAGTGAGCGTCTGCCCGGTCTTCCCAACGCCCCGACGAGCGCCCCACATGCGCCGCCCCATATGCGCCACCCAACATGACCACGCCGCACGCCCTGACCACGCTGGCCGAGCTGGAGGCCCACTACGCCGAAGCCGGCGAAGCCTCGCTCGCCAAGGAAGTCGACTACCTGCACCCGCACTACCGTGCCTTCGTCGAGGCCGCCCCGCTCTGCCTGCTGTCCACGGTGCGCGCGGAGTACGCGGAAGTCTCCCCGCGCGGCGATGCGCCGGGCTTTGTGCAGGTGCTCGATGAGCGCACCCTGCTGCTGCCGGACCGGCGCGGCAACAACCGCCTGGACAGCCTGCGCAACATCATCGCCGACCCGCGTGTGGGCCTGCTGTTCCTGATCCCGGGCGTCAACGAGACCATCCGCGTGGCGGGCACCGCCCACGTCTCGGTGGACCCGGCGCTGATCGCGCGCTGCATCGTGGATGGCAAGGCGCCGGCGACCGTGCTGGTGATTTCGATCCAGTCGGTGTTCTTCCAGTGCGCCCGCGCGCTGGTGCGCTCCAGTCTGTGGGCACCGGAATCCCAGGTGGCGCGCAGCAGCCTGCCGAGCAACGGCACCATCCTTGCCGCCGTGAGCCGCGATCCCTTCGACGGCGTCGCCTACGACGAGTCGCAGCCCGCGCGGATGAAACAAACCCTGTATTGATCCCATGTACACCCCATCCCACTTCGCCAGCACCGAAAGCGACGCCATCGACGAGGTCATGCGCCGCTACCCCTTTGCCACGCTGGTCGGCAACGACGCCGACGGGCTGCCGTTCGCCACCCACCTGCCGGTGGTGGCCCAGCGCAGCGGCGACGCCTGGCAGATCGAAGGCCATATGGCGCGCGCCAACCCGCACTGGCGCTGGCTGGAGCAGACGCCCAGCGCCCTGCTGGTGTTCCAGGGGCCGCATGGCTATGTGTCGCCATCGTTGTACGAGCAAAAGCTGTCGGTGCCGACCTGGAACTACGTGGCCGTGCACGTGTACGCAGAGATCGCCACCATCCATGACGCCGACGCCAAGGATGCGCTGCTCAAGCGGTTGATCACGCAGAACGAGCCCGGCTACGCCGCGCAGTGGCGCGCGCTGCCGGAGGATTTCCAGCAGAAAATGCTGGGCGCGATCGTGGGCCTGCGCATCGTGCCCACGCGCATCGAAGCCAAGTTCAAGCTCAGCCAGAACCGCCCGGCGGGCGACCGCGCCCGCATTCTCGCGGCCCAGCAGGAAGGCAGCCCCACCGAGCGCGACATGGCGGACTGGATGGCGCGCATGACGGGCGCATGAAGAACGCCTGAAGCCCCCCTCACGGCCAGCTTCGAACCCAGCCCGTGCGCCGCTCAGGCGCGCGGCAGCCACTCAGGCGCGTGCGTGCCCAGGGGCACCGATGGCAGCGCCCAGTACGCGGGCGTCTCGGACAATCGCCCCGCATGCGACACCGCGCGCAATTCGCCAAAGCCCGACGGCAACGTCACCAGCAGGTCTTCCACGTCCTCGAAGCACGGGTCCGGTGCCTGCAACCCGCCCTCGACCCGGCCCAGGCCGCGCAACCACTGGCCAACCTGCGCCAGCGACACCCGCACATGCCAGCTGCCGCCCTCGGCAGCACGGCGATGCAGGCCGGCCATGGCGCCAAGCGCCAGCAGGTAGCCGGCTGCATGATCCAGCACTTGCGCCGGCAGCCGCAGCGGCTCGTCGCTGTGCGCCGCGAACGCTTCGGCATGATTGAAGCCACTGGCAGTCTGCACCAGCGAATCGAAGCCGCGCTTGCCAGCCCAGGGACCCACATGCCCATAGGCGCTTAACGTCACATAGACGATGCCCGGGCGGGCGCGGGCCACCGCCTCCGGCCCCGCACCCAACTCCGCCAGCCCCTGCGGGCGATAGCCCTGGATCAGCACGTCGGCGCCGTGCAGCAGCTTGTGCAGGGCGCGCTTGTCGTCGGGGTCGCGCAGGTCCAGCTGGCAGGCGCGCTTGCCGCGCCCGGTGTCGATCACCAGCGGGGCAATGCTGGGCAGATGGGCCGCGCTCACATGCAGCACATCGGCGCCATGCGCGGCCAGCGTGCGTCCGGCTACCGGCCCGGCGATGATGCGGGTGAAATCCAGCACGCGCACGCCGCACAGTGGGCGCGCGCCGGTGGCGGGCAGCGCGGCAAGCGGCTGCGGCGGCGCTTCGCCGATGCGCTCGATGGTCAGTGGCGGCATGCCGTGCAACGCCTGCCCCTGCGCATGGCGGTCCCATTCGTCGAAGCTGCGCAGGGCGGCCACGACCAGGCCGGCCTCGGAGGCGGTGGCCTCGAAGGCCTCGGCATCCCATTTCTGCAAGGCTGAGCGCACCGCGGCGGGATCGTGCAGGCAACCCAGGATGCGCAGCACGCCGTCCCGATGATGGGGAAAATTGGCATGCACGCGTACCCAGCGCCCGTCACCGCAGCGGTAGAGGCCAGACACCTTGTCGCGGAACTCCGGCGCGGGCTCGCCGCCCACACGCAGGTAGCGCTCGCTGCGGAACTCGGCCACGGCGTGGCGCATGTCGACGGCCACGTCCTGCCAGCGCCCGCTGCGCTGCTGCCACAGCATGGCGGCGGCCAGCGCCGACGCGCCCAGGCTGGCCTGGGCGGCCGTGCCCACGGCGAACGACGACGGCAGCACCGGATCGGCACCGCTGAGCTGCAGCCGGTCCAGGGCGGCGGCTGGCAGCCCGGCGGCCAGCCAGAGCCCGGCTACGGCGTCTGGCGGGGTTGGGCGGGTGGTTTGGGAAATAGTTGGCGTCGGCATGGCGGCAAGGCTCCACAGGGCGGGTGCGCTCTCTCCATCCTAGGCCGCGCCGGGTGTTTTTGCGCCCGGGCGCGGAGTTTGCACGACTCTGGTCCCCGGCACGGTAAAATCACCCGATCCGGCATTCCGCCATGCAATCGAGCAGCGCGGCAGGCTGCGCGCCAGACTCCGGCCGCCGCCCCGCCTCCTGACTTAACCGCCCACCGGCGCCACCATGAGCAACGACCCCAAAGCCAACGACAGCACGACCGCCGCATCCAATTTCCTGCGCAGCATCATCGACCAGGACCTCACCGCCGGCACCTACGCCGGCCGCCAGGATGCCCAGGGCGAGCCGTTGCCCCCCGTCATCACCCGCTTCCCGCCGGAGCCCAATGGCTACCTGCATATCGGCCACGCCAAGAGCATCTGCGTGAACTTCGGCATGGCGCGCGATTTCGGCGGCCGCTGCCACCTGCGCTTCGACGACACCAACCCGGTCAAGGAAGACACCGAGTACGTCGATTCCATCATCGACGCGGTGCACTGGCTCGGCTTCAGCTGGGACACCACGGCCAAGGACGGCAGCAAGCAGCCGCACCTGTATTACGCCAGCGACTACTTCGACCAGCTCTACGCCTTCGCCGAAAAGCTGATCGAGCGCGGCGTCGCCTACGTGGATAGCCAAAGCGCCGAGCAGATCGCCACCAACCGCGGCGACTTCTCCCGCCCGGGCACGCCCTCGCCGTTCCGCGAGCGCAGCGTCGAGGAAAACCTGCAGCTGTTCCGCGACATGCGCGACGACAAGTACGCCGACGGCGAGCACGTGCTGCGCGCCAAGATCGACATGAACGCGCCCAACATCGTGATGCGCGATCCGGTGATCTACCGGATCCGCCACGCGCATCACCACCGCACGGGCGACAAGTGGTGCATCTACCCGATGTACGACTTCACCCACTGCATCTCGGACGCGCTGGAAAACATCACGCATTCGCTGTGCACGCTGGAGTTCGAGAACAACCGCCCGCTGTACGACTGGGTGCTGGCGCAACTGCGCGAATGCGGCGTGTTCAGCGAGCCGCTGCCGCACCAGTATGAGTTCGCCCGCCTGAACCTGACCTACGCCATCACCAGCAAGCGCAAGTTGCTGCAACTGGTGGTTGAAAACCGCGTGGACGGCTGGGACGATCCGCGCATGCCCACCATCGTGGGCGTGCGCCGCCGCGGCTTTACGCCGGAATCGATCCAGTTGTTCTGCGAGCGTATCGGCGTGGCCAAGTCCGATAGCTGGATCGACATGAGCACGCTGGAAGGCGCCGTGCGCGACGACCTCGACGCGCGCGCCGCGCGTGGCGCCGCCGTGCTCGATCCGCTCAAGCTGATCCTGGACAACTACCCCGAAGGCCAGAGCGACGACTGCACGGCGCCGGTGCATCCGAAGAAGCCGGAACTGGGCATGCGCGTCTTCCCGCTCACGCGCGAGCTGTGGATCGAGCGCGACGACTTCAGCGAAGCGCCGCCCAAGGGCTACTTCCGCCTGTTTGCGCCCAAGGAGGACGGCACCCCGGGCAGCAAGGTGCGCCTGCGCCACGGCTACGTGATCGAATGCACGGGCGTGGACCGCGACGCCGACGGCAAGGTCATCGCCGTGCACGCCAACTACCTGCCCGAGACCCGCAGCGGCACGCCGGGCGCGGACAGCGTCAAGGTCAAGGGCAACATCCATTGGGTCAGTGTGGCGCATGCCTATGAAGCTGAAGTGCGTCTGTACGACCGCCTCTTCAACGACCCGAACCCGGACGCCGGCGGCAAGAACTTCCTCGACGCGCTGAACCCGGACTCGAAGAAGATCGTCACGGCCTACCTGGAACCCGGCCTGGCGCAAGCCGCTCCGGAGGATCGCTTCCAGTTCGAGCGCCAGGGTTACTTCGTGGCCGACCGCGTGGATTCGAAGCCGGGCAAGCCGGTCTTCAACCGCATCGTCGGGCTGCGTGACAGCTGGGGGAAGTAAGCCCATGCAAACCGTAACCTTCCCGCTGGAGGGCGAGCATATCGCCCTGAACGACCTGCTCAAGGTCGCCGGCGTGTGCGACAGCGGCGGCGCCGGCAAGGCGCTGGTGGCGGCCGGCGAAGTCTCGGTCGACGGCGCGGTGGAATCGCGCAAGACCGCCAAGATCCGCGCCGGCCAGGTGGTCAGCGTGGCTGGCGTGAAGATCCGCGTGGTGGCAGCCTGAGGCCGTCGCGTTCGCGAGCACGCCCGGCGGCCGGCCAGTCCGGTCGCCGGGCGTTTTCCTCCAAGCAAAGGAAATGACGATGCCGATCGCATTCTGGTGTGTGCTGCTGGCGGGGATCCTGCCCGTCGTGACGGTGGGCGTGGCCAAGGCCAGCGGACGCGCCTTCGACAACCATGACCCGCGCGGCTGGCTGGAAAAGCAGGCCGGGCGCGCGCGGCGCGCGGACATGGCGCACCGCAATCACTTCGAGGCCTTCCCTTTCTTCGCCGCGGCCGTGCTGTGCGCCACGCACCTGCAAGCACCGGCGGCGCGCATCGATGAACTGGCGCTGGTCTTCCTCGCCGCGCGCATCCTGTACACCGTGTGCTACCTGGCAGATCGCGCCACCTTGCGCACGCTGTGCTGGACCGTCGGCTTCCTGTCGGTGATCGGTATCTTCCTGTTGCCGGTGTTCGTCCACTGAGGACACGCATCATGCGGCTTTCGGCAACTGTCGCTTGCGCGCTCTGCCTGCTGGCGCCATGCCTGCCCGGCACGGTGCAGGCGCAGCCTGTCAACTTCACGGTGGACCCGACGCACACCACGGTGTACTTCGCCGCCAGCCACTTTGAGCGCACCTCGGTGCGCGGCCGCTTCGGCAAGATCGATGGCCGCATCAGCTTTGACGAGGCCAGCGGCAGCGGCGCGATCGATTTCACGGTCGATGCCGACTCGGTCGATTCCGGCAACCGCACGCTGGACGGCATCCTGCGTTCGGCCCAGTTTCTCGATGCCCAGAATTTTCCCGTGGTCCGGCTGCGCGCGAATCGCTTCGTGCGGGACGGGGACCGGCTGGTAGCCGTGGAAGGCGAACTGACCCTGCACGGCGTCACGCAGCCGCTGCGGCTGGAGGCCGAGCGCTTCAGTTGCGGCGAGATCTCACTGTTCGGCATCAAGCGCCACGTTTGCGGCGGAGATTTCCGCGCCGTGCTCTCGCGCAGCGCGTTTGGCATGACCCGCTTCCTGCCGGACGTAGGCGATACCGTGGTTCTGACCATGTCGGTGGAAGCCATGCCGGCACTGCCGGCGCTGGAGTGACAGCCACGTCACGCTTGCCTTCTTGCCGCTGCGGCATGTCGGCCCCGCGACACCTGAAAGCCGGAATTCTTCTGTAGAATCAGCGGTTTGCATTTTTTCGGCAGGCCCTCTCGCGGCCTCCGCCTGAACGGGAAACCCGAGAACAATGATCACGATTCAAGTTGGGGATGTGGTGGCGGCCTCGCTAGCCGCCGCGGGCGCCTGCCTGCTCTGCAGCATCCCGATGGCCTTCCTGCGCAATTTCCCCGCGTGGGCCCTGCGCACCTATGGGCGCCGCGCACTGCTGGTGCCCCTGCTGATCCTGCCGGTAGGCAGCTGGCTGGCCAGCCTGGCCCTGTCGGGACAGATCGACAGCCCTGCCGGGCACGCCATGGTGATCGCCATCGCTTTTCTCTGCCTGACGCTGGCGTCGGCGCTGCTGCGCTACTACCTGAGCGATTACAAGAAATCCCGCTGAAGCGCCGCCAGGCCCGCCATGAGCACGCCCCTGCGCTTTGACATCGAGGCCGGCGCCGAAACGCTGGCTGCCGACCGCATCGACACCGGCAACGGGGCAAGCTGCCTGCTGCTGCACGGCGCGGGCACCAGCCACCGCGCGCGCTGGCTGGCCTTGCGCCAGGCGCTTGCCGCGCAGGGCGTGGGCAGCGTTGCCATTGATTTTTCCGGCCACGGCGAAAGCTCGGCGCGCACGCCTAACTCGCTGGCCAAGCGCCTGCGCGAGGCCCAGGCGGCGCTGGCGCACCTTGACGGCACCGCCCCCCGGGCCGTGATCGGTATCAGCATGAGCGGGGAAATCGCCGTGCGGCTGGCCGCCGACCCGCGCAACCATATCGGACGGCTGCTGACGCTGGTAGGCGCCGCCTATGACCCCGCCGCGTTCGAACTCCCCTTCGGCCCGGCCTTTACGGCAGTGCTGCGCACCCCCGGCAGCTGGCGCGCCTCGCTCGCCTTCGACCTCATTACGGGGTTCCGCGGCCGCCTGACGCTGGTGCGCGGCGCCGGGGATGCGGTCATTCCGCCCGGCATCGCCGATACGCTCGCCGAACGCGCCGGCCTGGCCGAGCGCGTGGAGGTGATCGACCTGCCGGATACCGGCCACTTGCTGGGCGAGGCCTGGCAGAACCAGCCCGGCTTTGCCAACAGGCTGAGTGCGATCGCGCTACGCGCCGTGGGCGCCTGAGCGCGCACTTGAAAGTCCGGCGCGAGATCGCCCTGCCCGATTCACGTATGATGCGGCCTTTCGCTTCTCGCAGCCTTTGCCGCCCCCGCTTCCTTCATGGCTCTTAAATCCACCATCTACAAGGCCGAACTGTCCGTCTCCGACATGGATCGGCCCTACTACGGCAGCCACGCCCTGACTATTGCCAAGCACCCGTCGGAGAACGACGCGCGCATGATGGTGCGGCTGCTGGCCTTTGCCTGCGAAGCCAGCGACACCTTGACCTTCACCCGCGGCCTGGACGAGCCCGACGAGCCGGACCTGTGGGAAAAGACCCTCACTGGCGACATCGCACACTGGATCGAGCTGGGCCAGCCCGACGAATCGCGCCTGAAGCGCGCCGCGGCCCGTGCCGATCGCGTCACCGTGTTCACCTACAATGGTGCGAGCGCGCGTGAATGGTGGAAGGGCATGGCCGGCAAGGCGGGCAAGCTGCGCAACGTGACCATTTACAATGTGCCGGCCGAGGCGGTGGAAGCACTTGCCGCCCTGGCCCAGCGCGCCATGCGGCTGTCGGTGACGATCCAGGATAGCGAGATCTGGGTCAGCGACGACGACCACAACGTCCGCATCACGCTCGAAGTCCTGCAACAGCCCGCGGGCTGAGCCAAACCCGTTCAACCAATCCGCCCGGTGCGGCCGGCTTGCCGCCAGCCTCACCGAACCCGTGACCCTCGCTGATACAGCACAAGGAAGCCATCCATGAATACCACTCCCTCCGGCCTGCAATTTGAAGACACCGTCACCGGCGAAGGCGCCGAAGCCACGGCAGGCAAGCATGTCACGGTGCACTACACCGGCTGGCTCTACGAGAACGAGCAAGCCGGCCGCAAGTTCGACTCGAGCAAGGACCGCAACGACCCGTTCGTGTTCCCGCTGGGCGCCGGCCACGTCATCCGCGGCTGGGATGAAGGCGTGCAAGGCATGAAGGTTGGCGGCACCCGCCGCCTGGTGATCCCGGCCGAGCTGGGCTACGGCGCGCGCGGCGCGGGCGGCGTGATCCCGCCCAACGCCACGCTGCTGTTCGAAGTGGAACTGCTGGCAGTCTGATCGCCTGGCCGCCGCTGCGGCGGCGGCCGGGCGCATCCATCCGCACCTTGCGCGGAAGGGACAAGAAAGAGGGGCGCCCACGGGCGCCCCTCCTTGCATTGCGCTGCCGACAGGCCGCGATCAGAAACTGATCGCGGCGTTGCCCACGTCGACCCGGACCTTGTCGCGGTCCAGCAGGCGGGCGGCATGGCGGGCGTAGTCCTGGGCCCACGCGGCATCGCCGCTGAAGCGCTGCTCGCCGGAGAACTTGGCCACGCTGAGGATCTTGTCGATCACCAGCACTTTGCCGACCGGACTGGAGGCCTGGCAATCGAGCTCGGCGTACTCGCGGTCGAACCAGCGCCAGCCAGCATCCTCGGTGACCGCCGCCAACTCTGCGTCGCCAATGGTGAAGCCAAATTCCTTGCCGGTACCGAAAACTACCGTGAGCGTGCGCGCCATAGCCTGTTCTCCTGGTTGATGCCCCATTGTAAAGACATAGCAGGTGATACCGCCACCTTGCCCAGCAGATAGTGCCAGTCCGCGACAGGAATCCCTGCGTCACCGGGGCAGTTCGCAGCGCGGCGCCAGCACCGCCTGCGCCACCTCGGCGCCGGGCTGCTGCGCGAAGGCAACCCAGGCC
Organism: Cupriavidus basilensis; assembly: GCF_000832305.1. Taxonomy (NCBI): domain Bacteria; kingdom Pseudomonadati; phylum Pseudomonadota; class Betaproteobacteria; order Burkholderiales; family Burkholderiaceae; genus Cupriavidus; species Cupriavidus basilensis. Next base: position 3,302,878 of record NZ_CP010536.1, read on the forward strand.
AGCTTGCGCGGGTCGGCCCCGGTTGGCAACGGCACGCTGCCCGACCAGGCCAGCCCCTCGGCCGGCACCGTGAAGGGGCCCAGCCAGAGCCGCACGACACGCTCGTGACGCAGCGTGGCGCCTTGATTCTCGCCGGCCTTCACCGACGACACCAGCCCGTCCTCGACCAGCGCGGCATAGGCCTGCAGTGGCCCGGAGCGGGCCGCCGGTGTCACGTTCAGCGCGACCTGCGCTTGCCCGGCGGAGAGCGCCTGCCAGCCCAGCCGAAGCGAGGCGCCGGGCGCTTGCGCGTTGATCTCGGCGACGCGCGCCGCGACCTCGCCTGCGTCGTGCCAGCGGCGCTGCTCGCGCGCGCCGACAAACACCTCGGGCGTATATACGGTATGACTGCCGACCGCGCCCGCCAGCGTGCGCTGGCGAGCGGTGAACACCGGGCTGGCAAAGCGGTCGCGCCAGCCCAGGCTGTCCCAGTAGTCGACGTGCAGCGCCAGCGCCTGCGAGGCCGGCAACCGAGCGGCCTGCGTGCCGAGCCAGTGATCGGCCGGCGGACAGCTGCTACAGCCCTCCGACGTGTAGAGCTCGATCAGCGCTAGCCGCTGGGGTGGGCTGTCATGCAGGCACGCGGCCGGCACGGCGCTGGCCGCTGCGCGCACCGGGCCGGCCAGCGCGGCGAGCATCAGCATCGGCGCCCAGCGCATTGGCCAAGATCTGGGCTTGCAGGATTTACGCGCAGGGGTGCGCGGCCCGGCTGCCCGTTGCGCGATGGCATCGGCCTGAGCCGATTGTTTGAGATACTTGTGCATGCTGGACCTCCGAAGGCTGCCTGACCGTTGTCAGTCGCATACAGCCTGCCGGACCTTACAGACATTTCTGCGTGCCATGTGGTTTCCATGCCGCCTGCCACGCAGCTTTGGATTATGCTTGCATCATGGCCATCACCCGACAAGATCTCGAAACAGATCGGCTGCGTGCTTCTCTTTGCAGCACGCCGGTGGCTTCCTCGCTACTTCCCGAAGAAGCTTTCGAGCGTTCTCTGCGCGCGACGCTGGACCAGCGGCCGGATACGCCTGGGCTGGCCGGCGATGTCCTGCTGTTCGGCTATGGCTCGCTGATCTGGAACCCGATGGTGATACACACGGACCGCCAGCTGGCTACCGTGCATGGCTACCACCGCGGCTTCTACCTGTACTCGCGCATCAACCGCGGCACCTGGGACGACCCGGGCCTGGTGCTCGCGCTGGACCGCGGCGGCTCGTGCCAGGGCGTCGTCTTCCGCATCCCCCATCACATGATCGAGCAGGAATTCCGCCTGCTGTGGCGCCGCGAGATGCTGACCGGCGCCTACCACCCCCGCTGGCTCAATGTGAAGATGAACGGCAGCCCGCGGCAGCGCGCCCTGGCCTTCGTGATGAACCGCGGGCACGAAGCCTATGCCGGACGCTTGCCGGACGACCGCGTGGTGGCCTGCCTGCGCCACGCCTGTGGCCTGTATGGCCCGGCCCGCGAGTACCTGCAACAGACGCTGCTTGGCCTTGCCACCAACGGGGTCGACGATCCCTACCTGGGCCGGCTCTGGCGCCGGCTGCAGGATACGGATGCCACGGCCGCACAGGCTGTCAGCGAACCCGCCTGACCCAGGATCGACCAGGATGCCACGCCCTGCTGCCCGCCCCCGCCGACTGGTGCTTGCTGAAGTGCTGGGGCTGACCGGCTTGCTGATGGGCGGCGCGCTGCTGGCCGGCCCCGGCGGATCGACGCTGGCCGCGCGCCCTGCCGGCAACGGCCCGGCCCAGTCATCGCCGCGCTCGCACGGGCAAGGCGCCGCGGGCTCCGCCGCTGCCGCGCACGATAGCGTTGGCGGGCTCGACCGCAATCTCCTTGCCGCGGCAACGCTGGGAGATCTCGAACTGGTCAAGCGCTTGCTGGCTTCGGGCGCTTCCGCCCAGGCCGCCGACGAACGCGGCCGCAGTGCCTTGCTGGTGGCGGTCTACAGCCGCCATACCGAGGTTGCCAAGGCACTGGTGGCGGCCGGCGCCGATGTCAACCGCAAGGACATGGAATCCAACAGCCCCTTCCTGCTGGCCGCGGCCACCGGGCAGCTTGAGCTGGTGCAGCAGGCACTGGCGCATGGCGCCGATCTCAACAGCACGGACAGCTACGACAACACCGCCCTGATCGCCGCGTGCGAGCATGGCAATACCGAAGTGGTGAAGGTGTTGTTGAAAGCCGGCGTGGCGGTCGACCATATCAATCGCCAGGGCTGGACCGCGTTGCTGGAGACCATCGTCATGGGCGATGGCAGCGCGCGGTATGAAGACACCGTGCAGTTGCTGCTGGATGCGGGCGCGGACGCCAACCTTGCCGACCGGGATGGCACCACCCCGACCCGGCACGCCCGCGAGCGCAGCTACAAGACCATGGTGAAGATGCTGGTGCGCGTGCGCGGGCACTGACGCGGGCACGGATGTGCCCGCGCATCCCGCTGACGCAACGCTATCCGCTCAGGCCACTCAGGCCGCCGGCTTCGACTCCGCGCTGCGCGCGTTCTCGCTTTCCTGCAGCGCGCGCCACATCACCTTGCCCGTGCCCGACTTGGGCAGCGCGTCGACAAACTCCACCACGCGAGGGTACTTGTAGGCCGCCATGTTTTCCTTGGCCCATTCGATGATTTCCTCGGGCGTGGTCTTGCCCTTGGCATGCGTCTTGAGCACCACCACCGCCTTCACGGTTTCGCCCCGATAGGCATCGCGCGTGCCGATGATGCAGGCCTCTTGCACGTCGGGATGCTTGTACAGCAGGTTCTCCACCTCTGCCGGCCACACCTTGAAGCCCGACGCGTTGATCATGCGCTTGAGCCGGTCGGTGATGAAGTAGTAGCCCTCTTCGTCCATGCGGCCCAGATCGCCGGTGCGGAAGTAGGTCTTGCCATCGAACTCGATGAAGGCATCGCGCGTGGCATCCGGCTTGCCCCAGTAGCCCTTGAACACCTGCGGGCCGCACACGATGATCTCGCCAGTCTCGTTGAGCGCCACTTCCTTGAGCGTGACCGGATCGATCACGCGCGCGTCGGTATTGAAGGTGGGCACGCCCAGGCACTGCAGCTTGGGGCGGTCGACCGGATTGCTGTGGGTCGGCGCCATGGTCTCGGACAGGCCATAGCCTTCAACGTAGTTAAGGCCGAACTGCTGCTTCAGGCGCTGCGCTACCGCCTGCGGCATGGCCGCGCCGCCGCCGCCGATATAGCGCAGGCTCGACAGGTCGAACTGGTCCAGGTTCGGGCTGCCCAGGAAGTCGATCACCATGGTCGGGATATTGGTCCAGTGCGTGATCTGGAAGCGCGAGATCAGCCGGCCCGCGACTTCGCGGTCCCAGCGCGGCAGCATCACCACGGTAGCGCCGCTGTAGATCGGGCCGTTCATGCCGTACTGCATGCCGGTCACGTGGAACAGCGGCAGCACCGCCAGGATCGTCGATTCGGCGCCGCTGCCGCTCCAAATGCCGCCGCCGATCGCGTTATGCATGACGGAGCGGTGGGTGTGGATGCAACCCTTGGGAAAGCCGGTGGTGCCCGAGGTATAGGGCATCACCGCCATATCGTCCGGGCCCGCGGTATGCGGCCCAGGCACCAGTTGCGCGGCAAGCGCATCGGCCCAGGGGGTGGCGCCGGCCGGCAGCGGATGCTGTGTGGTCAGCCAGGCGCCCGGCGCGTCTTCGGGGTTCTCGTAGCTGGCCGGCAGCGCATCGCTGTATTGCGTGACCAGCAGGTGCTGCAGGCGCTGCTCGGGCGGCAACTCGTTATTGGCCTGCTCGGCGCCCATGGCCAGATCCGCGCTGCAGATCGCCACGCTGGCCTGCGCGTCAGTGATGTAGTGCTTGAACTCCTCAGTCCTGTTCATCGGATTGACCGGCACGACCACGGCATCCGCGCGCAGGATCGCGTAATAGGCAATGATGAACTGCGGGCAGTTCTGCATATACAGCAGCACCCGGTCGCCCTTCTTCACGCCGGCCTTTTGCTGCAGCCAGCCCGCCATGGCGCTGGCCTGGGCTTCCAGCGCCCGGAAGGTGATGGCGTTGCCGAAATACCGGATGGCCGCCTTGTCGGCGTAGCGATGGGCGGAGACCACCAGGTTGTACCAGAGCGACGTCTCCGGCAGCACGATCTTGGTGGGCGCGCGCTTGGGCCAGAACTGGAAATGCGGGCGCGCGGGCTGGGGGGTCTGCATAAAGGTCTCCTGTGCGGTCTATCCGACCTGGTCTTGGATGCGAGGCGAGAGATGAATTTGTCGAAACCAACAATCAGTCAAGCAATATAACCGAACGACCGTTCTTTTTTCAATCCATCGCTTACCCTTGCCTGCGCCGGCATCCACGCCGCGCGGCGTGCAAAGGTTGCATTCGGCGGGGCGGTCCCAATATGAAAGAGAAGACGTCGTTGCGCGAGTGGAGCCTTTCGCGCGGGCGTTCCACACTCCGAGGCCAAGCCATGAGCGACGTAACCCTGCAGAATTTTGACGCCGACGTGATCGAGACGTCGCGCCACATCCCCGTGCTGGTGGATTTCTGGGCACCGTGGTGTGGCCCTTGCCGCACCTTGGGGCCGATGCTGGAAAAGCTTGAGGGCGAAGCGGCCAGCAAATGGCGGCTGGCCAAGGTGAACGTGGATGAGAACCAGGAGCTGGCATCGCATTTCGGCGTGCGCAGCATTCCCCACGTGGTGGCGTTCGCCGATGGCCAGGCGGTGGACCAGTTCATCGGCGTGCTGCCGGAATCCGGGCTGCGCGAGTTTATTGCCCGGGTAATGCCCGACCCGGGCAGGGTGGCCCTGCGTGCTGCCCGCGACGCTGCCGGCGCGGGCGACCGCGAGGCGGCCAGGTCGGCGTTCCAGGCGGCACTGGCGTTCGATCCTGGCTTCGATGCCGCTCGCCTTGAATACATCGGCTTCCTGCTGGACGAGGATGCGCTGGACCAGGCCCAGCCGGAGTTCGGCATGTTGTCTCCCAACGCGGCCCAGGAGGACGGCTACGCTGCGCTGCGCACCCGGATCGAGGCCATGCGCGGTGCCTCGGACCTGCCCGACGCGGCGACCCTGGCGGCCCGTGTCGCCGACGCCCCCGGTGACCTGCAGGCGCGGCTGGACCTGGCGCGCGCGCTGATCGCGCATCGGCAATATGAGCCGGCGCTGGAGCAACTGCTGGCCATCGCGCGCACGGATCGCACCTTCGAGGACGATATCGGCCGCACGGCCATGCTGTCGGTATTCAAGCTGATGAGCGACCAGCCCGACGTGGTGTCGCGCTATCGCCGGCTGCTGGCCTCGGCGCTCAATTAAACTGGCGGGTGAACGCGGCGGGCCGGGCCCGCCGTTTTATTTCCCTGCAACCGCCCTGCTCCACCGTGACTGCCTCCCCGCCCCGCCTGATCGACTTCCAGACCGACCCCGAACCGCTTCCGAGCCACGATCGCCCACGCCCGGAACGGCTGGTTGCCGGCAACCCGGACCGCACCACCTGGACGCACTACAGCGCCAGCCAGGGCGATTTCGATTGCGGCATCTGGGCTTGCGAGCCGGGCGCGTGGCGCATTGCGTTTCCGGCTGGCAAGGAGGAGTTTTTCCATGTCATCAGCGGCCGCCTGCGCATCAGCGACGACGCGGGAAACGCCCATGAATTCGGGCCCGGCGACGCCTGCGTGATCCCAGCCGGCTTCACCGGCCTGTTCGAGGTGCTCGAACCGGTGCGCAAGCACTTTGTCGTGCTGGACCGGGCTGCCGCCGACGCAATTTAGGCAATCTAGGCCATCTGGCCCGCCTGCTCCGGCGGCGCCTCGATCAGGCTGAAGCCGTTCTCGCGCATGTGGTTGACCATCATCGCGTCCATCCCCTTCACATGCTGGTCGAACCAGCCGGGCAACTCCGACAAGAGCCGTCGGCCCAGCGCCAGGTCGCCCTCGGCCACCTTGTCGCGCACCGCGCCGGCCACCGCCAGCACCTGCTCGTGCTCGCCGCGGTGGCAATGCTGCGGGCCGAAGGCCATCGCCTCCATCCACGCTTCCTCCTGGCCGAAATGATGGCGGGTATGGTCGATCCACGCGTCCAGGGCTGCCAGGAAGCCCGCATCGTCGGCGCGCGTGGCGGCGTCCAGCAGTTGGACGAATTCGGCGTGGGTGGCATCGGTGACCGGCTCGCCCAGCAGCAGGTCGGGGGCCAGCGTGGCGGTGCCGGTCAAAGAGGAATCGGTCATATCGGGGGGAACAATATCGCGAAAACCGCAAGGATACCGAATCCGCGGCGGCCCGGACTGATCCAGGACAAACCACAGCGCCGCCAAGGACGGCGGCACGCGCAGGGTATGCTCAAGGCTGGCTCCATCACTGCACCAGGCTGATCCCTGGCTTCCCATGCCCCGACTGCTCTTCTTCTGCGGCCATGCCGGCACCGGCAAGACCACCCTGGCCCACCGCCTGATCGGCCCACTGATGCAGGTCACCGGCGAGCCGTTCTGCCTGCTCGACAAGGACACGCTCTACGGCGGATACAGCGCCGCGGCAATGGGCGCGCTGACCGGCGACCCGAACGACCGCGACAGCCCGACCTACCTCAAGTACCTGCGCAATGCGGAATATGATGGCCTGCTGGATACCGCGCGGGAGAACCTCGCCCTGGGCATCAGCGTGATCGTGGTGGGCCCGCTATCGCGCGAGGTGCGCGACCACCTGCTGCACGATCCCAAATGGCTGCGCGTGCCCGCCGGCACCATCGTGCGCACCCTGTGGGTGCACCTGCCGGAGGACGAGGCGCATGCGCGCATCGTCAAGCGCGCCAATCCCAACGATGCCTACAAGCTGGCGCACTGGGACGATTACCGCACCCGGCGCTTCATGCCCGAGCCAGCGCAGTACCCCGAGTTGGCCTACTTCGACAATACGGCGCCGGACGACGCCGCGCTGAACGCGCTGCTGGCCACGCTCGCGGCGTAGCCAGCCGCCGCGATGCTCATTCCGGCGCCGTGGAAACGTCCGGCGCCGTGAGGGCGGCCAGCACGCTGGACGCCGCCACCATGCCGAACACCGCGGTGACCGCCACCGAGGAGCCGAAGCCGGCGCAGGCCAGCCCCTGCGGGCCGGCCGAGGCGCCTGGCGCGGCTTGCGGGGCCTCGTCGATCTCGCAGGACTGCTGCTCGGGCTCCGGATAGCGCAGCGGCTCGTCGGAGAAGACCGCGTCGATGCCGAACTTGCGCTTGGGGTTGCGCGGCCAGCCCCAGTCCTTGCGCAGGGTGGAGCGCACCTTGGCCAGCAGCGGATCCTGCACGGTGCGGGAGAAATCCACCACGCGGATGCGGGTCGGGTCGAGCTGGCCGCCGGCGCCGCCGCAGGTGATGATGCGCCGGCCCACGCGGCGTGCCCAGCCCAGCATGGCGATCTTGACCTTGACCGAGTCGATCGCATCAATGATGTAGTCGTGCCCGTCGAGCAGTTCGACCAGATTCTCCGGGGTCACGAAATCGTCCACCTCGGTCACCCGGCAGCGCGGGTTGATCTGCACCATGCGCTCCGCCATGGCCTGCACCTTGGCGCGGCCATAGGCGTCGCCCAGCGCGTGGATCTGGCGGTTGGTATTGGACACCGCGATATGGTCCAGATCGATCAGCGTGACACGGCCGACCGCATTGCGCGCCAGCGCCTCGGCTGCCCAGCTGCCCACCCCGCCGATGCCGACCACGCAAACGCTGGCCGCCTCCAGCCGCGCCAGGCCCGCCGCTCCATACAGGCGCGCCACGCCACCGAAGCGCCGGTGGTAGTCGTCATCCTCCGGGCTCTCGTGGGTAAGGGCCGGCGGCAGTTGCGCCAGCTCCGGTTCCGGCTGGGTGGAGGTTGCGGGGACGGAGTTGCTCATTTCTACGCTCGAAGCTGGCTGAATTGGAGGACACTGCGGGGGAAAAGCGCGCGTTGCCGCACCTTGTCAGCCAGGCGCCGACAGGGGAGCGGGGCGCGCAACTATACAATACCCATAGCAGTGGTTCGACCGCCGCATTGTCTCGCAGAGCGCGCACGGCTGCCGGCGCCAACCAGGAAACCGATCCCATGCCCCTGCGCCGCAAGGCCGTTCTCTGGAGTGTACTGACACCGCTGGCGCTGATCGCGGCGCTTGTCGTGATCATTCTGACCTTCGACTGGAATCGCCTCAAGCCGTGGCTGAACCAGAAGGTCACCGAGGCCATCGGCCGGCCCTTTGCCGTCAATGGGGACCTCACCCTGACCTGGCGCAGCGCCGAAGGCGAGACCGGTTGGCACACCTGGGTCCCCTGGCCACGCCTGTCTGCCCGGGACATCACCGTCGGCAACCCGGAATGGGCACAGGAGGCCAACTTTGCCACCGTGCGCGAATTGATCTTCGTGCTACGCCCGCTGCCCCTGCTCTCCCACCAGATCTCGATCACCAGCATTACCGTCGACAGCCCGGCGGTCTGGCTGGAGCGGCTGGCCGACCAGCGCAACAACTGGACCTTCGTCACGCCCACCAGCAAGGCGCCATCGCCATGGCGGCTCGACATCGGCGAGATCTCGCTGGCGCGTGGCGACCTGGCGCTGAACGACCAGGCAATGAAGATTGAGCTGCAGGCGCGCCTGGACACCATCGGCGACGCCGCCCTCTATGACAAGACCCGCGACGGCGCCCTGATCGCGCCCCCGGAATCCGCCACGGTTGGCCAGCCCGGCGGCGCTGGCGCCGCCGGCAACGCCAGCCAGCGCTATGGCCTGCGCTGGAAGGCCACGGGACGCTACAACCAGGCCACCATCAACGCCACCGGCAAGGCCGGCACCGTGCTGAGCCTGCGCGACACCCAGGCCCCCTTCCCGCTGCAGGCCGATGTGCGGGTGGGCAACACCCGCGCGGTCGTGGAGGGCACGCTGACCAACCCCGCCCACCTGGGCGCGCTCGACATGCACCTGCAGCTGTCCGGCGACAATATGGCCAAGCTGTACGCGCTGACCGGCATCGTGCTGCCGAGCACCCCGCCCTACGAGACCCGCGGCCGGCTGGTTGCCACCTTGCGCAAAGGTGCTTCCGTGTACCGGTACGACAAGTTTTCCGGACGCGTCGGTGGCAGCGACCTGAACGGCTCGCTCACCTACACGCAGCGCCAGCCACGCGCCCTGCTGTCGGGCGAACTGGAATCGAAGCAACTGCGTTTCGAGGACCTGGCCCCGCTGATCGGTGCGGACGCCAAGCCCGGGCAGGCGGCATCCGACAGCACAGTGCGCCAGCCCGCCGACAAGGCGCTGCCAGTGGCGCCGTTCCGCACCGAGCGCTGGGACAGCATCGACGCCGACGTGAAGTTCACCGGCAAGCGCATCATCCGCACCGCCGACCTGCCGGTCACCGACCTCGTCACCCACCTCAAGCTCGATGACGGCGTGCTGACGCTGGACCCGCTGAACTTTGGCGTGGCAGGCGGCAACCTGATGTCGTCGCTGCAGCTCAACGGCAAGCGCGAGCCGCTCGCCGCCACCATCGACATGAAAGCGCGCCACCTCCAGCTCAAGCAACTGTTCCCGAAGTTCGAGTCGATGCGCGCCAGCGTGGGTGAGGTCAACGGCAGCGCCAAGCTGAGCGCCACCGGCAACTCGGTGGCGGCCTTGTTGGGCTCGTCCAATGGCGAGGCCAAGCTGCTGGTGGAAAACGGCACGGTCAGCAAGTTCCTGCTCGAGGCGATGGGCCTGAACGTGGGCAGCGTGGTGATCTCCAAGCTGTTCGGTGACAAGCCGGTGCAGATCCATTGCGGCGTCAGCGATTTCAGCTTCACCAACGGCGTGGCGCGCTCGCGCGTCTTCGTCATCGACACCCAGGACGCCGTGATCGACACCAGCGGTGCCATCGACCTTGGCAGCGAGCGGCTAGCGCTCACCGTGCGGCCGGATTCCAAGGGACTGCGCGTCTTCTCGCTGCGCTCGCCGCTCTATGTGGGCGGCACGCTGAAGAAGCCCTCGGTCAGCCCGGACATCGGCGTGCTGGCCTTGCGCGCCGGCGGCGTGGTGGCACTGGCGCTGGTCGCGCCGGTGGCCACGGCAGTCCTGCCCCTGATCGATCTATCGACTGCGCCCGACAGCCAGTGCGGCAAGCTGCTCGCGGAGATTCGCAAGCGCCCGACCGCGCCGCCGCCAGGGCAGGCCTACCGCGACCCGAAGACCGGCAAGACCAGCCGGCCGGCCGGCCCTGCCCCTTCGCCGGACGTGCAGGCCGCGCCGGCCGCCTCGGCACCGGTCAAGCCCGCTGCACCGTCGCGCCCCGGCGCACCCGATCGGCCAGCGCCAGGCAATTCGCTCTATCAGGGCGGCTGACCGGCGGTGCGCCGCCCGGTTGCAGGCCGGGCGCTACCTGTTTGCGACACCTTGCGACACCCCTTCCGCCGTCGACGCAATTACGCAACACTTTGGTGCGTTGCAGCGCAAGGCATCGTTGTGCATCGCCCACATTCGGCCGCATAATTAAACGGCCATTTACAACGACGTTTCCAATACATGGCGTGAAGCGGATGTCCGGCTCCGATGCATTTCGAGGCTGGCATCCTTCTCAGGGTGCGGCTTCGGCCGCACTTGTTTTTCCCGATTTTCCCTCCAGCCCCCGCCCCCTGCATGACGCCGCTACATGCCACCGTCCCGCCGATCAGCTGCCTGATCGCACTAACGGTGTGCAACCACGTAGCCTTCAATGCCAGCCGCGTCGTGGTTTCACTGTTTGCCCTCTCGCTCAAAGCGTCGACCGTCACGCTCGGCATCCTGATGTCGCTCTATGCGTTGCTGCCGATGCTGCTGGCGATCCATGCCGGCAAGCGCATCGACGAGATCGGGCCGCGCAAGCCGATGACCGCGGGGTCATTGATGGTGGTCGCGGGCACGCTGCTGCCGGCGGTGTGGCCGGGCATCACGGCGCTCTACCTTTCCTGCGCGCTGATCGGCATCGGCTTCATGCTGGTGCAGGTCGCCATGCAGTTGCTGATCGGGCAGATTTCCACCGATGGCACGCGGCTGCGCAACTACACGCTCCAGGCGCTGGGATTCTCGTTCTCCGGCACGCTGGGCCCGGTGATGATGGGCTATGTGATCGAGCGCGCTGGCTACCGCCCGGCATTCTTTGTGCTGGTGGCGGTGGCGGCCGCAGGGCTGGCCGGCCTGTACTTCATGCGCGGGCGGCTGCCGGCGTACGGCGGGCGCGCTGCGCGCGGCGCCATCGTGGACGGCACCCGCAACTCCACATTGGGCTTGCTTGCCCACCCGGAGTTGCGCGCGGTGTTTATCGCCAGCGCGGTCCTGTCGGCGGCGTGGGACCTGCACGCCTTCCTCATTCCCATCCAGGGCACCCGGGTTGGCCTTTCGCCGTCGTCGGTAGGCTGGGTGCTGGGCGCCTTCGCCATTGCCACCTTCGCCATCCGCGTGGCAATGCCGCTGGTGTCGCGCCGGCTCTCGGAGTGGAAGGTGATTCGGGTCGCGCTGCTGGTCGGGGCGGTAGCCTACCTGCTCTACCCCTTCGCGGCCGAGTTCTGGCTGATGTGCTGCCTGGCCTTCGTGCTGGGCCTGGCGCTCGGCAGCGCCCAGCCCAACGTCATGAACATCCTGCACACGGCCTCGCCCACCGGGCGCGCCGGCGAGGCCCTGGGATTGCGCTCGGCCGTGCTCAATACCAGCCAGGTGGTGTGGCCGCTGACCTTTGGCGTAGTCGGCACGGCGCTTGGCATGCTGCCGATTTTCCTGTCGATGGCAGGGGCGATGGGCGTGGCCGGCTATTACTCGCGCGGCCAGGCCCGCAAGCTGCCCCAGCCGCCGGCCTGAGGCGCCCACGGCATCGCGCATGAGTTGCTCAGGCGCAAATGCGGTTCGCTGCGCTTTCGCTATACTCAAATCAAACAGGCCGCTGGCGCCGTGCATGCTTGCCCCGCGCGCGGCCTGCTGACTCGATACCTGATCCGACATGACCCAACTCGCCGACCTCCGCCGCACCTACGTACTCGGATCGCTGTCCGAATCCGACGTGGCGCCCGATCCCATCAGCCAGTTCCAGCGCTGGTTCGATGAAGCCATCCACGCCAAGCTCCCCGAACCCAATGCCATGACGCTGGCCACCGTCGACGCCGACGGCCAGCCCTCGGCACGCATTGTGCTGCTTAAGGCCATGGACACCCAGGGCTTTACGTTCTTCACCAACTACGAAAGCCGCAAGGGCCTGGACCTTGCCGCCAACCCGCGCGCGGCGCTGCTGTTCCACTGGGTGCAGCTGGAGCGCCAGGTGCGCGTGGAAGGACGCGTTGAAAAAGTTACCGATAGCGAGAGCGATGCTTACTACGCGACGCGTCCGCTCGGCTCGCGCCTCGGGGCATGGGCCTCGGAGCAGAGCCGCGAGGTGGCGGACCGCACGGTGCTGGAGCAGCGCGAAGCGGATTTTCGCGCCAAGTTTGGCGATAACCCGCCGCGGCCGGCGCATTGGGGCGGGTATCGGCTGGTGCCGACCCGCATCGAGTACTGGCAGGGACGCCCGTCGCGCCTGCACGACCGGATCGCCTACCGCCTGGCGCCGGACGGCAGCTGGCAAATCGTGCGTCTGTCGCCCTGAGCGTGGAGCCGCCTGCCGCCAAGGCCGCGCACTGCACAAAATTAGGAATTGTCGTAAAGTGAGTCAGGGGCGCTTTCCGGTTTTGTGAGGAAGCGGCCACCAGGAGCAGGCCCCGCCTGCCCTGTGCTGTAGTTCGAGGAGTGTGCCGCAACCATCAGGAGGGAGGCCGCATGTTTTTCAAGCAAGCACTGGACAAGCAACTGGACCACTGGATCGCCGATCTGCGCGACCGGGCCAATCTCCCTGTGAGGCTGCGGCTATGGAACGGCAACGAGTATCCGCTCGGCCGCTTCGATCATCCCGCGGTGACCCTGACCATACGCGAGGTGGGTGCCCTGCCCCTGCTGCTCACGCCCAGCCTCGACAATCTGGGCGAAGCCTATGTCCAGGAAAAGATCGACCTGGACGGCACGCTCAGCGACATCATCGCCGTGGCTTACCGCTTCTCGGCTGCCGCCAGCGCGCAGGCCGGTGGCGCGCTGGCACGGGTAGCCCAGCATTTCGCCCACACCAAGGCGGCGGACAAGGCCTCGATCCAGTATCACTACGACGTATCCAACGCGTTCTACCGGCTCTGGCTGGACCCGGGCATGGTGTACTCCTGCGCCTACTTCGAGCATGGCAATGAAGACCTTGCCACCGCCCAGCGCAAGAAGATCGACCACATCCTGACCAAGATCCGGCTGCAGCCCGGACAGACCTTGCTCGACGTCGGCTGCGGCTGGGGCGCGCTGGTCATCCGCGCGGCGCAGAAGTTCGGCGCGCGCTGCGTGGGCATCACGCTGTCGCAGAACCAGTTCGACCTGGCGACCGAGCGCGTCAGGCAGGCAGGCCTGTCAGACCGCATCGAAATCCGTTTGCAGGATTACCGCGACACGGCCGGCACTTTCGACCGCATCACCAGCGTCGGCATGTTCGAGCACGTCGGCAAGGACAACCTGCCCGCCTATTTCGGCCGCATGCGGGAGTTGCTCGCCGATGATGGCTTCGCCATGAACCACGGCATCACGTCGCCCGACCCCGACAGCGGCGCCACGCCCATGGACGGCTCCGAGTTCATGGACCGCTACGTATTCCCGCAGGGCGAGCTGCCGCACATCGGCATGGTGCTCAACGCCCTGCAGCGCGGCGGCCTGGAGGCCACCGATGTGGAGTTGATGCGCGGCCACTACCGGCGCACGCTGCAGCATTGGGCGGACAACTTCGAAGCGCAGGGTGATACCATCCGCGCCATGGTGGGCGAGAAGAAATACCGCATCTGGCGTGTCTACCTGGCTGGCTGCGGCCATGCCTTCGATACCGACCAGATGTCGATCTACCAGGTGGTTTGCCACAAGGCCGGCCTCTCGTCGCAGAGCTTGCCCTGGTCGCGCCGCTATATCTACGACAAATCGCTTGACTGAAAATCGGCTTGACTGAAGACCTGTTTGGCGGCCTGCTGGAGCCGCCAGGGGTGGCCGCTGCCGGCAATGCCGCACCACTTGCCGCGGCCACCCCGACCGATGCCGCCGGCGCCAAGCCATCCCGCGGCAAGAGTGTGCTGGCGCCGCCCCCGGACCCTGCCCTGCTCGCGCTGGCCGAACGCCTGCCGGCCGGGCTGCATCTGGGCACATCGTCATGGTCCTATGGCGGCTGGAACGGCCTGGTCTACCAGGGGGAGTACACCGACAGCCTGCTCTCGCGCAAAGGCCTGGCCGCCTACTCGCAGCATCCCTTGCTGCGCGCCGCCGGCATCGACCGCGGGTTCTACGCGCCGATCCCGCTTGCCGATTACCTGGCCTATGCTGCCCAGGTGCCCGCCCACTTCCGCTTCCTGGTCAAGGCGCCTGCCAGCGTTTGCGATCCGTGGCTGCGCACGTCCGAGGGCGCCGGCCGGCTGGCTAACGCCAGCTTCCTTGATGCAGGGATCGCCGCACGCGATTTCGTCGCGCCGGCCACCACGGGCCTCGGCGCCAAGTGCGGGCCTCTGCTGTTCCAGCTTTCCCCGCTAGGCCCGATGGCCACCGACAGCGCCGGCTTCCTGTCGCGGCTCGACGCCTTCCTCGGCGCCCTGCCCGCGCTCGACGCCACCACGACACCGCACGCCTGCTACGCTGTAGAGTTGCGCGATGCCGCCTTGCTCACGCCGCGCTTTATCAAGCTGCTGCGCGCACGCGGCGTGCGTTTCTGCCTGTCCGCGCGCGAGCGCATGCCGCCGGCCGAACGGCAACTGCCGGCACAAGCACTCATGGACGAGGGCGCACCAGGACCGCTGGTGCTGCGGTGGATGTTGCATGCGGGCTTTGCCTACGAGCAAGCCGAGTCCCGCTACGCGCCATTTGACCGGCTGATCGACGAAGACCCGCATACCCGCGCGGTGATCGCCGAGCAGGTGGTGCGCACACTGCGCGCGGGCCAGCCCGCCTATGTGATCGTCAGCAACAAGGCCGAAGGCTCGGCGCCATTGACTTGCGTGCGGCTGGCCGAGGCCATTGCCGAGCGCCTGGAAGCAAGCTGAGCGCAGGCCCGGCGCATCAGCGATTCAGGTAATGCGCGAACTTCTGCCGGAACTTGGCCAGCTTGGGTGAAATCACAAACGAGCAATAGCCCTGGTTCGGGTGGTTCTGGAAGTAATTCTGGTGGCCTTCCTCCGCGCGCCAGTACGGTTGCGTGGGCTCGACCTGCGTCACCAGCGGCGCATCGTAGAGCTTTTGCTCCGTCACTTCCCGCATCACATACTCGGCCATGGCGCGCTGCGGCTCCGTGTTGGTGAAGATCACCGAGCGGTACTGCGTGCCGACATCGTTGCCTTGCCGGTTGAGGGTGGTGGGATCGTGGATGGCAAAGAAGATCTCCAGGATCTCGCGGAACTTGATCACCGTGGGATCGAAGGTCACGCGCACCACTTCGGCGTGCCCGGTGTCGCCGCCGCACACCTGCTCGTAAGTCGGATGGCTTACGTGGCCGCCGGTATAGCCCGACTCCACGGCCCGTACGCCCTTGACTTGCTGGTACACCGCTTCCAGGCACCAGAAGCAACCGCCGCCCAGCGTGGCAATCTCATGCTCGTTGTCCATCTTGATCTCTCCGGCTCATGACAATAGGTAGCATACTCGTTCGCCACCCGTCACGCCGCCGCAGACTGCAATGTGCAATGAACGCCGCGCCTAACGGTTCGGCAAAGCGACCGGCCAGATCGGCGCGGCGCCGCCCCGCGAAACTTCAATGAGGCGCCGATAAGAGCGAACTGGTAGACGCGCTCGCGCGACAAGGCATCCAGGTTCACCAGCTCGATGATCGGTGCGCCCTGCTGCGCCAGCAAATAGGTATGGACCGTGATGCAGTTGCCGGGCAGCGAGCCGGTCAGGGTGCTGCCGGAGCATGCGCTGGCCGGCCGGAGCATCTATACGCTCTATGCCAGCCACCGGCACCTGCAACGGAAGGTGGGCGCGTTCGTGGCGTTCCTGGCCGGGGTTCTACAAGGCCAGCCGGACGCTAGCGCAACGACGCCGCCACCATCGCCCGCAACTGGGGCTTGAGCACCTTGCCAAGCGCGCTCCTGGGCAGGCTGTCCACCAGCACCACCCGCTGCGGCAGCTTGAACCGCGCAATCGACAGCGCCAGCGTTTCACGCAGCGCCTCT
Organism: Cupriavidus basilensis; assembly: GCF_000832305.1. Lineage (NCBI taxonomy): Bacteria > Pseudomonadati > Pseudomonadota > Betaproteobacteria > Burkholderiales > Burkholderiaceae > Cupriavidus > Cupriavidus basilensis. Next base: position 3,319,107 of record NZ_CP010536.1, read on the forward strand.
GGCGCCAGCGCGGCGCGGTCCGCGCCGGCGGCTGCCACCACGACTGCAACCGGCACCTCGCCCCAGCGCGCGTCCGGCAGCCCCACCACCGCGCAATCCAGCACGCCGGGCAGGCCCAGCAGCGCGTTCTCGATCTCGGCCGGATAGATGTTCTCCCCGCCCGAGATGATCATGTCCTTGCTGCGGCCGACCACCTCGATGCAACCATCGGCATTGCGATGCGCAAGGTCACCCGAGCGAAACCAGCCCTCGCGGAAATCCGGATGCTCCGGCTGCCGCCAGTAACCCTGCATCAGGTTGGCGCCCGCGAGCCAGAGTTCGCCCACGTCGCCGTCGGCGACCGCAATGCCTTGCGCATCGGCTAGCCGCACCTGCACCTCCGGCTGGGGCCAGCCGGCATAGCCGGGCCGGGCCTTGGCCTGGTCCAGCCGCAGCACGACCGATACGGGACCGGTCTCGGTAGCGCCGTAGACCTGCCCGAGCGCGACGCCGCGCGCATGGAAGGCATCGATATACGCGCGGGGAATCGGCGAGGAGCCAGCCATCACGCCGCGCAGCGAAGAGAGGTCCGCGCCTGGCCAGCCGGGATGTTCCAGCACCGCGCGCAGCGTGGCTGGCACCATCAGCGACAGCGTGGGCTGCGCCTGCGCGCACGCATCGAGCCAGGCATCCGGCGCGAAACGCTGGTGCAACGTCACCTGCGCCCCGGCCAGCAATGCCGGCAGCGTCTGGATGCACAAGCCGCCCACATGGAACAGCGGCAGCACGGACAAGACATGGTCGTCCCGCGTCATGCCGTGCGCCCACCAGCTCGCGCGCGCGTTGGCCAGCAAGCCGGCCTGCGTGTGCAGCGCGCCCTTGGGATGGCCAGTGGAGCCGGAGGTGTAGACCAGCAGCAGCGGCGCCTCGCCGGGCGGCTGCGATGGCCTCGGCAGGGGGGTGTCCAGCGGCGCCGGCCGGTCGATCAGGCTATCGATCGGCGCCCGCGCGGCAGGCTCCGGCAGGGCGGCAGCCACCGCCGCCGCAGCCTGCGCGTGCGGCGCATCGTGGAACAGCACGCGGATGCCCGCATGCGCGGCGATGGCGCTCAGCTCCGGCACGGCCAGCCGGAAGTTCAGCGGCACGAAGATGGCCCCGAGCCTTGCGCACGCGAACAGGATGGCGAGCTGCAGATCGTGGTTCAGGCACAGCGTGCCCACGCGATCGCCCGGCTGCACGCCCCAGGTGCCGGCCAGGTGCGCGCAGACGCGTTCCACGCGGCGCCACAGCTTGCCGTAGTCGATGGTATAGCCAAGGCTATGCAGCGCTGGGCGCAGGGGCGCGGCGCTGACATGCGCATGCAGCGTGCGCAGCAGCGCCCCCGGCTCCGGCGTGCCAGCGAACAGCCGGTTGGCGCGCTCGCTCATTCGTCGCGCTCGCCCGACTCGTACAGGGTCTCGCGCCCCATGCGGTCCAGGATCAGCTCGGCGGTCCAGGGCAGCATCAGCGCGCCGCAGCGCGAATCGCGATAGAGCCGCTCCAGCGGCAGGTCCTTTAGCATGGACTGGCCGCCGCAGGTGCGGATCGCCAGCCGGGCGATATCGTTGGCGCCTTCCATCACGCTGTAGTGCGCGGCGTACAGCCGCATGCGCGCATCCTTCCCCGGGCTGGCGCAGGCTTCATGAATCACGCGCCAGAAGATCGAGCGCATGTTCTCCAGCTGGATGCGCATCTGCGCCACCGCGATCTGCTTGGTGGGATACATGCGGCGCTTCACCGGCGGCTGGCCCGGCACTTCGCCGCGCAGGTACTGCACGGTGAAGTCGTATGCGGCCTGCGCCACGCCGAGATAGGTCGGCGAGAGCGTGAAGAACATGGCTGGCCAGGTCTGCGCCGCCTTGTAATAGACGCCACGCGGCATCAGCTGCTCCTGGTCGGCGACGAACACGTCCTTGAGCAGCAGCGTGCGCGACACGGTGCCGCGCATGCCCATCGGGTCCCACTCGCCGGTCACGGTGAGGCCTTCGGCCTTGCCCGGCACCGCGATGTAGAGCGTGTCGCGCATATCGGGCGAATGGTCCGCGCACTCCTCCGTGCAGAGGATGCCGTAGTAGTCCGCGGCGCCCGACAGCGATGCAAAGATCTTGCGGCCATTGAGCACCCAGCCGCCTTCGACCTTGCGCGCGCTGGTGCCGAAGGGCGCGTGCCCGGCGGCGGCGGCCGAGCCCTCCGAGAAGGGCTGAGCGTAGATTGCGCCGTCCTTCACCACGCGCGCAAAGTGCAACTCGCGCCGGGCCTCGTGCTCGGCGCGCTGCTCGGGCGTCATGGCGATGCCGTCGGCCAGCATGCCGGTCCACATGGTGGAGCAGATGTGCATGTTGTAGGTCAGCGCGGTGGCGCCGCAGAAGCGGCCGATCTCCGCGCCCACCATGCAATACGTGGCGAAGTCCGCGCCCTCTCCCCCGAACTCGCGCGGCACGCACAAGGCCAGCAGGCCGGCCTCGCGCAAATCGTCATAGTTGGCAAAGGGGAAGCTGGCCTCGCGGTCCCACTGCGCCGCGCGCGGGGCAAAGCGCTCGCGGCCGAGCCGGTTGGCGAGCGTCAGCAGGCGCTCCTGCGCCTCGGTGAAATCGGCACTGCCGACAGCGGGGATGAAGTCCAGTGGCATGATCGTGTCTCCCGGGCATCGGCCACGCGCGTGGCGATGCCGCGATGTTCTTGTGGATTCAGTGCAGCGGGAAATGCCGCCCCAGGAAGCCGAGCACGGCGGCATTGAAATCCGCCGGGCATTCCATGCAAGCCAGGTGGCCCACCGCGGGCAGGCACAGGTACTCGGCGCCGGTGATCTTCTGCGCCATGCGCTCCATCACGGCGGGCGCGGCATTGGCGTCGTGCTCGCCGGCCAGCACCAGCACCGGCACGGTGATGCGCGCCAGCACTTCGCGCCGGTCAAAGCGCACCAGCGCCTGCAGGGCGGCGCGATAGGTGTCGGGCGGCACGGCCGCCATCACGCTGGCGGCGAACGCCACCGCGCGAGGCTCGGCCTGCGGCGCGACCATGGCGCGCACCAGCCCGTTGGCCATCTCCGCCATGGTCTTGCCGGCGTCGAGCGGCGCCGTGCGCGCGGCCACGAAATCGCGTTGCCACTGGCCATCGGCCTTGCCGAATGCCGGCGACGTTCCGGACAGCACCATGCCGTCGATCAGTCCGGGCATGGCTGCGTAAGCTTCCTGCGCGACCATGCCGCCCATGCTGTGGCCTAGCAGCACCACGCGCCGGCCCGCATCGCGCTCGGCCTTCAGCAGCGGCTGCAAGGCTTGCGCCAGCCCGGCGAAATCACAGGGATCGATCATGGCGCTGTCGCCGTAGCCAGGCATGTCCCATGCCACCGCGCGATAGCCCGCTTGCACCAGTGCAGCGATCTGCGCCGGCCACGCGGCCTTGCCGCCGCCGATGCCATGCAACATCACGACGGACACGGGGCCGGCGCCCTGCGCGATGGTGGAGATGCCATTGGCATGTGTCTGGGGTTGGGGTTGGGTCGTGCCAGGATTCACGTTCTCGTTCATGCGCTTGCCTTGTTGTTTGAATGGGCCGCTTCGGGCGTGGCCGGACCGACGAGCCGGCCCTCGTCCACCTCGCCCACGCCGTCGAGCGTGATCGTGCAGTTGCGCAGCGGCAGGTCGAAGTGGCCCAGCGTGTGGCGCCCGGCAACCTCGTTGGCGCCGGTGGAGTAGAGGAAGTTGCCGGCAAAGGCGCGCAGCTCCGTGCCATTGCAGTCGCGCTTGTCGTAGAACGTCATCGCATCCCAGCGGGCCTGAGGGTTCAAACCCCAGCCCACGTGCGAAACCGCGTAGGCGTCGCGCGTGCCTTCGCGGTCGGCCCACGCCGCGTAGTAGCCGCGCATCATGTCGGCGTCCATGCCCTGCCCTTCGATGCCGACCATGTAGTCATCCTCGATATGGCAGACGATGGTGTCGCGCAGGTAGGTCTTGAAGGTCAGGTTGACGTCGCCCGGTGCGAGCACCAGCGTGCCGTTGACCTGCCCGCCGGCGGGAAAGGCCAGGCACAGGCCGCCCGGCCAGTGCGCGACCTGGCCCGGCTTGTTGCAGTAGCCCCAGACGCCGCCGACGCGCGCGCTTGCAAGCCCGACGCGCAACTCGGTGCCGGCGGCCGAATGCACGCGCATCTCGCCTGCGCCCCGCAACCGTTTCATGGCCGCTCGCACGCTGCTCTCCAGCGTTGGATCGGGCAGGCAGCGCTCCAGGATCTCGGGATGTTCGTTGCTGACCATCAGCAGGCGCGGCACGATGCCGTCGGCGCCTTTGAGGATCTGCGGGAGTTCGGGCGCATGCAGCAGGCCCTCCACGGTGCAATCGATTACCAGGTGGCAGCGCTGCAAGGCGGCCACCACCGGGGCGAGTTGCTGCAAGGCATCGCTGGCGCCGGTGGAACGCACTGGCGCGGGCGCGGAAAGTGCCGGGGACGGCACCCGGATGCGCACGGGCGTGGCGCCCAGCGATTGCACCGCCAGTTCCGCCAACTCCACATTGACGCGTCGGGATTGGGACTCCGTTACAATCCCAACCACTTCCTGGGCGGACAGGGCGCACAGTTCAAGGGTGCGTCGAAAAGCCGCCAGCCAGCGGTGCTCGATTTGCTCGATGAGCATAGGTCTCCTCCTGGTGCGATCTGCTGCGATCCTGGCAGGGTCCCGGGGGAATGGCTTTGGTGCGCCAGCCCACCGATGCCTCCCGCCGGACGCATTAGCTTTGTGCTTGTGATTCTTGTCGCTGGCGCAAATAATATATGAAATTTCATGGATCCCAGTGGAGCCCGCACTATGGGCATGCCTGAGGCCACGCCAAGCATCATCGGCAAGGCCGCTTCTCCCGATTTCGATACGCTGCATTTCCGGCGCACGCTGTCCCAGTTCGCCACCGGCGTAACGGTGATCACTACCCGCGCGGGCCTTGGCTCGCCGCCGGGCGCGCCGTTCGTGGGCATTACCGCCAGCTCGTTCAACTCGGTCTCGCTCGATCCGCCGCTGGTGCTATGGAGCATGGCCACGCGCGCCAACAGCCTGCCGATGTTCCGCGACGGCTCGCACTACATCATCAATGTGCTGTCGGCCTCGCAACTGGACCTGTGCCAGCGCTTCGCCACGCTCAAGGGCGACCGCTTCGCGGGTGTCGACTACCGCCTGTCCGAGAACGGCCTGCCGATCCTGGCCAACGCGCTGGCCTGGTTCGAATGCCATAACCGCAGCCGCTACGACGAGGGCGACCACGTCATCTTCGTGGGCGAGGTGGAGCGCTGCGGCGTGCACGACAACGCGGGCAACCCGCTGGTGTTCCACGACGGCCGCTTTGCCACCACCGATCCGCTGACGGACTGAAGTCCGGGCGCAGCACATGAAGGATTCGCCCAAGCCGGCCCCGGCGGCCCCAGACGCTTTTGTCGATGGCTACCTGCCTTATCTGCTGGCGCGGGCCAGCCACCTTGTGTCGGGCGAGTTCCACCGGCAGGTCGAGGCAGCCGGGCTCTCCGTGCCCGAATGGCGCGTGCTGGCCACGCTGGCCGACCGGCCAGACTGCACCATCGGCGCGCTGGCCGATATCACGCTCACCAAGCAGCCCACCCTGACCAAGCTGATCGACCGCATGGCCGCCGACGGCCTCGTCACGCGGCGCAACGGTGCCCTGGACCGCCGCCATGCGCTGGTATCGATCACCGCGCGCGGGCGCGCCCGCGCCCGCGCCCTGCTCGACCAGGCCGCCGCGCACGAGCAACAAGTGCTGGATGACTTTGGCGTCGCGCAGGGCAACCAGCTCAAGGACACCTTGCGCCGCCTGATCGCGCTGCACGCGCCGCGCTGAGCGCCGGTAGCCCTCAGGGCCGCGGCTCGCCCTTGACGACCGCCAGCGGCGAGCCATCCGTCTTGATCCTTTGCAGCACGATGTTCGAGCGGATATCCATCACGCCCGGCGTGCGGTAGAGCCGGTTCACGATGAAATCCGAGTAGTGCTTGAGGTTGCGCGCCTGCACAGTCAGGATGTAATTGCTGTCGCCGGTGATGATGTAGGCCGACACCACTTCAGGCCAGGATTGCACCGCCGCGTTGAAGGTATCGTGCCAGCCCTCGGTTTCGGGACGCATCGACACCTGCACGATCGCCTCCAGTTCCAGGCCGAGCCGCTCGGCGTCGAACCACGCCCGGTAGCCGCCGATCACACCATCCTCCTCCAGCAAGCGCACCCGCCGCAGGCAGGCCGAAGGCGACAGCGCCACGCGGTCGGCCAGGTCCTGGTTGCTGATGCGCCCGTTCTCCTGGAGGCAGGTCAGGATGCGCAAATCGATGGGATCCAGGTTCATTTCGCAGATTCTTCCATGATTCTCTTCATAAATGAAATTCTATGCGAAAACCACTGGAATCCACTGGCCATTTCGCAAGCCTCTTGTCCGTAATATTGACTATCATGCCGTCATCCGCTCCATGAAGAGCCTTGGAACGCCGCTCCCAGGCGTCAGCCCCCGATGACGAACCGCCCCACCCCCGATACCAACGATAGGCCGCGCCAGCTCTGGGACATCAGTCCCGCGCTCTCGCCCGACACGCCGGTGTGGCCGGGCGACACGCCGTTCCAGCTCGAGCGCAACTGGCAGATCGACGCCCACTGCCCCGTCAATGTCGGGCGCATCACCTTGTCGCCCCACACCGGCGCCCACGCCGATGCGCCGCTGCACTACGCCGCCGACGGCGCGCCCATCGGCGAGGTGGACCTGGCGCACTACCTCGGCCCGTGCCGGGTGATCCATTGCATCGGCGTGGCCCCGCTGGTCGAGCCCCGCCACATCGGGCATGCGCTGGCAGGCGCACCGCCGCGTGTGCTGCTGCGCACTTACCAGCAAGCGCCGCTGGCAAAGTGGGACCCGGACTTCTGCGCGGTCGCGCCGGAAACCATCGCGTTGCTCGCAGAGCACGGCGTGATGCTGGTCGGCATCGACACGCCCTCGCTGGACCCGCAGGAATCCAAGACCATGGCCGCGCACAACATGGTGCGCCGGCATCGCCTGGCCATCCTCGAAGGCCTGGTGCTCGACGCCGTGGCCGAGGCCGACTACGAACTGATTGCCCTGCCCCTGCGCTTTGCCGGACTCGATGCAAGCCCGGTGCGCGCCGTGCTGCGCAGCCTGGCCTGAACGATCGCACTGAACGACCCGAACCCAACCTCCCCCCAGGAAACCTCTCACACATGACCGCAATGACTCGCGAGCAATGCCTCGCCCTCGACCAAGAAGATCCGCTGCGCCGCCTGCGCGACCAGTTCGCGCTCCCGCAAGGCGTGATCTACCTCGATGGCAACTCGCTGGGCGCGCGCCCGCGCAGCGCCGCGGCACGCGCCGCCGAAGTGGTGAGCGAGGAATGGGGTACGGGCCTGATCCGCAGCTGGAACACAGCCGGCTGGTTCGAACTGCCCCAGCGCCTGGGCAATATGCTGGCACCGCTGATCGGCGCCGGCGAGGACGAAGTCGTGGTGACCGACACCACCTCCTCCAACCTGTTCAAGGTGCTGGCGGCCGCGCTGCGCGTGCAGCAGACCCGCGACCCGAAGCGCAAGGTGATCGTATCGGAAGCCAGCAACTTCCCCACCGACCTCTACATCGCGCAGGGGCTGGCCGACCTGCTGCAGCAAGGCTATTCGCTGCGCCTGGTGAATGCGCCCGAGGAGATCGATGCGGCGGTGGACGCCGACACCGCCGTGCTGATGCTGACCCATGTCAACTACAAGACCGGCGAAATGCTCGACATGGCCAGCGTGACCGAGATGGCGCATGCCCGCGGCGCGCTCACGGTGTGGGACCTGGCCCACTCGGCCGGCGCCGTGCCCGTGGCGCTCAAGGCTTCCGGTGCGGACTACGCGGTCGGCTGCACTTACAAGTACCTCAACGGTGGCCCCGGCTCGCCCGCCTTCCTGTGGGTCGCGCCGTCGCTGCGCGATGCTTTCTGGCAACCGCTGTCCGGCTGGTGGGGCCATGCCGCGCCGTTCGCGATGGAACCCGGCTACCGCCCGCGCGAAGGCGTAGCGCGCTTCCTGTGCGGCACCCAGCCCATTGCCTCGCTGGCCATGGTCGAATGCGGGCTCGATATCTATGCCCAGACCGACATGGCAGTGCTGCGCGCCAAGTCGCTGATGCTGACCGACCTCTTTATCGCGCTGGTGGAAACACGCTGCGCCGCGCACCCGCTCGAACTGGTGACCCCGCGCGCCCATGCGCGCCGCGGCAGCCATGTGAGCTTTGCCCATCCGGACGGCTTTGCCGTGGTGCAGGCCCTGATCGAGCGCGGCGTGATCGGCGACTACCGCGAGCCACGCATCGCGCGCTTTGGCTTCACGCCGCTGTACACCAGCTTCACCGAAGTCTGGGACGCAGTGGAAATCCTGCGCGACGTGCTCGACAGCGGCACTTACAAGGCAGAGCGTCACCAGACGCGCGGCCTGGTGACCTGAGCAGGAGCACGCCATGAGCAACCACAAGGGATGCCCGATGTCGGGCGCAGGCGCCACAGAGACCAGCGATGCCAGCTGGCATGACGCCCAGATGGATTTCGCCAAGGACATGAGCTACGGCGATTACCTGGCGCTGGACCAGATTCTCAACGCCCAGCATCCGCTCTCGCCCGAGCACAACGAGATGCTGTTCATCGTGCAGCACCAGACCAGCGAGCTGTGGATGAAGCTGGCGCTGCACGAGCTGCGCGCCGCGCGCGAATGCGTGCGCCAGGACCAGCTGCCACCCGCGTTCAAGATGCTCACGCGAGTCTCGCGCATCATGGAGCAACTGGTGCAGGCGTGGAACGTGCTAGCCACGATGACGCCGCCGGAGTACTCGGCGATGCGCCCTTACCTGGGGATGTCGTCTGGTTTCCAGTCATTCCAGTACCGCGAGATCGAGTTCATCCTCGGCAACAAGAACGCGGCCATGCTGCGCCCGCATGCGCACCAGCCGCAGCACCTGGCGCTGCTGGAAGAAGCCCTGCGCACGCCGTCGCTGTATGACGAAGCGATCCGCCTGATGGCGCGGCGCGGCTTTGCCATCGATGCGGCCTGCATCGAGCGGGACTGGACCAGGCCGGCCGGCGAGAACGCCTCGGTGGAAGCGGCATGGCTGGAGGTCTATCGCAAGCCCGAGGCGCACTGGGAGCTGTATGAACTAGGCGAGAAGTTCGTCGACCTGGAAGATGCTTTCCGGCAGTGGCGCTTCCGCCATGTCACCACCGTGGAACGCGTGATCGGCTTCAAGCGCGGCACCGGCGGCACCGAAGGCGTCAGCTACCTGCGCAAGATGCTCGACGTGGTGCTGTTCCCGGAGTTGTGGAAGCTGCGCACGGATCTGTAAACGGGGCAGAAGCAGGCAGTATTGGCATCGCGGCACCGGCCAGGGCCGGTGCCGCCTCGCTTCAGAGCGCCGGGTCCGACAGCCGCGCCGCCAGCGCGCGCAAGGCCGGCGCCAGCTTGTCGTGAAACACCGCTTCCTCGACCGAGCCATAGGACGCACTGCAACTCAGCATGTGCAGCTCCTTCTCCCCCACCGGACGGAATGCCACCGCGCATGCGTGGATGGCCGGGTGCCAGTCGCGGAACGACGCCGCATAGCCCAGGGTCGACGCCTGCTCCACCGTGGCGCGCATGGCCGCCTCCTGGGTTTTCCACTGTTCGGGATAGGCCAGGGCAAACTCCGCCAGCACCCGTTCGCGCTTGGCCGCCGGCAAGGCCGCCAGGTAAGCCCGGCCCATGGAACTCGATACCAGCGAGAGCCGCGACCCCACGCCCAGCCCCAGCATCACGCCTGCATCGTTGCGGATCGATTCAAGATAGATCACCTCCATGCGCTCGCGCTTGCCCAGCGAGACCGACACGCCGTAAGCCTGCGCGAACGCCAGCATGTGCGGGCGCGCCAGCGTCACCACATTGGACGCGGACAGGTAGGAATAGCCTAGCGCCAGCACGCCGGCATCGAGTGCGTACTTGCCCAGGCTATCGTCGTAGCGCAGGTAGCCCAGTTGCACCAGTGTGCCGGCCAGCCGGCTCACTGTGGCTTTGGGAAAGCCCGTGCGGCGCACGAAATCCTGGTTGCCCAGCATCGACTCGCCAGTGCGAAAGCAACGCAGCAGCTCAAGGCCGCGCGCCAGCGCGGCAACAAAATTGGGATCGCTCTCGCGCGGTGTGGCGCTGGCGGCATCCGCCGCAGGCGTGGCTTGCGATTCAGTGGCCAAAAGTGATCTCCGCGGAATGGATGGAGGCAGCGCGCCCTATTGCATGGATCGCGCATTGCGATATACTACATCATCGGAACACAGTTCCGCAATGCGGAACCGCAAAAGCACCACGGCGGACCGCGGAATGCGCCGATACTTCCTGAATTCAGGGTTGGCTCGCGAGGCCGCCCATTCCGATCTGCACTAGACCTGCACTACCGAAGGAGACCTACATGGCTGCCAACGCCGAATTCCACTGGGCTGACCCGCTGTTGCTGGACGACCAGCTGAGCGCCGACGAGCGCATGGTGCGCGACGCCGCCCTGGCCTATTGCCAGGACAAGCTCGCCCCGCGCGTACTGCAATCGTTCCGCAATGAGAAGACCGACATCGAGATCTTCCGCGAGATGGGCGAGCTGGGCCTGCTCGGCCCCACCATTCCCGAGGAATACGGCGGCCCCGGCCTGAACTACGTGGCCTACGGCCTGATCGCGCGCGAAGTGGAGCGGGTGGATTCGGGCTATCGCTCGATGATGAGCGTGCAGTCGTCGCTGGTGATGGTGCCCATCCACGAATTCGGCAGCGAAGCGCAGAAGCAGAAATACCTGCCTAAGCTGGCAACCGGCGAGTGGATCGGCTGCTTCGGCCTGACCGAGCCGAACCACGGTTCCGACCCGGGCTCCATGATCACGCGCGCCAAGAAGGTGGCAGGCGGCTATGAGCTGTCCGGGGCCAAGATGTGGATCACCAACTCGCCCATCGCCGACGTCTTCGTGGTGTGGGGCAAGCTGGTCGGCGACGACGGCAAGGAAGCGATCCGCGGCTTTATCCTCGAAAAGGGCTGGAAGGGCCTGTCGGCACCTGCCATCCACGGCAAGGTTGGCCTGCGCACCTCGATCACCGGCGAAATCGTCATGGACCAGGTGTTCGTGCCGGAAGAGAACCTGATGCCGGGCGTGTCCGGCCTGAAGGGTCCCTTCACCTGCCTGAACTCGGCCCGCTATGGCATCGCCTGGGGCGCCCTGGGCGCCGCCGAGTTCTGCTGGCACACCGCGCGCCAGTACACGCTGGACCGCAAGCAGTTCGGCCGCCCGCTGGCCGCCAACCAGCTGGTGCAGAAGAAGCTGGCCGACATGCAGACCGAGATCACGCTGGGCCTGCAAGGCTGCCTGCGCCTGGGCCGCATGAAGGACGAAGGCACCGCTGCGGTGGAAATCACCTCGATCATGAAGCGCAATTCCTGCGGCAAGTCGCTGGACATCGCCCGCGTGGCGCGCGACATGCTCGGCGGCAACGGCATCTCGGACGAGTTCGGCGTGATCCGTCACGTGGTCAACCTCGAAGTGGTCAACACTTACGAAGGCACCCATGACATCCACGCGCTGATTCTGGGCCGCGCCCAGACCGGCATCCAGGCGTTCTTCTAAAGCACGCCGCCCGGGCCCGCCCGCTCTCTCGCAAGAAATAAAAAGGCCCGGCTGCGAAGCCGGGCCAAGCACACGACCAAGGAGAGACGACGGGCGAGCCCATCGTTGTACAACACCGGTGCGCCGGCCCGGCGCTACGCGCCCTGGCCGGCCGCTTGCTTACTTGTTGGGTTGCGGCGTGAGCCGCAGGTAAGGCCGCACGGCCTTGTATCCCTTCGGAAATTTCTGCTTTATCACGTCCTCGTCCTTCAGCGAGGGCACAATCACCACATCCTCGCCGTCCTGCCAGTTGCCCGGCGTGGCAACGCTATGGCTGTCGGTGAGCTGCAGCGAATCGATCACCCGCAGGATCTCATTGAAGTTGCGCCCGGTGCTGGCCGGGTAGGTGATGGTCAGCCGCACCTTCTTGTCCGGGTCGATCACAAACAGCGATCGCACCGTGAAGGTCGCGTTCGCATTGGGGTGAATCATGTCGTACAGCTCGGAAACCTCGCGGTCGCCATCGGCGATGATGGGGAAATTGACCGTGGTACCCTGGGTCTCGTTGATATCCTTGATCCACTCTCGATGGGACTCGACAGGATCGACCGACAGTGCGATGACTTTGACATTGCGCTTGGCAAAATCACCCTTCAGCTTCGCCGTCAGGCCGAGTTCGGTCGTGCAGACCGGTGTGAAATCGGCCGGGTGCGAGAAAAGCACGCCCCAACTGTCGCCCAGCCATTGATGAAAGCGAATCGGGCCTTCACTGGAATCCTGTTCGAAATCCGGCGCGATGTCACCGAGACGTAGAGCCATGCGGGTCTCCTCAAGAGGCAAAATAGGGTTGAACCACTCTAGTGCGATTGCGATCCAACCCAAACGAATATAAAGTCACTACAAAATCACCTTTTTGTATTAAGACCTTTGTTAAGACCTTTGTCCTGCGTCACAGTCCTGCACGCTGTGTCGGACTCGTGGTGTTGAAACCACGGCGGTTCCCCGCATATGCTAGTAAAGAGGGCGAGAAGCTGCCCGACAACGTGCGGGGAAGGCAAAATGTCACAATCCGAAACCACCGCCCGCAAACAGGAGAAACTGATGAGCGATGTCAAGACCGTTTTGTCCGATGCCGAAGAACTGCTTAAGCAAGCGGCCTCGACCACAGGCGAGAAAGCTGCCGAACTGCGTGAGCGCGGCATGGGCCTGCTGAAACAAGCCAAGGAAAAGGCCCAAGACCTTCAGGACGCCGTGGTCACCAAGAGCAAGGCGGCCGCACGTGCCACCGACGATTACGTCCATGACCATCCGTGGCGCGCAGTCGGCGTTGCCGCCGGCGTCGGCCTGCTGATCGGCCTATTGCTGAACCGCAAGTAATTCGCCCGGCCGCAGGCCTCGCGCATGAACCCGAACGCCTTGCACCTGGGCCAACGCATGTCGCGGCGCAGTGCCAGGCAACGCCCCGCCAGCGGTCGCGCACCGCTGGCGGGGTTCCCCGTCTGCAGCAGGTGCGGCGCTTCGCCGCTGCACGCCTTCGCCGGAATTGAATGAGCGATCCCACCTCTTCCCCCAAGTTTATGGATGCCCTGCGCAGCCTGGCAGGATCACTGGTGGCAATGGTGCAGACTCGCCTTGAACTTGCCAGTGTCGAACTCGCGGAAGAACGCTCCCGGCTGATGAGGATGGCCTTGCTGGCCTGTTTCGGCCTGGTGTTCTTTGGCTTGGCCATGGTGACACTGACCGTCTTGATCGCCATCGTGTTCTGGGACACCTACCGCTGGCAGGCCCTGGGCGTGCTGGTTGCGTTGTACCTGGCCGCCTGCGCAATCTGCCTCGCGGTTGCCCGCCATCTGGCGCGCAATGCCCCGCCCCTGTTCGAAGCGACGCTGGCCGAGATCGATAAAGACCGGGAGATCCTGCGCCGATGAGCACACCACACACCCCAGGCGAGCCGGCCGACGACGCGCCTGGCACCGCATCCCCCTCCAAAGCGCCTCGCTCGCACCAACGCCCCGTACGTTTCGCGCGGGAGGTGCGCCTGCCCCTTGCCATTCGCAAGGAGCTGCTGATCACGCGCGCCGCGCTTGAGCGCTACGACTGCGCCCAGGCGCTCCATCACGTCCGTGGCAGCGCGACCCGCCTTGGCCGCTTCAGCACCTGGCTGCCGCGCATGACCCGGCCCGCCTCCTGGCTCAAGCTGCTCGGACTCGCCAAGGACTACCCGATGCTCAGCTCAGCCGTGTCCCTGGCGCTGCCGCTGCTGCGCAAGACCCCGGTGCTGCGCTGGGGCTGGAAGCTGTCCAAGTTCGGCGCGCTGGCCGCGGCCGGCTACTGGGCCTACGAGACTTTTCAGAAAAGCTCCGTCCAGGATGCCCGCAAGACCCCGTCCGACACCGTCGACACGGGGTTCCGCGACCCGCTGGTGCGTTAGCACCGCGATACGCCATGCAAGGCCGCCACCTGCGCCGGCCTTGCCTACGGGCCTGCCACACGGCAATGAAGGCAATATGCGCCACGCGCCGCGGCGAGCCGCCGTACGCCACCATGGCGGCGCGCGCCCCAACGCTTTTTCGACGCAAGGTGACAGCCCAATGACCCAACGTGCGGAAATGCAGCAAAAGGCGTTCTACCTGCTGCTGGCAGTCGTGTCGATCGCCTTCTGCTTCGTCCTGCGGCCCTTCTTCGGCGCCGTGTTCTGGGGCGCCATCCTGGCCATCATCTTCACGCCGCCCAACAACTGGCTGACCCGGCGCATGGGCGACCGACGCAACCTGGCATCGCTGACCACGCTGACGCTATGCCTGCTGATCGTCGTGCTGCCGCTGATCTTTGTCACCGGCGCCCTGATCCAGGAAGGCAGCACCGTCTACCAGCAGATCAAGTCCGGCCAGCTCAATTTCGGCGCCTACTTCCAGCAAGCCTTGCACGCCCTGCCGCCGTCGGTGACAAGGGTGCTGGGCCGCTTCGGCCTGACCGATATCAGCGACCTGCAGCAAAAGCTCACCGCGGGGGCCGCCCAGGCCAGCCAGATCCTCGCCGCGCAGGCGCTCAGCATCGGGCAGAACACCTTCCAGTTCTTGGTCAGCTTTGGCGTGATGCTGTACCTGCTGTTCTTCCTGCTGCGCGATGGCCCGCAGCTTTCCAAGATCATCATGCGGGCGATCCCGCTGAGCGAGCCGCACAAGCAGCACCTGCTGCGCAAGTTCACCACCGTGGCCCGAGCCACCGTCAAGGGCAACATCGCCGTAGCCGCGGTGCAAGGCGCGCTGGGCGGCCTGGCCTTCTGGTTCCTCGGCATCCAGGGCTCGCTGCTGTGGGGTGTGCTGATGGGCTTCCTGTCGCTGCTGCCCGCGGTGGGCGCCGCACTGATCTGGGGGCCGGTGGGAATCTACTTCCTGCTGACCGGCGACGTGGGCAAGGGCTCCATCCTGATCGGCTTCTGCGCGGTGGTGATCGGCGCGGTGGACAACGTGCTGCGCCCCATCCTGGTCGGCAAGGACACCCGCATGCCCGATTGGGTAGTGCTGATCTCCACGCTGGGTGGCATGGCGCTGTTCGGGCTGAGCGGCTTCGTCATCGGCCCGCTGATCGCCGCGCTGTTTATCGCCAGTTGGGACCTGTCCACATCCACGCGGGAAGAAATCGAACGCCGGGACGCCGCGCACGACAAGGACCAGCCGCCGCCCCCACCGCCCGCGCCGCCCACAGGCGCAACCGGGCAAGCCAGCGCCCAGGCGCCAGGCCCCGAGGCGGCGCGTACGGACTGAGCCGCGGCGCCGCTTGCCGGCCCCAAACACACCAAGGAGTGAGCATTGCGTCAAGACGAACCATCATCCGGTGCACAGGCGCTGGCAAAGGTGAAGCACTACAGCGTGCGTGAGATGTTCCGCAAACCGGACCGCTCCCAGTTCTCGATCTCGCCGGATGGCCGCCACCTGTCCTTCCTCGCCCGGCACCAGGGCCGCCAGAACATCTTCGTGCAGGCCATCGACACCGAAGGCAACCTGTTGGGCGAAGCCCGGCCGCTGACCCACGAGAGCGAGCGCGACCTGCCCTCGCACACCTGGAAAGGCAACGCGCACATCCTGTACGCGAAGGACTTTGGCGGCGACGAGAACTTTCACGTGCTGTCGGTGCCGATCGACGGCGGCGAGCCTGTCGACCTGACCCCGTACCCGGGCGTGCGCGCGGAGATCATCGACGATCTCGAGGACGATGACCGCCATATCCTGCTGTCGCACAATAAGCGCGACCCGGAAGTATTCGACGTGCTGCGCGTCGATGTCATCACGGGCGAGTCCGTGCAGATCGCGGAAAACCCGGGCAACGTGATGAGCTGGGGCACCGACCACGCAGGCCGCCTGCGGGTAGCGACCGCCAGCGATGGCGTAAACACCACCCTGCTCTACCGCGATGCCGAGGACGAGCCTTTCCGCCCGATCCTGACCACCAACTTCCGCGAGACAGTCTCGCCGCTGTTCTTTACCTTCGACGACAAGCAGCTCTATGTGCAGTCGAATCGCGGCCGCGACAAGACGGCGATATTCGAGTTCGATCCGCAGACCGCCAAGGAAGGCCGCCTGGTCTTCGAGCACGATGAGGTAGATGTCGGCGGGCTGTCCTACTCGCGGCATCGTCGCGTGCTGAGCGCCGCCTGGTACACCGACTGGAAGACGCACCGCCATTTCTTCGACGCCCACGCCGGGCAGATCCATGCCGACCTGGAGCGGCAACTGCCGGGCTACGAGCACCACGTCACCAGCATCACGCGCGACGAAACCCGCATGATCGTCTCCGCCTCGAGCGACAAGACCACCGGCACGCGCTTCCTGTACGACAGCGGCACGCAAAAGCTGGTCACGCTCGGCAAGGTGCAGCCCTGGCTGGATGAAGCCGACATGGCCGGCATGCAGCCAATCCGTTTCACCTCGCGCGACGGCCTGCAGATCCACGGCTACCTGACGCTGCCGGTGGCCAGCGCGGGAGAGCCTGCGCCGCGGGGCCTGCCGCTGGTGGTCAACCCGCACGGCGGCCCGTGGACACGCGACGTATGGGGCTTCAACCCCGAGGTGCAGTTGCTGGCCAATCGCGGCTATGCCGTGCTGCAGATCAACTTCCGCGGCTCCACCGGCTACGGTCGCGCATTCTGGGAGGCGAGCTTCAAGCAGTGGGGCAAGACGATGCAGCACGATATCGACGACGGCGTCGACTGGCTCGTCGCGCAAGGCATCGTGGACCCCAAGCGCATCGCGATCTACGGCGCCAGCTATGGCGGCTATGCAACGCTGGCGGGCGTAGCCTTCACGCCGCAGCGCTACGCCGCGGCCATCGACTATGTCGGCGTATCGAACCTGTTCACGCTGCTCGAGACCATTCCCGCGTACTGGAAACCGATGCTGGACATGCTGCACGAGATGATCGGCAACCCCAACGTGCAAGCCGAGCGCCAAGCCCTGCACGATGCCTCGCCGGTGTTCTTCGCGGACAAGATCCGCACGCCGCTGCTGGTGGCGCAAGGCGCCAACGATCCGCGCGTCAAGCAGGCGGAGAGCGACCAGATCGTCCAGGCACTGCGCTCGCGCGGCGTGGATGTGGAATACCTGCTAAAGGAAAACGAGGGCCACGGCTTCCACAACGAGGAAAACACCTTCGACTTCTACGAAGCCATGGAAGCGTTTCTCGCCAGGCACCTGGCCAGGGAAGGCTGATTTGCGACCGCTCCGCGCCCGAACATCAGGCGCGGGCACATGAAACAAAAAAGGCGTAGCGGTTGCCCGCTACGCCTTTTCGCAATGCTGGTGGGTCGTGCGTGACTCGAACACGCGACCAACGGATTAAAAGTCCGCTGCTCTACCGACTGAGCTAACGACCCGGAAAAACTGAAGCCGCGATTATAGGAATATCTTGGCCCTAAAGTCAACCTTTGACCACGAACTACTCGTGCTAGATCATGCGCTCAAGGCGCCATATTTGGTAGCGGAAGCCCAGCACCGAGCCAAGCAGGATGCCGGCCAGCGCGATAAACGAGCCAATCGCCAGCGTGGATACGCCTGACAGCCCCTGGCCGATGGTGCAGCCCAGCGCGGTCACGCCACCCGCGCCCATCAGGACGCCACCCACCAGATGATTGCCGACGTCCTCGGCGTTGCCAAAGCCTTCCCAGCGAAAGGTGCGGGTCACCAGTGCGTACGCAGCGGCACCGGCCACCACGCCGAACACGCTGACGATGCCGATGGTCAGCACCTTGCTCTTGTCGCTGAACATCATCAGCCAGTCGAGCGTGTAGGCATAGGGAGCGACGAAGCTCAGGCTCTCCATACGGCCGCTGTTGCTGGCAACAAACAGTTCCTCGAGCGTATTGGGATCCTCAGCGACATAGCCGAGGTGCCCGGACACGTACCACATGGCCACGATGATCAGGCCCACGGCCAGGCCACCAAGCAGGTTATCGAAGGTGCGCAAGCCGCGTCCCGCCAACGCCCAGATCACCAGCGCCCCGCCCACCACCAGCGCGATGCCGACTTGCAGGGTGGCGCGCGACATGCCGCTGGCATGCGCCAGCACGGAGGGCAGGTCTTGCGTGGTGGGCAGCGTGAGCGCCACGGCGTCGACGGTGTTTACGCGAATCACGCCAAACAAGCCGCGCAGCGTCATATAGGCCGACAGCCCCAGGAAGACGAACACCACCAGCGACTTCAGGTTGCCCGCGCCGATACGCACCAGCGTCTTGCTGCCGCAGCCCGAGGCCAGCACCATGCCGAAACCGAACATCAGCCCGCCCACCAGGGCGGAGAGCCAGCTGAGCTTGCTGGCGGCATAGATGGTCTTGGTGGGATCGATGTAGCCGCCCGCAGCCAGCGCGGAGGTGCCGATCATGGCCACGCCGATGGCCAGCCCCCACATGCGCATGCGGGTCCAGTCGCCCATATTGACGATGTCGGAGACCGCACCCATGGTGCAGAAGTGCGTGCGCTGGAGCACCGCCCCAAACAGGAAGGTCAGGATGAAGGTGCTCGCCAGTATGGTACGGCTGAGCGCGGCAATATCGATTTCGGGCATGGGTGTCCGGCGGGGGAAGCGGAACGGGTGGGTGCGCGCAAGCGCGCTGGTGGCAACGACTACCGTCAGGCTGCGCCCTGGTAGCGGGTGGGATCGGGCACGCCAGCGGCCTCGAAGCCCGCGCGGCGGATGCGGCAAGAGTCGCACACGCCACAGGCCCGGCCGTCGTCGTCGGCTTTATAGCACGACACCGTCATGCCGTAGTCCACCCCGAGCTTGACGCCGGCGCGGATGATCTCGCCCTTGGTCATGTCGATGATGGGCGCGTGCACGCGGATGCGCTCGCCTTCGACGCCGGCCTTGGTGGCCAGGTTGGCAAGCGCCTCGTAGGCGGACACGTACTCGGGCCGGCAATCCGGATAGCCAGAGTAGTCGACCGCATTGGCACCGAAGAACAGGTCACGGCCGCCAACGGCCTCGGCCCAGCCCAGGGCCAGCGACAGCATGATGGTATTGCGGGCCGGCACGTAGGTAACCGGAATGCCGCCGACGGCACCGTCCGTAGGCACCTCAAGGCTATCGTCGGTGAGCGCGGAGCCGCCGAAGCGGCGCAGGTCCAGGTCGATGATCTCGTGGCGCACCGCGCCCAGGGCGGCGGCCACGCGCTTTGCGGCCTCCAGTTCCGAGGAATGGCGCTGACCGTAGCGCATCGACAACGCATAGGTCTCGAAGCCTTGCGCATTGGCCATGGCAAGGACGGTGGCGGAGTCCAGGCCGCCGGAAAGCAGGACGATAGCGCGTTTTTTCATGATGGCACGGCGCGGCGCCTGGAGGCGCCACGCAAAATTCGAGGCGAATCGCGTATTTTAGCGCGCCCAAGACTAAAGGCCCGCGGATGCGGGCCTTTAGTGTACTGACTGCTATCTCTGGGCCGCTTGGCAGCGCGCCGCCCTCTCAGGCGCTTACTTCAGCGTCTTGAGGCGATTGCTCGCCGCCTGCGCGCCCTCGGTGCCGGGGTACTTTGCTACCACCTGCTCCAGGGTCTTGCGGGCAGCGGGCTTCTGGCCCGATTCGATCTGGTTGTTGGCAATGGCGATCAGCGCATCCGGCACCTTGGGGTGATCCGGATAGGCCTGCACCATGTTCTGCAACACCGAGGTCGAGCCGCGGTAGTCGCGCTGCGCGTACAGCGAGTTGCCGAGCCAGAACTGCGCCAGCGGCACGTACGGGCTCTGCGGGTACTTCTTGATGAAGCCCGCGAACACGTTGCCGGCACCCTTGAAGTCCCCGGTCTGGAACTGCTTGAGCGCGGCATCGTATTCGGTCTTCTCGCCAGGTTGCGACAGCCCTTCGCGGCCATCCACGGTGACCTGTTGCGGCTCGAATTTCTTCAGGCGCGCATCCAGGTCCGCGTAGTAGTCCTTCTGCTGCTTTTGCAGCGTCGTCACCTCGTTCTGCAGCATCTCGTTCTGGCCACGCAGTCGCGCCACTTCCTGGCGCAGACCTTCGAGCTGGTTCTGCATGTCGAGCTGGGCGCGGCTGTTCTGGTCGATGCGCTGCGATGCCGTCGCCTGGAAACCGTTGAACTGGTCCCGCATGTTGACGATGGCTTTGCGCGCCTCGTCATCGTCGAACACGCCGGCCCGCGCCTGTGCAAACGGCAGCAGGCTGGCGCAGGACATCGCAGTAAGCAATACCAACTTGGAGGCGCGTGCTTTCATGAGATGGCTGTCCGCAGATTAGTACGTGATGTCCGCGCGGCGGTTTTCTGCCCAGGCGGCTTCGTCGTGGCCGGTTGCCTTGGGCTTTTCCTTGCCCAGGCTGACGGCTTCCATCTGGGTTTCCGGCACGCCCAGCGAGGACAGCGAGCGGCGCACGGCTTCGGCGCGCTTCTGGCCCAGTGCCAGGTTGTATTCGCTGGTGCCGCGATCGTCGGTGTTGCCCTGAATCAGGATGCGGCGGCCCTTGTTGGCGGCCAGGTACTTGGCGTGCTCCGACAGCATGCCCTGGTAGTCGGACTTGACGCTGTAGCTGTCGAAGTCGAAGTACACGCTGCGCTTGGCCAGCGGGCTGTTCGGATCGTTCAGCGGATCACGCGACACGTCCACCGGCGCCACGGCGCGGGCGTCGGTCGAAGGCGTACCCTTGTTGCCGGCACCGGCGTTGGCGGTGTCGTCCAGCTTGACGCCGGAGCTGCAAGCGCCGAGGGCCAGCAGAGCGGCGACGGCAAGGGTTTTGGTCATCATATTGGTCATGGCTAGGAACTCCTCGTTTATTGCATGAATGGTCCCCAGGACGGCTCGCGAACCTCGCCGGACTGGAGCGACAAAACCTGCCGGGTACGCCCGTCAGTGGACACTGCCGCCAGCACCGAGCGACCTCCCACCCGGGTGGCATAAAGAATGTACTTGCCGTTGGCGGCGAAGCTCGGGGCCTCGTCGTTGGCGGTGTCGGTCAGCGAGGTCACATCGCCGTTGCCGAGATCCATCAACTGCAGCTTGAAGCCGCCGCTGCGGGTGATGTAGGCCAGCTGCTTGCCATCCGGGGAAATGCGCGGGCTCACGTTGTAGCTGCCCTTGAAGGTCACGCGCTGGGCTGCGCCGCCTTCTTCGCCGCCGGCCGGCATGCGGTAGATCTGCGGCGCACCGCCCCGATCGCTGGTGAAGTAGATGCTGCGGCCATCCGGCGCGTATTGCGGCTCGGTATCGATGGCGCTGCTGCGTGTGAGGCGCTTGAGCCCGGAGCCATCGGCGCCAACCTGGTAGATCTGGGTATTGCCGTCGCGCGACAGCGCCACCGCCAGGCGCTGGCCGTCAGGCGACCACGAAGGCGCGCTGTTGTTGCCCTTTTGGTTCGACACCAGCGTGCGCTTGCCGGTCGCCAGGTCGTGCACGTAGACCACGGGCTTCTTGGCTTCAAAGGACACATAAGCAACCTTGCTGCCATCCGGCGACCACGAAGGCGAGATGATCGGCTCGTTGCTGGTCAGCGCGACTTGAGAGTTCTGGCCGTCGGAGTCCGAGATCAGCAGCTGGAAACGCCCGCCCACCCGCGAGACATAGGACAGCCGCGTGGCAAACACACCGCGCTCGCCCAGCAGCTTCTCGTAGATGTAGTCGGCGATCTTGTGACCGGTCACGCGCAGCTGGTTTGCGCTGACCGTGAAGGCCAGGCCACCCAGGCTGGTGCCCTTGACGGTGTCGTAGAGGCGAAAGCGCACGTCGTACTGGCCGTTGCCGGTAGGTGTGACGCTGCCGGCGACGAAGGCATCGGCGCCGCGCGCCTTCCAGCTGCCCAGGTCGGCATTGGCGGACTCTGCCACCGTGGCGCCGCCCGGGTCGACATTGCGGAAGCGGCCGCTGCGCTGCAGGTCACTGCGGATGATGGCGGTGAGATTTTGCGGGGCCTGGGCTTCGCCCTGGAAGTTGGCCGTGGCGATGGGGAACTGGCTGGCGCCGACGCCGGTGATTTCAACGTTCAATTGCGCCTGTGCGCTGCCGGCCGAACACGCCAGCACCACGGCCAGCCCGGCAAACAGGGCGTGCGCGCGGGCGCCGTGCCGCCGCGCGGCCAGCCAAAGGGGGGCCCAAAGCTTTCGCATGCTGCTCCTCAATCGAGATCAATATTCATCGAGCGCGGCCGGCAAACGGGAGCCGTGGAACGGGCAAGCATGCTGAAGGCTTGTCGCATGCCCGTATCGCGTGCCCCGGGCACATTTGCCGGCTGCGTCAGGCAACCTGTCATCGTAGCGTTGGGACTGCGGTGCATCGACGTAGGTTGCAATATGTTGCAATTCGAATGTTCCCGTGCCGTCGCCATCGCCGTACCTCTTAATCCTTAGGCTTGAAGGTGATCGTGAAGCTGGCCGGCGCCTTGCCGTTTTCGTCGCGGGGCAGCGGATCCGAGCGCTCCACGGCGCGCAGCACGGCGTTGTCCCAGCCCGAATTGCCGCTGGACTTGGACAGCCGCGCGGACATCAAGGAGCCGTCCGGCGCCAGTTGAACCGACACCACCGCAGCCGGATTGCCAGGCACGTCTTCGGTAAACACGATATTCGGCTTGACGCGGCGACGCACGCGATCCGGGTAGCCAGGCGAGGCCTTGCCGCCTGAACCAGCACCGCTGCCAGCGCTGCTGCCGACACCGCCGGCGCCGCCGACTGCCGCCCCGCCGCCGGCCATGGCCTGCAGTCGCGCCAGTTCACTGTGGCGCTGGGCATTGGCGGCGGCGTCGCGCTTGGCCTTGGCATCCGCATCAGCCTTGGCTTTCGCGTTGGCGGCGGCCTTGGCCTCAGCGTTGGCCTTGGCCTTGGCGTCGGCGGCTGCCTTGGCCTTGGCGTCGGCTTCGGCGCGCGCCCTGGCATCCGCCTCGGCACGGCTCTTGGCCTCGGCGCGGGCCTTGGCGTCAGCTTCCTTACGCTCGCGCTCAACCTGCTCCTTGCGCTGCTCCTGCAGCGCGGCCTGCCTGCGCGCGTCTTCCTTGCGCTGGGCGTCCTTCTTCAGTTCGTCCTTCTTCAGTTCTTCGCGGCGTCGCTCTTCGCGGCGCAGGTCGTCCTTGTGCTGGGCATCCTTGCGGGCGGCTTCTTTGCGGGCCGCTTCCTGCCGCTCAGCTTCCTGGCGTGCGCGCAGGTCGGCCTGCTGGCGCGCCTCCTCGCGGGCGGCGGCCTCGGCCTGGCGGCGCTTTTGCTGCTGGAGGGCGATCTCCGCGTCTTCTTCGGCACGAGACCTCACCGCTGGCGCGGCAGGCGCGGGACGGGCTTGTACGATGGGCTGCGGTGCGGGAGGTGGCGGGGGCGGCGGCGGTGCGGTAGTGGCCGGGATCTCATCCCAGAGTTCGGCCTCGGCACCCACCGGGGTGCTGCTCTGCCAGTGCACGCCGAAATACAGCACGATGCCCAGCAACAGGTGCATGAAAACCGCGAGCAGGAAGGAACGCAGGGTTCCCCGCTCCGGGGCCGGCTGATAAGGATAGGCGGCGGTTTTCATCGCGTGGGTCGGTGCTTACTTGGGCTTGACCATCAGGCCGACGCGCTTCACGCCATCAGCCTTGAGCACTGACATGACGTCCAGCACGGCTTCGTACTTGACCGAGCGGTCGGCGGCGATCACCACCGGCTGATCGGGATTCTCGTTCTGGCGCTGATGCACGAAATCGATCAGGCCCTGCTTGTCGAGCTTGCGCTCGAAGCTGTTGCCGGCGTTATCCTTGCCACGCGCGGTCAGTGCGCCGTCCTCATGCACGGTCACCACGATAGGGGGCGCCTTTTGCTGCTGGGTGGCGTTGGCCACGCTGGGCAGGTCAACCACGGCGGGATTCACGATCGGTGCCGCCACCATGAAAATGACGAGCAGCACCAGCATCACGTCAATGTAAGGCACGACGTTGATGTCGGCGCTGGCCCGGCGGCGCGAGCCGCCACGGCGCTGTATCGCTGCCATTGCTGGTTCTCCTTGACCGAAGACGTTGGTGGCTTCGGCGCTTTAGCGGGTCTGCCGTTGCAGGATGTTCAGGAACTCTTCCATGAAACTCTCGAAGCGGATGGCCAGGCGATCCACTTCGGTGGCGTAGCGGTTGTAGGCAATGACAGCCGGAATCGCCGCGAACAGGCCGATGGCGGTGGCGACCAGCGCCTCCGCAATGCCGGGCGCCACGGCCGCAAGCGTTGCCTGCTGCACATTGGACAAGCCGCGGAAGGCGTTCATGATCCCCCATACAGTGCCGAACAAGCCGATGTACGGGCTGACCGAACCCACCGATGCCAGGAACGGAAGGTGCGATTCCATCACATCCATCTCGCGCTGATAGGCCGCGCGCATCGCACGCCGCGCGGCATCGAGCAGTGCGCCGGCGTCATTGTTGCGCTCGCGCGCCTTCAGGTACTCGCCCATGCCGGATTCAAAGATCCGTTCCAGCGCGCCTGTGTTGTGACGATTATTGGCTGCGCTCTGATACAGGGCCTGCAGGTCGCCGCCGGCCCAGAAGTCGCGCTCGAAACCCTCGGTCTGTGTGCGCGCGGCGCGCAGGGAGAAATGCTTACGGAAGATATATGTCCACGAGAACAGGGACATCACCAGCAGCAGGGCCATGACGGCCTGCGCCAGCACACTGGCGTGCAGCACCAGCGAAATGATCGACAGGTCTTGCGTGACGGTCACGGGATTCATCGAGCGGTCTTGATGGTTGCAAGGACGGGAGCGGGAATGGGAGTCGGGCGAAATGTGCTACGATCAACACATCCAACCCGGATGGCGCCAGTAGCCAGCAATTGCTCTCCACGCCAGGCTTCCTGGGCGAATTGGACCGACGCCGGGCCAACCCGTTCAATCTGTGTCCGGATCTCAAGCAAGTCGTCCAGACGGGCGGGGGCATTGTAGTCCACCGCCGTGCTTCTGACGATGAAGACGACGCCGGACTCATCGGCCAGCGCTTGCTGCTCGATGCCTAGCGAGCGCAGCCACTCGGTACGGGCGCGCTCGAAGAACTTGAGGTAATTGGCGTAGAACACTACGCCGCCTGCGTCGGTGTCTTCCCAGTACACCCGCAAGGCCCACACATTGTTGCTCATGGCCGCGATTGTAACGGCAGCCGACCCGACCCGGTGTAAACCCTTGTCTGACATTACAACAATTACATGACCTGACGGACAAGGCATTGACTTTCGGTCTTTGGGCCCACGGCACTGTCTTGCAGCGAGCCAGCGCCTCGCGTTAAACTGCCGCCAACCATTCCATCTTGCGCGACTGGCGAAGTCAGTGGGCACTACCACGAGGAAGCGCAAAGTTCTCTGGCGCGATGTTTCAAGCGCCTGCCGCTCGCCTGGGCAGCGAATGGGAAGCAGGGTGCGCCCTGCGCCGGATAGCTAACGCGACCGGCGCCGGTCGCCTGTGCCTTCCCCGCGCGCCCTACCCCGAAGCCATTCGGAATTCCCCTTTTTCAGACGAGTTTTCGCCATGTTCGAACGCAGCCGCTATACGATCGACCAGATCGACCCCGAGCTTTTTGCCGCCATCCAGAAGGAAGACCAGCGCCAGGAAGAGCACATCGAGCTGATCGCCTCGGAAAACTACACCTCGCCGGCCGTGATGGCCGCGCAAGGCTCGCAACTGACCAACAAGTACGCCGAAGGCTATCCCGGCAAGCGCTACTACGGTGGCTGCGAGTACGTCGACATCGTGGAGCAGTTGGCCATCGACCGCGTCAAGCAACTGTTCGGCGCCGAAGCCGCCAACGTGCAGCCCAATTCCGGCTCGCAGGCCAACCAGGGCGTGTTCTTCGCGGCCCTGAAGCCGGGCGACACCATCATGGGCATGAGCCTGGCCGAAGGCGGCCACCTGACCCACGGCATGGCGCTCAACATGAGCGGCAAATGGTTCAACGTGGTCAGCTACGGCCTGGACGCAAACGAAGACATCGACTACGACGCGCTGGAAAAGCTGGCCCAGGAAAAGAAGCCCAAGCTGATCATCGCCGGCGCCTCGGCCTTCGCCCTGCGCATCGACTTCGAACGCATCTCCAAGGTGGCCAAGTCCATCGGCGCCCTGTTCATGGTCGACATGGCCCACTACGCCGGCCTGATCGCCGCCGGCGAGTACCCCAACCCGGTGCCGCACGCCGACTTCGTCACCACCACCACCCACAAGAGCCTGCGCGGCCCGCGCGGTGGCGTGATCCTGATGAAGGCCGAGCATGAGAAGGCCATCAACTCGGCCATCTTCCCCGGCATCCAGGGCGGCCCCCTGATGCACGTGATCGCCGGCAAGGCAGTCGCCTTCAAGGAAGCCCTGTCGCCCGAGTTCAAGACCTACCAGCAGCAAGTGGTCAAGAACGCCCGCGTGCTGGCCGAAACCCTGATCGAGCGCGGCCTGCGCATCGTCTCCGGGCGCACCGAAAGCCACGTCATGCTGGTCGACCTGCGCGCCATGCAGATCACCGGCAAGGAAGCCGAAAAGGTCCTGGGCGAGGCGCATATCACCGTCAACAAGAACGCCATCCCCAACGACCCGGAAAAGCCGTTCGTCACCTCGGGCATCCGCCTGGGCTCGCCGGCCATGACCACCCGCGGCTTCAAGGAAGAAGAAGCCCGCCTGGTGGCCAACCTCGTCGCCGACGTGCTGGAAAACCCGCACGACCTGGCCAATATCGCTCGCGTGCGCGAGCAAGTGGCAGCCCTGACCAAGCGTTTCCCGGTCTACGGCTAAAGCCCGGCGCCACCCGCCACCCGCGGGTGGCCGGCAGCCCCGCCGCGCCTGCGGCGGGCCTTGCCAACCCAGCCCGGCGCGACACAGAATGACAAGACGCTGCCTGCGCGGCACGCGCCCCGGCTCATACTTCGAGGTGGTCAGGCATGAAATGCCCTTTTTGCGCACACTCCAACACCCAGGTCCTGGACACGCGCATGTCGGAAGAAGGCGATACGGTGCGCCGCCGCCGCCGCTGTGAATCCTGCGACCGCCGCTTCACCACCTATGAGCGGATCGAACTATTCTTCCCCGCCATCGTCAAGAAAAACGGCTCCCGCGCGGACTATACCCGCGACAAGCTGAAAGACTCGATGCGCCTCGCCCTGCGCAAGCGCCCGGTCTCGGCCGAAGCCATCGACGCCTCCATCACCCGCATCGAAGAGAAACTGCTCGCCCTCGGCGAGAAGGAGATCCCCAGCAGCCAGGTCGGGGAGCTGGTCATGCGCGAGCTGCGCCGGTTGGACAAGATTGCTTACATCCGGTTTGCTTCGGTGTATCGAAGTTTTGAGGACGTGTCGGAATTCCGCGACATGCTGGATGAATTTTCGACGTCTACCCCACGGAAGGGGTAGCAGACTCCCAACGAAAGTTGTTTAATCTGCACTACCTTCTAATGTGGAAACAGAAGGTGCGGTGGACTCGCCCGGAGAGGCGAAATACACCAACAAGAAAAAAACAATTTTCGGACGGGAGTCGAACATGGGTCAGCCTTCCTGCCTTGCGGCAGCGGGCTTGGTTGCGCTTGCGCGCGCCAGGCTATCGTGGGCACCGGGGAAAGCGCTGCGCAGTGCATGGGCAGCGCTGATCTATTCATGCCCCTACGCCCTCCGGCACCCAGCCAACCGCCCCTCCCTCCCCTCTGCGCTACGCACCACTCGGCAAGCTGGCTTCACCCTCATCGAGCTGATGGTGGCGCTTTCGGTTCTCGCCATCCTGGCCGCGGCAGCGGTTCCAAACTTCAGCGCCTTCATCCATCGCAGCAGGATGACGACGGAATCATCCAATCTGGTCAGCGATGTAGAGATCGCCCGCAGCGAAGCAGCACGCCGCAATACAACGATCACCGTGTGCCCCACCGCCGACGGCACCAACTGCATCAGTGACTGGACCCAGCGCCGCGTGGTCTTTGTCGACAGCAATGGCGACAACATCATTAGCAACGGCGAAGAGGTAATCCGCAAAAGCGATCCGCCTGCCAGTTCCATGGTCATCGTGGCCAGTAGCCTGAGCACCGGCGCCACCAGCATCCGTCTGCGCTCCTGGGGCGCACCGGATTCGCTTGGCTCCTGGCAGTTTTGCGAAAAATCATCGACGAGTGCCGGCCAACGCGTCTCGCTTACGGGCAGCGGTAAGCCCACCTCGCAGCAAGTCGCTTGCCCTTGATGCCATGAAGATCACGCATCCAGAACGCATCCACTGCCGGCGTCGCCCCGCTCCCGGCTTCACGCTCATCGAAGCCCTGGTGACGATCGTGGTGCTGTCATTTGGCGTGCTGGCGCTGGCCACCCTGCAGTTGCGCACACTGGTAGATGGCCGTACCGCCTCCATGCGCAACGTCGCGACCGTGCTGGCCTACAACCTTGCCGACCAGATACGCAGCAATGAGGCCGCGATGACCGCGGGTGCCTACAACCAGCCCGTCGGCCTGACCACG
Source organism: Cupriavidus basilensis (assembly GCF_000832305.1). NCBI lineage: Bacteria > Pseudomonadati > Pseudomonadota > Betaproteobacteria > Burkholderiales > Burkholderiaceae > Cupriavidus > Cupriavidus basilensis. The sequence goes on from NZ_CP010536.1 coordinate 3,347,646, forward strand.
GTCGCCTGCTTCACGACCGCAGGGTGCACGCCAGCGCAGATGGCCGCAAGCAGCTACAAGGCCTGGCTCGACGACACGGTGGCCACGTTGCCCGGCGGCCTCGGCACAGTCTGCATCGACAGCACGCCGGACGATGGCACGCCGGCCAGTCCGCAGTGTGACAACGCAAGCGGTGCCCCCTACGCGATCAAGATCTGGTGGCAGGAAGATAAGGCGCCGCCTAACCAGAATCCGGTCTATCAACGTTTTGTCACGGCGTTCGTACCATGAGAAAGGCAAGCCGCGAACTGGCGCGCCACACGCACGGCTTTACGCTCGTCGAGTTGATGGTCGGCTTGGTCATCAGCATGCTGCTGCTGATCGTGATCTCGTCCTTCTACCTGTCGCAGCGGGCGTCCTACGGCACGCACACGGACCTGGCCGGCATCCAGGAGAACGCGCGCGCGATTGCTCAATTGCTCCAGCGCGACGTGCGCCAGGCCGGTTACAACGACTTCCCGGCAGGCACCACCTTTGCCAACGCCAACACCATCGACGCGACCAACGACACCGGCACTAACACAAGCGACACATTGACGTTCCGTTATTTCGGTTCGGACGCGCTGGCCGCCGCCGCGTCCGTGCCGACGCCAAACCCTGATGGCACCATCGTCGACTGCACCGGCAAAGGTGTCAGCAATATCGTGCTGCAGGCGGAAACGTTCTCGATCGCCAACGATGCATCCGGCATGCCATGGCTGCAGTGCACCGCGAATGGCACCACTACCCCCCTATTCCCGGGCGTGGAGCGCTTCCAGGTACTGCTGGGCGAGGACACCGATGGCGACCAGGCGATCAACCGCTATGTGCCTCCGGGTGTCGCCGTCATGGCCAATGTCCGGGCGATGGTGGTTTCCGTGGTGCTGGTCGGCGACAGCCTGAGCAACCCCGCGCCGGTCTCGGCCACATTGAATCACTTCGGCACCGCCTATGCGCCCGCCAATGTGGCACCCGCCAGCGATGCGGGCAGTGTCGTGCAACTGCCTGTGGACGGGCGCCTGCGCAAGCATTTCACGTTCTATATCGCAGTCCGCAACCGCTTGAACTAGGCCAGAGATGAGCAACCAACCCGACCGTCCCATGACCTTCCTCGGCGCACCAGTGCGCACGCAACGCGGCATGTCACTGATCGTGGTGCTTCTGTTTCTCGTGATCCTGACGATGCTGGGATTGTCAGCCAGCCTGACCAGCCTTTCCGGCGAACGCATGGCGCGAAACTCCCGCGACCAGAACATCGCCCTGCAGGCGGCGGAAGCGGCCTTGCGCGATGCGCGCACCGATATCAGCGTAACGCGTGGCCTGAGCGGCCGCACCGGCGCGTCGGACACCTGCGATGTCGACAGCTTCAAGGGCTTCTGCATACCGGCCACCTCGGGACAACCAGTATGGGAACGCTACCTCGAAGATGGCGCGCACTCCGTCACGCTCGGCGAAATGACCAAGCAAGCAGCGTTGACCGCGGGGAACGTGTCACAGCAACCCCGCTACATCATCGAATCCCTTCCGGACATCGCCGACGGCAGCCTGCGCGCCGGCGCCACCCGCTATGTCTTCCGCGTGACCGCCATTGGTTACGGAGCCAATCCAAACACCAAGGTCATGGTGCAGGAAGTCGTCCGGTTCTGAGCCGTTTTGCGCAACCATCCTAAACATTCGTTGAGCGCACCATGACCCAGCAAGCCCGCTTCCGCCCCGTCACAGGCCTCCAGTTGTTGCTGGCCATCGCGTCGGCCATCCTCGCCGTCGCATCGGCATGCGCCGCGCAGCTGAGCTTGGCAACGCGCCCCCTCTATGCAGGGGGCAATGTGCCGCCCATGGTGATGATCGACCTGTCCAAGGACCATACGCTGCATCAGAAGGCCTACAACGACTACACCGACCTGAATGGTGACGGCGTGCTCGACACGACCTATACCAACAGCATCGACTACGCCGGCTACTTCGATTCGTACAAGTGCTACACCTACGATGGCAGCACCCAGCATGCCTTCGTGCCGTCCGCCGTCACTGCCGACAAGTACTGCAACGGCTCCACCTGGAGCGGCAACTTCCTGAACTGGGCAAGCATGAGCCGCATCGACGAAGTGCGCAAGATCTTGTACGGCGGTTTCCGCTCCACGGATACCGCGACCACCACGGTGCTCGAACGTGCCTTCCTGCCGATGGACGCGCACGCATGGGCCAAGTTCTACAACGGCTCCGATGTCAGCAAACTGGTTCCGCTGACGGTGGAAGCGGCCGGGCCCACGCTGACGTCGAGCACCACGGTCACCGTCGCGGCCAATGTCATCACCGGCATCAAACTCAGCTCGGTCGCGAACATCAGCATCGGCGACCAGATTGTCATGACCGCCAACTCACCCGCGCCGGCCAACACGACCCTGACGGGCTGGGTCATGAGCGTGGATACCAGCAGCAACAAGACCATCAGCCTTGCGGTTTATCCAGATGGGGTTTCCAAGCCCAGCGGCGCGGCAAGCAGCTACAACAGTTGGGCGGTGACCAACCTGACCCGAGGCGGGCTCACTATCTGCAACGTGACCCCCAAGGATTCAAGCAACGTCAACTCCCAGAGCAATACGCAGGCGCCGCAATTGCGGGTTGTCTCCGGCAATTACGCCACTTGGGGCGCCAGCGAGAAATGGCAATGCAACTGGTCGGAGGAGCAAAACAATACGCAAAGCTCCTTCTTGACCAAAATCAACGGTACGAGCGTGACCGGCTCATCCAACGGCAACCGGGCAGCCCTTTCCGGCATCAATGCGTCGGCAGAGAATCCGGTGAAAGCGGCACGCGCCCTCGGCACTGGCGAAAGCAGCGGCACCTTCAACGCACGCGTGCAAGTCTGCGTGCCGGGCCTGCTCGGCACCGAGAACTGCAAGCAGTATGGCTCGTCTTCCTACAAACCCTTCGGCCTGCTCCAGAAATACGGTGAAAGCGGCCAGATGTTGTTCGGACTGATGACCGGTACGTATGACAAGAACATCTCGGGCGGCGTATTGCGCCAGAACGTGGTGAATTTCTCCCAGGAGGTCGATCCGACCAATGGCACCTTCACGTACGCAGCGAGCTCTCCCGTGAAAGGTATCGTCTGGAATGTCAACAAGCTGCGCCCATACGGCTACAGCTACAGCGACGGCAGTTACGTCAATGCTGACAGTTGCAACTATCAGCAGACCTCCATCGTACCCAGCGGTGGTTCCACATCGCAAAACCAGCCAGCTAACGAAGGCAACTGCTCCACCTGGGGCAATCCGATCTCCGAGATCTACCTGGAGTCCTTGCGCTATTTCGCAGGAAAGACCGCGAATTCCAGCTTTACACCGAAAAGCAGCGGCAGCAAGGATGCGGCGCTGAATCTGACCACGCCCGCATGGGCGAATCCAATGGACTTGCCGTCCAGCAACGCGAACAAGGCGCCCTACTGCACGCCGTTGAACACGCTGGTGTTCAACTCAAGCGTTTCTTCGTACGACAACGATCAACTTGCCGGCTTCACGGATCTGAACACAGCCGACACCAACAGCACGTGGACCGATAAAGTCGGCGCCGGAGAGGGCATCAATGGCGGTAGCTGGTTCATGGGTGGGATCAATGGCGGCCTGATCGACAATCTCTGTTCGGGCAAGACAATCTCCAAGCTGAGCGACGTACTTGGCATCTGCCCCGAAGGTCCTTCGCAGAAGGGAACCCTCCAGATCGCAGGTGCTGCGCTCTACGCGCACATGAACCGGATTCGCTCCACCAGCCAGGCGGCAACGCTGGGCGTGCCAACCGCCGATACCACCTCCCTCAAGGTCACGACCTACGCCGTCCAGCTGGCCACCAACACGCCCAAGATCAACGTGAATGTGGGCGGCAAAACCGTCACCATCATGCCTGCGTACCAGTTGCACCCGCAGTCGCCCAACTCGGTAACCGCGGACGCCAGCAGCGGAACACTGGTGGACTTCAAGGTCATTTCGCAGACGGCCACGAGCGGCAAGTTCTACGTAAACTGGGAAGATTCCGTCGCCGGCGGCGATTATGACCAGGATGTCTGGGGCATCCTCAGCTATACGGTGACGGGCAATACAGTCCAGGTATCGACCCAGGTGGTCTCTGGCTCGTCGGCGAATGGCCAGGGCTTTGGCTATGTCATCTCCGGCACAACCAAGGATGGCCCACACTTCCATTCGGGCATCTACAACTTCAAGTACACCGACCCGGCACCTGTCACCGTCACGCCTTCGAGCGCGCCCACCAACACATCGGGCGGCTGCAATCTGTGTAACTTCGGCGATCCCCAGACCACCGTCAGCTACACGGCCAGCGGGTCGGTGGCTTCGCAGTTCATGGATCCGCTCTACTACGCAGCAAAATGGGGGGGCTTCAAGGACCTGAACGGTTCGGGCACACCCGACCAGGTCTCCGAGTGGGATGTGCGCTTGTCCGATGGCAGCGGCGGCTCCGACGGCTTGCCGGACAACTACTTCTACGCCACCAACCCAGGCGCGCTCAGCAGCGCGCTGGAGCGCGCGTTCCTGTCGATCCTGCAGACTTCTTCGGCGGCATCGGTGGCGACCAGTTCCTCGTCGCTCACGACCGGATCGACGATCTACCAGGCTCGCTTCAATGGCACTGACTGGTCCGGTCAATTGCTCGCATACGCTGTCGACACCAACGGCGTCGTCACCAACCCTGCCCAGTGGGATGCGGGCGCAAAAATGAAGGCGGTCAACGCAACCGCTCGCAACATCCTCACTTACGATGGCACGTCATCGGCAAATGCCGGGATTCCGTTCCGTTGGGGCACCCTGCCGGCAAGCTATCAGAGCACGCTTAACCGCAGCGACACACTAGGAAGCGCACGCCTGAACTGGATTCGCGGCGACCAGAGCAATGAAGGGACTGCAACCGGCAAATTCCGCGTCCGGCCCAACTCGGTCCTTGGCGACATCGTCAATTCCAGTCCACAGTATGTTGGCCGCCCCAATGCGGGCTACGCGGACGCCGACTATGCCACCTTCGTCCTGGGCAAGAAAAGCCGCAAGCCCATGCTCTATGTCGGCGCCAACGACGGCATGCTGCATGCGTTCTCCGCGAATCCGATCACGAGCGGGAGCGGCAGTGACGCCGGTACGGAGTTGTTTGCCTACGTGCCTTCCGCGCTATACGGCAATCTGCCCGGGCTCAGCGACCTTGGCTACACGCACGCTTACTATGTCGACGGCACGCCTGCGGTGACGGATGCCAAGGTCAATGGCAACTGGAAGACTGTGCTGGTGGGCGGGCTCGGCGGCGGCGGCGCGGGCATCTACGCATTGGATGTGACCAACCCGGAGAGCATCAGCGAGGGCACGGCCGCCTCGACCGTCCTGTGGGAGTTCACCAACAACGTCGATGCGGACCTGGGCTATACCTTCGGGCAGCCCTCGATCATCAAGATGGCGAATGGCAAGTGGGCGGCGATCTTCGGCAACGGCTACAACAGCGCCGCAGGCAAAGCGTACTTGTACGTCGTGTTTCTTGACAGGCCCACAGGCTCGAAGAAGTGGGTGCTGGGTACCGACTATCTGAAGCTGGCCACGGGTGCCGGCTCGGTCTCCACGCCGAACGGGCTTTCGCAACCGTTCCCCGCTGACGTCGACGGCGATGGCACTACCGATTTCATCTACGCCGGCGACCTGCTTGGCAACTTGTGGAAGTTCAACATGAAGAGCACCACGGCTTCTGCCTGGGGCCTGCAAACCGCGAACACGCCGCTGTTCATCGCTACCGACGCCAACGGTACCCGGCAGCCGATCACATCGTCCGTGGATGTCACGCGCAACCCCGCGGGCGGCTATGTCGTGCTGTTCGGCACGGGCCGCTATGTCGACACCACTGACCCAGCGAATATGTCGACGCAGACTTTCTACGGCATCTGGGATCAGAACACCCCCACTTTGAGCACGGTCGCCCGCAGTTCGCTGGTAGCGCAGACCATCAACCGGGAAGTCGATGCCTACGGCTACACTTATCGCATGGTGAGCCAGAACCAGGTCCTCTATGCCGCCAACGGCAAGCAAGGCTGGTATCTTGACCTGGTGTCGCCCGCTTCCGGCATCCAGGGCGAGCGGGTGGTCTACAGCCCACTGGCGCGTGGAGACCGTATCATCTTCACGACGCTGATTCCGTCAGCAAACTCCTGTGACAGCGGGGGAACCAGCTGGCTGATGGAACTCGCATCGCTATCCGGCGGGCGCCTGACGGTCACACCATTCGACGTAAACAACGATCACACCTTCTCTTCCGCCGATTTCCTCAACGACGGCGCCAATGGCAACGTCCCGGTTGGCGGACGGAAATCCACCGTCGGCATTACACCGGCGCCCACGGTCACAAAATGCGGGACGAGCAAGGAATGCAAGTTCATGACCGGCACCACGGGCAACCAGGAGACCGTCGGAGAGAGCGCGTCGAGCCAGACGGGGCGGCTGTCCTGGCGGGAGATCCTGCATTGACCTCGCCATGTAGCATCAAGATCATGAGGAATATCGCCATGAAAACAATATGTGTGGCGCGAACACCCGCTCGGGGCTTTACGCTGATGGAGGTGATGGCCGTTGTGGCCATCGTCGGGATCCTGACGGCGATCGCCATCCCGAACTACACGCAGTACGTGCTGCGTGCGAAGCGAACCGAAGGCAAGGCCGCCCTGCTGAAGACGCAGGGCGCGCTCGAGCGCTACTACACGGTGAACAATGCCTATACGCAAGATCTCTCTGCCCTGGGTGCGAGCGCTTTCTCTGGGGATAACGCCGCGGGTAGCGCCTACACCATTGCGGTTGTCCCTGGCGTCAACGGCATCGCGGTGAGCTATACCGTCAACGCGACGCCGGTCGGACAGGACACGCTGTGTGGAGTGCTGTCCGTCGACTACCAAAACACCAAGACTGCCAGCGGCACGGGTACACAGTCACAGTGCTGGTGAGGCACCAGATCATGCAGGAAAAGGGTTGGCGGGTTGGCGGCTTCGAGGTCGAGGTCGAGGTCAATAACCGGAAGATACCCCCCGGCCCTTTTGAGATTTCTCCTCAGTCAAGCTCTACAATTCGGAACATTTGCGGCGCACCATCCTGGCTATCTTCTGGCATCCCGTCTTTGATGCGAGATTGCCATGCCGCTGGGAACCGGACGACCGCCTCACCCATCATCCGCAAAGCGGGGACTCCCCTCCCCGCCTCGCGGCTTCATCCTCATCGAATCCCTCACCGCCCTCGCTGTCCTCGGCGTCGGCCTGCTGCCGCTTGCTGCGCTGGCGCCGTTCGCGCTTGGCACGCTGCGCGGCTATGAGGCGCTTGGCCACGCCACACGGGCCGCCGCGGAATTAGCAGAAATGGGGGATCCGGCCCTCGCGTTGTCGCCCCTTCAGGCGCGCGGCATTGGCCCGAATGACCTCCAGCTGTGCCAGGCGCTTGCTTCGGCGGAGGACAGCGGGTGCTCGCCGGGATCAAGGCTGGCGGTGGTCGGGCCGCTGTCCCTGGCTTGGTCGAGACGCGCCGGTGGCGCGCAGGATGCGGCCGCGCTGCGCGTCGTTGTCCTCTGGATCCGGCCATGAGGGCTCGTCGCCCACAAGGGTTCTCGTTGATCGAACTGATGGTCGGCCTGGCGCTCGGCCTGCTGGTCAGCGCGCTGGCTGTGTCCGCGTTCCATGCCGTCCAGGTCGCTTACCGCACCGCCGTCGATCTCGTGCTGCTGGAAGAACGCGGCCAGCGGGCGCTCGCGATCCTCTCCCACCTGGTCCGGCATAGCGGCTGGCAACCGGTTGGCGCGGTCTTGCCGGCCAATGCCCCACCGGCGCTGTCAGGGCGAGACGATTGCGGCCAGCCGGGCGTTGCCGCGCTGCCTACCTGCACGCGCCGCGGCGTCAATGGCAGTGATGCGCTGCTGGTGCGATTCGGTGGCAGCGGGCGCGCGCAGGATCCGACGCTGCCGGACCAGACCATGATCGATTGCAGCGGATATGCGTTGCCGGCGGTGAGCGTCGGCGGATCGGCCGGTGGCGCAGCCCGCGCTTATGCGGGGGAGAGCCTGATCTATATCGCCATCGGCGCGGATGGCGAGCCACAGCTGTTGTGCCGCTATGCCAGCCGGCGCGACGGGCGGGTGCTGGAGGGAAGCTGGACTTCGGGCGCCCTGGTGCGTGGCGTGGAGGCCATGCAGTTGCGATACGGCATCGATACCGATGGCGATGGCAAGGCCGACGCGTTCCTGCGCGCCGAGGAACTGCGCGCCAGGGGCGACGCGGCCTGGCGCGAGGTACTGGTGGTGCAGATGGCACTGGTGCTGCGCGGTGAGCGCCCACTGGCGCTGGCGGCAGCGCCGGCCGTGCTTACCTTGTTCCCACCGGGCGCGCATGCCGGCGCAGGCCTCCATGCCGACGACCTCTTCTTCTCGCCGCATGACCGGCCTGCCTTGATGCGCCGGGTGTTCTCGGCATCCGTGCGCCTGCGCAATACCTGGCCCTGCAGGCAGACACTATGCTGAGCGCCACGGTTGCGCCTTGCCTGCGGCGCGGTAACCGGGCCGAAGGGAGCACCACGCTCCTGCTGACGGCCACGATGCTGCTGCTTGTGGCAGCCACAACCCTGGCTGGCCTTCAATTTCTGCTCGCCAGCAGGCAAGTGGTCACTTACCAGCTCGAACAGGAGATCGCCTTTCGCGCGGCCGAGACGGCATTGCTCGACGCGGAAGCGGAATTGAAGGCGGCGCTCGGCAACGGCGCGTCCGGAGTAGATAGCCGCCTTGCTGCTTGGCCACCGCCGGGCCAATGCGGCGCCGGCACGCAGCGGGGACTTTGCCGGCCCGCTCCGGGCAGGCCGCCGCCATGGCTGAATTGGCTCGATTCGCGCCGGCCGGATGAGACCACCGGCATCGCGATGGGCACCTTCAGCGGCGTTACCCTGCCGGCCCTGCCACCCGGCGCGGCTGGCGCGGGCGCCATGCCGCGGTACGTTGCCGAGCTGATGCATGAACGCCCCCCTGGCGAATGGCTGGGATCGTCCTACACGCCGGGCACGGGGCAACGGCTGCGTTTTCGCATTACTGCGCTTGGGCTCGGACGCGACGCGGCGGTACGCAGCTTGCTACAGAGCGAGTTCCAGCCATGACGCACTTCACCCGGCACCACAAGTCGCTGATTGCGCTCGCCGCCGGACTGCTGTTTGCTGGCACGGCACCGGGCGCGGGAAGCACGCCACCTTTCCTGGTACCGCCTCCCAAGTGGATACCCGGCTGGCCGGGCCACGCGGCGTTCGTCGTTGAGCACGGCGCGCGCGCTGCGCTGGCCTGGCTGGGCATGCGTGATGGCACCCTACGCGCGTTCAATGCGATGTCCGGCGACGAAGTACTCGCTTACCAACCGCGCCCAATGCGAAAACAGGGCCCCACGCCCTGCCCCCACCCCGAGGCTGCCGACGTCTCACTCGAACCCGGCCGCTGGCGCACCGTGCTGCTGTGTGGCCTTCCGGCGAACGCAGCCGACCCACAGGCAGGCGTTTTCGCCCTCGACATCACGAATGCAACGGCGCGGCCACCAGTAGGACCACTCTGGGAGGCCAAGGCTTCCGACACGCTGCCGCTGGCCCCATCGGGCCCCGTCCGCGCATTGGCGCTCTCCACGCATGAAGGCCCGCGCTGGTACGCCATGGTGACGCTGGGCGCATCGGAAGGTCGCCAAGCCCACCGAGGGTTGCCGCATCGCGATCCGCCGGGGCAACGGGCCGGCATCGCCATCCTGCCCCTGGACAAACCCACGCACGCGCCGTGGCAAGGACGTCATGCGATACAGCAGCTGCTCCTGCCGGCCGGCGGTTGCGAGAGCGCAGGACCCAACCCCGCGCTGCTTGCCGCGAGCATCCTGCCAGATACTTCCGGCGTGGCCCTGGCGGCGTATGCGGTGGATGCCGCCGGCGGGCTCTGGCGTTTCGACTTGCGCGGTGCGATGCCATGGCGCGATAGCGGCCGAGGCGTCGACTGCATCTACCGAATGGACAACCCAGCGCCTTCGTCGCGCGCAATCGTGCCCCCCGCCCTGATCAGCGCCGCCGGCGGCCACCTGGTGGTTTACGGAAACGGTACCCATGTCAGTGCGGTCTTCGACAGCACGGCTCTCGCGCACGCAGGTAGCCCAAGTCACGGCGGCGCGCGTATTGTGGCCCAGCCTCAAGGAGGCGGCGTGGTGCTGCGCCGGCAGGCTCACGCGCCGGATATTCGAGGCCGACCAGCATCCACCGCTGGCTGGTACTTGCCTCTTCCCAATCCCGGCGAGCGCCTGGAACGGCTTCTCCCCGCCGACCCGGGCTACCTCGGCTTTGTCACCCGAACGCCCGACGCACGCCAGCGCGCGTACCTGATCCACGCCCTGAGCGGCGAATCCACTGCCAGCGCGCAGGCTGGCGGGCCTCTCACTCATGTAGCAACCGGGTTCGGGGCCAGCGCCACGGCGACCGTCGTTCTCGAACGCGCGGCACTACCACCACAGCCTGCGCCGCAACCGGGCGTCACGTCGCGTGAGGACGTGACCCTCACGCTCTGGTCCTTGGAGAAAGGAAGCGCCGTGCCACTGAGCCGCACCGTCGCCAGCCGCCGCACCGGCCGCCTCAGCTGGCGCGAACTGATCGGCTCCGGGTCGCCGTGAGACTCGGACACGCCTTCCAGACCAACCCACCGCCAACTACGCCACCGCATCCCGGACCCCATCCATGACACCTTGTCACCGCCCAGCCGGCTTCACCCTGCTCGAGTTGCTGATCACGCTGACCGTCTGCGCAATCCTTATGGCAATGGTGATACCTGCCTGGCACCAGCATATGGAACGCGGCAGGCGAGCCGAGGCGCGCAGCGCGCTGATCGGCTTGATGCTGGACCTGGAGCGCCACGCGCTCGCCACCATGACCTTCGCCGCCCAGCCAGGCGGCGCGACGGCTGCCGGCAAATGGCCGCGGTCGGTGCCCGCCCAGGCGGCGCGCCCGCGTCACTGGATCAATGCCAGTGCCTGCCCGGGCAGCGGGCTCGCGCATTGCGTGGAACTGCGCGCCGTGCCGCAGACGCCGGATGCGTCATGCGGCACGCTGATTCTGCGCAGCACCGGCGAGTGGCTTTCCCAGCCCGCCTTTGCCGCGGAGCCGGTGCCGCTGCCCCGGGCGTGCTGAGGCGGTCGTGCGTCGGCTCTGGCACCGGAATTGGCACCGGCATTCGCGTCGCGGCGCAACGCTTGCCGAACTCCTCACCTGCGTGGCTGTGCTGGCCATCCTGGCGGCGCTGGCTTTCCCGTCGTGGCAGCGCCTGCAGGCGCGCCAGCAGGTGATGCTGGCGGCAGACCGCTTGGCCGGCTCGCTGGCGGTGGCGCGCTCAGCCGCCGTAGCGCGGCGATCCGACGTGGTACTGACGCCCTTGCCGGGGGCTTCGTCGCTGGACCACGGCTGGCGGCTGGCACTGGAGCCGGGGGACCAGCCGGGCCAGGACAATGCCGGATTGCTTGCTGTCGTCGAACTGCGCGATGCCTGCCTGCGCATCGCCCTGCGCTCGACCGCGCAAGGCAGCAATACGCTGCGCATGACAGCTGTGGGATACTCTCGCTCAGAGCAAGGCGGGTTTCTCGCCGCCACCTTCACCGTGACCTGCCGGGGCGAACAGCGGCAGCTAAGGCTCGGCGCCCACGGCCGCGTCCGCTTGTGCACGCCGGGGCAGGATGCCGATTGCGACGGCCTCGCACAGTCCGGGCCGCCCTGACACCTGATGACTGTAACCATATCCAACTCACCGCCCGCGCGGCAGGAAGCACCAGGCCTCATGTTCTCCGATACCGACCACGCAGCCATGGCACAGGCTCTCGCGCTCGCCGAGCGTGGCATGTACACCACCACGCCCAACCCGCGCGTTGGCTGCGTTTTGTCCAAGGATGGCAAGATCATCGGCCAGGGCTTCACCCAACCCGCCGGGCAGGATCACGCCGAGATCCAGGCACTCAAGGATGCCGCGGCGCGGGGGAACGATCCCAAGGGCGCCACGGCCTTTGTCACGCTCGAGCCCTGCAGCCATTTTGGCCGGACGCCGCCCTGCGCGGACGCGCTCGTGCGCGCCGGCATCGCGCGCGTGGTGGCCGCCATGGAGGACCCGAACCCGACGGTTTCGGGCCGTGGCTTGCAGCGGCTGCGCGAAGCCGGTGTGGACGTACGCTGCGGCCTGCTCGAAAAAGAAGCACGCGAGCTCAACATCGGCTTTGTCAACCGGATGACGCGCGGCCTGCCCTGGGTGCGTGTCAAGGTGGCCGCCTCGCTCGACGGCGGCACTGCGCTGCACGACGGCAGCAGCCAGTGGATTACCGGCCAGGCGGCGCGCGACGACGGTCACGCCTGGCGCGCGCGCGCCAGCGCTATCCTGACCGGCATCGGCACCGTGCGCGACGACAACCCGCAGCTCAATGTGCGTGCCGTGGACACGCCGCGCCAGCCTCAGCGCGTGGTGGTGGATTCCCGGCTGGAAATTCCCCTGGACGCGCGCCTGCTGACGCCGGACACCGGCGACTTTGCCAAGCCCGTGCTGGTGTTCTGCGCCTTTGACGATACCGCGCGCCGTCGCGCCCTGGAAGCACGCGGCGCGGAAGTGGTGGTGCTGCCCAATCCGCACGGCAAGGTGGAGTTGCGCCACATGCTGGAAGAACTCGGCCGACGCGGCATCAACGAGCTGCACGTGGAAGCCGGCTTCAAGCTTAACGGATCGCTGATCCGCGAGCATTGCGCAGACGAGTTGCTGATCTACCTCGCGCCCAAGCTGCTGGGCGACGCACAAGGCATGTTCCACTTGCCCCCCCTGGCGCGGCTGCAGGACGCCGCGGCCTTCCGCTGGCACGACGTGCGCATGATCGGCGAAGACCTGCGCCTGATCGCGCGCCGCGCCGATCACGTCTGATCGCCTGACGGCAAGCCGCGCGCAAAACGAATCCGCTGCGCACCTGCTAGCATGCGTGTTTTCCCATTGCATCAAGCACCGATCATGTTCACTGGCATTGTCGCGGCCGTCGGCCGCATCGAAACCGTATCCCCGCTGGGCAGCAGCGAAGCCGCAGCCGATGCCGGTGTGCGCCTGCGCATCCGTGCCAACGGGCTGGACCTGTCCGATGTCATCCTTGGCGACAGCATCGCCATCCAGGGTGCCTGCATGACGGTCATCGCGCTGGATGGCGACGCCTTCGACGTCGATGTCTCCCGCGAATCGCTCGACAAGACTGCTGGCCTGGACAAGCCCGGTCGGGTCAACCTGGAAAAGGCGCTGACCCTGGCCGACCGCCTCGGCGGCCACCTGGTCTCGGGCCATGTCGACGGGCTTGGCGAAGTCACCCACTTCGCGCCGGTGGGCGAGTCGCATGAACTGCGCGTGCGCGCCCCGCGCGAGCTGGGACGCTACCTGGCCTACAAGGGGTCAGTGGTGGTCAATGGCGTGTCGCTGACGGTCAACAAGGTCATCGACGACGACGATGGCTGCACGTTCTCGATCAACCTGATCCCCCACACGATCGAGGTCACCACGCTGCAAGACCTGAAGCCCGGCGCGCGCGTGAACCTGGAAATCGACCTGATCGCGCGGTACGTGGAGCGCATGTTGAGCGCGCCAAAACCCGCCTGACACGCGTCTTTTCGGCACCCAGGCGACCCGCCAAGGCCACCTGACTTCCCGTCGTCCGCCGCCGCACGCAGGGCCATCTGCATTGGCCCTGCTGGCGCCGCGCGCCCTGCGGTGCCTGGTTGACGTACAATATTGGGCCAGACCGCTGCCGCGGCCAGCCGGTATACCCCGAAGCGGCAGCCGGCCAGCAAGCCATCCCGCCCGAAATTCAGCCAGAATTCCAGCCCAAACCTCAGCCAGCTTCCCAGCCTGCAAGCTATGACAATCGCCCGTACAGAAGAAATCATTGCCGAAATCCGTGCCGGCCGCATGGTCATCTTGGTTGACGAGGAAGACCGCGAGAACGAGGGTGACCTGGTCCTGGCTGCCGATTTCGTCACACCGGAGGCGATCAACTTCATGGCCAAGTACGGCCGGGGCCTCATCTGCCTGACGTTGACCGCCGAACGCTGCCGCCAGCTCGAGCTGCAACCCATGGTGAGCCGCAACGGCACGGTGCACGGCACCAACTTCACGGTGTCGATCGAGGCAGCCGAAGGCGTCACGACCGGCATCTCGGCGGCCGACCGGGCCCGTACCGTGCAAGCTGCGGTAGCCAAGGATGCCCGTGCCGCCGATCTGGTCCAGCCCGGCCATATTTTCCCGTTGACGGCCCAGCCCGGTGGCGTGCTGATCCGCGCCGGCCATACCGAGGCCGGATGCGACCTGGGCGCCCTGGCCGGCCTGACACCGGCTGCGGTGATCTGCGAGATCATGAAGGACGACGGCACCATGGCGCGCCTGCCGGACCTGATCGAGTTCGCGCAAGAGCATGACATCAAGATCGGCACCATTGCCGACCTGATCCACTACCGCAGCCGCACCGAGAGCATCATCGAGCGCGCCGGCGAGCGCACCATGCAAACGCCATATGGCACGTTCCACAGCATCATCTATCGCGACAAGCCGAGCGGCCGCGCCCACCTGGCGCTGGTCAAGGGTAACCCCCAGGCTGATCGCGAAACGCTGGTGCGCGTGCACGAGCCGCTTTCCACGCTGGACCTGCTGGAAGTGTCGCGTACCACGCACTCCTGGAGCGTGCCCGCCGCGCTCGAGGCCATTGCGCAGTCCGAACATGGCGTGATGGTGCTGCTGAACTGCGGCGACACGGCTGAACAGCTGTTCACGCAGTTCTCGGCGCTCGACGCGCCGCAAAACCGCCCGCGCGTGAAGCCGGACCTGCGCACCTACGGCACCGGCGCCCAGATCCTCAAGGATCTCGGCGTGGGCAAGATGCGCGTGCTGGCGTCCCCACTGAAAATGCCGAGCATGACCGGCTATGACCTTGAAGTGACTGGCTACCAGCCCATGAGCGGCGGCCAGGCTAACTGAACTACCGGATACACGGCGGCCGCGTGCCTATCGCTGGCTGCCACCCCGAACCCAGGAGAAGATAAGATGGATCACGGTTTCTACCCCAGCAACCTCGACGGTGAAGGCCTGCGCATCGGCATCGTGCAAGCGCGCTTCAACGAACCGGTTTGCGCCGAACTGCTCGAAGCCTGCGTCGCCGAACTGGAAAAGCTGGGCATCGAAGGCGAGGACACCCTGGTGGTGACCGTGCCGGGCGCACTCGAAATCCCGCTGGCATTGCAAAAAATGGCTGAAAGCGGCCAGTTCGATGCGCTGGTCGCGCTGGGCGCGGTCGTGCGCGGCGAGACCTATCACTTCGAACTGGTGTCGAATGAATCGGGCGCTGGCATCAGCCGCGTTGGCCTGGACTTCAATGTGCCCATCGCCAACGGCATCCTGACCGTCGACACCGACGCCCAGGCCCATGCCCGTACCCGCGAGAAGGGCCGCGACTGCGCCCGCGCCGCGGTGGAAATGGCCAACCTGGTCTCCGCGCTGGATTCGCTGCGCAGCCAGGAAGCGGATGAAGACGAGGACGACGATGAGTGACGCGCCCGAGAGCAGCAACCCCGCCGGCAAGCCGGCGGACGACGCCGGCGCCAAGCCCGTCGCCAAGGCCGAGCCCAAGGCAGCGCCCAAGAGCGCGCGCCGCCGCTCGCGCGAACTCGCGCTGCAGGGCCTGTACCAGTGGCTGCTGAACCGCAACGATACCGATGCGATCCAGGCCCACCTGCACGACGCCCAAGGCTTCAACAAGGCTGACCGTGAGCACTTCGATGCACTGCTCAATGGCGCGATCCGCGAGGAAATCCGGCTGACGGGCGCCTTCGAGCCGTTCCTGGACCGCCCGGTGAGCGAGCTGTCGCCGGTCGAGCGCGCGGCCCTGCTGATCGGCAGCTACGAGCTGATCCACTGCGTGGACATCCCGTACAAGGTTGTCATCAACGAAGCCGTGGAATTGACCAAGACCTTCGGCGGCGTCGAAGGCTACAA
Source organism: Cupriavidus basilensis (assembly GCF_000832305.1). Lineage (NCBI taxonomy): Bacteria > Pseudomonadati > Pseudomonadota > Betaproteobacteria > Burkholderiales > Burkholderiaceae > Cupriavidus > Cupriavidus basilensis. The sequence continues at coordinate 3,363,720 of NZ_CP010536.1, forward strand.
GTACGTCAATGGCGTGCTGGACAAGCTGGCCGCCAAAGTGCGCGCGCCCGAACTGGCCGCCCGACGCTGAACAACGGCAACCGGCGCCGTTCACGGTGCCATGCTTGCCGTACCGACACCCGCTCCGGCGGGTGTTTTTACTTCTACCGCGGCCAAACCCCACTTAACTGTTACTTAACTGCGGCCTAACCTCCCTCAACCCACCTATCAGGCTCACCAAGCCTATCCCACCATGGATCTGCAGCGCCTCGCCACTGCCTCCCGTCTTGCCAATATCGATGCCTTCCACGTGATGGAGCTGGCCAAGCAGGCCGCCGAACTCGAGCGTGCCGGGCGCCACATCATCCACATGGGGATCGGCGAGCCCGATTTCACCGCCGCCGAGCCCGTGGTGCGGGCCGCCGAGGCCGCCATGCGCCGCGGCGTCACCCAGTACACCAGCGCGCTGGGCATCGCGCCGCTGCGCGAGGCCATCGCCGGCTATTACAAGACCATGTACGGGATCGACATCCCTGCGCGCCGCGTGGTGGTGACAGCCGGCGCCTCGGCCGCGTTGCTGCTGGCCTGCGCCGTGCTGGTGGAGATTGGCGCAGAGGTGCTGATGCCTGACCCCAGCTACCCCTGCAACCGGCATTTCGTTGCCGCCTTCGACGGCCGCGCGAAGATGATTCCGAGCGGCCCGGCCCAGCGCTTCCAGCTCACGGCGCAGCAGGTGGAGACACATTGGGGCGAGCAGACCCGCGGCGTGCTGCTGGCGTCGCCCTCCAACCCCACCGGCACCTCGATCCTGCCGGACGAACTGGCGCGCATCCTGAAGGCCGTGCGGACCCGCCAGGGCTTTGCCATCGTCGATGAGATCTACCAGGGGCTGTCGTACGATGCACCGCCGGTATCGGCGCTGAGCCTCGACGACGACGTGATCACCGTCAACAGCTTCTCCAAGTACTTCAATATGACCGGCTGGCGCCTGGGCTGGCTGGTGGTCCCGGACGAACTGGTAGGCGCCTTCGAGAAAGTGGCGCAGAACCTCTTCATCTGCGCGTCAGCCGTCGCCCAGCACGCCGCGCTGGCCTGCTTCTCCCCCGAGGCGCTGGCGATCTACGACGCGCGCAAGGCGGAATTCCACCGTCGCCGCGATGCCATCGTGCCTGCGCTGGAGTCGCTGGGCCTGCGGGTGCCGGTCAAGCCGGATGGCGCCTTCTATGTGTATGCGGACTGCCGTGGCGTCAATCACCCGTCCGCCGGCGATGCCGATGCCCTGACCCAGGCCATGCTGCACGATGCCGGCGTGGTGCTGGTGCCGGGCCAGGACTTCGGTCCGTACACGGCGAGCGACTATATCCGGATATCCTACGCAACCTCGATGGAGAACATTGAGGAGGCCATGGCGCGCCTGGGCAAGTTCTTCGCCTGAACGCCGGCCAGTGCCGGTCACTGCAACGAAAAAAGCACCCCGGAGGGTGCTTTTTTCGTTGCTGCCGAGATACGAGGATCCCGGGATCAGGCGCTTTTCGGAACGTTGCCTGCCGCTTCCAGCTTGTCGCCAGCCGTGCCGCGATGACGCTCGGCCTGTGCCTTGGCATCCACCGCCACTTCCGGCTTGGACGACACCTGCTCAGCCGCGACGCTGTGCACGCCCGGCAGTTGGCGCAGGCGGGCACGCTCTGCCAGCACCTTGGCGCCATAGCCGCCATCGGTGTTGGTGGTCGCCGCACCCACGTAATACTTCAGGCCGCCTTCCAGCGAACCGGCGCGGGCAATACAGTCCTTGAGCACCAGCGCACCGATCTTGATGTTGGCGTACGGGTTCAGCGCGGCTGCCACGCCGCCCACGGCCTCGTACTTGTCCTGATGGACCTTGGTCATCACCTGCATCAGGCCCTGTGCGCCCACGCCGCTCTCCGCGTACGGATTGAAGCTGGACTCGATCGCGATCACGCCCAGGATCAGCAGCGGATCGATGCCGACCTCGCGCCCCGTCAGGTATGCGGCCTTGACCAGTTGTGCGGTGGCCTGCGCTGCCACACGATACTTGCGCGCGATGTACTCAGCCACCACAGCCTGCTCACGCGCGCTGCCCAGCGTGGCCGGGTTACGTGCATCCAGCGCCACGCGCTGTGCCGGGATCTGCGCGGCCAGGTGAGCCACGGAAGGCACCTTGCCCGCGGGCTGCTGGCCCCAGTCGTCCGTGCCGGACACGGTCGGCAATCCTGCCGGCTTGGATTGCGCCATCGTCAGGCCCAGCTTGGCCGCGGCCACATCGGCCGTGGAGGCTGGTACTGCCGCCTCCACCAATACCGCAGGCGCTTGCTCGCCAGCCAGCGCACCGGCCAGGGCCGTACGCCATTCCTGGCTGACAGACAGCGATACCGCGGCGACTACAGACACAACCCCGAGACTGTTCAGGGCATATTTCAATGTTGCGCGACCGCTGCGTAAAGCGCGGCCAGCGACCGGATGCGCAAGGCGGACCTGCAATGCCCGACTCACTCCGGGTACCGGGTGTCTGAAACGGACCTGCAATGCCCGCCCGACTCCGGGAAGATGAAGGGTTTTCCAACCACTCATACTTACCTCCATCCGCTGTCCGCTTCGTGCCGCGCTGCTGCGCCGCACGCCCGTTGACCGCGTATTCAAGTAAGGATGCCGCGCCGCCCAGCAAAGACGTCCAGCACCTGTTGGTGGGCGCTCCCCATGCGCCCAACGAGAAACAGGGTAGGCTCTTGGGGGAGCCTGCCCTGCCGCGAACTACTCAAAGCACCCGGCCACGGCCGGGGCGATCGATCGAATCCGTCCTGCTCAGACGCATCCGCTCATATGATCAGATATGGATAATTCCCCACTAATCCCCTTGACAGGGCAGAAGAAAATGTGCTGCACCGCAACACTCCAACGAGCAGAACCGGATTGTAGGAACCCTTTTATACATCGTCAAGAATAACGTTTTCGATAAACAAAGCTTTTGGTTATATGTAACAAGGGTCTTTGACGCACTTCCGTGCCCCCTCCATTGGTTGAAACTCAGTACTGGCAAAGCATGGAGGCCATCCTTGCCGACCGCGGCAGAGTCAAAAAATTTACAATTTGGACATGCAAATTGGGACGATTTTTTTGTGCCCCATCGCATTCATGTGAATCTTGCCTCACACAACTTGCGTGGACAGGTGCGCTAACGTGCCTGCGCCTCAATCGAATAAATCATGAAATACAACGACTTGCGCGATTTCCTAGGCCAGCTGGAAGGCCTTGGCGAACTGAAACGGATCGGTGCGCCGGTGTCGCCCAACCTCGAAATGACCGAAATTTGCGACAGGCTGTTGAGAGCGGGAGGACCGGCAGTCGTGTTCGAAAACCCGAGCGATCCCCATCGGCCTGGTCAGACTTATAGCGTGCCCGTACTGGCCAATCTGTTCGGCACGACACGCAGAGTAGCCCTCGGCATGGGTGCCGAAAGCATGGCCGACCTGCGCGACATCGGCCGCGTTCTGTCCGCGCTCAAGGAGCCCGAACCACCCCGCGGCCTGCGCGAAGCCGGCAAGCTGTTCACCCTCGTCAAATCGGTGTGGGACATGGCGCCCAAGCGCGTGGGCAGTCCGGCCTGCCAGGAGGTGGTGTGGGAAGGCAACGACGTGGATCTGGCGCGCCTGCCGATCCAGACGTGCTGGCCGGAAGACGCGGCGCCGCTGATCACCTGGGGCCTGGTGATCACCAAGGGTCCGCACAAGAAGCGCCAGAACCTTGGCATCTACCGCCAGCAGGTGATCAGTCGCAATCAGGTCATCATGCGCTGGCTGGCGCATCGCGGCGGCGCACTGGATTTCCGCGAGCACGCGCTGGCCAACCCCGGCAAGCCGTTTCCGATCGCGGTGGCGCTGGGCGCGGACCCTGCCACCATCCTCGGCGCCGTCACCCCGGTGCCCGACACCCTGTCGGAATACCAGTTCGCGGGCCTGCTGCGCGGCAGCCGCACCGCGCTGGCCGGCTGCATCACGCCGACGCTGTCCGAGCTGAGCGTGCCGGCCTCAGCCGAGATCGTGCTGGAAGGCCACATCCAGCACGACCCGGATCACCCGTCCGGCTACCAGCATGCGCTGGAAGGCCCGTACGGCGACCACACCGGCTATTACAACGAGCAGGACTGGTTCCCCGTCTTTACCATCGACCGCATCACCATGCGGCGCGATCCGATCTACCACTCCACCTATACCGGCAAGCCGCCCGATGAGCCTGCGGTGCTTGGCGTGGCGCTCAATGAAGTGTTCGTGCCGCTGCTGCAAAAGCAGTTCCCGGAGATCACCGACTTCTACCTGCCGCCGGAGGGCTGCAGCTACCGCATGGCCGTGGTGCGCATGAAGAAGCAGTACGCCGGCCACGCCAAGCGTGTGATGTTCGGCGTCTGGAGCTTCCTGCGCCAGTTCATGTATACGAAGTTCATCGTGGTGGTGGACGACGATGTCGACGTGCGCGACTGGAAGGAAGTGATCTGGGCCATCACCACCCGCGTCGATCCCGCGCGCGACACCGTGCTGGTGGAAAACACGCCGATCGACTATCTCGACTTTGCCTCGCCGGTGTCGGGGCTGGGCTCGAAGATGGGCATCGATGCCACCGACAAATGGCCCGGCGAGACCACCCGCGAATGGGGCCGTCCGATCCAGATGGATGCCGCGGTCAAAGCCCGGGTCGACGGCATGTGGGACGCCTTGTTCGAGGCCCGCGCCAAAGCGTGATGGCGGCCGGCATGTAAGATCACACCAAAACCGCATCGCAACCCATCCGCACGTCCGCGCGAGACGGACCCGAGGAGGAGACATGACAACCCTTGAAGAAGGGCAACTGAGATGGACGCCGTCGCAGGCGTTTCGCGACGGCAGCCGCATTGCGCACTTCATGCGCTGGCTGGAGAGCGAGCGCGGCCTCGCCTTTGCCGACTACGGCGCGCTGTGGCAATGGTCGGTGACCGACCTGGAAGCCTTCTGGGACGCCATCCGCGCCTATTTCGACCTGCGCTTCGATACCCCTGCCGAGCGCGTGCTCGGCAGCGCGCAGATGCCCGGCGCGCGCTGGTTCGAAGGCGCCAGCCTGAACTACGTGCAGCAAGTGTTCCGCCATGCCGGCAGCGGCGCCGCGCGCGAGCGCACGGCCATCCGCTACGCCGGTGAGTCCATCGCGGTCACCGACCTGAGCTGGGATGTGCTGGAGCAGCAGGTTGCCTCGCTGGCCCATGCCTTGCGCGGCATGGGCGTGGCGCGCGGCGATCGCGTGGCGGGCTACCTGCCGAACATCCCCGCCACGGTCGTCGCCTTCCTGGCCACCGCCAGCCTTGGCGCGATCTGGTCGGGCTGCGCGCCCGACATGGGCCAGGTGGCGGTAAGCGACCGTTTCCGCCAGATCGAACCCAAGGTGCTGATCGCCGTCGATGGCTACCGATATGGCGGCAAGGCCTACGATCGGGCGCCAGTGCTGGCCGACCTGGCCGCCGCCCTGCCCTCGCTCACCGACCTGGTACTGGTGCCGGGCGAGCACACCGATGCGCATGCCGCCCCCAACGCCATCGCGCTTCCCGCCAACGTGCGCCGCCATGCCTGGCAGGCGGTGCTGGCGCATCGCGTACCGCTGGCGATCGAATCCGTGCCATTCGACCACCCGCTGTGGATCGTTTACTCCTCCGGCACCACCGGCATGCCCAAGCCCATCGTGCACGGCCACGGCGGCATCGTCATCGAGCAGCTCAAGCTGATGGCGTTTCACAATAACCTCGGGCCGGACGACGTCTTCCACTGGTACAGCAGCAGTGGCTGGATCATGTGGAACGCGCAGATCGCGGGGCTGCTGCTGGGCAGCACCATCGCGCTCTACGACGGCAATCCCGCCTGGCCCGACGCCGGCGTGCTGTGGCGCTTCGTGGATGCCGCGCGCGTCACCGCCTTTGGCGCGGGCGCGGCGTTCTTCACGGCCGGCATGAAGGCAGGGATCGAGCCCGCGCGCGTGGCCGACCTATCCCGGCTGCGCGCGCTCGGTTCGACCGGCTCGCCGCTGCCGGCCGAGGCCTATGACTGGATCTACCGCCACGTGAGCGCGGACATCTGGCTTGCGCCGATGAGCGGCGGCACCGACTTCGCCGGCTCGTTCGTGGCAGGCTGCCCGATCCTGCCGGTCTACTCGGGCGAGATGCAGTGCCGCTGCCTGGGCGCCAAAGTCGAAGCCTTCGACGAAGCGGGCAATGCGCTGGTGGGTGAGGTGGGCGAGCTGGTCTGCACGGCGCCGATGCCGTCGATGCCGCTGTTCCTATGGGGCGACACTAACGGGCAGCGTTACCGCGACAGCTACTTCGACACCTATCCCGGCGTGTGGCGCCACGGTGACTGGATCAAGATCACCGCGCACGGCGGCGCCATCATCTACGGCCGCTCGGACGCGACCATCAACCGGCACGGCATCCGCATGGGCACCAGCGAGCTGTACCGCGTGGTGGAGGACTTGCCGGAAGTGCTCGACAGCATGGTGGTGGACCTCGAATACCTGGGGCGCGACTCGTATATGCCGCTGTTCGTGGTGCTGCGCGAGGGCATGGTCCTGGACGATGCCTTGCGCGACACCATGCGCGCACGCATCCGCAGCGCGCTGTCCTCACGCCATGTGCCCAACGAGATCCTGCAAGTGCCCGGCGTGCCGCGCACGCTGTCAGGCAAGAAGATGGAAGTGCCCATCAAGAAGCTGCTGCTGGGCCACGCGCCAGACAAGATCGCCAACCGCGACGCCATGGCCAACCCGGAAACGCTGGACTGGTATTTCGCCTACGCCGAGCGATTTATCGCGGCGCGCGCCAGCGAGTCCGCGGCGGCGTGAAAGGAGAAAGGGCGCACCGCAGCCTTGAACGCCGCGATGCGCCCGCTTCTTTCTCTTCTTTGTCCTGGCAAGACGGTCAGAACTCCACTTCGAGTTCGCTGATTTCGTCGGGTTCTTTCTTCGCCGCGGCGATCCATTCCTGCAGCTCCGGCATGGCCAGGATCTGCTTGCAGTATTCAACCGGCGCCGGATCCAGCATCACGCCATAGGTCACGAAGCGCGTCACCACCGGCGCGTACATCGCATCGGCCATGGTGCGCGTTGCGCCAAACAGATACGGGCCGCCGTATTGCGTCAGGCACTCGGTCCAGATCTGTGCGATGCGGTCGATATCGGCCTGCGCGCGCGACCACACCTTGAAGCCTGGAAAGTGCCCCTTCAAGTTCATGGGCAACGCCGCGCGCATGGCGGCGAAGCCCGAGTGCATCTCGCCGCAGATGGCGCGGCAATGCGCGCGCGCGGCACGGTCGTCGGGCAGCAGGCCGGCCTTCGGGCGGACCTCGTTGAGATACTCGGCAATAGCCAGCGTATCCCACACGGTCACCCCCTGGTGCAGCAGGCGGGGAACGAGAATCGAGGGCGACAGCAGCAGGATTTCCGCGCGCGCCGCGGCATCATCGGGGGGCACCAGCACCTCCTCGAATTCCAGTCCCGCGAAGCGCACCAGCAGCCAGCCGCGCAGAGACCACGATGAATACGTTTTACTGCTGATGGTGAGTGTCGTCCTTGCCATCCCGCCTCCTTGCCACCTGGAAAAGCCGTTGCACGGTGGGCGATTTCCGTCGTCTGTGTGCCAGCAGACGGTGCGCCCCTGTCTCTCGCTGCAGTGTCGCGCTATGCGTCGTGTGCTTTGTGCTCGCTGCTTCTACTATGATTTTGTACTACATCATGGCGGGGACATCGGTGCAGCTTGCGCTTACCTTGCTCTTACCTCGATGTGGCGCAAAGGCATGCGCCGCACGCCGAAACAAGCACGCATCAGGCACATGACAGGCACGTGACAGGCACGCCGTTTCACGGTTAAAGATGCTACGGCCACGGCGGCACCGGCACGGTGCGCCGCGCAGCACCAGCATGAGGCAGATGTACTGGCGAAGATCCGCGCGCGTCGTTCGCGCGCGGCGCTTGCGCCGCATACGAACCAGAACAGGTCACCCCGTTCCGCCATATGGGCAGGCCCGCAAGCCTCATGCCAACGCGATTCGCCGTGGCACGCATATTGCGGCTGATGAGGTCGACGCATAAAAAGGGGCGAGCCATGCTGTATCAGGTGTACCAGACTTATGCGGATTTCATGCAGCCCGCCTGCAGCCTGGCCGACATGGTGTCGAACACGCTTGCAGAAAATCCGCGCCTGGCGGGATGCGAGCCGATGCTTGCCACGCGCGCGGCCTGCGAGGTGCTCGCACTGAGCCGCCTGACACACCATCGCCCGCCGTTCGCCATCGACAGCGTCATGGTGAACGGCACACCGGTACAGGTTACGGAGGAAGTGACCGCGAGCACGCCGTTCTGCTCGCTGCTGCATTTTCGCAAGCACGGCGTCTACGACCACCCGCGCGTGCTGCTGGTGGCACCGATGTCGGGCCACTTTGCCACGTTGCTGCGTGGCACCGTGCAGACCATGCTGCGCGATCACGATGTCTACATCACCGACTGGCACAACCCGCGCGACATCTCGCTGGCGCACGGCCGCTTTGGCTTTGACGAGTACGTCTATCACTTGATCGATTTCCTGCGCGTGCTGGGCGGCGGCACGCACCTGATGGCGGTGTGCCAGCCCACGGTGGCGGCGCTCGCCGCCGTGGCGTTGATGGCGGAAGATAGCGATCCGGCGCAGCCGCCGAGCCTGATCCTGATGGCCGGCCCCATCGACGCGCGCATCAACCCGACCAAGGTCAATGAGCTTGCCACCAGCCAGCCCATCGAATGGTTCGAGCGCTCGCTCACCAGCTATGTGCCGTTTCGCTTTGCCGGTGCGATGCGTCGCGTCTACCCCGGCTTCATGCAGCTGATCGCCTTCATGAGCATGAACAGCGAGCGCCACCAGCAGGCTTTCCGCGACCTCTACGACCTGCGTGCCAGCGGCCAGCATGATCGCGCGGATGCGATCCAGGTGTTCTACGAGGAGTACTTCGCCACCATGGACCTGAGCGCGGAGTTCTATCTCGAAACCGTGAGCATGGTGTTCCAGGAATTCCTGCTGGCGCAGGGCCTGCTGGACGTAGGCGGGCGCCGTGTGAACCCGCACGCGATCCACCGCACGGCGCTGCTCACGGTGGAGGGCGAGCGCGACGATATCTGCGCCATCGGGCAGACCATGGCCGCGCAGGAACTGTGCGGCAGCCTGCGGCCCTATATGCGCATGCACCACGTGCAAACCGGCGTGGGGCACTACGGCGTGTTCAATGGCAAGCGCTGGGATTCGCAGGTCTATCCGCTAGTGCGCAACGCCGTCCATATGAACGCGTGAGGTTGTGCGCATGAGGCCGCGCAGCGCGGCCAGGCAGCCGGGAGCTTAGGCGGCATTTTGGTCTGCCGGCCACGGCGTCACCGCCGGCACCGCGCATGGACCCTCGACATCGACGGTGCCAAAATCCGCGGGCCCCACGATCTCCAGGTACTCCATGTCCGGCGAGTAGTCGAACAGGAAATGCGTGATGCCGGGGCGCTGGTGCACGCAATCGCCAGCCGCCACCAGTGTCTCCTTGTCCTCGTACATGAAGCGCGCCCAGCCCTTGAGCATCAGTACCACATGGAACTGCGCCTCGTGCCTGTGCCAGCCGGTGCCTTGCTCGGGCGGCTGGTTGGCCTTGACCAGTTGCACCAGCAGCTTGCCGCCGGTGGCCTCGGCAATGCCCAGGTCGCGATACAGGAAGAAATCGCGCAAACCCTGGTCGACAAAGGCTGTGTCTTGCGGGCGCACGTGGGAGAACTTCGTGGGAGAGGCATCCGTAGCGGCATCGCCAGCGGACGCGCTGAACTTGCTGAGGGACTCGGCCATGACAAGCTCCTTTCGCTGGGGGAAACGCTCTGCACTGCGACGCAACATTCACGCCAGCGGCCGCGTGCCCACGCAGCGCCGAAAGCGGCGAGAACTGGCCCGAATGTGGCACAGCGATCGCTGCGAAAGGCACATGCCTGACGAACGCCCGACGCCTCTGCACCGGCCGGGGGCGCGGCCGAGCACCGGGCAGGTGCCGCGGCAAGGCGCGTTGACGGCTATCATGCAGCGATGCCCACTCCCGCCGCAACTTGCATGCTGCCTCTCAATTCTAAGCATTTCCAAGGCCAGGAACTGATCCGGGTCGGAGACGATTCCAGTTTCATGCTGCTCGCCCCGCAGTTCGGCGCCCGCCTGGTGCGCTGGGTGCATCGCGGCGAGGACATCCTTTACTGGCCGCAGAACGCCGACTGGTCCCAACTGGCCCGCGTGCGTGGCGGCAACCCGATACTGTTCCCCTTCATTGCCAGGCACTTCGTCGACAGCGTGCCCGGCGCATGGAAAGACGCCAGTGGCACCGTGCGGACGCTGCCGATCCACGGCTTCGCGCGCGACCTACCCTTCGCGGGCACCCGGCACGAGGCGGGACGCAGCCTGACCATGACGCTGCAAGCGTCGGACGCAACGCGCGCGGCCTACCCCTTCGAGTTCCTGTTCGAGGTCACCTACCGGCTGCTCGACGACGGCCTCGAAGCCACATTGCGCACGCGCAACGCTGGCGAGCAGGCCCTGCCTTACTACGCCGGCCACCACTTCTACTTCCCGCTCGCCCACCAGGCGCGCGCCGCTTCCACACTGACCATGCCGGCCGCGGAACTGATGCGCCAGCGCCCCGACGGCTCGCTGGCATCGAACGGCCAGGGCGCCGAGACCTATCAGCTCGACGACCCGCGCCTGCAAGACACCTTTCACGTCCTGCATGCCCAGCCCGCAGCGCCGCGCCACTGCACGCTGGCCACGCCACCCGATGCCACCGCCCCGCATGGCCGCAAACTGGTGATCGATCTGGACACGCCGGGCAGCACGCCTTGGTTCGCGGTCACCACCTGGTCGGAGCGCGTCGACTCCGACTTCTACTGCGTGGAACCCTGGCTAGGCCTGCCCAACGCCATCCACCACGGCACGGGGTTGCGCTGGCTCGCGCCGGGCCAGGAGGAAGCGGCGGTCTGCCGGCTGCGGGTGGCTCCATAAGGCGCCATAGCGCCTTCAAGCCCCTCCGATCAGCCGTTGATCGAAATAGCGCCCATGTCACCCAGAGGCGCTTCGGCACAGCGCGCGTCGGCCTGACGCAGTGCTGGCCAGCTGCTGCGCTTGCGGCTGGCGCTGGCCACCGGTGGGCAGAAGCGCGAGATAATGCACTTTTCATGGGATCCGGCGCCCGCGCACCTTGCGCTCGCCGGGGCATCCCGCGTAGAATCGCGCTTCTTGCGGGCGTCGTATAATGGCCATTACCTTAGCTTCCCAAGCTAAAGACGTGGGTTCGATTCCCATCGCCCGCTCCACATCAGATTGAGACGAGCCGCCTTCGCCACTGGTCGCATGCCCGATCAGGATCGCCCGGCGGCTTTTTTGTTGCCATGCTCCCCCAAGACCCCAGCTCCGACCCGACGCCAGCCGACGACGCTGACAACGCGCCCGCCAAGGCTGCCGACGGCAGCGACGTGGCGCATCCGCGCCGCATCCGTTCCTTCGTGCGCCGCGCGGGGCGAACCTCCACCGGCCAGCAGCGTGCCATCGATGACCTGGGGCCGCGCTTCATCCTGCCCTACGCACCGCAGCCGCTCGACTGGGAGGCCACGTTCGGCCGCGCCGCGCCAGCCATCCTCGAGATCGGGTTCGGCATGGGCGAGACCACCGCGCATATCGCGCAACTGCGCCCGCAGGACAATTTCCTGGGCTGTGAGGTGCATGAACCCGGCGTGGGCGCCCTGCTCAAGCTGCTGGGAGAGCGCGAGATCGGTAATGTGCGGATCATGCCGCATGACGCCGTGGAGGTCATCGCGCACATGCTGACGGAATCCTGCCTGGACGGCGTGCACATCTTCTTCCCCGACCCGTGGCACAAGAAGCGCCACAACAAGCGGCGCCTGGTGCAGCCGCCGCTGGTCAAGCTGTTGGCCAACCGCCTGAAGCCGGGCGGCTACCTGCACTGCGCGACCGACTGGGAAGAGTATGCCCACCAGATGGTGGAAGTGCTGTCGGGTGAACCCACTCTGACCAACACCTCGGACGCCGCCGGCGGCTTTGCGCCGCGGCCCGACTATCGCCCGGTGACCAAGTTCGAGCGCCGCGGCGTGAGGCTGGGCCATGGCGTGTGGGACGTGGTGTTCCGCAAGCGGGCTTGAAGGCGAAGGCTGCGCCGCGCGCCGGCACCATGAAAAAAGCGTGGCCTTGAGCCACGCTTTTTTCATGGTGCGACAGTTGTCGCCGGTATTATCTGCCGCGATCGCCTTCAGGCATGCCAGGCGATCAGCCCCGAGTACGCAGTCGCCAACACAACGATGCCGAAAATGATCCGGTACCAGGCAAACGGCTTGAAGTCATGGGTGGCGACAAAACGCAGCAGCCAGCGCACACACAAGAAGGCGGACAGGAAGGCGAAGACGAAGCCGATGCCGAAGATGCCCAGGTCGTCGGCGGACAGCAGCGCGCGCGACTTGTACAGCTCGTAGACGGTAGCGCCAAAGATCACCGGGATCGCCAGGAAGAAGGAGAACTCGGTGGCTACCTGGCGCGACAGCCCGAACAGCATGCCGCCGATGATGGTGGCGCCGGAGCGCGAGGTGCCCGGGATCAGCGCGAAACACTGCGCCAGCCCGACCTTGACCGCATCGCGCCAGTTCAGGTCGTCGACCGACTCGATCCGCGGCGCGCCAGCCTTGGCGGCCTCCAGCAGCGCATTGCCCTGCGGGTGCGATACCTGGCCGCGATGGCTTTCCCGCCATTCGGCCCACAGGATCACCACACCGCCGACGATGAATGCGGTGGCCACGGTGATCGGGTTAAACAGGTGAGCCTTGATCCACTTGCCGAATACCAGCGCCAGCACGATCGCCGGCACGGTGGCCACGATCACGTTGATGGCAAAACGCCGGGCCTTTTCATCGGTGGCCAGACCGCCCACCACGGTGACGATGCGGTGGCGGAACTCCCAGCAAACCGCCAGGATGGCGCCGAACTGGATCACGATCTCGAAGATCTTGCCCTTTTCATCATTGAAGTCGAGCAGCTGCCCGGCGAGGATCAGGTGGCCTGTGCTGGAGATGGGCAGAAACTCGGTCAGTCCTTCGACGATGCCGAGGATCACGGCTTTCAGGGCGAGGGCAATATCCATGCTGATTGGAATGTGTGGAATGCTCAATGAAAGAGCGAAGAAAAAGCCAAGGACGGGCGAGCAAAGAGGAAACGGGCAACCGTCAGCCCTATGCCATCAGCCACGCGCCAGGCACCAGGCACCAGGAATCACAACTATCCGCCACGACCGTGACACCGCAGTGGCTGTGCAAGGTGCATGACTGGGCGCGGCGCGTCATCAAGGCCGATTGATCTTGACGTTGATCCCGTTGGGCAAAACGGTGATTGTACCGGGTTCGACACTGGCGCCGGCGAGGCGCAACTCGTCGGGACGGAAGGTATAGAGCGGATAGCCTTGCAGCAACTGCTCCGCAAGGATGCCGCCGAGCGCGTTGAACTGGCGCGTGAGTTGAGGCGGCAGGCCCCTGACTTCGAACTGCTGGACCTGCGGGTCCTGCAGCACCACCGCGCGGCTGGCCGGATCGTAGCGCAGCCCGCTGTCCAGCGCAAAGCGGCCGGTCATCGGCTCGCCAGAGAACAGGCGGTTGTTCACGGTCGCGTCGAACTGCACGTTCACCCGGTTGCGGCTGGGATCGAGCGTGAGCTGCGGGTTGGCGAGCTGGATGTCGAACAGCTCCATATAGCGCTTGTTGAACGGGAACTTGCGCTCCAGGGCCGATTGCAGCTGGCTCTGCGAGAACGTGTAGTCGTTGCCCATCATGCCGCAGCCAACAAGTGCCGCGGCCAGCGCGGCGCCAGCGCTTGCTGCCAGCCAGCGCCGGCGATTGATCATGACCATCTGTTTGTTCCTTGCGGGTTCAGGCGGCGCGGCCAGGCGCGGTGGCAGCCTCGAGCTGCGTCAGCCAGGCCAGCGCTTGTCCGCGGGTTTCGCCGCACATGTCGGCAGAGGGCTTGAGCCCGGCGCAAAATGCCGGCCGCGTGGGCTCGCCAAAAATCGCGCAGCGCCGATCGGGCAGCAACTGCACGCAGGGTATGCCGGCCGGCTTGCCATGGGGCATGCCGGGGATCGGCGAGGTGATGGAGGGCGCGGTGCAACAAGCGCCACAATCGGGCCGGCAAGAGAGTTCAGACTGAGGGGACATGGCAATGGTTCAGGCGCGGACGACGCCCGGCAGACTCTATTGTGCCCCAAGCCGCATGGACCTCCCCGCGCTTGACCGCCGGATTCCCCTCTACTACATTACTGACCCAAGAGTTATTTATTTGCAACTCACGCGGGGGTGCTCCCCGCAGAGGTGCACAGCGCCCCAGTGAAAAACCCGCCAGGCCAGAGCCAGAATCAGGAATCCGCCAACACCAAACGCTGGGCTCGCCGCAAGGCAGCGCGCCCACAGGAACTGGTGGCCGCCGCGCTCGATCTCTTCGTCGATCGCGGCTATGCGGCCACCCGGCTGGAAGATGTCGCCGCCGCGGCGGGCGTGTCCAAGGGCACCGTCTATCTGTACTTCGCTAATAAGGAAGAGCTGTTCAAGACGGTGGTGCGCGAAAACCTGGTGCCGACGCTGGCCAGGGGCATCGACCTGGTGGAGAACTACCAGGGCTCGACGCCGGAGCTGCTAAGGGAATTGCTGCGCGGCTGGTGGGGCCTGGTGGGGGCCACGCCGGTGGCCGGCCTGACCAAGCTGATCATGGCCGAATCCAGCCATTTTCCTGACATTGCCCAGTTCTACCACGAGGAAGTGGTGCTGCCGGGCGATGAGTTGTTCGCACGTGTGCTCAAGCGCGGCGTGGCGCGTGGCGAGTTGCGCGACATGCCGGCCAACCCGACCACAACGCTGATCTGCGCGCCGCTGATGTTCCTGATGCTGTGGCAGCGTGCGTTCAGCGCGTCGTCGCGCATCGAAATCGACCCCGAGGCCTTCCTCGACAACCTGCTCCAGATGCTGCTGTTCGGCCTGACCACCGGCGCCGCGCGCGATACGCCGCTGCCGCCCAAGGTCGGCCCCTACGTCTGGGAACAGATACAACAAGAAGCCCTGGCACAAGCGCAGGGGCAGCAGGCCGCGCGGGAGATCCCGGCGCCGCCGCCGGAGACCGCATGACCCGACGCAAGAAGATCCTGATCGCCGCGATCGCCACCATCGCGGTGGTTGCCGTGCTCAGCGCCGCTGCCGCCGTGCGCAAGGCAAGCAATGGCAAGCCTGGCGCGGCCCCGGCGGCCCCGGCGGCCCCGGCGGCCGCGGTGCAAGACCTGGTGGAGTTCCTGCCATCGGACCTGGTCGAGGCCACCACGCAAGACTTGCGCGTGTCGCTGCCGCTGTCAGGCGGGCTGCGGGCGCTGAACCAGGCCTCGGTCAAGGCCAAGGTTGCCGGCGAGGTACAGCAAGTGCTGGTGCGCGAGGGCGAAGCCGTGCGCGCCGGCCAGGTCATCGTGCGCATCGATGCAACCGAGTACCAGGCCAAGGTGACGCAGGCGCGCGGGCAAATGCTGGCGGCGCGCGGCCAGTATGAGAATTCGAAGCAGACCTTCGAGCGCAACCGCGAGCTGGTGGCCAAGGGCTTCATCTCAAAGACCGCCTTCGACAACTTCCAGAGCAACCTGGATGTGGCGCACGCCAATCTCGATGCCGCCCAGGGCGGCCTTGAAGTCGCGCAGAAGGCGCTCGCCGACACCATCGTCAAATCGCCGCTGGATGGCCTGGTGGCCGCGCGCGCGGTGCAGCCGGGCGAGAAGGTCTCGCCCGACACGCGCCTGATCGACGTGGTCGACCTGCGTGTGCTGGAACTCGAGGCACCGATCCCCATGGCGGATGTGGCTCGCGTTGCCATCGGCCAGGCCGTGCAGCTCGACGTGGAAGGCAGCGGCCGCTTCGAGGGCAAGCTGGTGCGCATCAACCCGGCGGTAAGCCAGGGCACGCGCAGCATCATGGTCTATGTGCGGGTGGACAACCCCGAGGCGCGCCTGCGCGCGGGCATGTTCGCCCAGGGCGCGCTGGTGCTCGGCCACCACGCCGGCGTGGTGGCGGTGCCAGTCACAGCGGTGCGCAACGATGGCGAGCGCACGTTCGTCTACAGCGTGGAGAATGACGTGCTGGCGGAACGCCAGGTCAAGCTGGGCATCCGCGACGATGCGAGCGGGCTGGTGGAAATCACCAGCGGCCTGGCCACCGGCGCCAAGGTGGTGCGCAACAACCTCGGCACCCTGCGCGCGGGCAGCCGCGTCAAGCTGGTCAAGGCGTAGGAGCCCCCGCCCATGTGGTTCACCCGCCTGTCCATCCACAACCCGGTGCTGGCCACCATGATGATGATGGCCTTCATCGTGATCGGCCTGTTCTCCTACCAGCGCCTGCCGGTTGACCAGTTCCCGGACATCACCTTCCCCATCGTCGTGGTGCAGACAGAGTACCCCGGCGCCGCGCCGGAATCGGTGGAGTCCGACGTCACCCGCAAGATCGAGGAAATCGTCAACACCATCTCGGGCATCGACGAGATCTTCTCGCACTCCTACCAAGGCACCTCGGTGGTGGTGATCAAGTTCGACCTGTCCGTCGATGTCGGGCAGGCCGCGCAGGACGTGCGCGACAAGATCGCGCTGATCCGCCCGCAGTTTCGCGACGAGGTCAAGGACCCGCGCGTGCTGCGCTACGACCCGTCGGACGCACCGGTGTTCTACCTGTCCGTGTCGAACGCGCCGGGGGCCGAGCGCACGCAGCGCGAACTGACCACCGTCGCCGACCAGATCGTGCGCAAGCGGCTGGAGACCGTGCGCGGCGTGGGCGCCATCAGCCTCGTTGGCGGCACCAAGCGCGAGGTGGAGATCCGTATCCGCCCCGCCCAGCTGGAGGCGCTCGGCATCGGCGTGAACCAGGTGATGGACGCCATCCGCAACGAGAACCAGGAACTCCCCGCAGGCGAGCTGCGCTCCACCTCCACCGAGACGGTGGTGCAGATCAAGGGGCGCGTCATCACGCCGGATGCCTTCCGCCACATCATCGTGGCGCGCCGGGCTGGCCAGCCGGTTACGCTGGAGCAGGTCGCCGACGTGCGCGACGGCGAGGAAGAGCAGGAGAGCCTGGCCATGCTGGACGGCAAGCGCGCGCTGTTCCTGGCGGTGGTGAAAGCACAGGGCCAGAACACGGTCGACACCGTCGATGGCCTGATCAAGATGACCGATGAGTTGCGCAAGCTGGTGCCTGCGGGTGTGCAGCTCACCGTGGTCAACGACGCCGCGCGCGGCATCCGCAGCAGCGTCAAGGAAGTCCGCTCCACGCTGCTCGAAGGCGCCTTCCTGACGGTCGCCATCGTCTTCCTCTTCCTCGGCTCGTGGCGCAGCACGGTCATCACCGGGCTGACCCTGCCAATCGCGCTGATCGGCACGTTCGGCGTGATGTACATGTTTGGCTTCACGCTCAACGTGATCACGCTGATGGCGCTGTCGCTGTGCGTGGGCCTGTTGATCGACGATGCCATCGTGGTGCGCGAGAACATCGTGCGGCACAACCTGATGGGCAAGAACCATCGCACGGCAGCGCTCGACGGCACCAACGAGATCGGGCTGGCGGTGCTGGCCACCACCTTCTCCATCGTGGCGGTGTTCCTGCCGGTGGGCTTCATGGGCGGCATCATCGGCCGCTTCTTCCACCAGTTCGGCGTGACCGTGGTGGCAGCGGTGCTGATCTCCATGTTCGTCTCGTTCACGCTGGACCCAATGCTGTCCTCGGTCTGGCACGACCCCGACCTGCACGGCACCGGCAACAAGAAGAGCCTGTACGGCCGCACCGTGGGCCGCATGCTGGACTGGTTCTCGGCGCGCATGGATGCGCTCGGCCACGGCTATGGCTCGATGCTGGGTTGGGCGCTCAAGCACCGGCTGGCTACCGCCATCATCGCGGCGGTGACGTTCTTGGGGAGCTTCGCGCTGGTGCCGCTGATCGGCACGGAATTCGTACCGGCCGCCGACCTGGGCGAAACCCAGGTCGGCTTCACCACGCCGGTGGGCACCTCGCTGGCTGTTACCGAAGCCAAGGTCAGGCAGGTGGAAGCCGCGCTCAAGACCTTCCCCGAGGTGGCCTACACCTACGCCACCATCAACTCCGGCAATACCTCCGGGCGCAACAACGCGCTGGTGTCGGTGCGCCTGACCGAGCGCCGCGCGCGCAAACTCACCACCAAAGAGCTTAACCCGATGATCCGGGAGCGCATGGCCAGCATCGCCGGCATCACGCTGACCATGGTCGGCATGCCGGATGGCGCTGGCGGGCAGAAGGCGCTGCAAGTGTCGATCCAGGGCGACGACCTGGAAACGCTGCGGCGCCTGTCGCTGGAAGCCAGCCGGCGCATGGCCGCCGTGCGCGGCCTGACCGACCTCGACTCCAGCATGAAGGACGACCGCCCGACGGTGGAAGTGCGCATTCGCCGCGAGCTTGCGTCCGACCTGGGGGTGGGCATCGTGCAGATCGGCAACGCGCTGCGCCCGCTGCTGGCCGGCGACGCCATCAGCTCATGGCGCGCCCCCGACGACCAGAACTACGACGTGCGCGTGCGCCTGCCCAAGGACGCCCGCACCGGCATGGCGGATCTCAGCGCGCTGATGATCGCCAGCAACCAGACCAACGCCGACGGCTCGCCGCGCATGGTGCCCCTGCGCCAGATCGCCGAGCTGGTGCCCACCACCGGCGCCAACCAGATCAGCCGGCGCGACCTCTCCCGCGAAGTGGAGCTGACCGCGAATACCGCCGGGCGCTCGCAAGGCGAGGTGGCGCGCGAGGTCAAGGCGGCGCTGGATGGGATGAACTGGCCGGCGGGCTACAAGTACCGCTTCGGCGGCTCCACCAAGTCGATGAACGAGTCGTTCGGCTTCGCGGTATCGGCGCTCGCGCTGGCGGTGATCTTCATCTACATGATCCTGGCCTCGCAGTTCGCCAGCTTCTTCCAGCCGATCGCCATCATGACCTCGCTGCCGCTCACGCTGGTGGGCGTGTTCGCGGCGCTGCTGCTGTTCCGCTCCACGCTCAACATGTTCTCCATCATCGGCTTCATCATGCTGATGGGGCTGGTGACCAAGAACGCCATCCTGCTGGTGGATTTTGCCAACCAGGCCCGGCGCGGCGCCGACGGCCAGCCGCCGATGTCGCGCGAGGCCGCCCTGGTTGCCGCTGCGCGGGTGCGGCTGCGGCCAATCCTGATGACCACGCTGGCCATGATATTCGGCATGGTGCCGCTGGCCTTCAGCCTGGGCGAAGGCGCCGAGCAACGCGCACCGATGGGCCAGACGGTGATCGGCGGCATCATCACCTCGTCGATCCTGACCCTGGTGGTGGTTCCGGTGATCTATACGTACCTCGACGACTTCAGCGCATGGCTGGGCCGCAAGTGGCGCGGCAAGCAAGCCCAGGCGGCTCCCGCCGCCGCGCCGGCAGCCGACGGCACGGCGGCGCACAAGCCAGCAAGCGCGGAATGAGGCAAGCCCGCCCCAAAAGCCCCGGGCAGGCCTGTAGCCAGCCCGGAATGCCTCAGCCATGGCCGGACTGCGGCATGGAGGCCACAACTTGGGCGACGCGCTTGGGCAAGTGTCTTGGCGCGGGGTTAAAATATCAGGTTTGACGGATTTCCCCGGCCCCTCGCGCCGCGCGGCCGGAACTCTGAACTGATTAGCGGTTGGCATTGGAAGGAATGGCAAGATGGACCTCGAGAAAGCCCGATTCAATATGATCGAACAGCAAATCCGCCCCTGGGATGTGCTGGATCAGGAAATCCTGGACCTGCTGGCAGTGGTCAAGCGGGAACAGTTCGTGCCGCAGGCATACGCCGCGCTGGCCTTCGTCGACATGGAAATCCCGCTGCCGGGCGGCCAGAACATGCTGGCCCCGCGCGTGGAAGCCCGCATCCTGCAGGACCTGGCCGTGCGCAAGCATGAACAAGTGCTGGAAATCGGCGCCGGTTCCGGCTACATGGCCGCCCTGCTCGCCCACCGCGCGCGCCACGTGCTGAGCGTGGACATCTTGCCGGAACTGGCCGAGCTGGCCCGCAAGAACCTGGCCCACGCCGGCGTGACCAATGTCGACGTGGCCCAAGGCAATGCCGCCACCGGCTGGGCCGCGAGCGCGCCCTACGACGTGATCTGCATTTCCGGCGCGTTGCCCTCGGTGCCCCCGTCCATCCTGTCGCAAGTCAAGGTCGGCGGGCGCATCGCGGCCTTCGTCGGCGCGCTGCCGGCCATGGAAGCGCAGATCATCACGCGCGTCAGCGAAAACGAGTACAAGACTGTCAACCTGTTCGAGACTGCCATCACGCCGCTGATGGGTGCCGAGCAGCCGTCGCGCTTCCATTTCTGATCGGGAAACAAGACATGCAGGTAATCAACGCACCCGAACTGGTGCAATGGCTGGCGGATGCCAGCCGGCCGCAGCCGGTGCTGCTCGACGTACGCGAAGGCTGGGAGGTGCAGACCTGCGCCATGCCCGGCATCACGCATATCCCGATGGGCCAGATCCCGGCACGCGCCGGCGAGCTTGACGAAGACGCAGATATTGTCTGCATCTGCCATCACGGCGCGCGCAGCATGCAGGTGGCAAGCTTCCTCGAGCGGCAAGGCTTTGCCAAGGTCTACAACCTGACCGGCGGCGTGCACGCCTGGGCCGAGCAGGTCGACCCGGCCATGCCGAAGTACTGAGCACAGCAACAGCACGACAACTGCACGGCAAGCATCACCCCCTGGGCGCCGGCCTCCCGCGGCGCCAACTCCCTTGAACGCTGATCGTTAGAAACGTTAGCCGCGCGCCCGGTGCCCGGCAGACTGGAGATGTCATGAGGTTTGCGCTTTTCCCTGCGCGGGGCGTGCCCAAGACGCGCCTGGCACTGACGGGTTCCCTGCTTGCGCTACTGCATCTGCCAGCCGCGCATGGCGCCGACCTGCTCCAGGTCTACCGCGATGCACAGGCCAACGACGCGCAGTTCGCCAGCGCGCGCGCGCAGTTGGTGGCCAGCCAGGAGAAGCTGCCACAGGGACGCTCCGGCTTGCTGCCGCAGGTCAGCGGCACGCTAAACGCCACGCGCACCAATGTGGACCAGACCGTGCCCTTGGTGTCGGACCGCTTCATCAACAACAATAACTGGTCGCTGCAGCTGATCCAGCCGCTGTTTCGCTGGGATCGCTGGGAAACCTACAAGCAGGGCGAACTAGCCGCGCTGGCTGGCGAAGTGACCTTCAGCCAGGCGCAACTCGACCTGATTACCCGCACTTCGCAGGCCTACTTCGACGTGCTGGCCGCGCAGGACAACCTCTACCTGGCCGGCGCGCAGAAGAAAGCCATCGGCGAGCAACTGGCACAGGCCAAGCGCAACTTCGAGGTGGGCACCGCCACCATCACCGACGCCAACGACGCGCAGGCCCGCTATGACCTCGCCACCTCGACCGAGATCGCGGCGCAGAGCGACCTCGAAATCCGCCGCGCCAACCTGCAGCAGATCACCGGCAAGCCCGTTGACGAACTGCTCGGATTGCGCACCGCGGCCACGCTGCCCGGTCCGCAGCCGCCCGATGTGAACACCTGGGCCAGCCAGGCCGAGAACACCAACCCGCAGGTGGGCCTGGCGCGCTACAACCTCGACTCTGCCCAGCGCGAGTACAACAAGGCACGCTCCGGCCACCTGCCCTCGGTCGACCTGGTCGCGTCGTACGGCTTCGTCAACGCCACCGGCAACGCCGCGCAGCAGGTCAATGTCTCCAGCCGCTACAACAGCGCCCAGATCGGCGTGCAGCTGAGCGTGCCGATCTACACCGGTGGCCAGATCCAGTCGCGCGTGCGTGAAACCGCCGCGCTGGCCGACAAGGCCGCCAGCGACCTCGAGTTTGCCCGCCGCACCGCAGCCCAGAGCGCGCGCCAAACCTACTCGGGCGTATCCAACGGGCTCGCCCAGGTCAAGGCCCTGGAAGCCGCCGAGCATTCCGCGCAGAGCGCCGTGGAATCCAACCAGCTCGGCTACGAAGTCGGCGTGCGCATCAACATCGACGTGCTGAACGCCGAAGCGCAGTTGTTCTCCACCCGCCGCGACCTGGCCAAGGCGCGCTACGACACCATCATGAACGGGCTGCGCCTGAAGGCCGCTACCGGCGCTCTGATCGAGGATGATGTGGTGCAGATCAACACGCTGCTGACCTCGACCCCGGGCTCGATGTACAAGCTGCCGGAGAAGGTCAAGCTTGGCACGGCATCGCCGGCAGGCACGCCACCGGCAAAGCGCCCTGCCATGCGCAAGGAAGCGATTGCCGGAGCGCCCGCGCCACGCAGCTGAGTGTGAATGCCGCAAGCCTGGCAGCAATCGGCATCCGCTCAAAACAAAAACGCCGCGGCTGTGAACCGCGGCGTTTTGCTTGCTGGCGCAGTATTGCTCAATTCGCCCGGGTGCGAGACTCCACGCTCAACAACTGCCAGCGAATCGCGGACGCATCCATCGGCGGGTTCTCCACCCGCGTCTCGCGCACCCGCAAGGTGTACGCCACGCCCGGCTCGAAATCCAGCCCCTCGATCGGCCCATACCAAAGCGTCCACGGCGCGCCCGGGTTCTCGCGCACGCGGTAGCAGGTCTGCCGGCCCACGCCCGAGCAATCCACCCGCTGCGAATCCACGTACACCGTCTTCTCCACGCCACTGGCGACCGCCTGCGCATCCATCTTCGCGCCACGACGGCCCACACCCTCGCGCTCGACGAACTGCAGCAGATCCCCGTCAACGGTCTTCCAGATAATCTGGCGGCCCGTTGAACCGGCGGACGGCTGCGTGCCCACGGTGACGAAGGGCGACTGCATTGCCTTGAGCAGTGCGCTCTCCAGCTCCCCGCCCGGTGCAATGCAAGCCATGCGGGTTCCCGCCAGCCGGTCGAAGCGCATGCCCGTTGCCGTCTTGCCATAGCCACCGGTAAAGCGATTGCAGCCGCTGTACCCGCTCACCGTGCCCTGCGCGGAATCGATCCCGCTATTGAACTCAAAGATGATCGGCTGGCCGTTGTCGCCGTGCGGGATGGATTTCAGCGTGCCATCGGCCTGCTGCCAGCGCACCAGCTCCCAGCGGCCAGGGCCGCCGGTCTGCGCCTGGTTCAGGCTGGTGCCGGCACCCGGCGAATCCGGTGCGGGCGACGTGGCACAGGCACCCAGGGCAGCGGCCAGCAGCACGACAGCGGCGGCACGCGCGGTGAACGCGGCGGGTGAAAGACGGAATATCTTCTGCATCTGGAGGCTCCTGGTAGGGGGGCGCGCGGCTTGATCGGCCCGCACCGCTTGGCGACAGCTCGCAGGCCCGGGTGGGGCCGCGAGTCTGGCCCTCGTGCGGGATAGTTTAGCAACCGTCTGGAGACCAGGGATATCGGGCGGCGACCTACAAGTTCCGCATGCGGCAGCGAAAAGCGGCGGCACTGCCAACCAGAACCGCCTAGTTCGCGTGGCCGAGCACCTGCCCCAGCGCAGTCATCGTGCGCGCCGTGGCACCCCGGTGAAGCACCGCGAACTCGCGCGCATTGCCGCGCATGGCTTCGAGCCCCGGCGCATCGCCCAATATCGTTGCCGCCGCGCGCATCAGCGCATCGGCATCCGCCACGCGCTGGCAGGCGCCGGCAGCGATAGCGTCTTCCGTGGCTTGCGCAAAGTTGAAGGTATGCGGCCCGATCAGGACGGGTGTTCCAGCGGCGCAGGACTCGATCAGGTTCTGCCCACCCAGCGGCAGCAGGCTGCCGCCGATGAAGGCGATATCCGAAGCAGCGAAGTACATCGCCATCTCGCCCATGGAGTCCCCCAGCAGCACGTCCGCCGTGACCGGCTCTGGCAGCCCCGCTTGCTCCCACGCAGCGGAGTCGCCAAGCGCGCCGCGGCGCTGCAGCGTGAAGCCGGCACGCGTGACCAGCGCCGCCACTTCATCGAAGCGCTGCGGATGGCGCGGCACCAGCAACAAAGCCGGGCGCGGCACATCGGCGCCAAGCGCCTGCCAACGCGCGAACGCTTCCAGCAGCAACGCTTCCTCGCCGTCACGCGTGCTGGTGGCGGCGAACACGGCGCGCGAGCCAAACCCCTGGCGCAGCACGCGGCCGCGCCGCAGGCCTGCCTCGGGCAGTTGCATATCGAATTTGAGGTTGCCGGTCACCTGCACCGACGGCAACCCGAGCGCGCGGAAGCGTTCAGCGTCGCCCCGGGTCTGCGCGAGCACCGCGGTGAAGTCGCGATACATCGCGGTGGCGGCGCGGCCAAAGCGCGCGGTGCGGCGGAAGCTGCGCGGCGACAGCCGGGCATTGACCAGCAGCAACGGCACGCCGGCCACGCGGGCACCGCGCACAAGGTTGGGCCATACCTCGGTTTCCATCAGCATGCCGGCATCCGGACGGAAGTAGCGCAGGAAGCGTCGCACCAGCCACGACAGGTCGTATGGCAGATAGCACTGCAGCACGCGCGGCTCGGCGCCGTACAACTGGGCGCCGGTCTGCCGCCCGGTGGGCGTCATATGCGTGAGCAGGAGCCGATGGGTTGGATACTGCGCCAGCAGCGCGTCGATCAGCGGCTGTGCGGCGCGGGTCTCGCCCACCGATACGGCATGGACCCACAGCCAGGGACCTGCCGACGGCAGGCCGCCATAGGCGCCAAGGCGCTCGCCCACGTGCTGCACGTAGCCGGGTTCCCGACGGGCACGCCATACCAGGCGCAGCAGCGCGACCGGCAGCGCCAGCAGCCATAGCAGGTTATACAGAACGCGCAGCATCAGTTCCCCTGCCCACGCACGCGCCGGGCGGCCGCGTAGACTTCATCGACGCACGGCACGATGCCATCGTCGCCCACATTGGCGATGCGATCCGACCAGTAGCCTTCGGTCTTCCAGCGCCACGTCGCGGTGTAGATCTCGACCGTGGGCCGGCACAGCGCCGCGGCGATATGGACCAACCCCGTATCGACGCCGATCACCACCTCGGCGCGATTGATCAGGCCAAACCCCTGCATGACCGTAAAGCGCGGCAGCACCTGCGCCTGCGGCACGCCGGCAGCGATCTCTTGCGCCGCACGCCGTTCCGCGTCGTTGCCCCAGGGCAGCAACATGGTCAGGCCCTCATCCGCCAGCCGGCGACCGAGGTCGTGCCAGCTGGCCAGCGGCCATTTCTTCTTCGCGCCCGCGGTAGCGTGAAAGCACACTGCGTAGCGCGTTGGCAGGCCGGCCCATAGCGCGTCGTCGACATGCAGCGTGCGCGCGACGGGGCCGAAGAATTGAGGCGGTTCCGGCGGTGTGCCACCAGTCAGCGCCGCGCCCAGCAGGCGCGAACGCCGCACCGAATGCGTCTGGCGGGGCACGGTCACGGGCTCGGTATAGAACAGCCGCGCGGCCGGCTCATAGCCGGAGCCTTGCGTGGCATTGGCCAGCCCGATCACCGGGGCGCCCTCGCGGCGCTTGGCCACGCGTGCCACCACGGCGGTCTTGAGCAGGCCCTGCGTCTCGATCACGGCGTCGTAGGCATCCTCTCGCAGGGCGCGCTTGAACGCACCGATCTCCCGCCAGGTAGCAGCCTGGTAAAAGCGCTTGCGCCAGCGCCGCAGCGCGAACGGAATCACCCGCCGCACTTCGGGCAGCAAGCGCACGAGATCGACATAGCCCTCCTCGACCACCCAGTCGATCTCGCAATCCGGCCAGCGCGCGCGCAGGTCGTGCACCAGCGGCATGTTATGCACCACGTCGCCTAACGACGAGACCTTGACCACCAGGATGCGCGGCCGCGCGGGCAGCGCATGCGGGGTCAAGGATTTGCCCGTTGTTCCCGTCAGGGGCTCGGTCAACGGCATCCGCTCAGAACGGGAGTTGCGCGTCCGGCTTTTCCGCCAGGATCACACGTTTGAATTCGGCCTGGATACGCACCAGCGCGGCGTCGTTGTCGGCCTCGAAACGCATCACCACCACGGGCGTGGTGTTGGACGGGCGCGCCAGGCCAAAGCCGTCGGGGTACTCCACGCGCACGCCATCGATGGTGATGACTTCACGCGCGCCGTCGAACTTCGCATTGGCGCGGATCTTGTCGAGCAGCGTGAAGGCTTCGCCTTCCGCGCATTTGAGCTGCAGCTCGGGCGTGCAGTTGGAGTTAGGCAAGGCATTGAGCACCGCGCTCGGGTCGGCATGCTTGGACAGGATCTCCAGCAGGCGCGCGCCGGTGTACAGGCCGTCGTCGAAACCGTACCAGCGATCCTTGAAGAACACGTGGCCGCTCATCTCGCCGGCCAGGGGCGCGCCAGTCTCCTTGAGCTTGGCCTTGACCAGCGAATGGCCCGTCTTCCACATCAGCGGCTCGCCGCCGTGCTCGCGGATCCAGGGAGCCAGCTTGCCGGTGCACTTCACGTCGTAGATGATCTGCTGGCCGGGATTGCGCGAGAGGATCTCCTCGGCGAACAGCATCAGCTGGCGATCGGGGAAGATCACCTGGCCGTCCTTGGTCACCACGCCCAGGCGATCGCCGTCGCCGTCAAAGGCCAGGCCGAGCTCGCAATCCGTGTCGCGCAGGCACTGCATCAGGTCCTGCAGGTTCTCCACATGAGCCGGATCGGGATGGTGGTTGGGGAAATTGCCATCCACCTCGCAAAACAGCTCCGTCACCTCGCAGCCCAGCGCGCGGAACAGGTCGCCCACGAAGGCACCCGCCACGCCATTGCCGGCATCCAGCGCGATCTTCATCGGGCGCGCCAGCTCGATGTCGCCAACGATGCGGTCCAGGTACTGCTGGCGGATATCGACCTGCTGGTAGCCGCCCGCGCCGCTGGCGAACTTGCCGGCGTCGATGCGCTGGCGCAACGACTGGATCTGCTCGCCGTAGATCGCCTTGCCGGCCAGCACCATCTTGAAGCCGTTGTAGTCGGGCGGATTGTGGCTGCCGGTCACCATGATGCCGGAAGTGGCGCGGCGCCCCGCCAGCTCGACATTGGTGCCGAAGTACACCATGGGCGTGGCCACCATGCCGAGGTCGATCACGTCCATGCCCGCGGCGCGCAAGCCTTCGACCAGTCCGCCCAGCAGGTCCGGCCCCGACAGGCGCCCGTCGCGCCCGACCACCACGGCGCGCTCGCCTTGCTCCGCGGCGGCCGTACCGAACGACAAGCCAATCGCACGCGCCACGTCGCGCGTCAGGGTCTTGTCGACGATGCCACGGATATCGTAGGCCTTGAAAATGGAAGGATCAGCTTGCATGGGTCATCCTGTATGTAGGCGGTAGAACCAGTCGACGCTGCCAGCCACGAATTCCGGCCAGGGCCGGGTCGGCGGGCAAATGCGCCAAAGACCGTATTTTGCCGGATTGCGAGTGGCGCGCCAGTTATAATCGAACGGCTTTGCTGGAAAATGGCGCTACAAGCCAGCCTGGAAGTGGATCGATCCCCACCTGAGCGGGGTGCCACAGCTGCCCGCCCGGTATCGGGGGACGGGCCTGCCGGAGAGCCTTGTCGCCGGCCCTGCCCCAGGCTCATCGGCCATACTGAAATGCCCTGGTAGCCTGTTCCTGTTGCCCGCCCTCGCGCTTTTTGCCCAGTGCCTTCGCCCCTACCCTCCCACCGCCCGCGTATCGCCTTCCTGATCACGAACTCCGAGATCGGTGGGGCGCAGACGCACGTCGCCGATCTGCTGCACGCCCTGCGCGACAGGATCGAGCCCGTGCTGCTGGCCGGGGGCGACGGGCCCCTGCTGGACGCCGCCCGGGCCGCCGGCGCCCGCACCATACGCCTGGCCCTGCTCGACAATGCCCTCTCGCCGCTACGCGCGCTGGCCGCGCTCAGGGAACTGCTCAAGGCCCTCCGCGAGACCGCGCCTGACCTGATCCATGCGCATAGCGCAAAGGCCGGCGCGCTAGGGCGGGTGGCCGGCTGGCTGCTCGGCATCCCTGTGGTCTATACAGTGCACGGCTTTGCCTTCAAGGCCGCCGCCCCGGCTCGCCAGCGCCTCATCTCGCGCTGCATGGAATGGTTGCTGGCGCCGCTGGCCGCCCGCCTGATCTGCGTGGCGCAGGGCGAACGCGCGCTGGCCGCGTCGCTGCCGATCCCCGCCGCGCGGGTCCGCGTGATCCGCAACGGCATCGCCGACAGCAGCGCGCGGGCCACGCCCGGCGCGCCGCTGCGGCGCATTGTCATGGTGGCGCGCCTGGCCGCCCCGAAGCGCGCCGACCTGCTGATTCGCGCCTTCGCCCGCGCCGCGCTACCCGATTGTGAGCTGGTGCTGGCAGGCGTTGGCCCCCAGATGGCCACCCTGCAGTCCCTGGCCGATAACGTGGCACCGGGCCGGGTAAGGTTTGCTGGCCCGGTCACCGACGTGCCCGCCTTGCTGGCTTCGGCCCAGGCATTCGCACTGGCATCCGACCACGAAGGCTTCCCACTCTCGGTACTGGAGGCCATGCGCGCCGGCCTGCCCGTCGTCGCCAGCGACCTCCCGGGCATCCGGGAGCAACTGGACAGCGGCGCCAGCGGCCTGCTGGTCGCCGGCGATGACGAACACGCGTGGACAGCCGCGCTGGCACGGCTGGCAGACAACCCCACACTGCGTGAGACACTGGGACGCAATGCCCGGACGCGCTGGGCAAGGGAATTTGGCCTGGCGCCGATGGCCGACGCCACCTGGACGATCTACCAGCAAGCGCTGGCGGGCAAGCCCGGCGCCGCCCGCGCGGCGGCCAGCACCGGAGCAGGCGGACAATGAACAAGACACACAGCGTCAGCCGCCCTGCCCAGCTGACCCGCCCGCAGGGCTCGGAAACCGTCCGCCGCGCCAGCCGCATGCTGGCCTGGGCGCTGCTCGGCCTGCTGCTGTTCGGCCTCAATATCGCGCTGGCCGAGTTCGCCCATCACGCTGGCCTGGTCACTTACGTCTTCACCCGCACCCTGCTGTGGTCGGTGCTGCCCTACCTGTTCGCCTTCGTGCTGCTGCACCGCTCCCTGCACCTGCCCGCCATGGAAGGCAACAGCCTGGTCGGGTTAGCCACCACCCTGCCCTTTGCCGCGCTGCTCTTCATCTTCGCCGCCTTCCACCTCGAGTATTCGCGCGGCGCGCTGCTGCTCAGCTATGTCACCACGCTAGGCTGGATCTGGTTCGGCTACCGGCGCTTCGTGCGCAACTACGTGCCCGTGTTCGGCTATACCGATGCCGCCACGCTGGCGCAACTGGAGCAGATCCTCGCCATGCCCGGCGCGGCGCCGGCCAGCCCCACCCGCTTCCAGCCCATCAGCTCGCTCGATGAAGCCGTGCATTGCGACGGCCTGATGCTGGACCGCAACGCCACCGCCGACCCCGAACGCACCCGCGTGCTCGCCCAGTTCAAGCTCAGCCACGTACGCATGTATTCGGTCGAGCGGATCGGCGAGATGCTGACCGGCCGCGTGGGGCTGGCGCACATCGACGAGAACTTCCTCGACGACTACGCCGCGCACTACTTCTACAGCTTCGCCAAACGCCTGATAGACCTCGCCGCCGTACTCTGCATGGCACCGCTCGCGCTACCGCTGGGCCTAGTTGTAGCCGTCGCAATCCGCCTCGAATCCACCGGCCCCGCCTTGTTCCGCCAGGGGCGGGTGGGACTGTTCGGCAAGCCCTTCACCATGTTCAAGTTCCGCAGCATGGCGTTCGACGCCGGCGCACCGGCGCAATTCGCCGCCCGCCGCGATCCGCGCGTCACCCGCGTGGGCCGCGTCATCCGCAAATACCGGCTCGATGAAATCCCCCAGTTGTGGAACGTGCTGGCAGGCGACATGAGCCTGATCGGCCCGCGTCCCGAGCAAGTGCCGATGGTCGACGAATTCGCCCATACGATTGCGTACTACCCGTACCGGCACCTGGTGCGGCCCGGCCTGTCCGGATGGGCGCAGGTGCAGCAGGGCTACGTGGGTACGCATGAAGAAACCGTGACCAAGCTCAGCTATGACCTGTACTACGTCAAGCATTGCTCGTTCGCGCTGGACCTGCTGATCGGGGTGAAGACGTTGCGGACGTTGCTGACGGGGTATGGGGCGCGGTGAGCAACGCATCCTCCTCCCCCTCGTCCACCACGCCAATGCGTATTCTGCTGCTTACCACTGGCCTGAAGCTGGGTGGCGCCGAGCAACAGGTGGCTGCATTGGCGCGGCAGTTCATCGCGCTTGGGCATGCCGTGGCCGTCGTCAGCCTGACGCCGGATTGCGACGTCGAGCTACCCCCAACGGCAACCGTGCTGCGCCTGGACATGCGCAAGACACCGTGGTCGATGGCGAGCACCCTATGGCAAGTGCGCGATTTCCTGCACGCCTGGCGGCCCGACGTCCTCCATGCGCACATGGTCCACGCCAACCTCTTCGCCCGCGCACTGACCCGGATAGCGCGCACGCCACCGGTGATTTGCACCGCCCATAGCTACCGGGAAGGTGGCAGGCTGCGCATGCTCGCGTACCGGCTGACCGACCGCTGGGCAAGTCTCACCACCCATGTCAGCGCGGACGGCCGCCAAGGCATGATCGATGCCGGCGCAGCGCCCCCTGATCGCATCGTCGTGGTGCCAAACGGTATCGAGATCGATCGCTTCCGCCCCTCGCCCGAGCTCCGGCTGGCTACCAGGCAAAGCCTCGGTGCCACCGAGGCATCGATCCTCATCCTCAATGTCGGCAGGCTTGTGCCCGAAAAAGCGCAGAACCTGCTGCTTGACGCATTCAGCCGCCTGCAGTCCGAAGAAGGGCTCGAAGCCCGGTTACTGATTGCCGGCGAAGGCGCCGAGCGCGACGCGCTCGCCGCCACGATCAACCGGCTTGGGCTGGCCGGGCGCGCCACGCTGCTGGGTGTGCGGCGCGATGTTGCCGCCTTGCTCAATGCCGCCGATTTGTTTGTCCTCTCTTCAGAGATTGAAGGCATGCCACTGGTTATCGCAGAAGCCCTGGCTTGCGGATGCCCGGTCGTCTCCACCGATGCCCCTGGCGTCGCCAGCTTGCTGGGCGACGCGGGACGGATCGTGCCAAGAAACAACGCAGCCGCGCTGGCCGCCGCGATGCGCGCGGCGCTGCGCGCCGGGCCCGGCTCCCCCCCGGAGCGGACCGCGCGCCGGGATCGCATCGCCTCGCGATTCAGCATCGAGGCCGTGGCCGGACAATGGCTAGCCTGCTATGCGCGGCTGGCCAGTCGAGCCACCGCCGCGCACGTGGAGCTCGCCTGATGCGGCGTCGCGTTGCCGGAAACCTCCTGTGGATGCTGGCCGAGCGTGGCATACAGGTAGCGGCTGGGATCGGCATCGTCGCCATGCTGGCGCGCGCACTGGGGCCCGAAGGTTTTGCACACTTCCAGTACGCCCAGGCCGTGGTCCTGATCGCCGCGTCGGTAGCGTTGATCTGCGGTGGCGAGGTGGTTGTGCCGCGGCTGGTGGCGACGCCGTCGCCGCGTGAGCAACACAGGCTGCTCGCGCATGTGTTTTCGTTGCGTATCGGCGGCGCCATCCTCGGCTATTTGCTGATGTGCGGCTTCCTGCTGCTGCGCCAGCCCGCGCCGGACACCTGGGCAGCAGCGTTGTTGCTTGGCATCGCGATCCTGCTCAGGGAACCCTTCGGCGTGGTGGTTGCATGGCTGCAGGCGCACACCAACAATCGCCCCAATACGCTTTTCAGCCTGATATCGCTCTGCGCCAAGGGCGGCCTGGTGGCCGTCCTCTTTGCTGCAGGCGTGCACAGCGTTCCCTCCTTCGCCAGCGCATTTGCCATCGAGGCGATCATCCTTGCCGGCCTGCTGGCCGCTTACTACTTCGCCAGGGTAGAACGCTGCCAAGTGCGATACGACATCCGGTTCACGCGTGAACTGATGACAAACGGCGCGCTGTTCTGGGTGAGCTTCATGCTGATGATGGGCGCGCGCCGGATCGACCAGTTGGTACTGCAACCCGCAGTTCCGCTTGCCGAATTTGGCGCTTATGCAGCGTGCATGCAGATACTCGACAACTACACGGTTGTGGCTACCATCCTGGCCGCGGGGGTTGCGCCGGTCTATGTCTATGGCAAGCCCGTCTTTGCGACAGCTCGCGCGAACATCGTGCGCATTGCGATCGGCATGACCGCGATCGGCCTATGCGGGGCGCTGCTGATCGCCGCCGGCGCGCCCTGGATTGTGCAGTTGCTGTATGGCCACGCCTTTGCATCGTCTGCGGCGCTGCTGCAAATCGCAGCCCTGTCCTCGACGCTCATCTTTGCCGACGTCGGCCTGACCGTGCTTCCCGTCTATCTACGCCGCCCCGATTGGATCGCCATCAAGTGGGGAGCGGTCCTGGCGGTCACGCTCGCGTTCGACCTGGCGGTGGTGCCCAAGTACGGTGCATGGGGGGCTGTCGGAGGCTATACCTTGGGCAATGCCGTTGCCGTGGCATTCGGCATCTGCCTGTGGTGGCGCAGCAGGAACACACTCTCCCTGGCACCAGCATGAAACCATTACCTACGCTGTGCTTCCTGACCGGCACGTTGAACGCCTTCGCCGGCGCCGAGCGGATGACGGCTGTCATCGCCAACGCACTCGCGGAGCGCGGCTATCCGGTGCTGATCCTCAGCCTGTGGGACGAGCGCAGTTGCTTTACGCTCCATCCCGACGTCGTGCATGAGGCGTTGTTTGCGCAACGGCCGTCGTTCAAGCGAGCCTATCTCGCCACAGTCAATGGAATCAGGCGCTTTGTGAACCGACGCCATGTCGATGTGCTGATTGAAGTCGACACCATGCTCACCTTGTTCACCCTGCCAGCGACCCTTGGCCTCAAGGTTCGGCGCATCGCGTGGGAGCATTGCCATTTTGACGAGGACCTGGGCAAGCCGGCACGACGCTTCGCCCGGCGGCTGGCGGCGAGGTTCAATGAAGCCGTGGTGGTGCTGACGGAGCGAGACCGGCAGCGGTGGGTGGAAGCGCTGGCGCCGCGGCAACCCGTGATCATGATTCCCAACCCATTGCCCTTCGCATTCCCGCCGAAGGCGTCCGAGAGGGTGAGCAAGACGGTTCTGGCTGTCGGCAGGCTCACCCATGCAAAGGGCTTTGACATACTGCTGCGCGCCTGGGAAAAGGTGACCGCATCCCAGCCGGACTGGCGCCTCGTCATTGTGGGAGAAGGGGAAGAGCGCAGTGCGCTTGAGGCGCTGATCCGCGATCTGGGCATCTCCAATTGCGTAGACATGCCGGGCTTGCACCGGAACATAGAAGAAGTCTACCGGCAAGCCGCGCTCTTTTGCTTAAGCTCGCGCTATGAGGGGTTCGCGCTTACGCTTATCGAGGCAATGGCTTTCGGCCTGCCAATCGTATCCTCGGATTGCGAAACCGGTCCTCGAGAGCTCGTGCGAAACGGCAGTAATGGGTTGCTTGTACCCAAGGAGGATTCGGCAGCCCTGGCCGCTGGACTGCTCCGCCTGGTCGCTGACCCTCCCCTGTGTGCGGAACTAGCTAACGAAGCCAGAAACTCGGCCAGCGGCATGGCCATCGCACCAGTCACCGAGCGCTGGCAACGCCTGCTCCAGTAGTCCAAATCGGAATCCACCTGAGAAAAATCGGGCATTGCCCAGCGCGGCCGCGGTGTTCGTTGGCTCACCGCTCGGCGAACGACATGGTTCGGCGGCGGCATACAGCCTACCGGGACGGGGAAAGAAACCGTTCATGGTACAATGTGTATACATAATAGTGTGCGTCACCCCTATCATTCTCGCTGCGCAGATGCCGGTCACTTCCCCCACAACGTCAGACACACAGTACCTCTCGCTAACGAGTTTTGTTGCGAAATATTTCAAGCTTCTGGTGGTCAGCGTCATAGTCGGCGCATTGGTTGCTGTCGGTTTTTCGTTCATCCAGCATCCGCGCTGGACGGCGAAGATGACGGTGCAGATCGGCCAGGTTGCTGGCGTCGGCTCGGCGGTGCCAGGGGTAGGTGCCGCGCCGACCAACTTGATCGAATCCCAGATGACCACGGTTGAGCGGTATGGCCTGTCAAGCTTTAAGTTCGATGTACTTAAGGTAATGGGACTGCCCCTGCCTAACAGGCAGAATCCGGACTCCGATCTGATTTTCGACTCACTGCGTGCAGCGCCGTCGAAAAGCCTGGATCTCATCAATGTGCAGGCGTCTGGGTACTCCCCCGAGATGGCAACGCAGACACTGCGCGTGGCCTTCAACGAGTTGCGCAGGGAACATGATAAAGCGT
Organism: Cupriavidus basilensis; assembly: GCF_000832305.1. Taxonomy (NCBI): domain Bacteria; kingdom Pseudomonadati; phylum Pseudomonadota; class Betaproteobacteria; order Burkholderiales; family Burkholderiaceae; genus Cupriavidus; species Cupriavidus basilensis. Next base: position 3,397,990 of record NZ_CP010536.1, read on the forward strand.
TCAATCCGACAATTGATCGCATGAAGGCAGAGCTGAAGGACACCTCCGACAAGCTCGTCGCAATGGAAAAGGAATACGACTCCGTCTACGGCTCGCTCAAGCGGACCAGCGATCAAGCAAAAGCTCAAGCGGCCCCGCACGACGTCTTCCTGGCTAACGTGGTAGCAACCATCAGTGTTGAATCGCGAGCGCTAAACCAGCGTAAGGCACAGCTGGAAGAAGCACTGGCCTCATTGCGGACTTATCCGACTCGCGTCCTTGGCGACGTCTATGTCGCCGATCGCCCCAGCACACCGGGCAAGCTGCTGTACTCCGCCGGCGGCGCACTCATCGGCTTGATCGCCGGTATTTTGATCGCGCTGTTCTTGAACCTGCGCCGTCGTTGACAGACACAGGCCGAGGCTCCTCGGCCTGTTCGCATTCACCCCGAATACGCGAACGTCTGGCGGATCGGCTGGCCGCCGTATCTAGATCCGCTGATAACCCTCGCTCAACTGTTTGTGTATCACCTGCGCGCACAGTCGCTCTTGCGGATCAGTGGAGAAGCGATCGTCAGTGCCGTTGAAGCATGCCGACTCGAGCAACTGAAAGTGCAGGAATGCGGCGAACAACCGACTGTAGTCAAGCTGGTATGACGTCTCGGCAGCGCAATGGGCATAGGCCGGGCTGCGGGCACATCTGGCATGAAATCGGTGATTCCAATCCAGCCACCATCGCGAAGGCAGCGGTCGGCCTCGGCCAGTACGCGTGAAATGTGCTCCCGATCCACCAGGTCGAGGCAGAACCCGAACAGGCTGAAATCGAGGGAGTGATCCGGAAATTCGAGTTTGTCAGCCGTTCCCACCCGGAGCTCCAGTTCGGGAAATAGCTGCTGGCCCTTCGAGACCGCCTCGCCTGACGGGTCAATGCCCAGACCACGGCACTTCGTAGCGCGACAAATGGATGCGAGATTGACACCGGATGAACTGCCGACCTCCAGCGCGGTGTCGCCCTGCCGGATGTACTTGCTGTCCAGCGCGACAGCAAAACTATGTTCGTCGGCTGACCGTTTGTCCGCACAGAACACGCGGTTGCGTTGGAAGTAGCGGTCACCTTAACCGTCGGTTAGGAGAATACCTCTTGTCTGGCAGACATTGGTAGTCTCCGATTTGGTCGAGCGAAGACAAGTATCAGAATTGCCGAGCGGCAATGCCGGCCATGTAGCTTGACGCAGACTTGCAGCCAAGCTACCAGAATTAGCCCGACAGGTAGCGCCTTCTGATGGAAGGCCCACACAACGTGTGCGCTGCACCACTCTTGCAGCCGACCAGCATCCGCAGTGCCTCAAGGCCTCCAGTCGCAATCCGAAACCATCGGCTAACGCAGCGGCTGCGGCTTTCTTCGTGGTGCAAACAAGGAAATAACCAGCCGGCGGTTTTCGACCGCCTTCGAGACCACGGCAGAGAATAGAGCAACACCAACAATGGCCGGCAGGGAGACCATCACACTCGCGCCGAGAGAATCCTGAATATATGGCTGAAGAGAGCCAAACAGGAAAAGAAAAATTGGCGCGTGAACGATGTAAAGCGTATAGGAATATTTTGCCGCAGCGCGGGCAACGGTTGGAATAGATATGCTCCCTTGCAAAACCAGCGCAAGAATAAAGCAGAACCCCATGCCTATGGCCACATTAAAACTGGCTATAAGAGACAGACTATCTGCAACGGGATCGTGAGCATAACTAGCGCTGACGAAACGGACCCCCAGCAACAAGGCGATCAGGAAACAAATCGCCGCGCCCCCCGCAAAAGAGTCAAAGAGAACGACAAAAGGCGATCGTGCAAAACGGCCAGTAGGTATCCGGCCCACCAGACCGGCAGATAATAGAGAAACGGCTCATTGTTGATACCAAGCCAGACAACGGCTCCAGCAAATGGCAGGGCCAGCACTTTCCACCAAGCCCTAGGTACCGCCAGAATTGCTGCGAGAAAATAGTACCAGACCTCGATGGAAAGACTCCATAAAGGTCCATTCGCGCTCGGCGCATCGGTCACGAAACCGTTCAGCATCAACACTGCACCGTACAACTGCGTTGGTTCGCTAGTGAAGGCCGTCCGTGCAAGAGTATGGCCTGGAGCTGGAAGAAATGCGCTGGTTCCGCTCGGGAAAAACAGCGGCGCGAGCTTGTAAAGGCAAACGATGAGGACCAGGGAAAAAAACAGTGGCGGCCAGATTCTGATCACCCGGTCGACGAGATACTTCATTAACGAAAATTTGCCACTGTGTCGCGCAATATTGCTGGATACCGATTTTCCAATCAAGAATCCGCTCATGACAAAAAAAATCATGACCGCACTTTGAGCCAGCAATCCCATCACCGGGTTCAGCTTGTCATAGGCCGGCGCAATCAGAATCTGATTTGCGTGCCCAATAACCACAGCAAACGCCGACATGCCGCGAAGCGAGTCCAATTGCTCGGATTGAGCGTTTGTGAGTGGCCGAAAAGTCATCTTGAGTTCGAATGCCTGACGCGGACGGGTCCGCAAGCTCCTGCCAAACTACGAAAGAACGGCGACAACCGTCCGATAAATAATGCGCAGATCAAGCCAGAGGGATCGGCCATGCACATACTCAACACAATAGCGCAACTTGGCCGGCATCACCTCCTCGATATACGTGCGCTCAGGATCCTGGCTTTGGCCCAGCAAGGCATTCTCGTCCCTGTACTCGATCGAGGCCAAATCCGTTATCCCCGGTCTCACGCTCAAGACGGTCTCGCGAATACCCGCAGGATAGAGCGCCACATACTTGGGCACTTCGGGCCGCGGTCCCACCAAGCTCATGCTGCCGATAAACACGTCGATCAATTGCGCCAGTTCGTCCAGTTTGTACTTGCGCAGGAAGGCGCCACTTCTCGTGATACGCCGGTCCGCACCCACGGTGATCAGGGGTCCCCTGCCCTCTCCCGAGGTCACCATGGTCCGGAACTTATGAATGCGGAACGTGCGGCCGTGCAAGCCCACTCGCTCCTGCCGGAAGAAAACCGGGCCAGCCGATTCGCGCTTGATGACGATGGCGATCACGGCGAATACCGGTGCCAGCACAAGCAACCCCGCCGCGCTGGCGACGAGGTCAAAGAGCCTTTTGATAAGCATCAGTTAAACGCGTCCCGAACCGACTTGATCACCCGCTCCACATCTTCGTCACGCATACGCGTGTACAGCGGCAAAGTAAGTGTGTGCTCATAGACGCGCTGGCTGACGGGGAACATCTCCGGCGTCAGGTGATACTGGTCGCGCCAGTACGGCTGAAGATGAAGCGGAATGTAGTGGACGCTACAGCCAATGCCCTGCTTGAACAGATGGTCAATCAGAGCGTCCCGGCTGCACGGCGCACCTTCGGCCAATTGAATCACGTACAAATGCCAGGAGTGAATATCACCAGTTTGCGCGTGCGGCGGCAGAACCAGCGGCAGATCGGCCAGCGCCTCGTCGTAGCGGGCGGCGATGGCGGCGCGGCGCTGATGGAAAGCGTTTGCCTTCTTCAACTGATGGATACCGATGGCGGAGGCGACGTCCGTCATGTTGTACTTGAACCCCGGCGCGACGATCTCGTAGTACCAGCTTGGCGCGGTCGACACAAAACGGTCGAAAGCATCCCGGCTGATACCGTGCAGACGCATGATCTTGGCACGTTTTGCAATTTCCGGGTCGCGCGTCACCACCATCCCGCCTTCACCCGTCGTGATCGTCTTGTTGGCGTAGAAGCTGAACACGGTGGCATCGGTGTCCAGGGTTCCTACCAACTGGCCGTCGCTAGTGGCGGGCAGAGCGTGCGCGGCATCCTCGACGACACGCAGGCCGTGCTTCCTGGCAATGGCGATAATGCGCCCCATATCCGCGGCGCGGCCGCCGAAATGCACAGGCATGATCGCGCGCGTGCGCGGCGTGATGGCTTTCTCGATGGCGTCCACATCAATGCAAAGCGTTTCCGCGCTGACGTCGACAAATACGGGATCCGCGCCCAGGTAGCGGATCACCTCCGCCGTGGCCGTGAATGTGTGGGTGGTGGTAATCACCTCGTCACCAGGGCCGACCCCCACCGCCTCCAGCGCGAGGTGCAGGCCCGCGGTGGCGGAATTCACGGCGATGGCTTCTACGCCACCGCCCAGGAACGCTGCGAAGTCCGCTTCGAACTGCTTGGTCTTCGGGCCGGTGGTAACCCAGCCCGAGCGCAGCGTCGCCACGACTTCGGCGATCTCTTCTTCGCCGATTTCCGGCTGTGCAAACGGAAGAAAACTACTGTTCATGGTAAAGCCATCCTTTGGCTTAGATGCATCGATTAGGGGGTGGCGGGCAGGCCAGCACGGCCGCACGCGTGACATCGCTGGTGCCCGCGCCGGCGAGCTATCCCGCGACGCCAGACTGCGCTACCCGGCGCAGTTCCGCGAGCCGGTCGGGATCAAAAAAGGTGTTATCGAGGCCGCTGCTCTGAACAAACTCAAGATCGTATTTCTCGGTCGTGCCAACGATCCGGCCCGGATTGCCCACGACGACGGAATGATCCGGGATCTCCCCGCGGACAACGCTGCCGGCGCCGATCACACAGCCCTTGCCTATTCGCGTGCCCGGCAGAATGATCGCGCCGCTCCCTACAAAAGTAAAGTCTCCGATCGCGACCGGCGCCTGGATGAAGCCCGTACGCTGAGGCGTCGGCGTGGAGATGAAATGCCTTCCCAGCAGCCGTATCGAGACATGGCTGCTGTGCGACAACACGGCGTTCAGCGAACTGATCTGTACCCCCTCGCCAATCTCCACACCGCCGCTGGCATCGATCAGGCAATGCGGGCCGATCCAGCAATGGTCCCCAATAACCAGATCGCGCTCGCTCAAAATCTTGGCACTGGAACTCACACGGGTGAAGCGCAGGAACCGCCCTTCGCGACGCGAAAAGTAGCCATAGACCATGAACGGGCGCAACAGCATGCCCAGCAGATTCAGCACGGCCGAGATCGCATAACCGGCGGGAGAAAGGTAGAGTCTACGGAACATAGCCTGTCCTCAGCGCAGCGTTTCGGCAAAGCGCACGAATGCGTCGTGCTGCAAGTACTGGTCGAAGCGCGGCGCGAGCGAAGCGGAATTCGCCTTGCAGGTATCGAGCAGCGCGCGATCACCGGCAAGCGCTTCGATCGCTGCGGCGAGCGAATCCGCATCGCCCGGCACGTACTGCCGCCCGAGCTGATGGCTGGCGATCAGACGCTGGATCTCACGCTCCAGCGAATTAACGGTGGCAACGCCGGCCGCCAGATAGTCATAGAACTTGATAGGCATCGACACCGTCGAATGCGCGAGGTACGTGCTCAGCCCGATATCGCAGTACTTGTACATCAGGTTGAGATCGTCAGGGTCCAGTCGCCCCAGGTAGACCACATTACCACCTGGCTCGGCGCAGGCGGATTCGAGCAAGGGGCGTTGCGGCCCGTCGCCGGCGAAAAGGAACTTCACCGGCTTGCCGCGCAGCCGCTCCGAGCGCGCAGCCTTGAGAATCGACTCCATGTCATAGCCGGCGCCGAGCGTGCCTGCATAGATCACCCAGACTTCGCCAGGCTTCTTGTCGCCCAGCCCTAGCTTGCGGAGCACGCCGCCGTTCTCGTTCGCCATTGCCGCCCGCATGGCAGCAACATCCACGCCCCAGTACGAAACGGCGGACGGCACTGCGGGCGCCGAGCGCACACCGATGTCGCGGTAGTCCTCTGACACGCCCACGATTCCGTCGCATGCGCGAAGAATGGCCGCACGCCTGAGGTACAACGGCGCCAGCAGCACGCGGTCGAACGCTCTGAGCGGCTTCGGCAGGATCATGGCAAAGACCTCTGGCCAGATGTCGATGATGTCGGCGACCAACTTGGCCCCGATGCTGCGCGCCGTCTCTACGATGTACTTGCCGTAGAAGATCGAGGGCTCGGCCAGGACGATCATATCGGCCTTGTCCTGGGGATTGGCTTGCACGCGTTGCGCGAGATTCCTTGCAAAGGTGCGTTCGCTGCGGATTCGCGCCACCGAGACGTGGCTACTGTACGGCGTGGTGGGCACGATCCGTACGTTGACACCCGTGTCCAGGCGCTGCTCGCTATATCCCTCGCTGCGGAACTTCTTGGAGCGGTGCTCGAAATTCGAGAGCCACCAGGTCACCTCGTGACCGGCACGGGCGAATGCCTCGGCAAGCATCGAGCTGCGGTATTCGCGCCACGCTTCGCCCGGCAGGCTGCCATAGGGATTGACGATCCAGACTTTCATGATTGAACGTGTTTAGTCGACATCGACGTCGACACCGACGCCGCGCCTCGTGAGAGACCGATCACCACTATCAGATAGATAAAGGTCATCGGAAAATAATCCAATATTCTATTGACGAAGAAATTGAACAAGAATATCAGCAGGCATCCCCGCAAGAACACAGCTTCTGCGGTACGCTGGCTCTTCGAGGAAAAATAGATCTTCAAGTTGACGAGCACAAAAAGCAGGGTCAGCGGTATGCCGAAGGAAGCCAGGTAACTGACGTACTGGCTGTCCGCAGCCCGGTATACCGTCGAGCCCATATGCCCCCACAACATGGAGGCGGGCTCCTCGACGTATCCTGCCAGGAGATTCAGGTGATCGGCGATCCGTCCGCCCGTAATCCCGGCCGTCACTTCATAGTCCACCAACCCAACGAAGTTCAGCACGGCGAGAATCTTGTGAACCAGGAACGAGGGCTTTCCCTCGGCTTCCGCTTGCAGCACGAAGAAGCCTGCAGCGGCCAGTGCCGGCACGAAACACATGAGCAGGAAACCGAGTCTCTTGTTCTTTATCTCCACCAGCAGAACGATGCAGGCCATCGTCATCAGCGAGAAGACGGAATTGGTGGCCACTGCGCCAAGTGCCAACACCAGTTTCTCAGCAATCTCGGCCGGCCACCGGCGTGCAAAAGTATCGACGTAAAGATAGGAAATGCAGCAAAGCAAACCGAATGAGCTCGGATTGCCGACGCCGCCGGAAACAGCCCCTCCCGTCCACAGATCGATGCCGAGATAGCGCAGCACGAAACCCACAAGGCATTGCACCAGGATAATATTCTTGATCAGCTTAAGCGCCGACAGAATCCCCTGCTCGCTCATCCTTGCCGAGAACAGCACCGGCAGGAAAATCAGCGCATTGAGGAACAGCGCGGTTGGCTGGTCATAGCCGGCAGCCACCGCCAAGCCATAGCTGATGCCGCACAGGGCCAGCACCGGCACTAGCAGAAGATCATCCTGATAGCGGTCGGAGACACGGAACGGCAATAGGCACAGCGTGAACAGGCTGAACGCGCACAGTTTGGCGATGGCAATAAACGCGGGGACATCATCTACGTCGCCATCCTTGAAGTTGGTGAAGTAGTACAGGTAGTAGATCGAGAAGATGCCTACGATCGCGGCGGCCTGGACCCACTGTTGGAATCGGGGTTCGCGTGACGTGTTCATGCCAGCCTCTTGGACTTCACGACTGCCGGTGCCCCGACTGCGATTGAATATTCCGGTAACGACCTGGTCACCACGGAGTTGGCCCCAACCACGCATCCACGTCCAATCCTCACTCCGGGCATGATCGCAACATTCACCCCGATCCAGCAGTCATCACCGATTTCAACCGGTTTATCTTCAAAACCGGCGGGACGCTCATGTGGCGGCAGTGCCGCATACCTCGCTTCCTGCTCGCGAATCGGCAGCTCTGGCCATGCGGCAAAGATATGCGCACCCGAGGAGATAAAAACATTCGGGGCGAAAATGCACCCGCGGCCGATCGTTATCGTTCCGTTCAGCGAGCAGCGCCGCTGAATGGTGGTGCCCTCGCCAATGAGGACACGGCCCTCCGACTCGATTTCGACGCCGTGCGATAGCCAGGTGCCACGCGCCATATCGAGTTGCCCCGCACCCCCAAGATTGACGATGACATCCCTGGAGATCTTTGTGCCCCGTCCGAGCTTGACCTGGGACAGCGACGACAGGAACGTGGCGCGCGGATCGACCCGCACGCCATCGCGCAGAAAGCGGATTGCCACCCACCAGCGCCACAGGAAGGATCTTCTCAATAATCTGGTCATCATTTCATTTCCCCCCTACCCGCGCCGCGACAAAACCGAAGCAGAATGAGAGGACAGCAAGTGTCAAGGTGAGAATCGACAAGCGCATCAGCGGCGGCATCGCCGGATAACAGTACGTCAAGGCCCACACCAGCAAGGAACCCAGCAGGACTGCGATCTGACAGGCGAACAGAATTCTTGTCTTCCCCGAAATCACAAAGTAGTTGGCCCAGAAATCGGAAGCGCGGAATGCCGCCGCTGCCAGGAATAGCGGAATGTAGGCAGACACACCCAGATACTGAGGGAAATAGGCCCCGATGCCCCAACGGATCATCAAGTACCCCGGCACGGCAAGGATGCCCAGCACGAGCAGGAAGCCCAGCGAGGTCTTGCCGGTACGCTCCCGCACTGCCTGCGCGCCCTGATGGTAGATTTGCGCCGCCAGGCTCGGGAACAGGTTCGCATTGACCGTGACCTGAAAGGTAGAGGCCATCGATAGCAGTGTCCAGGCGAAAGCAAATTCAGCAAACGCGGGCTTATCCAGTGCCCCCGCGGCAAGCCAGCGATCGGAGTTCTGCATCAGGAACGCCAGGATGACGCTGACAAACAGCGCTCCCGCCGCCCGCCATTCGGAGTGACGAAAATGACGCAGTGCCAACATCGGCAAACGGAAAGCTGCCCTCCCGTAACGCACGCCGGCGCGCATTGTCACGATACCGATCATGACGGCCGTAGCCAGGATTTCCGCGGCGAGGATCGCCTCCGCACTGCCAATCTTGACCGCGGTCAGAAGCCCCGCCACCGATACCACGCAACTGCGCGAGAACAGCGTCACCGAGAACTCGGTCTGCAACAGCCGGCTCTTGCTTTCAGTCGAGACAATGCCAAATAACTGATTGGTCAGCCCGTGCACCGCGGCCAGCGCAAGCAAGGCCCCCGCCCCACCAGCAAGCGACATGCCGGTCACGCTGAGCCCGAGCAGCGGCACCGCGCAAAGCACGGTAACCAGCGTCACCTCGCACATCATGATCATGCCGCGCGTCACTCGCCTGGCTGCGAACAGGTACGGGAGATCGCGCTGCATCAGCAGATACAGCCCGAAGGCATTGACCATGGCAAGCGAAGCCGAGATCAGAAGCCCGATGCTTAACGTCCCGAATTCGGGGACTGTCAGCAGCTTGGCGTAGGCAAGCATGCGGCCCATCATCAAGATGGCCGCAAAGCCGTTCAAGCAGGTTGTCCCGAGGTTTCTCTTGTAGCTCATGGATGATCGCGGTTGTGCTTCCCTCCGCGAGTGACCATGGCCTTGCTCAGATCGGATGGGAGATGTCGCCTGAAATGCAGATTGGTTAAACCATCAAGCTCAGGTCCTGCTCACGGCGCTGGTCGTGCATCACGCCGTAATCGAACATGGCAAACTGCAGTTGCAGGAGCAATCTCGCTTGGTGAACCGGGGTGCGCCCCTTGTGGATGCACAGGGTATTCTCGGCAAAGCCAGTCCCCGCCTCCCCGCAAATTTCTTTGATCACGGTACGGTCGTACGTCTGGTCGATTTCCGCATCCGTGTAGCGGCGTACCTTGAACTCATCGAAGCGCTGCGTCACCGGTGGCCGGCGATGCGAGCCTGCCACGGCGACGTGCGCGCCGTCGCCCGGCTCTACGTCCGTCAGGTAGAAGAAGAACTTAAAGAAACGGAAGCAATCGACGTCCCGGTGATAGAGATGGGCATGCTTGAATCGATCCTCCTCGCGCGCCTTCACGGGGAACGTCCACCACAGGTTGGAGCCGACAAATGCCGGCACCGAACCGATATAACGCGCGGCAATCCATTCCAGCAGCGGATCGTGGCGCAGCGCATCGATCGCGGCGCACTGTTGCTGCGTATTGAAGTACTGCGCAACCAGGATCGGCTTGCCCAGGACAGATTCCGCTGCCGCGCGCTGCTCGGCATGAAAGCCGTGAGCCGGATCCCGGTCGGCGAAACAGGCAGAACTGTCGGCAAACTGCCGAATCTGTGCCACCATTTCGGCCGGAATCTTCAATCCGAATGCAAGGCCATCGGCATCCAGGGTCCGCACAAACTGCTCTTTATCGATGCCCTTGAAGACGCTCTGCTCCAGGCGCGCCTCACGCTCGGCAAGAAAGCGCCGCAGGCCCGGGCCTTGCAACAGCCCGCGGGTACGGCTGACGGTATTGCGAGCGAAACCGAACCGGGCCGGCACACGCATTAACGTGTAGCCAGGCTGGCTCATCAAGCTCTTGGTCAAGATTCGAATTCGACTCATGGTGCCTCCACCTCTCGGACTCTTCTGGCCTTGCATTATCTGTCGCCAATCGGCATGCGCTCCCGGATCGAGTCCAGGTAGCGGAACACGCCGCGCCGTTGCAACGGGCGGTACTTTTCCGGGATCGGCTTCTGCGCCTCCCGCAACTCTTCCCAGCGCCTCTCGCGCAGCAGTGTCAGTACCCGATCTTCACCAGCGGCGTCGGATGCCACCTCGGCATCGTCCGCTTCCACACGGCGGGTAAGGAGCAACCGCTCGAGCCGGCTGGCATCAGGCGTGGGATTGTAAACATACTGCGTGGTCGTCCTGGCGCGAATGTCGCTCACATACTGGTTGAAGCGGAAATTGAACGTGTAGGCAAAGCGCAAGACCTGCCGTGCGATCTCGTCCGGGTTCTGCTTGCCGACCATGGACAGGTTGTCGGCATCTTCCGGGCCATACAGCCGGATCTGGAAGCCGGCAGTCTGGTAGATCGACGTGCCTAGTGCAATCACCTGCTTGCCCAGGGCGCCAGCTTCGAAGGCGGCACTGCCGCCGTTGACCACCACGGCGTCTGCCTGCGCGATCAGCCCCAGGGTGTTGGCACGCTCCCCGCTCCCGATGATATGCACGCCGCGACGGCGCGCCCACTCCGTGTACATGCGCTCGGCGAGACTGCCATCCCTGAGACCGATCGTCTCACCCCAGTTCGGGTGACAGCGCAGGATGCAGCTCGCCGGGTCGACATCGAGATGATCGAAGAGGAAGTCCAGGGCGGCGATCTGGTTGGGCCAGTTGGTCCGCCAGTCGGGATGGCCATCGAACTCGTTGAGGCTGCTGGGGGTGATCAGCAACTTCAGGCCATTGCTCTGCGCCGGCCAATCCAGGTCCTCCGCATTGCGATTGTAGGCCCGCCACTCGAGCGTGTTCGTGCGCAAGAACCGTGCAGCCAGCAGCGAGGCAACGGACCGTGCCTGGGCCTCGGTGAGCGGCTTGTCCTTGTACTCTCCGACCACGCGCCCTACTTCGCCAAGCGCCAGGCAATTCTGATCAGGGATCAGCAACAAGCCATCGCCAAACCAGGTACGTTCCACCGAAATAAAAGGAATGCCCTTGGCCTTGGCTGCCTCCAGCAACGCACGCGGCCCCTCCATGCGACCATTGAAGCAGACAATGCCGTCCAGCCGGCGATCCTCGATCCAGCGGCAGGCAGCGGCGAACGCCTCGGCAGCACCCGTGGCAAGCCTCTGATGTAGCCCGCGGAACTCCTCGGTCTGCTTGTCGACCGGGCTCTCCGTGCGCAATATGGTGCAGGCACCGGAGAAACCCCACTGCTGCGCGGCATCCCCCGCTTGCGCAGCGCCAGCGGGATCGCGATAGCGACGCATGGAATCAACCGAGCCGGAGGCGAACGACCGCATGCCGCCCATCGTGCATTTCATGCACTCCTTGGCCGAACTCGAGTTATCTCGCAATTCGCGGGTGTAGCACTCCGACAGCGCGCTGTCGCAGCTTAGGAAGAACACCTCGTGCCCACGGGACTTCATCATCGTCGAGAGGAAGTAGACGTGTTCCACGTGTGGGCGATAGGCGTAGATGCTGGCGAAACCGAGACGCATATAGTAATAGTTATGGGGGCAAACGGGGCAAAGGGACTCAGGCGAGCAGATCCCACTCTAGTGGCGTACCGCGGCTCACGTCCTGCTTCACCGCCCGGCCGAGCACCTGGTCGAGGTGCTTGGGCGCCAGGCCAAAGCCCGGGCGGATCGCCCGTACGCTGGAGGCGTCCAGCACCTCGCCAGCCTTGAGGTCGCGCGTGATGTAGAGCGACCGGCGGAACACCAGGGACTTCTTCTCGGCGTCAGTCGGGCCATAGCTCACGCCGCCCAACCCCTGCCAGGCGCGGCGGGTTTCCACGACAAGCGCCTGGAATTCGGCGGGTTCGAGTGAGAAGGACGAATCCACGCCACCGTCGGCGCGGTCCAGCGTGAAGTGCTTTTCGATCACGGTTGCGCCCATGGCGACGCTCGCTACCGATACGCCAAGGCCCATCGTATGGTCGGACAAACCCACTTCGCAGCCGAACAGGTCACGCATGTGGGGAATCGTGCGGACATTGGTGTTTTCGGGAGAGGCTGGGTAGGTACTGGTGCACTTCAGAAGGATCAGGTCTTTGCACCCGGCCTCGCGCGCGGCGCGCACGCTCTGATCGAGTTCCGCGATGCTGGCCATGCCGATCGAGATGATCATCGGCTTGCCGGTACGCGCGACCTTCCGGATCAGCGGAATATCGGTGTTCTCAAACGACGCGATCTTGTAGACAGCTACGTCGAGCCCTTCCAGGAAATCGACAGCGCTGTCGTCGAAGGGCGTGCTAAAGGGGATCATGCCGTGCCCGCGCGCACGCTCGAAGATGGCTGCATGCCAATCCCAGGGGGTATGCGCCTCATCGTACAACTCGTACAGCGACTTGCCCTTCCACAAGCTCTTCGGATCGGAAATGAAGAACTCCCGCTCGCGGATATCGAGCGTCATGGTGTCCGCGGTATAGGTCTGGATCTTCAGTGCGTGCGCGCCCGACGCTGCCGCGGCATCGACGATCTCCAGTGCGCGATCGAGCGACTGGTTGTGATTTCCGGACATCTCCGCGATCAGGAATGGCTCGTGCTCGCGGCCGACCAGGCGACCGCCAATATTGATCGTCATTTCTATACTCCTTCGGGCGAGAAACACAGGTCGCGCAGCGCCTGCCGGTCACTCCCCCATTGATTGCTGAATTTGGCCAGGCAGACAATGTCCTGGCGCTGGCCTTGTTTCAGGTAATGCTCGACCAACCGGCCCTCTTCGCGGAAGCCAAGCTTGCGATGCAAGGCCAGCGAGGCGTGATTGAAAGCAAAAGCCTCCGAACTCAGCTTATACATTCCGAGCGTGTCAAAGGCATGGGCCAGCGCCAGATAGCCCAGCGCAGAGCCAGTACCCTTGGGCAGGCCTTGCTCGCCGAGATAGAAGCCCCAGGTGCAACGCTGGTGCTCACGGCTGATGCCGGTGAGTGAGCTGAAACCAACTGGCACCCCGCGCAGTGCGAACACCGCAAACTGCGCACTTGGATGCTGCAACGCCGAAGCGAACCAGCGTTCATGCTCCTCAGGTGCAATCAAGTGGTCCGTGTACATATTGCTGCGCACGTGGTCGCTGTTGCGCCAGGCCAGCAGAATGTCCTTGTCGCCGGGGCGGATCGAACGCAACTCGCAGTCGTCAAATCTATGCATCACCGCGTTCCTTCGTAAATCAGGTCGGCCACAGTCCTTGGCTCACGCCGAGCCAGCCCCAGGGCGCGGCGTGACATTGCCACGCGCCCCGCATCGTCCGCCGTCAAGGCAGCCACCGCTTGCGCCACCTTCTCTGGCGTCACCTGAGCGACTTCGCCCAGATTGACGATATATCCCGCGGCGGCCAGGTCGTGGGCCGATCTGCGCTGGTTGTCCGCCAGCACGATGGCAATAGTCGGCAACCCGAGGAAGCAGCGCTCCCAGGTCGCGGACCCACAAGCGCCGATGGCCAGATCAGCGCTCGCCATCAATTCGGCCATATTGTCGACCTGCACGTGCAGACGCGTATTTGGCGTGCTCTCGCACAAGGTCCTTACCTGGTCGCGGTGAGGTGCGCCAGCGCCGAGCACGACGTCGATCGCAATGCCAGCTTTCGCGAAGTCCTGCAATCCACGAAGCGCAATGCTGGTTGCGTTGTCCTGGTCCATACCCCCCATAAACAGCAAGACGCGCCGAACCGGTCCCGTGCCCCGGTGCAAGGCCTGCCCGGCGACCGTGAACTCGGGGCGCAGCAGGGCATAGCCAGGGCCCAGCAAACACGTGCAGTGCGGAGGAACCAAGGCGGCGTAGCGCTGGTCGAGATCGCTATAGTAGTTCTGGTCGAGCAGCAGATCACAGTCATGCCGGCGATCAGCCAGGTCGTCGATAGCCAGGATGCGAGGTACCTGCCCACGCAACGGCTGCTCCCATCGCCAGTCGAGACCATAGTGATCCACAACCAGCCATTGAGGCGACCAGTCCGCCAGCACCGCTGCGCTTCGCGCCAGGTCGTCCTCCCAGGGCACGCCCAGCCAGGCACTGTGGGCAAGGTCCCCCATCACAGAACCGCCAGGCTGCGGCGCAGGCAGCAGGTGGCACGCGTACCCGCGCTTGGCAATCAGCGCTTGCGCGCCACCTGGATGCGCGCGGGTGATGAAGCGAACCTCAGCCCCGCGCTCGCGCAAGTCATCCGCCAGCGTCAGGCAACGCATGACGTGGCCAGACCCGATCTGCACGGACGCATCGGCGCGAATCGCGACCTTCATGATGCTCAGCGCACCTTGAACAAAGGCTCAAGCGGAGCGCACTTCAACTTCTGCTCGAGACCGCCATCGCGCACGGCTTCGACCATCATTGGCAGCGTGTGGTCGTAGGCCGCGAACAGCCGGCTGATATCGGCGTCCGAATGGCTGTATCCCATGTTGTGAGTACCGAACGTCAGGACCCCCTGCGCCAGCATCTCCTGCATGAACAGCGTCTTGAGGTGCCACATGGGGTAGCGCGCCGTGTCCTTGATCAGCAGGAAGCTCCAGCTCGGATGGCCAGACACAGAGAGAAAGTCTTCCGCGCCCAGCGCCGAAATGCGTGCACGCAGGCCGTCAATCACCACTTGACCCTGGCGAGCCAGGGTTGCGGTGACGGGCTCCCGTTCCAGCTTCTTCATGGTGGCGAGCGCCGCTGCGAGCGATAGCGTTTCTCCGCCAAAGGTGAAGGAGAAGAAAATCTCCTCCATCAGTTGCATGACGTCGGCCCGGCCCGCAACGGCAGACACCGGATAGCCGTTGGCGAGGCCCTTGCCGAAGGTAGCCAGGTCCGGCGTCACGCCGAAGAGTTGCTGGGCGCCACCATTCGCGTAGCGGAATCCCGTGATGGTCTCGTCAAACACCAGCAGCGCGCCATGCTTGTGCGCCAGCTCCTTGACGGCCTGCAGGAAGCCCGGTGCCGGCTCGACCACGTTCATTGGCTCGAGGATCACCGCGGCCACCTGATCGGGGTGTGCCCTGAAAATGGCGTCGAGGCTCTCGATATCGTTGTATGCCCAGGCATGGGACAGATCGCGTGTTGCCTGCGGCACGCCGCGGTTACGCGCGGTGGTGCCAATGTACCAGTCCTGCCAGCCGTGATAGCCGCAGACCGCAACATGATCGCGGCCGGTGAAAGCGCGGGCAACGCGCACGGCACCGGCGGTTGCGTCGGAACCGTTCTTGCCAAAGCGGACTTTCTCGGCGCAAGGCACCATCGACACCAACTGCTCCGCCACCTCCATTTCGAGCCGGTGCGGCAGCGAGAAGATGATGCCGTCCTCCAGTTGGGCCTTGACCGCAGCATCCACGTCGGGGTCGCAATACCCAAGCGTCAGCGCGGCAAGAGCGCCAATCATGTCGAGGTACTCGTTACCATCGACGTCCCACACGTGACTACCGCGGCCGCGCTCGATGAAGTACGGCGACACGCCGAACGGGTACTGCGTACGGCTCTTGCTGAATGTTTGCGAACCTAGCGGAATGGTGCGCAAGGCGCGTTCAAGCAGGGCTTCAGACTGTTGATATCGTTGCGACATGATGTTCACACCCTTCGAGGTAGTAGTTCGTCTTGTACAAGAGATTTCACATAGCCTGCATTCCGGAGTTGCCCGGCGTTGATCTCGATCAACTCGGGCCGCTGCGCCAGCAGCCGCAGCACGTCAGCCATCAGGAAAGCAGGGTTATCGCGATACAGGGCCCCATACACGGCCGTGACAAACTCGAGGTCGGACGGTTCATCGACGGTCCACCGCAGCGCCGAAAGATCGCTCTCGCGCTTGAGGCACCCCAAGCGGAAGCGCTCCGGATGCTGGTAGATGAAAGAGGTCACATGCTCGCGCTGGGACGCAAGGCTGGCTTCCTGCCAGATCGTCTCCAATACGCCGAACCGGAACACTTCGGCATCCAGGCCATCCGGATAGGTAGGTTCCAGCACGTTGCTGGCGTAGTCGAAGTCGCCGTCGCGATAGAAATCGATCACGGCGTCGATCACTTCGGGGTCGGCCAGGGGGCAGTCGGCCGTCAGCCGCACGACATGCTGCGGCCGGATATCCTTCACCGCCGAATAGAAGCGATCCAGCACATCGTCGAGACTACCGCGGAACACTTCCACGCCCGCTTCTACACAGCACGCCGCGAGTTCATCGTCGGAGGAGTTGTCGCTGGTCACCACCATCAGCCGATCGATTTTGCGGGATCGCCGCAGGCGCTCTATCTGGCGCAGGATCATCGGCTCGCCGAGCAAGGGCTTCAATACCTTGCCTGGCAGTCGGGTCGAACTTGAACGTGCTTGCAGCAGTGCCATCACGGTCATTGAAACTCCTTCTGCAATGCGGGCCACTTGGATGGCGTGATTGCCGGCAACGACTCCATATTGCAGGCGGTGAAATCAAAACCGAGGTGCGCGGCGCTGCGGTGCCAGGCAGTTGCGATCTGTTCTAGCTGCTCTGCATCGACTACCCCGACCACGACATGGTCGATCACGCCTTGCTGGCGCAGGAAGGCCAGACTGCCCTCGAGCTGGCTCATGCCTGCCTGCGCACAAACCGCCTTGAAGCGGGCAAAGCCCGGCGCAAGCGTGTGCAGAAAGGGCGGCAACTGCTCGGCCAGCAGCACGCCTTGCAGAAAGGCCGAGCGGGTGTGGATTTCCACACCTGCCTGCTTCAGCCTGGCAAGCTCCCCGCTACTGGCAAAGGACTGATCTAGAACGTTGAGCGGCAACTGCATGGCGTCGACGTGGTAGCGCTTCGTCGCTTCGCGCGCCTCGTCGACGCTGTAGACTGACACGCCGAGCCGCTCAATCACGCCTTCGGCTTTCAGCTCCAGCAGCGCGGCATGCAAGTCCTGCCCGCCTGCGCCGAGCAGATCGCCGGCATGATGCACCAGCAGGCCGTCCAGACACTCGACGCCCAGGTTGCGCAAGGAATCGCGGACGCCCTGGACCACGCGCCGGATGGCGTCTGCATCCATGACCGCGCCGCCGACTGGCAAGGTTTTGGTATAGATCCGAAAGGCGTGCGCGTCCGGGCCGCAACGGCCCAGCACGCGTTCGCTCTCGCCATACGCTGCCGCGGTGTCCAGCACTTCAAGGCCAAGCTCGCGGGCCCGGCGCAGGATACGTGTCACCTCATCCGCGGCAACCTGGCCCGCGGTATTGGTGATGCCATAGGGCAGACCAAACTGCACCGTTCCCAGCGCCAGCTTCATGCAAGCAACCCGCGCAACGTGGATGTCACGAAGTCCTGTTGCTGCTCGGACAGGCCAGGATACATCGGCAGACTGATCGCCCTCGCATAGTAGTCTTCTGCATTCGGGTATTCGCCCGCCCGGAAACCGAGGTCTTGGTAGTACGGCTGGGTGTGCACCGGGATGTAATGCACATTGACGTGCACGCCGGCCGCACGCATACCGTCGAATACCGCTTTACGGCGCGCGCTGTCGTGCAGCACCACCGGATACAGGTGCAGACCGGACAGCCCGTCGGGATGCTGGAAGGGCACGGTCAGCGCGGCTCCCGCCAGCAACTCGTCATAGCGGCGTGCCAACTGGTGGCGCCGCGCAACAAACCCATCCAGGCGCGTCATCTGGCTGACCCCGAGGGCCGCCTGCATGTCAGTCATGCGGTAGTTGTACCCAAGCGCAACTTGCTGGTAGTACCAGGCGCCGTCCGAAGGTCCCGTCATCTCGGCTTGGTCGCGCGTGATGCCGTGCGAACGCGCCTTGCGCATTGCCTCCGCCAGATCGCTCCGACGCGTGACACACATGCCACCCTCGGCGGTCGTGATTACCTTGACCGGATGGAAGCTGAAGACGGTGATATCGGCAAAGTCGCCACAACCGATTGGCTTGCCCAGGTAGCCGCCCCCAATCGCATGCGACGCATCCTCGATGATGGCAAAGCCGTACTCATCGCCCAGTGCGCGAATCGCCTGCATATCGCATGACTGCCCGGCAAACGCTACCGGTATGACGACCTTGGGCAGCGCATTGCGCTGGGCTGCGAGCTTGAGCTTGCTTGCCAGGGCAACGGCGCACATGTTGTACGTGCGCTTGTCGATATCGACGAAACCGACGTCGGCACCGCAATAGCGCGCGCAATTGGCCGATGCGACAAAGGTGTTCGGGGTGGTCCAGACAGTGTCGCCAGGTCCCACGCCAAGCGCCATGCACGCGATGTGCAGCGCAGAAGTTGCACTATTGACGGCAACTGCGTGCTCGGCCCCGACATAAGTCGCTATCGCCGATTCGAATGCCGGCACGGCCGGCCCCTGCGTCAGGAAGTCGGACTCCAGGACCGCCACTACCGCCTGGATATCTTCCGCCGAAATATCTTGCCGGCCGTATGGAATCATGCCATTGCCTTGGCGTTGAATTCACGGATTTCCTCAGGGCTCAGGAAATGCGGATTGTTGCCGGAGTTATATTCGAAGCCCTGGCTAACCTGCTCGCCCTGCTCACCCAGCGCATTGACCGTATAGTCGATGTCCGAGTGGTGGAACTTGATCGTCGGGCGCAGAACGTAGTGATCCGAGAATTCCAACGTGAGATGGGAATCGTCGGAAGGACACATGATCTCGTGGAGCTTCTCGCCCGGGCGAATGCCGATCACGCGGGTCGCTACGCCAGGCGCTACTGCCTCGGCCAGGTCCGTGATGCGGATCGACGGGATCTTGGGCACGAAGATTTCGCCACCGTGCATCCGCTCGAAGTTCTTCAGCACGAAATCCACCCCATCTTGCAGGCTGATCCAGAAGCGAGTCATCTCGGCGTGCGTGATCGGCAGTTCCTTCTCGCCCCTCGCCAGCAGTTGCTCGAAGAAAGGCACAACCGAGCCGCGGGAGCCGACCACATTTCCGTAGCGAACCACGGCGAACGACGTCTGGTTGGCGCCTACCATGTTGTTGGCCGCGACAAACAACTTGTCGGACGCCAGCTTGGTCGCGCCATAGAGGTTGATCGGATTGGCGGCCTTGTCGGTCGACAGCGCGATCACCTTGTGGACATTGTTGGCGATCGCCGCATTGATGACGTTCTCGGCGCCATGAATGTTGGTCTTGATGCACTCCAGCGGGTTGTACTCCGCTGCGGGAACTTGCTTGAGCGCGGCAGCATGGATGACATAGTCAATGCCACGCATGGCCTGGGACAGCCGGTCGCCATCGCGAACGTCACCGATGAAATAGCGCATCGGCGGCGCATCGATGTCCTGCTGCATTTCGAATTGCTTGAGTTCGTCGCGCGAGTAGATCACGAGACGCTTCGGCTTGTAGCGGGCCAGAATCGTTCGTGCGTACTTCCTGCCAAACGAGCCCGTACCGCCCGTGATCAAAATAGACTTGTTATTGAACATTGCGAATCTCTTCTGAAAAATGAGCTGGGCTGCTTATACAAAGCGCTTGAAGTAATCGACCGTCTTGCTCAGGCCGTCGCGGAAGTGCACCGACGGGTTCCAGCCGATCATCTCCTCAGCCAGACGGGTATCAGGACGGCGCTGCGTGGGATCATCGGCCGGCAAGGGCTTGAACTCGATCGTGGAGCGTGAACCCGTCAGCTCGACGATGTGGCTAGCCAGCTCGAGCATCGTCATCTCGTGCGGGTTGCCCAGGTTCATCGGGCCGGTAAAGTCCTTGGGCGTGCTCATCAGGGCGACAATGCCGTCGATCAGGTCATCGACAAAGCAGAACGAGCGCGTCTGCTTGCCTTCCCCGAACACGGTGATCGGCTCACCGCGCAGCGCCTGCATGATGAAGTTCGATACCACGCGGCCATCGTTCTGGTGCATCCGCGGGCCATAGGTATTGAAGATCCGGGCAACCTTGATCTCCAGCCCATGCTGGCGGTGGTAGTCGAAAAACAGGGTTTCCGCGCATCGCTTGCCTTCGTCGTAGCACGAGCGGATGCCAATGGGATTCACGTTGCCCCAATAGGCTTCGGGCTGCGGGTGCACGACCGGGTCGCCGTAGACTTCGCTGGTCGAGGCCTGGAAGATCTTGGCGCCGACCCGCTTGGCGAGGCCAAGCATGTTGATGGCGCCGTGCACCGACGTCTTCGTGGTTTGCACCGGATCGTGCTGATAGTGGACAGGCGAAGCCGGGCAAGCCAGGTTATAGATCTGGTCGACTTCCACGAACAGCGGGAAGGTCACGTCGTGGCGGATGAACTCGAAACGAGGATGGCTGAGCAGATGTTCGATATTCTGCTTGGCGCCCGTGAAGAGATTGTCGACGCACAGCACTTCATTGCCCTGCTCGATGAGGCGATCGCACAAATGCGAACCGAGAAAGCCGGCGCCGCCGGTCACCAGGATTCGCTGGCGGGAATTGTAATTTCGCATGTTCAAAGTTTTATGAGCGGCCGATACCGAAATACTCGAAGCCTTGTTTCTTCATCGACGAGGGGTCAAAGAGATTCCGGCCGTCAAAAATGAGCGGATTCTTCATGTCGCGACGCATCGCGTCGAAGTCCGGGCTCCGGAAAGCCTTCCACTCCGTCACGATAATCAAAGCATCCACGCCCACCAGCGCACTCTCCGGCTGATCGACGAAATGCAAATGCTCCAAAGCGCCGTCACGATCGGCGAGATCCTGGGCCAGCACGCGGCGGGCCTCTTCCATGGCAACGGGATCATGCGCCTGCACGATCGCCCCGCGGTCCAGGAGCTCCTGAATGATGATGCGGCTCGGCGCTTCACGCATGTCGTCGGTTTCCGGCTTGAATGCCAGCCCCCAGACCGCAAAGCGCTTACCGGCAATGTCATTGCCGAAGCGAGCAAGCACCTTGTCGACCAGTACGCGTTTTTGCGCCTGGTTGACCTTCTCGACTGCATCCAGCACATACGTTGACTGGCCGAATTGTGCCGCGGTCTTCGCCAGCGCCTGCACGTCCTTCGGGAAACAGGAGCCGCCATAGCCAATCCCCGCATAGAGAAAGCTATAGCCAATTCGGGGATCGGAGCCAATTCCCTGGCGCACCAGTTCGATATCGGCGCCCACCCGGTCGGCCAGGTTCGCCAGCTCGTTCATGAAGCTGATACGCGTGGCAAGCATGGCGTTGGCGGCATACTTCGTGAACTCCGCCGAGCGTACATCCATGAAGTACATGCGCTCATGGTTGCGGTTGAACGGCGCATACAGAGTCCGCATCATCGCCTTGGCCTTTTCCCCGGCTTCGTCCGATGCGACACCAACTACTATCCGGTCGGGACGCATGAAATCTTCAACCGCTGCGCCTTCCTTGAGGAACTCCGGATTGGAGACTACCGCGCAGTCAAGATGGACGGAGCCACGCTGTTTCAGTTCCTCGGCCACCGCTGCTTTCACCTTGTCCGCCGTTCCGACCGGAACGGTGGATTTGTCGACGATAACCTTGAACGAATCCATGTGACGACCGATGTTCCGGGCGGCCTCAAGCACGTACTTCAGGTCGGCGGAGCCGTCTTCGTCCGGCGGCGTGCCAACGGCGATAAACTGGATATCGCCGTGCGCGACGCTAGCGGCAATATCCGTCGAGAACTTCAGCCGGCCTGCGGCACGATTCCGGTCAATCAGCGCCTTGAGGCCGGGTTCATAGATAGGAACGCCGCCGTTGTTCAGCAAATCGATTTTCTTCGCATCGACATCAACGCAGAAGACGTTGTTGCCTAGCTCAGCAAGGCAGGTGCCCGTCACAAGTCCGACATAGCCGGTACCGATAATAGTAATTCTCATTTCTCAAACCAATATTTGCATACTCAAGCGATTGTTGGAGAGCGCACCGGCCTCCGGCGCCATAACCCTACGCCCCAGAAATTGTCGGTAGCGGCACAAAACTACTCATCGCAAAATACGGACACCTACCGATGCTCAATCGGGTATCGACACCTCATGAATCGATCGGAATGTATACAGCCGGACGTGCACGCGAACTGTACGCCGGATAGGGAGGATGGGGAGGAAGGAGACTACAGTGCGTCCGCCCAGCCTGCAGGTGTTGGCGGGCACCCCTGAAACAGCTTGAATCCCCTCGCCGATACCGCCTGACCGGGATCACTCGGTCAGAACGAATCCATTGCAGCCTGGGAGCCGCGCCAACAAGCTCGGCACTCCGGAAGAGTGACCGCGCCGGAGCGCAAAGCCGAGTTACGTTGTCATCACTTTTTAACTTATTGACCCAGGATACAAAACCACGACATTTTGCCATATTTTCCAGGGCTTGAGCCGCCACCGGAGCCTGACTGGCAGGCAAGCGGAGAAAGCCTGCACAGTGATCGGCATGTCGTCGCCCCCGCGCGAGGACGTAGCCCACCGTCACGGTGCACTGCACTCTTGCCCCGGGCCGGCTCCACCGCAGGCCATTCCGAGATGTTTTCGACGCAGACATAAAGGCGTGCTCAGCGCAGGAGACGGATACGCGGAGCCGGTTCTTCATGCAAGTGGTCCTTGATATCGCGGTCCGGGCGAAACCCTGAAACGCATTCGAGAAGAATCGTCCGGATGGTTTCGCAATCGTTGGAGTCAGAAGCCTGGATGAGGCACTTCATCTTTTCATCGAGTTGCTCACGGCTCAGGAAGGACTCGTCTGCTTTCATGATGCGCGGGTGGCCAGTGCCGCTCACGGCATCCCCGATCAACAACTCCTCGTACAGCTTTTCCCCGGGGCGCAGCCCTGTGAACTGGATCTCGATGTCGCCGTCAGGATTCACCTCGTCCTTTACCTGGAAGCCGCTCAGGTGGATCATGCGCCGCGCCAGATCGACAATCTTGACAGGCTGACCCATATCGAGCACGAAAACCTCGCCTTCGCCGCCCATCGCCCCCGCCTGGATGACAAGCTGGGCGGCCTCGGGAATGGTCATGAAGTACCGGATGATATCCGGGTGCGTCACCGTCACGGGCCCCCCCGCGGCAATCTGGGTCCTGAACAGTGGCACCACCGAGCCGCTCGATCCGAGCACATTGCCAAAGCGGACAATGCTGAAACGGGTGCGCACGTTCGGATCCTGCGCGAACGCCTGCAGGCACAATTCCGCCATCCGCTTGCTCGCCCCCATGACATTGGTCGGCCGCACGGCCTTGTCGGTGGAGATCAACACGAACGCTTCGACGTTGGCACGAATCGCTGCCTCCGCAGTAATTCGGGTACCGACTGTGTTGTTCAATATGCCCTCGGTCATATTGAACTCGACAATGGGCACGTGCTTGTAGGCAGCCGCATGGTAGATGGTCTGCACCCCGTAGCGCGACATGATGCCGAAGACCCGCTCGCCGTTCTGCACCGAGCCAAGTACCGGCACCAGTTCTATCGGGAGCTCTTTCTCCGTGACAGTCTGCTGCAGTTCGTACTCAAGGGCGTACAAAGCAAATTCGGACTGCTCATACAGGACAAGGCGCGCGGGCTTGTTCTTGATGATTTGCCGGCACAGCTCGGAGCCGATGGACCCACCGGCACCAGTGACCATGACGCTTTTGCCAGCAATGTTCTCCATCAACAGCTTCATGTTCGGAGCAACTACGTCGCGCCCCAACAGCTCGTCGATCTCCACCTCGCGCACGTCGTCCAGGCGCACCTCGCCGGAAACCATCTCCGCCATGCCGGGCACGGCCCGCACCTCGACCGCGAGCGGCTCTAGCGCATTCACGATTTCGATGCGACGGCTGCGCGAAGCGGACGGAATTGCGATCAGCACCTGGTGGATTGCAAAGCGCCTTACCAGCTCGGGTAGCTCATCGGCGCCGTGGACCTTGATGCCCGCGATGCTGAGCCCGCGCTTCTTGATGTCGTCATCCACGAATGCCATTGGCTCGTAGTCCGAGCCCACGCCCAGAGCGACGGCAAGCTGCCGCCCCGCATCGCCCGCGCCATAGATGATGACCTTCTGGCCGTGGCGGCCAAAGGACGGCAACATCCTGAATGCTGCCCGCACAAAGAACCTGCTGCACACGATATAGACGATGGCCAGCAGCCAGTAGATCAGGAGCGCACCGCGCGGGACGTTGGACAGGCCCAGGAAGAAGATCAGCGAACCGAACATCCCGATCGAAATGGTGACCGCGACAACGATGGTCAGGATGGCCCGGTCCTCCATGTAACGCACTACCGAGCGGTACAAGCCCAATTTGACAAAAACCGGGATGGCCACCAAGGAGGTGACGAAATACAGGCTGATCGGGTACTGTGAACTGACTGCCCAATGATCCGTGCGCAATCCGACCGCCGACCAGAGGGAAAGCGGCAGCAGGAAGAAGTCGAGCACCAACATCAGAAGAATCTTCTTCTGGCGCGACATCTCGGAAATTTTCTTGAGCATCATCATTGAGTTATGGTTTAGTCGTCATATTGGACCGCCACCTTGTTTACCGAAGTCCGATCAGTGCAAAAACACCATCGACCGATCTCGCTCTATGGGAACAGTTCGGCCTCGGCAAGGGAAACACCGCGCCGATCCTTGTCCGACTGGATCACCGCCCCCTGGAGCGGCCATGCGATGCCGAGTTGCGGATCGTCCCAGGCAATGGTGCGTTCGTCAGCCTGGCTCCAATATTCGGACACTTTATAGAGCACTTCCGCTTGGCCCGACATCACAAGAAACCCATGAGCGAACCCGGGCGGTATCCAGAGTTGCCGATGGCTATCGCCTGAAAGCCGGACACTCGTCCATTGCCCGAAACGAGGCGATTGGCGACGCAAATCCACAGCCACATCAAAAACGTCGCCTGACACAACCCGAATCAGCTTGCCCTGTGGAGTACCCAGTTGGTAATGAAGGCCACGCAGCACATTTTTGACGGAGCGGCTGTGATTATCCTGAACAAATGCGCAGGAGTAGCCGGTTGCATGCTCAAAACTCCGTGCATTGAAGCTTTCGAAAAAAAATCCACGCTCATCGCCAAAGACTTTCGGCTCGAGGAGCAGGACTTCCGGCAATGCGGTCGGCGTCGCTTTCAAATTCATAACTGGTCTACCCATTCGCCAGCGACAACTTGTGCCAGTAGCTCACCAAAGATCCCGGCGATAACACGCGGCACGCTTGGATCGAAGGCCAGAGAGAGAACATTGCGCACGATGGCCTGCTCAGGCAAGGAACTGATCCAGCAAGTGATGCACGCCCATGCGCCAATCCGGCAGGTGAATGCCGAAGGTCCGGCGAATCTTGGCCGTGTCCAGCCGCGCATTGGCCGGGCGCGGCGCGGGCAACGGGTAGTCACTCGCAGCGATTTCCTCTATCCGATCCGGATCTGTCTTGAGCACTGCGCCTTGTGCGGCGGCGTAACGCAGAACTTCACTGGCGTAGCCATGCCAGCTGGTTTCACCTGCGGCAGCCAGGTGATAGATGCCTGCGGCGAACGCGCCGCTATCGCCAAGTAGCCACGCGCGCGCGACGATCTGTGCAGTGACATCCGCAACTAGCGCGGCCCCGGTGGGCGCACCAAACCTATCGCCAACCACGCGCAGCGCCGGTTGCATGGCACCAAGCCGCAGCATCGTTTTGACAAAATTATTGCCATGGATACCCGCCACCCAGGACGTGCGAAGTATCAGGGCAGTGGGCGCTACTTCGGCTATGGCCTGTTCGCCCGCCAGCTTGCTCTTACCGTAGACGGAAACGGGATTGACCGCATCGGTTTCCGCATAAGGCGTCGTTTGGCAGCCATCGAAAACACAGTCTGTTGAGTAATGCACCAGCAGGCTGCCGAGCGCCAGTGCCTCCTCGGCAAGGATGCCAACCGCAGTGGCATTGACCGCATAAGCGTTCTCAATGTCGGCCTCCGCGCGGTCCATACTGGTATAAGCTGCGGCATTGACGATCACATCGGGGCGCTGCTTCCGCAAGACGCGGCGAACTTCCTCGGGGCGTGACAGATCACATGCGCGTCGGTCGAGCGCAATCACATGCCCAAGTGGACTCAGGGCGCGCCGCAACTCGAAGCCAACCTGACCGTTGCTTCCCGTTACAAGAAGAGTGGGAATGCGACGTGCCTTATCCGGCATGACATTCATCCCGTCCCTTTCGATACAGACCTGACATCACATTGGAGACCCATGACTGGTTTTCCAGATGCCACTGAACGGTCTTGCGCAATCCTGTCTCAAAGGTCTCTTTGCAGGTCCAGCCGAGCTCCACCTGGAGCTTTCGTGAGTCGACCGCATAGCGCCGGTCATGGCCGGGACGATCGGCGACGAAGGTAATCTGCTGCCGGTACGAACCCGTCACCTTCGGGCGAAGCTCGTCGAGCAGACCGCATAGCGTGTGCACGACGTCGAGGTTCGTCTTGGTGTTATTGCCGCCGACGTTATAGGTTTCCCCCACTCGGCCCTTGGCGAGTACGGCCCTAACAGCCGCACAGTGATCGCCGACATAGAGCCAATCCCGCACATTCAGGCCATCGCCGTACACGGGCAGTGGCTCGCCGGCCAGGGCCTTCATCAGAACGAGCGGGATCAGCTTCTCTGGAAAATGATAGGGGCCGTAATTGTTGGAACAGTTGGTAGTGAGGACCGGAAGGCCATATGTGTGGTAATAGGCACGCACCAGATGGTCGGCCGCCGCCTTGGACGCAGAATACGGGCTGTTGGGCGCGAATGCCGTGGTTTCCGTGAAAGCTGGGTCACTCGGCTGGAGCGAACCAAATACCTCATCCGTGGAAACATGCAGGAAGCGGAACACATCGCGCTCGGAACCGTGCAGACCGCTCCAGTACGCTCGCGCAGCTTCAAGCAAAGTGAAGGTGCCAACGACGTTGGTCTGGATAAATCCACCCGGCCCTTCGATCGAGCGATCGACATGACTCTCAGCCGCGAAATGGACTACCGCGCGTGGCCGATATTCGGCAAAAAGGCGATCCAGCGCGGCACGATCGCAGATATCGGTTTGCGAAAAAATATGCCTATTAGAGCACTTCAGTGAGGCGAGGGATTCCAGATTGCCTGCGTATGTCAGCTTGTCGACGTTGACGACCGCGTCCGCACCGTCTTCGCGCAGCCAGTCAAGAACGAAATTGGCGCCGATGAAACCGGCGCCACCTGTGACAAGTATGTGGGACAAACCAGTGCTCCCTGCCTATCTAATCTATTTTCGAGAACCGGGCGAATGCCAAGCCTCCGCCTGGTCCAATCTGGACGGCGCAATGTTAAGTACCTGCAGAAGTGGCGGTATTCTATCCGACGGCGACCATCGTCTTAAGCTGCGGACTCATCTTTTTGTAGCCTGTTGTAACGTCCCAATGCTACCCATTGCAATGTAAGCACATTTCAGAGAACAGAAGTCCCTTTTACCAGCTCAGCATCTACACACGTCATTTTGTGATCAATAATCATCATTACGCCATCGGCGACCTTCAGGGATGCGCAGGTTCCCTTGAAGAACTCGTCTTACAACACCTCCCCGCCGACAGCCAACTCCGCTTCGTAGGCGACCTGGTAAACCGCGGCCCTGCCTCCGCACGCACACTGCGAACCGTCCGCCAGCTTGGCAAGCGCGCCGAATCCGTACTCGGCAACCACGACATCCACCTGCTGGCTGTCGCCGCAGGCGTGCGCAAAAGCGGCCGAAGCGACACTTTGACCGACATCCTCGAAGCGCCGGATTGCGATGAGTTGCTCACTTGGCTAAGGCATCGCCCCTTGGCCATCCACGAAGACGGCTTCCTGCTCGTGCACGCCGGCGTGCTTCCGCAGTGGACCGCAGAGCAGACCATGGCGCTGGCGGCGGAAGTCGAGCGTGAACTGCGCGGCCCGGGCTGGAAGGCGTTCCTGGCCGGCATCTTCGGCAATGCGGCGGACCGGTGGGACCCGGCCTTGCGGGGCATCGAGCGTCACCGCGTCGTGATCAACGCCCTGACCCGCCTGCGCTTTTGCGACGCTGACGGCGTAATGGATCTCAAGACCAAGGAGGGCCCCGGCAGCACGCCGGCTGGCTTCATGCCCTGGTTCGATGTGCCCGGACGGCGCACCGAAGACACCACGGTGGTGTGTGGGCATTGGTCCACGCTCGGATTGGTGATGCGCCCCAACCTGATGGCGCTGGATACTGGGTGTGTCTGGGGTGGCAAGCTCACCGCCGCGCGCTTGGCGGCGGATCCGGCTGAACGCACGCTGATCCAGGTGGAATGCCCGCAGTATTGCGATCCGCTAGCCTGAGCCGGTCAGGCAGCCGGCGCGGGAGAATCCGCGCTCACGTCGCCTTCGCTGAAGGATCGCTCGCTTTCGCGCCCTTCGTTCACCCGCACCACGAGTTCCACTGCGTGCTGTTGCGCGCCCTGGCTCAGATGGTTCACTACCGCGCGGGCCGCCTCGGCCAGGTCGCGCCGGCTGGCGCTGGTGGCGGTGAGGGCTGGCGCAAAGCATAGCCGCGCCGTAATCGGCGGCGCCCGCAGCACCGCATCGAGCGTCTCCAGCAGGCTCAGCTCGCCAATATATGCCGGTGCCAGCGTCGGCTGGCCGGTCGCGGCATCCAGGTAAGCCAGCCCGACCGGCTGCACCGGCAGCCCGCCCGATATCGGCGCCTGCATCAGGTTGGCATGGAACGGCAGCACGCTACTGCCATCCGTGGTTGTGCCTTCCGGGAACACGCAGACCAGATCGCCCTGCAGCATCACATCGGTAATGGCATGCAGCACGCGATGCGCGTCGCGCTTGCGCGCGCGTTCGATGAAGATGGTACCGGTCTGCGCGCACAGCCAGCCAATCAAGGGCCAGTCGCGGATTTCCGATTTGGCCACGAAACGCACGGGGTGCCAGCAGTTGATGACGTAGATATCCAGCCAGGAAATGTGGTTGGACACCACCATGGCGCCATGCGGTGCCGCCTGTCCGGGCTGCAGGCCCTGCACGTCGACTGTGACCCCGCAGATCCGCAGCAGCCGGCGCGACCAGCGCCGGATATGCCATTGCCGCGACTCGACACCGAGCCAGGGGAACAGCACCGCGCAGGTCGCGAGGCCGCGCAGCAGGTGGAGGATCAGGGCGGTCTTGCGCAGCCAGATCATGCCTGCCTCGCTGGCGAACGTACCTGAACCAAGTTGTCCAACTTCCCTCGGCCGGGCATGGTGTTCAGTGCAGTTCGTAGACGACGTGGCCGCCGACCAGCGTGGTGCGCACGCGCCCGCGCATCTCGTAGCCGAGCCACGGCGAATTCTTGCCCTGGCTCTTGAGCGCGCGCCGCTCGACCTTCCATTCCTGCTCGGGATGGAAGATGCAGATATCGGCGGCGCTGCCTGTGGCCAGCGTGCCGGCAGCCAGGCCGAGCACGCTGGCCGGCTCGGCCGTGATGCGGGCTAGCGCCTTGCCCAGCGGCACCTTGTGCTCCTCGGCCCAGCGCAGCGTCAGCGGCAGCAGCAGTTCCAGCCCGGTGGCGCCTGGCGAGGCTTCGGCGAAGGGCAGCAGCTTTTCGTCATCGTCCACGGGGGTGTGGTCCGAGCACAGTGCGTCGATGGTACCGTCGGCCAGCCCGGCCACGATGGCATCGCGGTCGCGTGCGCTGCGCAGCGGCGGTGAGAAGCGCATCTGCGAGTTGAAGTAGCCAATGTCCATGTCGGTCAGCGACACATGATGGATGTTGACGTCACAGGTCACCTTGAGGCCTTCGCGCTTGGCCTGGCGCACCAGTTCGATGCCCGCGGCCGACGACAGGCGGCACAGGTGCACGCGTGCGCCGCTGGCGCGCATCAGCTCGAAGATGGTGTGCAGGCGCACGGTCTCGGCAATCACCGACATACCGGACAGGCCCAGGCGCGACGCCACGGCGCCGCTGGCGGCCACGCCGCCACCGAGGTATGGGTCTTCCGGGCGCAGCCAGACGGTGAAGCCGAAGGTCTGCGCGTACTGCAGGGCGCGCAGCAGCACCTGGGTGTTGCGGATCGGTGCTTCGGCCTGCGAAAAGCCGATGCAGCCGGCCTCGGTCAACTGCGACATCTCGGTCAGCGTCTCGCCCTTGAGGCCCAGCGTGAGCGCGCCCAGCGGATACACGTGGGTCTGGTTGAGCGTGCGGGCGCGGTACTTGAGCATCTCGACCAGGCCGGGCTCGTCGAGCACGGGGTCGGTGTCGGGCGGGCAAACCAGGCTGGTCACGCCGCCGGCGGTGGCTGCCGCCACTTCGGATTCGAGCGTGGCCTTGTATTCATAGCCCGGCTCGCGCAGCCGCGCGGACAGGTCGACCAGGCCGGGGCAGACGATCAGCCCGCTGGCATCGATGGTCTTGTTGGCGTGGAAGTCCGCCGGCGCGCTGCCCACGCCGACGATCTTGCCGGCGGCAATGTAGAGGTCTTGCTGCGCATCGACGTTCGCGGCCGGGTCGATCAGGCGGCCGCCCTTGATGTGGATCTTCATATCGTGTCGCTTGGCTTGTATTCGGTTGTTCTGGCTTGCCTGGACCCTGTCGGTCGGGCGCTATCCATCATGAGATCAGTCGTGGTTTCCGGCCACGATGCCCATCACGGCCATGCGTACCGCAATGCCGAAAGTCACCTGGTTGAGGATCACGGACTGCGGCCCGTCAGCCACGGCGGAATCGATCTCCACGCCACGGTTCATGGGGCCCGGGTGCATCACGATGGCATCGGGCTTGGCCAGCGCCAGGCGCTCGGGCGTGAGCCCATAGGCCTTGAAGTACTCCTGCGCCGAGGGCAGCAGCGCGCCGCTCATGCGCTCGTTCTGCAGGCGCAGCATGATCACCACGTCCACACCCTTCATCCCTTCTTCCATATTGTGGAAGACACGCACGCCCATCTGCTCCAGCCCCGAGGGCAGCAGCGTGCGCGGGCCGATGGCGCGCACTTCAGGCACGCCCAGTGTGGTCAGCGCGTGGATGTCGGAGCGCGCCACGCGGGAGTGCAGGATGTCACCCACGATGGCGACCGTGAGATTGGTGAAATCCTTCTTGTAGTGGCGGATCGTGTACATGTCGAGCAGCCCCTGCGTGGGGTGCGCGTGGCGGCCGTCACCGGCGTTGATGACATGCACATGGGGTGCGACATGCTCGGCGATCAGGTAGGGCGCGCCGGAACTGGCGTGGCGCACCACGAACATGTCGGCCGACATCGCCGACAGGTTGTTGATGGTGTCGAGCAGTGACTCGCCCTTGCTGGTGGACGAGGCGTTGATGTTCAGGTTGAGCACGTCCGCGGAGAGCCGCTTGGCGGCAATCTCGAAGGTGGTGCGGGTACGCGTGGAGTTCTCGAAGAACAGGTTGAACACGCTTTTGCCGCGTAACAGCGGCACCTTCTTCACTTCGCGGTCCGAGTCGGACAGCGAGACGAACTGGCTGGCGGTGTCGAGGATGTGCGCGACCATCTCGCGCGACAGGCCCTCGATCGAAAGCAGGTGCTTGAGCTCGCCGTTCTTGGTCAGTTGCGGGTTGCGGAACGTCTTGATCATGGCAGGTAGAAAGGGCCGGGCGGTGGCGTTGACTGGTCTGGGCAGGTCTGGGTCTGGCTTGCCGGCGTGCCGTTGCGGGCGCGCCGGCGGTTAAGCTGGGCAGGCTTAGTTGCCGGTGGCCTCGTTGGCGAAGGCAAAGCGCATGTCGGAGCCGGTGCCCTCATGCGACAGCACCAGCGTGGTCCCGGGCGGCAGCGCCACGTGCGCGGCGGCAAAGTCCGCAGCCGCCGGCAGTTCGCGCCCACCGCGATCGACCAGCACGGCCAGCGCCACGCGGGCCGGGCGGCCGTAGTCGAACAGTTCGTTGACGGCGGCGCGGATGGTGCGCCCGGTGGCCAGCACGTCGTCGATCAGCAGGATCTTGCGGTCTTGCACGTCAAAGGGCAGCGTGGTCGGCTGGGCCTGGCTATGCAGGCCCTTCTTGGCATAGTCGTCGCGGTGGAAGGCAACGTTGATGACCCCGTGGGCCGCCAGTTGCAGGTCGGCGGCCAGCCGTTCGGCAATCCAGGCGCCGCCCGAATAGATGCCGGCGACCGACCATTGCACGCGTTCGGCCTCAGGCAGCGCGGCCTGCAACTGGTCACGCAACGTACGGTAGAGCGCCTCGGCGTCGAGAGAGGAAGTCTGGGTCATAACGGATGCTGGTCGAAGTACTGTTGCAGGATGAGGCTGGCGGCCTCGGCGTCAAGCGCGCCCTTGCGGGCGCCGGCCATCTCCGCGGCGATCGATGTGTAGCTTTCGTCCACCCAGGCCACCGGCAAGCCGAAGCGGCCGTTCAACTGGTTGCCGAAGCGGCGTGCGAGCCGCATCGAAGGCTGCTGGCTGCCATCCGGATTGGTGGGCATGCCCACCACCAGTTGCACCGGCGCCCACTCGTCGATCAGCGCGGTTACCGCCTCGAAGCGGCCTTCCACGGTGATATTGGGGATGATGACGAGTGCATGAGCCTCGCGCGTGACGAAGTTGCCAAGCGCAACGCCGATCTTCTTTTCGCCGTAGTCGAAGGCCAGGACGGTGCCGTCGGAGGGCAACTGGCGCGGCGCTGGCGTCGCTCCGTCCTCAGGCATGCCCAGCCTCGCCCGAGAGCATGGTGAAGTCGATGCCCAACAGGCGTATGGCGGCGGCGAAGCGTTCCTCGGGGGGCACGCTGAAGATGATTTCGGGATCGGCCTGGACGGTCAGCCAGCCATTGCGGCTGAGTTCTTCCTCCAGCTGCCCGGCGCCCCAGCCGGCATAGCCGAGCGTGAGCAGGAAGCGTTGCGGGCCGCTGCCGTTGGCCACGGCCTCCAGCACATCCTTGGAGGTGGTCATCTCGAGCCCGCCGGGCACGGCCAGCGACGAGACATAGATGCCAACCGGATCATGCAGCACGAAACCGCGCTCGGTCTGCACCGGCCCGCCGAAATAGACAGGCTGCTGCGCCACCGGCTGGATCTCCAGCTTGAGGTCGATCTTGTCGAACAGGGTGGCCATATCGATATCGATAGGCCGATTGATCACCAGGCCCAGCGCGCCGCGGTCGTTGTGCTCGCACAAGTAGACGACGGAACCCGAAAAAGTCGGGTCTGCCATGCCGGGCATGGCAATCAGGAACTGATTAGTGAGGTTGATTGGGGCTTCCAGCGTCGCCATTCCTGCATTTTATCAAATCGTTGCCATCTGTCCGGAAAAGATTCGCGGAATGCCGCAACGCAACATTCCGACGCCTGCCCGGTGCGCTTGCTTGCTGGCCTCTGTACCAGCTTCGTTGCTCGCTTGTTGCCGCCTGCTTACTCCTTGCGCGTCAGGGCGGCCAGGTCTTCCGGCGTCAGCCAGCGCCAGTCTCCCAGCGCCAGGGTCGGCTCCAGCACCAGCCCGCCGATGGCGCTGCGATGCAGGGCTTCCACATGGTTGCCAGCCGCGGCCACCATGCGCTTGACCTGGTGGTACTTGCCCTCGGTCAGGCTAAGGCGCAGGCTGCGCTCGCCGGTGGCCTCGCAGGCGGCCGCCGCGATCGGGGCTGGTTCGTCCTCCAGCTGCACGCCCGCCACCAGCGCATCGACCTGCTCTTGGGTGACCGGCTCGGCGGTCGTCACTTCATAGACCTTGGGCACCTTCTTCTTGGGCGAGGTCTGGGCGTGAATGAACTGGCCATCGTCCGAGAGCAGCAGCAGGCCGGTGGTGTCCTGATCCAGCCGCCCGACCGCCTGCACCTCGCGCTGGCGCAGCGGCACCGGCAGCAGGTTGTACACGCTGGGATGGTGGCGCGGGCGCTGCGAGCATTCGTAGCCCACCGGCTTGTTCAGCAGGATGTAGGCCTTGGTGTGGCCGATCCATTCCTCGCCGTCCACGGTCAGGCGCAGGCCATCGACCTCGAACCTGGCGCCCGGATCCTCGCACAGGGTGCCGTCGACCTCCACCAGGCCGGCCCCGATCAGGTCGCCGCAATAGCGGCGGGTGCCGAAGCCTTGGGATTGGAGGATGCGGTCGAGTGTCATGGCCATGGCTTGCTTCTTGATATCTGGATTACTGGATTGCTGGATTACGGGATTGCCGAAATACGGACCGCCTGTTCGGCGCTGCGGGCAACGCTGGCCGGCATGCCGGGCCAGCCCGAGCGCGCCGCGCATGCCTGACGCTATGGTAGGGTAACAGGCTTCGCCAGCCCAACTTCCGGAGCGCCCGATCTTGCCCCCATCCCCCGCCGACGCCCGCCAACCCTATCGGATCGACCGGCTGTTCGAGTGCGGCCTGGTCTGGTTCCGGCGCGACCTGCGCGCCGACGATCACGCGGCGCTGCATTATGCCCTCAAGCACTGCCGCCAGGTATGGTGCGTCTTCGTCTTCGATCGCGAGATCCTGGATCCGCTGCTGGCGCGCGGCTTGGCGGCCGACCGCCGGGTGGCGTTCATCCTGGCCTCGCTGGCCCCGCTGGACGAAGCGCTGCGCGCGGCCGGCGGCGGCCTGATCGTGCTGCACGGCCATGCGCGCGCAGCCATTCCCGAGCTGGCCGCCGAGCTCGGCGTCACCGCCGTGTTCGCCAACCACGACTACGAGCCCGCCTCGCTGGCCCGCGATACCGAGGTCAGGCAGGCACTGGCGGGCCAGCCCTGCGCATTCTTCAGCTTCAAGGACCAGGTGATCTTTGAGCGGGATGAGATCCTGACCGGCCAGGGCAAGCCTTTTTCGGTTTTCACGCCTTACAAGAACGCCTGGCTCAAGGCCTTGCTTCCGTTCGACCTCAAGCCCTACCCGGTCGAGCCTTATCTGAAGTCACTGGCCGCTCCGCCCAAGGCTTACCTGCGGCCGCTGCCCACGCTGGAGGCACTGGGCTTCGCCCCCTCCAACCTGGCCGAGATCGCCATGCCCACCGGCAGCGCCGGCGCCCACGCCCTGTTCGACGAGTTCTGCGAGCGCATGGGCGACTACGCGCGCCGGCGCGACTTCCCCGCCCTGCGCGGCCCGAGCTACCTGTCGGTGCACCTGCGCTTTGGCACCCTGTCGATCCGCACGCTCGCCCGCACCGCCCACGCCGCCACGCTGCGCGGCGGCGCCGAGAGCGTCGGCGCCGCCACCTGGCTGTCGGAGCTGATCTGGCGCGATTTCTACTTCATGATCCTGCACCACCACCCCCGGGTCGCCGCGGGGCATGCCTTCCACTCCGCCTACGATGCCATCTGCTGGATCAATGGCGACACCGGCGAGCGCTACTTCCAGGCCTGGTGCGACGCCAGGACCGGCTACCCGCTAGTGGACGCCGCCATGCTGCAGATCCGGCAAAGCGGCTACATGCATAACCGGCTGCGCATGGTGGTAGCGAGCTTCCTGGTGAAAGACCTCGGCGTGGACTGGCGGCGCGGCGAACAGTACTTCGCCGACCAGCTCAACGACTTCGACTTCTCCGCCAACAACGGCGGCTGGCAGTGGGCCGCCTCCACCGGCTGCGACGCCCAGCCCTACTTCCGCATCTTCAACCCGACCACGCAGTCTGAGAAATTCGACCCGCAGGGACGATTTATCAGGAAGTACCTGCCGCAACTGGCACGCCTGCCGGACAAGTACATACATGCGCCCTGGACAGCCTCAGAGGACGTGTTGCTAGCAGCCGGGGTCAAGCTAGGGGAAAACTACCCGCGGCCGATCGTGCAACACGACGTAGCCCGCAAGGAGACCCTGGCGCGGTATGCGGTAGTGAAGGAACAGCGAGGAACCGACGCTGCGCACTCCGAGGGCGACTGAGAACCGAGGAACAGCAAGCGACGATTCATTGCAGCCGTGATTCCCGCCTGGGGGCGGGAATCACCCATGCGCGATGCGAAGCGAGCCGTGTAGGTGTTCAGAGGCCGTATGGGGCGCCTCGGGATTTCACCAAAAGAGCGGAGAAGAGGGACCCATGTCTGAGTATCGCCTTAAGGCGATGCGAGTTTGGGTCCCGGCCGCTCTTTTGGTGAAATCCCGAGGGGGGGGCGCCCCATCCGGCGCGCCTTTTTTGCCTACTTTTTTGGCAAGACAAAAAAGTAGGTCGCCGCCCCGCAGGGGTGGTGAAACTGCAGTTGCCTTTGACGTTAAGAAGTTGCAGTTGACATCACCCCCAACCCACCCCCTCAAGCCGCCAAAATCGCACTCTCCCGATAATGCCGCTGCGCCTCCTCAGGCCGCTCGGTCTCCTCAAACATCTTGGCCAACGCCAGATGCGCCCGAACCCGCAACCTGCGCTGCAAGTCAGCATCCGCATATTTCAACGCCCGCTCAAAGCTGGACTGCGCCTTGCCCCATAGCTTCTCGCCCAGGCACAGCACGCCTAGCGTGAAGTAGAGATCCGCATCCACAGGATGCTGCGTCAGCCATTTCTCCGCCTGCTGGATCTGCGGCAACGCACGTCCTGGCTCCGCGCATTCGGCATAGCGCAAGACCAGCCGGCTGTCCCAGTTGACCTTGAGCGCGTCCTCCACGATCTTGCGCGCTTCATCCTGACGGCCAAGCGCCGCGAAATAGCGCGCTGCGGGCTCGGCGATGCGGGCCGCGCGGCGTTCGTCGGTGGACAACGAACGCCAGAAATCCTGCAGGCCCTGCACGTCGTGGCGGCGCTCCTCCAGCAGGGCCTCGCAGGCTAGTTGCTTGAGGCGCAGCGCCAGCACAGGATGCAGGGCGTTGCGCTTTTCCAGCGAGCGCGCCAGGCGCAGGACTTCGGTCCAGTTCTTCAGGTGCTGGTGGGCACGCAGCGCGATGCGCTGCACATGGATCTGGCGCGCGCCCTGGGCCTGCAGCTGCGCGATGGTTTCCAGCGCGCCTTCGGCATCGCGCGCGTCGACCAGCAACTCGGCCATCGACACCAGCCGTGCCTGCTCGCGCTCGGGGTCGGTCACCTGCGCCATCCAGGCGTCGCGCCGCTCCGTTTCCTGCATGCGGTGCGCCGCGCGGGCGCCGATCAGCGCTGCCGTCTGGGCCTGCTCGGGCCAGGCCTGGGCCTCGCGCGCGGTACGCTCGGCACGGGCAAAGCGGCCGGCGAACAGGTTCTCGATGGACTCGCGCAAGGCCGCTTGCGCACGGTTCATGCGGCTGCGCTCGCGGTAGGCCGCGGCACGCGCCGGCATCTCGGACAGATGGCGCGCGGTGCCGAGGATGGTCCAGACCACGAAGAACGCCAGCAACAGCAAGGCCAGCGCCAGGTTCAGCGACAGCTCAACCCGGTAAGGCGGGTAGAACAGAACCAGGTTGCTCTGGTTGAATTGCGTGAAAAGCGCGAGCCCGACGGCGCCGCCAAACAGGATAGCTACCCAGAAAAGAAGCCGCATGCGCTACTCCTTCTTGAGCGCCTGCAGCGCGCCGAGGCTTTCCGCCATGGTGGGCAACTGCACCGTCACGGCGCCGGCCTGGGCCTGCTTGAGCAGGGTCAGCACGGCCTGCACGCGGCGCGACTTGGTGTCGCAATAGCGTGCGATCATGGCTTGCGCGGCCGCCAGGTCATTGCGGAACACCGGCTCGTTGCGCGACAGCAGCGCCAGGCGCGCATTGAGCAGCCGCAGCTTGACGTTCTCGCGCAGGAACCAGCCCTGGTCGCCGGTCAGCAGCAGTGCCTGGGCATCATCCACGCGGCGGATGCGGATGACCTGCATCAGTTCGTCGCGCACATTGCCCCACAGGCGGCCAAACCAGTTGCCGATCGCGGTGCCGGCCGGCACGGCCTCGTCCTTGGCCGCATGCTTGCCAGCCTTGGCGCCGGTGGGCTTGGCGGGCTTGTCGACAGCCTCGGCCTTCACGTCCGTCTTGCGCGCATCCGCTTCACTGCGCTCGAGCATGCGCTCGCTCGACAGCAACGGCAGCGTATCGATCTGGTTGATGGCTTCATCGAGCTTGATGGCGGCACCGGTCAGGTCCGTATCCGGCACGGCCTTCATGCGCGCCACATCGCGGGCGATGGCCCGGCGCAGCAGGTTGTACTGTGGCTTGTCGGTCCGTGCAAGGCGTGTGTCGGCGCTTTGCAGCGCGGCCAGCGCGACCTGCACATTGCCCGTCAGCTGGAGTTGCTGGCCGGCGTTGGTGAGCAGTTGCTGGATCTCGGCGATCTCCCAGTCGTCGCGGTTGCGCATCAGGTCCTGGTAGACCTGTTCCAGCGCGGATTGCTTGTCGCGGGCCTCGCCCACCTGCCCGTCCAGCGCGCCAACCTTGGCCTGCAGTTCCTTGACGGTGTCCTGCGCGTTGCGCGAGAGCACCCGGGTTTCCTGCACCAGTGCATCGTTGCTCTGCTGGCGCCGCGCCAGTTCCTGGGTCAGGTGGTCCACGCGCTGCTGCAGCCACCAGAAACCGCCGCCGATGGCCAGGATCAGCAGGAACAGCAGCAACCACCATGGATTGACGCGGGGTGCGCCGCGCGCGGGCAGCGGGGCGCCAGCCGCGGGAGGCGGGCTGGAGGCGGGAGGAGCGGTATTGTCTTGCGTCACGCGATCGACCTTCGTTGACGTTGCGGGCGGTGGGTTGACTGGTGGTGCTGCCGGGAGCGGCGGCGGCACCGTGGCGGGCGGGACGGGCGCGGCGGCAGCCGCCGGCGCCGCGACCGGCATCGGCGCCGGCGGGCCGGCATGCGCCTGCGCCCACTGGCGGCAAGCCGCCAGCAAGCCTTCGTCTCCGGGTGCGGCGCGCAGCAGGTGCGAGAACCCGAGGGCCAAGGCCTGTTCGGCGATTCTCGCATGCGGCGCGATGCACTGCACCTGGCGCAGGCAGGCGAGCTCTTGCGGGCTCAGGGCCTGGCGCGCCATCTCATCGAGATTGCGCACGGCTTCGGAACTGGTCAGCAACCAGGCCTGCGGTGCCGCGCCCGGCTTGAGCGCGTCGCGCACGGCTTGCCATTGCATGCTGCCGGGCGTGGGGACCGAGCGCTGATAGGCCTCGACCGGCTGCACCTCGGCGCCGGCGGCGCGCAGGCGCTCGGCCAGCCAGTCACGCCCGCCATTGCCACGGATGATCAGGACCTTACGTCCGGCAAGCGCCCCGGCGCCGAGCTGGGCTTCAAGCTGTTGCCACAGGGCCTCGGAATCGAAGCGCGCCGCGGCGCCGTCACCACCGTTGGCGGCATCGCCGTTGTCTGCCTCATGGCCGGTCGTGCAACCGGCCGGGGCAATCACGCGGTAGTCGGGCGCGGCAATCCCGCGCTCGGCCAGCGCAGCCACGCTGGCGGGGCCAACCACGGCTACCGCTACGGATGCTGGCCACTGCGGCGCGGGCTTGTCCTGCACCTGGGCCAGCGCATCGAGTGCGAAGGCCACGGCATTGGGACTGACGAAGACCACCAGCGTGAAGTCCGCCAGTTGCGCCAGCGCCGCGCGCAAGGGGGCATCGTCGGCCACGGGGCCGATCGCCAGCAGGGGAAAGCCAAGCACGTCCAGGCCGGCGGCCGACAAGGCCTCGGTGAGTTGCCGGGACTGCCCGGCGGGTCGTGTTACAACGACGGTCGGGCGGGGCATGGGCCGGTCTCAGGCAGGGGCTTGGGGGGACGCCGGATCCGCCAGCGCCGCGAGAATGTCAGCCGCGCCCTGGCCCAACAGGTCCTGGGCAACGGCCTCGCCAAGCGCTTCGGCCAGGCTGGACGCATTGGCGCCCTCCACCACGGCGGCGAACTGGGCCCGCACGCAACGGCTGCCGTCGGGCAGCGCCACGAAGGCGTCGATGTGCAGTTTCGTGCCCTCCCAGCGCGCATGCGCGGCAAGCGGCACCTGGCACGAACCGCCCAGCATGCGCGACACGGCACGCTCGGCGGTCACGGCCAGTGCGCTGGGCGCATGATTCAGCGGCGCCAGCCACGCGGCCAGCTCGGGGCGGCCGGACGGGATCTCGATGCCCAGCGCACCTTGCCCGGCTGCCGGCAGCGAGCTGACGGGATCCAGCACGGCACGGATACGGTCGGCCAGGCCGAGGCGCTTGAGGCCGGCGGCGGCCAGGATGATGGCACCGTAGTCACCACGGTCGAGCTTGGCCAGGCGGGTATCCAGGTTGCCGCGCAGCGGCTGGATCACCAGATGGGGGTAGCGGGTGCGCAACGCGGCTTCGCGGCGCAGGCTGGAGGTGCCGACCACGGTGCCGGCGGGCATCTCGTCCAGCGAGGCGAAGCGGCTTGAGACCAGCGCATCGCGCGGATCCTCGCGCTCCATGATCGCGGTCAGGGCAAACCCTTCAGGTAACTCCATCGGCACATCCTTGAGGGAGTGCACGGCGAGGTCGGCGCGGCCTTCGGCCATCGCGATCTCGAGTTCCTTGACGAACAGGCCCTTGCCGCCAACCTTGGACAAAGTACGGTCTAGAATCTGATCTCCGCGCGTCGTCATGCCGAGAATGGACACATCGCACGCGGGATAGTATTGTTGCAATGCAGCACGCACATGCTCGGCCTGCCACATAGCCAGACGGCTTTCACGGGAGGCGATGACTAGCTTGCGCGGCGCAGCGCTGGAGGAAGACGGGGAGACGGATGCTTGCATCCGCGAATGTTAGCACGCACCCCAAGCCGCCCCGGGCCAACAGACAACACACAATAGATAAGAAACGACAGGAGATTGCATGACGCAGCAAGCTGCGCGCCCCGCAGGCCGGCGCAAGCCAACCGCCAGCCGGGCAGACGCCCCCGACACCGCATTGGCTTCCGCCTCGATTCCCGCGACCGCCCCATCTGCCCCATCCGCCAAGACCACCCGCTCCAGGCGCGCCAGCGCCGCGAAGCCTGAGGCCGCGCCCGCCGCGCCCGCCGCGACCCCGGCCCGCCGCGCCAGTGACAAGGACGTGCCCCTGCGCGAAGACATCCGCTTCCTGGGCCGGCTGCTGGGCGATTGCGTGCGCGAGCAGGAAGGCGAATCGGCCTTCGAGCTGGTCGAGACCATCCGCCAGACCGCCGTGCGCTTTCGCCGCGAGAACGACCGCGCCGCCGGCGCGGAGCTGGATCGCCTGCTCAAGCGCCTGTCGCGCGACCAGACCAACTCGGTGGTGCGCGCCTTCAGCTATTTCTCGCACCTGGCCAATATCGCCGAGGACCAGCACCACAACCGCCGCCGGCGCGTGCATGCGCTGGCCGGATCGCCGCCGCAGCCGGGCAGCCTGGCGCACGCGCTGCAGGCCATCGACGCGGCTGGCGTGACCGGCAAGGCACTACGCAAATTCTTCGACGAAGCGCTGATCGTGCCGGTGCTGACCGCGCACCCGACCGAAGTCCAGCGCAAGAGCATTCTCGACGCCGAGCGCGAGATCGCCCGCCTGCTGGCCGAGCGCGACCTGCCCATGACCGCGCGTGAGCGCGATCACAACACCGCACTGTTGCGCGCGCGCGTCACCACGCTGTGGCAGACCCGCATGCTGCGCAATACGCGGCTGATGGTGGTGGACGAAATCGAGAATGCGCTGTCCTACTACCGCACCTGCTTCCTGCGCGGCATCCCGCAACTGATGAGCGAGCTGGAAGAAGACATCGCCGCGGTGTTTCCCGCCGCGCGCAAGAGCAAGGCTGCGCCGGCGGCCTCTACCCAGCTCGCGCCCTTCTTCCAGATGGGCTCCTGGATCGGCGGCGACCGCGACGGCAACCCCAATGTCACCGCCGACACGCTGCAACACGCCGCGAGCCAGCAATCGTCGCTGATCCTGGAGTGGTACCTGGACGAAGTCCACGCGCTGGGCGCCGAACTGTCGATGTCGAGCCTGATGGTAGAGGCCAGCCCGGAACTGCTGGCGCTGGCCGAAGCCTCGCCCGACCACTCCGAGCATCGCGCCGACGAGCCGTACCGCCGCGCACTGATCGGCATCTATGCGCGCCTGGCGGCAACCTGCCAGGCCGTCACCGGGCAGGCCGCGCCACGCCATCCGGTGGCCGACTCCGCGCCCTATGCCGACGCGCAATCCTTTGCCGCCGACGTACAGGTGGTGATCGACTCGCTGCGCGCGCACCACGGCGAGGCGCTGGCGCGCACCCGCATCGACGCGCTGGCCAAGGCCATCGCCGTGTTCGGCTTCCACCTGGCCTCGATCGACATGCGCCAGGTGTCCGACGTGCACGAGGCGGTGATCGCGGAACTGTTCGCCGCAGCCGGGGTTGAAGCCAACTATGCCGGCCTGACGGAAGCCCGCAAGCAGGAACTGCTGCTGGCCGAGCTGCGCCAGCCGCGCCTGCTGACGCTGCCCTGGCATGCCTATTCCGAGCAGACCCGCAGCGAGCTGGCCATCCTGAACATGGCGCGCGAACTGCGCGGCCGCTACGGCGCACGCGTGGCCCGCAACTACATCATCTCGCACACCGAGACGCTGTCCGACCTGGTCGAAGTGCTGCTGCTGCAGAAGGAAACCGGCATGCTGCACGGCACGCTGGGCAGCAAGACCAACCCAGCGCGCCCGGAACTGATGGTGATCCCGCTGTTCGAGACCATCGAGGACTTGCGCAACGCCGCCGGCATCATGCAATCGCTGCTGGAGCTGCCGGGCTTTGCCTCGGTGATCGCCCACCATGGCGGCGAGCAGGAAGTGATGCTGGGCTACTCCGACTCCAACAAGGACGGCGGCTTCCTCACCTCCAACTGGGAGCTGTACAAGGCCGAGCTGGCACTGGTGCAGGTGTTCGAGGCGCGCCGCGTGAAGCTGCGTCTGTTCCACGGCCGCGGCGGCACCGTTGGCCGCGGCGGCGGCCCGACCTACCAGGCCATCCTGTCGCAGCCGCCGGGCACGGTCAACGGGCAGATCCGCCTGACCGAGCAGGGCGAGATCATCAACAGCAAGTTCGCCAACGCCGAGATCGGCCGGCGCAACCTGGAAACGGTGATCGCCGCCACGCTGGAAGCCTCGCTGCTGCCGACGCAGAACGCGCCGAAGGACCTGGCGACGTTCGAGGCCGTGATGCAGCAACTCTCGGATCGCGCGTTCACGTCGTATCGCCACCTGGTGTACGACACGCCCGGCTTCAAGGACTACTTCTTCGCCACCACGCCGATCACCGAGATCGCCGACCTCAACCTGGGTTCGCGCCCGGCCTCGCGCAAGCTGATGGACAAGAAGCAGCGCCGCATCGAAGACCTGCGCGCGATTCCCTGGGGCTTTTCCTGGGGTCAGTGCCGCCTGCTGCTGCCGGGCTGGTACGGCTTTGGCAGCGCGGTCAAGGCACTGCTGGACGAGGCGCCGGACGAGCGTGCGCACAAGGCCGCCGTGGCCACGCTGCGCCGCATGGTCAAGACCTGGCCGTTCTTCACCACGCTGCTGTCCAATATGGATATGGTGCTGGCCAAGACCGACCTGGCCGTGGCCTCGCGCTACGCGCAGCTGTGCGAAGACGCCGTGCTGCGCAAGACGGTGTTCGCGCGCATCAGCGCCGAGTGGCACCTGACGTGCGAGATGCTGGCCCTGATCACTGGCCGCCAGGAGCGCCTCGCCGACAATCCGCTGCTGGCGCGTTCCATCAAGAACCGCTTCGCCTACCTGGATCCGCTCAACCACTTGCAGGTGGAATTGCTCAAGCGCTACCGCTCGGGCAAGGACGGTGACGACATCCGCGTGCGGCGCGGCATTCACCTGACCATCAACGGGGTGGCCGCGGGCCTGCGCAACAGCGGCTGAGGCGAGGCTGCGCGCACTGCGCAAAAAGACCGCCATGGTGGCTGGCACCATGGCGGGGAACCCGTCCGGCCAGCAGGCCGGACGGCGCAGAGTGTGGCTCGCCAACCGATATTGGCGGCCAGGCCTCAGCCGACGAACGCGCCCGGCACCGGGTCTTCGCCGAGCACCGAGAGCAGGATGGCCCAATGCATCGCTTCGTCACCCAGGATGCTGCCGGCGGCCTTGGTCAGCTCGCGATTGTGGAAGTTCGGCAATACGCCCAGGTAGGCCGCGGTGGCACCCTTCTCCAGGCCGGCGGCAAAGCGCAGCACATCGGCCTGGGTCTTCAGCTGGTCGGTCGGGAAACCGTATTCACCCGGCTTTTTGGTCATCACGGGGCTGCCGCCCATCTTGGACACCGTGCCCGCCAGCACCTGTGCATGTGCCTTGTGGTGCGTCTGGAACTTGACTGCGGTTTCCAGCACGGGCTTTTGCAGCAAACCGCTCTCGGCGCCAACCTGATAGGCGGCGATGGCCTGGTATTCCAGCCCGAGGGCGACATTGAGAATGGCGATATCGTCCTTGGTGCTGCCGGACTGAACCTGCGCCCAGGCTGGCATCGACTCGCCCAGGCTCATCACCGCCAGCGATCCCAGCGCGAATAGGCCGGGGACTTTCAGCAAGCCGCGCCGGCGCGCATCCGGCGCAACAAGGATGCGGCTGTCCGTGTCCTCGCCGGCCTGGCGTTCGTGCTGCGCGGTGCTCGACTGCATGCGTTCCAT
The DNA here is from genome assembly GCF_000832305.1 of Cupriavidus basilensis. Taxonomy (NCBI): domain Bacteria; kingdom Pseudomonadati; phylum Pseudomonadota; class Betaproteobacteria; order Burkholderiales; family Burkholderiaceae; genus Cupriavidus; species Cupriavidus basilensis. The sequence continues at coordinate 3,442,608 of NZ_CP010536.1, forward strand.
GGTGTTCTCCTGTCTAGGGGTGGACGGCGCCTTCATGGGGTCGCATGCGCTCGGATGCGGCTTGCATCGCGGCGGCAACGGCGGCGCCTGTTTCTTCTACGCGCGCCATTGGCAATCGGATGCAGCGATCCTTCGCATGCCGCACGCAAGCCGTGCCTATAATCCGGGAACGTCACTTGCTGATATCCGCCCCCAGTGCCCCCCTCCCCCGCCGATTCCTCATTTGCCCCCAGGCCAGCCGACGCCGACCTGCTTGCCGCATTGCTGCAAGGCGCGGCCATGGGAGACCGGCACGCCTTGCGGCAGCTCTACGACCAGACCGCGACGAAACTGTTTGGCCTCGCGCTGCGTATAACCAACAGACACGATTGGGCGGAGGATGTGGTGCAAGAGAGTTTCGTCAGCATCTGGCATCACGCCGGCGACTACCGGCCGCACCTGGCTGCACCGATGACCTGGATGACAGCCATCGTGCGCAACCGGGCGCTGGATTGCCTGCGCCGCCAGGCAGCTGCCCGCACCAGCCAGACCGTGGAGCTGGACGACAACCTTGGCGAGTGGCTGGCCGACGAAGCGGCCGGCCCGGCGGAACTTGCGCTCGCCAGCCAGCAAGCACGGGCGTTGAACCAGTGCCTGCAGCGGCTGGAACAGCCGCAGCGGCAGGCTATCTCGCTGGCCTACCTGAAGGACATGAGCCATAGCGAGTTGTCCGAACAATTGCAGGTGCCGCTTGGCACCATCAAGTCATGGATACGGCGCGGCCTGGAGCGCCTGCGCACGTGCCTGGAAAGCCTGTCATGAACCTCAGCCGTCATCCCGACCTGATCGACCGCCTTGCCGCGCAGTACGCGCTGGGTGTGTTGCGCGGGGGCGCGCGCCGCCGGCTGGAGACGCTCGCCCGCGAGGAACCCGCGATCCGCGCCGCCATCGGCCACTGGCAGTCCAGGCTGTCAGGCCTTGCCGAACTCCAGCCTGCCTCGGCACCGGTGGATAAGGTGTGGTGCGGGATCGAACAACGGCTGGGCTGGCAAGCCATGAAGGCGCCCGGCGCGGCCGGCCCAGCCGGTGCGCCACCCGTAGCCTGGTGGCAACGGCTGTGGGCCGCCCCCGGCTTCTGGCGCGGCGCCACCATGGCGACCGCCGCGCTGGCCGCCGTGGCCATCGGCCTCAACGTGCGGATGGCCCGCCAGCTGGACACTGCACCACTGGTCAACGCGGTGGCCGTGCTCAACGACGATCGGGCCCAGGCCGCTGTGCTTGTGACCTGGGATGCACGTTCGCAAGCGCTTACCCTGCGCCGCCTGGATCACCTGCCACTGAACGATGCGCAGGCCCTGCAGCTTTGGGCCCTCCCGGCAGGCGGCAAGCCGCAGTCGCTCGGCGTGATCGGGCACCAGCGCCAGCTGCGCCTGGCGCTCGCCCAGGCGCTGGGCAAGGTGCCGGCGCTGGCCATCAGCGTGGAGCCGCGCGGCGGCTCGCCCGACCCCAACGGCCCCACCGGGCCGGTGGTGTTCAAGGGCCAGGTCATCGACAACACCTTGTAGGGCGGGCCCGGAGGCCCTCCCGGACCCGCTACCGTCTGCGTGGGGCCCGGCAGCGATATAATCGTGGTTTCCCCGAATTCTCTCGTTCGCCCCGCGGCCCGCCGCCGGCTTGCGAGCTAACCCAGCCTTACCGCCCATGACCTCCCAACTTGCCAAGAAAGGCGAAGCCTGGTCCGCCCGCTTCTCCGAACCGATGTCCGACCTGGTGAAGCGCTACACCGCTTCGGTGTTCTTCGACAAGCGCCTGGCTCTGTTCGACATCCAGGGTTCGCTGGCGCACGCCGCCATGCTGGCCAAGCAGGGAATCATCGCCGAGGCCGACCGCGCCGAGATCGAGCGCGGCATGACGCAGATCCGTGGCGAGATCGAGGCCGGCGGCTTCGAGTGGAAGCTCGACCTGGAAGACGTCCACCTGAATATCGAAGCGCGCCTGACCGCGCTGGTCGGCGACGCCGGCAAGCGCCTGCACACCGGCCGCTCGCGTAACGACCAGGTCGCTACCGATATCCGCCTGTGGCTGCGCAGCGAGATCGACACCATCATCGGCCTGCTGGGCGCGCTGCGCGGCGCGCTGCTGGACCTGGCCGAAAAGAACGCCGACACCATCCTGCCGGGCTTCACCCACCTGCAGGTGGCCCAGCCGGTCACCTTCGGCCACCACCTGCTGGCCTACGTGGAAATGTTCACGCGCGACGCCGAGCGCATGGCCGACTGCCGCCGCCGCGTTAACCGCCTGCCGCTGGGCGCCGCCGCGCTGGCCGGCACCAGCTACCCGATCGACCGTGAGTTCGTCGCGCAGCAACTGGGCTTCGACGGCGTGTGCCGCAACTCGCTGGACGCCGTCTCCGATCGCGACTTCGCCATCGAATTCTGCGCCGCCGCCGCGCTGGTGATGACCCACATCTCGCGCTTCTCCGAGGAACTGGTGATCTGGATGAGCCCGCGCGTGGGCTTTATCGATATCGCCGACCGCTTCTGCACCGGTAGCTCGATCATGCCGCAGAAGAAGAACCCGGACGTGCCCGAACTGGCGCGTGGCAAGACCGGCCGCGTCAACGGCCACCTGATCGGCCTGTTGACCCTGATGAAGGGCCAGCCCCTGGCGTACAACAAGGACAACCAGGAAGACAAGGAGCCGCTGTTCGACACGGTCGACACCGTGGCCGACACGCTGCGCATCTTCGCCGACATGGTGCCGGGCATCTCGGTCAAGCCGGACGCCATGCGCGCCGCCGCGCTGCAAGGCTACGCCACCGCCACCGACCTGGCCGACTACCTGGTCAAGCACGGCCTGCCCTTCCGCGATGCCCACGAAGCCGTGGCCCACGCGGTGCGCGCCTGCGACGACCGCCGCTGCGACCTGGCCGACCTGACCGTGGCCGAGCTGCGCGAAGTCACCGGCCTGGGCGACAAGGCCGCGCTGATCGGCGATGACGTGCATGCGGTGCTGACGCTGGAAGGCTCGGTCGCGGCGCGTAACCATATCGGCGGCACCGCGCCGGCGCAGGTGCGCGCGGCCATTGCCGCGGCGCGCGCCACGCTTTAAACGCAAACTGCGGATTAAATGCAGCGCAGCGTGCCAACGTAAGTTTCACGTAAGTTTTGTTCTGAAAGAAAGCCGCCAGGGCAGGCCCCTGGCGGCTTTTTTTATTGTCTTCCGGCGCTTCTGATTTTTGCGCGATGCGGTAGGTATTAGCCCCAAGCGCCGAAGCATTTTGTTACAGATAAACTAATCGCCGCAAAAACAGGGGAGACAACCCATGTATTACTTGCTTGGTCTGTCACGACAGATCGACAGGTTGAATCAGCACACGGGCAGGCTTGCAAACATCATGATCCTGCTGTCGTGCCTGATCAGCGCAGGCAACGCCCTGCTGCGTTACGGCTTCAACCTCAGCGACAATTGGCCGCTCGAGCTGCAGTGGTACATGTTTGCCATCGCGGTGATGTTCGGCGCCTCCTACACCTTCCAGCGCAACGAACACGTGCGCGTCGACCTGATCTACGGCAACGTATCGGAACGCGCCCAACACTGGATCGACATCTTCGGGATCATCTTCTTCCTGCTGCCTTCGTGCGTGCTGTTTGCCTGGCTGTCGTGGGAATCGCTGTTCCTGCCCTCGTGGCGCATCCTCGAGCAATCCGGTAACTCCGGCGGCCTGCCGCGTTACCCGATCAAGCTGGTGGTGCCCCTCGGCTTCGCCCTGCTTGCCTTGCAGGGCGTGTCCGAGCTGATCAAGCGCATCGCCGCCCTCAAGGGCCTCGTGCGCATCGAATCGAAATACGAGAGGCCGGTGCAATGATTCCATTGGAATATATGCCGCCGCTGATGTTCGGCGGCCTGGTGGTATTCATGCTGATCGGCTTCCCGGTCGCATTTTCGCTGTCGGCGGTGGGTCTTGCCTTCGGTATCCTGGCCATTCAGTTCGGCTACTTCCCGGTCAGTTTCCTGCAAGCGGTGCCCAGTCGCGTGTTCGGCAGCGTGCTGGCCAACGAGTTGCTGCTCGCCATCCCGTTCTTCACCTTCATGGGGGCGATACTGGAGAAGTGCGGGCTGGCCGAGGACATGCTGGACTCCATGGGCCAGTTGTTCGGCCCGGTGCGCGGCGGCCTGGGCTACTCGGTCATCATCGTGGGCTTCATCCTCGGCGCCATCACCGGCACCGTGGCGGCCCAGGTGATCGCCATGGCGATGATCTCGCTACCGGTCATGATGCGCTACCGCTACAACATGAAGTACGCCACGGGCGTGCTGGCGGCGTCGGGCACCATCACGCAGCTGGTGCCGCCGTCGCTGGTGCTGGTAGTGCTGGCCGACCAGCTCAAGACGCCGATGGGCAGCGCCGACGTGGGCAGCATGTACCTGGGCGCCTGGGGCCCGTCGGTGATCCAGATCGCGCTGTTCGCGCTTTATACCTTCGTGCTGACGCGCATCAAGCCTGACTGGCTGCCGCCGGTGCCAGTGGAAGAACGCACGTTGCGCGGCTGGCCGCTGTGGCGCAAATGCCTGCGCGGCATCATTCCCTGCGCAGTGCTGATCTTCCTGGTGCTGGGCACGATCATGCTGGGCATCGCCACGCCGACCGAATCCGGCGCCATGGGCGCGGTCGGCGCGCTGGTACTGGCGGTGCTGCGCGACCCCGGCTTCGGCAAGCTCGACCGCAATATCTATCGTATCGGCCTTGCCGCCACCGGCGTGGCCATCATCGCCGGCACCGTCGCGTTCGGCTCGCATGCCTTCCGCATTCCGCTGGCATTGGTCTACCTCGTGATCACGTGGCTACTGCTGCGCGCCGGGCAACTGACCGCGCTGCGCGGGCTGATCATCGAGGCTTACCAGTCCACGGCGCGCATCACCGCCATGGTGGTGTTCATCCTGATCGGTTCCACCTGCTTCTCGGTGGTGTTCCAGGGCGTGGATGGCGGTGCCTGGGTGGAGCATATGTTCACCTCGCTGCCGGGCGGCTGGATCGGCTTCCTGCTGGTGGTCAACCTGTTCATCTTCTTCCTGGCCTTCTTCCTGGACTTCTTCGAGATCGCCTTCATCGTGGTGCCGATGCTGGCGCCCGTTGCGGTCAAGGTGCTGGCGCCGGTGGTCGCAGATTCGATGGGCGGCAACCCGGAGGCGGCAGCCACCGCGGCGCTGGTGTGGTTCGGCGTGATGCTGTGCGTGAACATGCAGACCTCCTTCATGCACCCGCCCTTCGGCTTCGCGCTGTTCTACCTGCGCGGCATTGCGCCCAAGGAAGTGAAGAGCTCCGACATCTACTGGGGCGCGCTGCCATGGGTCGGCCTGCAGATGATCATGGTTGTGCTGGTGATGTTCTGGCCCGGCCTGGTGACGATGTTCCTGGACAAGGGATCGTTGCACCATAGCAATGCGGCAGAGGTCACGATTCCGCTGGGGGGCGAGAGCCCGGGCGGTGCGGCCTCGGTGCCGGCGCCGGTGCCGGGCGGCCGTAGCGAGCCTGGCACGCTGGAGTTGCCGGCGGCGCCTGCCGACAGCGAACCCGCCACGCCGCAGTTCGAGTTCGACAAGAAGAAGTAGCTAGAGAAAGCGCCGGCGGCTTCAGTCGCCGGCATGGAAAAAGGCCTCGGGTTCCGTTCAAACCCGAGGCCTTTTTTGATTTCCGTGACTGCGTTACTTCACGCAGTCGACGAAATACGCCTTGCCACCACCCTCGACCTCTTCCTCGACCAGGCCGTGGATGTCGGTCTCGAAGCCGGGGAACAGCTTGTTGAACTCGCGTGCGAACTTCAGGTACTGCACGATGATGCGGTTGAAGCGCTCGCCCGGGATCAGCAGCGGAATGCCCGGGGGGTAAGGCGTGAGCAGGATGGCGGTGACGCGGCCTTCCAGTTCGTCGACGGCCACGCGCTCGATCTCGCGGTGCGCCATCATGGCCCACGCGTCCGACGGCTTCATCGCCGGTTCCATGTCCGACAGGTACATCTCGGTGGTCACGCGGGCCACGTCATTGGCCTTGTAGACGCTGTGGATCGCGTCGCACAGGTCGCGCAGGCCGAGCTTTTCGTACTGAGGATGCTTGCCGACGAATTCCGGCAGCACGCGCCACAGCGGCTGGTTCTGGTCGTAGTCGTCCTTGAACTGCTGCAACTCGGTCACCAGCGAGTTCCAGCGGCCCTTGGTGATGCCGATGGTGAACATGATGAAGAACGAGTACAGCCCGGTCTTCTCGATGATGATGCCGTGCTCGGCCAGGTATTTGGTGACGATAGCCGCGGGGATGCCGCGGTCGCTGAACTCGCCGTCCACGTCCAGGCCCGGGGTGATGATGGTGGCCTTGATCGGGTCGAGCAGGTTGAAGCCGTCGGCCAGGTCGCCGAAGCCGTGCCAGCGTTCGTTGGCCTTGAGCATCCACTCTTCGCGGTCGCCGATGTCGTCCTCGGCCAATGCCTCGGGGCCCCACACCTTGAACCACCAGTCGCCGTTGTTGCCGGCATCGTAGTCGCCTTCGACCTTGCGCATGGCGCGGCGGAAGTCCATCGCTTCCTGGATGCTTTCTTCGACCAGCGCGGTGCCGCCCGGGGCTTCCATCATTGCCGCCGCCACGTCGCACGACGCAATGATCGAGTACTGCGGGCTGGTGGACGTGTGCATCAGGTATGCCTCGTTGAACCGGTAGCGGTCCAGCTTGCGCGTGTCCGAATCCTGCACGAGGATCTGCGAGGCCTGCGACAGGCCGGCCAGCAGCTTGTGCGTGGACTGCGTGGCGAACACCAGCGCGTCCTTGCTGCGCGGGCGGTCGCGGCCGATCGCGTGCATGTTGTGATAGAAGTCGTGGAATGCCGCGTGCGGCAGCCAGGCTTCGTCGAAATGCAGCGTATCGATCTCGGTGGCCAGCATTTCCTTGATCTGTTCGGCGTTGTACAGCACGCCGTCGTAGGTGCCCTGGGTGATGGTCAGGATGCGCGGCTTCTGGTTCTTGGCCTGGCTGGCGAACGGGTGCGCGGCAATCTTGCGGCGGATGGTCTCGGGATCGAACTCGCTCTTCGGGATCGGGCCGATGATGCCGTAGTGATTGCGCGTGGGCATCAGGAACACGGGAATCGCGCCCGTCATCATGATCGCGTGCAGGATCGACTTGTGGCAGTTGCGGTCCACCACCACGATGTCGCCCGGCGCCACGTTGGCATGCCACACCATCTTGTTCGAGGTGGATGTGCCGTTGGTGACGAAGTACATGTGGTCGGAGTTGAAGATGCGCGCGGCATTACGCTCCGAGGCCGCCACCGGGCCGGTGTGGTCGAGCAGCTGGCCGAGCTCATCGACGGCGTTGCAGACGTCGGCGCGCAGCATGTTCTCGCCGAAGAACTGGTGGAACACCTGGCCAACCGGGCTCTTCAGGAACGCCACGCCGCCGGAGTGCCCCGGGCAGTGCCACGAGTAGGAGCTGTCCTGCGCGTAGGCGATCAGCGCCTTGAAGAACGGCGGCGCCAGCGAATCCAGGTAGACCCGGGCTTCGCGGATGATGTGGCGCGCGACGAATTCCGGCGTGTCCTCGAACATGTGGATGAAGCCGTGCAGCTCGCGCAGGATATCGTTGGGGATATGCCGCGAGGTGCGTGTCTCGCCGTACAGGAAGATGGGCAGGTCGGTATTGCGGCGGCGCACTTCGTTGACGAAGGCGCGCAGCTTCTCGATGGCCGCGGCTTCGGGCCGGTCGTCTTCGCTGACGAACTCGTCGTCGTCGATCGACACGATGAACGACGAGGCGCGGCTGGACTGCTGGGCGAAGGAGGTCAGGTCGCCATAGCTGGTCAGGCCCATCACCTCCATGCCTTCTTGCTCGATGGCCTGCGCCAGCGCGCGGATGCCCGAGCCGGAAATGTTCTCGGAGCGGAAGTCTTCATCGATGATGATGACGGGGAAGCGGAATTTCATTTGGCATCCTTGGACGGCAAGAAGGACTTGAGCCACATGGCCCGGGGATTCGTCCCCCTGGGTCGGCATGTGGCTCGACGTTCAGGCTTGGCGCGCGGCCCCGGGGTTTCCCGTAACACCGCAACGCGCGCATTGTATGCGATCAGGTCTTCGGCAGTGTGACACCTTGCTGACCCTGGTACTTGCCACCGCGATCGCGGTAGGAAGTCTCGCAGATCTCATCGCTCTCGAAGAACAGCACCTGGGCACAGCCTTCACCGGCGTAGATCTTGGCAGGCAGCGGCGTGGTGTTCGAGAACTCCAGCGTCACATAGCCTTCCCATTCCGGCTCGAACGGGGTCACGTTGACGATGATGCCGCAGCGCGCGTAGGTGCTCTTGCCCAGGCAGATGGTCAGCACGCTGCGCGGAATGCGGAAATACTCCATCGTGCGGGCCAGCGCGAAGGAGTTCGGCGGAATGATGCAGACATCGCCCTTGAAGTCGACAAAGGACTTTTCGTCGAAGTTCTTCGGATCGACGATGGTGCTGTTGATATTGGTGAAGATCTTGAATTCGTCGGCGCAGCGGATGTCGTAGCCGTAGCTCGAGGTGCCGTACGAAACGATCTTGCGGCCGTCTTCTTCCCGTACCTGGCCGGGCTCGAAGGGCTCGATCATGCCGTGCTGTTCCGCCATGCGGCGGATCCACTTATCGGATTTGATGCTCATAGGGGTATCGGGATGAACAAATGAGGGCAGGCTCGGACGCGGTCCATGCTGACCGGGAACACTGCTCGCATTTGCTCACAGGCGCGCCGGACCTGCCGGGGCCTTGCGATGGGCCGCATTGTACAACCAAAATCCGGCATCACCGCCCTAAATGCCGCCCCGGCCCCACAACGGGCCATCCGCCCCCGGGCGTCAGGCCGTGGCTTGCTCCGGCAACTGGTGCCGGAAGCGTTCGCGGCCGGTGTAGAGCAGGAAGTGGCGCCCCGTGCACCGGGCAAAGAGAGCCAGGTTGACGCGCCGGGCCATCTGGTAGCCCATCTGCGTGACGCCCGAGCGCGACAGCAGGAAGGGAATGCCCATCTGGGCGCCCTTGATCACCATCTCCGAAGTCAGCCGCCCGGTGGTGTAGAACACTTTGTCGGCGCCGCTCATGCCTTCGAGCCACATCAGCCCCGCGATGGCATCCACGGCGTTGTGCCGGCCCACATCCTCGATGAACATCAGCAGCTCGCGCCCGCGGAACAGTGCGCAGCCATGCACGGAGCCCGCCTGTTTGTAGACCGACTGCTGCAGCCGGATGGTGTCGACGATGCCGTATAGCGTTTCCTGGTCCAGGGTGGCGTCGTCCGGCAGCCGGATGTTGTCCACGTCGTCCAGCAACGAGCCAAACACGGTGCCCTGGCCACAGCCGGTGGTCACCACCCGGCGCGCCGTGCGCGCCTCGATGCGATCCACGCCCGTGCGGGTCGTGACGGCGGCGGATTCGGTCTCCCAATCGACCTGGATCGCAGCGATATCCTCGACCGATTCGACCAGGCGCTGGTTGCGCAGGTAACCCAACACCAGGGCCTCGGGCGCCCCGCCCAGCGTCATAAGCGTCACCAGTTCGCGCTTGTCCAGGTAGACCGTCAGCGGGCGCTCGCCGGGCAGGAAGGCCTGCCGCAAGCGCCCCTGCTCGTCGACCACCTCGACCTCTTCGATCAAGGGGACGCACGCGTGGGTCATGTCAGGGCGCAGGGGCATGGGCGTTGGGGATACGGGATGGGCGGCGCGCGCCGGGATCCGCCGGCCCGCGCTGCCCCGCCCCATCCGTCAGGACTTGGCGATCACGCCGCAAGCAATGCGGCCGCCGGAGTTGCCGGTGGGCTGGGTCTTGTAGTCGTCCGGGTCCTTGTGGACGACCACCGCGCGGCTCATCAGGCTGGTTGAGCCCGGGGCCAAGGTCACGCCGGTCAGCTCGAAGCTGGCCTGGGCGCGGCCGGTGGCGTCGGCCTTGAGGTTGATGATGTCGCCGGCATGATGGTCGGGCATCGACATCGAGCCGTGTGGCTTGGCCGTCGGGTTGAAGTGGCCGCCCGCGCTCATGGCGTCGGGGGCCGAGCAGTCGCCCTTCTCGTGCACGTGGAAGCCGTGCTCGGTATTGGGCGGCAGGCCGGTTACGTCGGCCTTGACCAGCACCGTGTCACCGCGCTGGGTGAAGGTGATGCTGCCCTGCGTCGCGGTGCCGCTCTTGGACGCCAGCGCGGCGACCGCGGTATCCGAACCGCCCATCCCCATGCCCCCGCAACCGGCCAGAGTGCCTGCCAGGGTGCCCGCTACAGCCAGACCGAAAAGTACACGTACACGCTTCATGCCGAACCTCCTCTCACGGTGATGTCCGGGGCGATTGTACCGCTCCCGTGCCCGGCGCTGCGGCCGGTTTGTGATCCGAAGGCGCCGCGACGGGTGCAGTGGAAGGCCCTCCAGCAGTGCTGACAGCAGCTTGCTCAGCCGGCGCTTGCGCCACGAACGGGCCCGGATCGGCGCACGGCGCGGCCGCGGCAGCCGCCGGCACCGCCTTGCCTTTGGCCTGCATGTCGCTGTAGTAGTGCGCCGCCGCCTTGTCTTGCGCTCGGCAGAGCTGATAAGCGGCCACCTTGTCGGCCCAGCCGGCGCGCGCCTTGGCCTCGTCGGCCTTGAGCTTTTGCGCCTCCGTGGGCGGCGGCAGCTTGGCCAGGGCACCTGTGCCGCCAAGGGCCAGGGCGAGCATCAGCAGAATGCGGTTCATGGATCGGGCTCCTCGTTGGGGATCGGCCGTGCGCGCTCAGACTTCGCCCGGGCTGGCCCGGCCGCCAGCGCGCTCGCCCGGCTCCGGCTCGGCCGCGCGCTGCGCGGCGATCTTGCCTGCCTTGATATCGTCGTACCAGAGCTCGTGGTGCTCCTTGGCCCAGGCCTCATCGACCCAGCCGTCACGCATGGCGCGGTAGGCCCCTTCCATGCCGATGGTACCCATGTAGATATGGCCGCAGGCCATGGCGATCATCAGCACCGCCGCGATGCCATGGATGACGTTGGCAACCTGCATGGTGGCGCGGTAGAAATCCATGCCGGGCACGATCATGTCGAGCACCCAGCCGGAGGCCGACAGGATCAGGCCGAAGACCACCAGCCCGCCCCAGAACCAGGCCTTCTCGCCAGCGTTGAAGCGCCCGCTTGGCACATGCTTGCCAGACACGAGCCCGCCGAGCTTGATGAGCCACTGCCAGTCCTCCCGGGCGGGGAAGTTGTCGCGCACGAAGATCACGAAGCCGACGATCACCGACAAGGTAAAGACCGGGCCGACGATGTTATGGACGTTCTTCAGCAGGTAGGTGAGCCAGCCGAACAAGGTGTGGCCCATCAGGGGCAGCAGGAAATGCTTGCCGAACAGCATCACGATGCCCGAGACCGCCAGCGTGACGAATGAAATCGCCATGGTCCAGTGCACCATGCGCTCCAGCGGCGTAAAGCGCTGGATCATGCGGCCGGTACGCAGCGTCTTGAGCGGGATCGTGCCGCGCCAGAAGAAAAAAGCCAGGATCGCGGCGGGCACCACCACGATCAGCCAGCCGCCCCAGACGGTGATCACCCCGTTGCGCAACAGGCGCCACTTCTGCCCGGTGCGCTGGATCAGCACCCCGGCTTCCTTGGCTGGCAGGCTGCTGTAGTGCGCCTGGTCGGAATTCGCTTCCCGCCAGACCGGTGCGTTGTTGCCCGGTTGCTCCTTGCTACGCGCCTGCTGGGCCTGCGCCTCGGCTGCGATATCGCGGCGTGGCACGTTGAAGATGTTCTCGGAAGCAATGCCCGCGAAGGGCTGGGCCGGATGCGTGGCGGGGTTGTTGGCCTCGGCGGGCACGCCGGCCGCCTGCGGCGCGGAGGCGCTCTGGGCCGGGGCTTGGGCTTGCGCCCGCGCGGCCCCGGGCGGCGCCAGCAAGGCCAGCGCGCAGGCCACCCCCGCCAGATAGCGGAACCAGCCAGGATTGAGCGTCGGCTTCATATGCCCTCCATCGGGTCGGCCAGGGTGCGCCCCGGGCGTCGCATCGCCGCTGTCATGGCGTGCGCTTGTATTCGTTCTGGTACTGGTTGCGCTCGCGGATCTGGTTTTGCCAACTGGTCTTGTCGCCCGGTGTCCAGCCCTTGGCCACGAAGGGATCGCCCGGTGCGCCCTCGTACGCCGGCGCGTCGGATTTCTTGTGCGCCGCCGTGGCGGTCTGCGCGCGCTCGCCGCAGGCGGCCAGCGCGGTGCAGCCGGCGGCCAGCAGGATCAGCAACAAGCGGGTCATGATGGCTGCGCTCCTGAAGCGGGTGGCGCGGCGGGCGGCGCCGCGCCCGCGCCCGCGGCACCCTGCGTGGCGCCCTTGTTGCCGTAAGCCGTGCCCCAGCCGAACACATCGCCGCCCTTGCCGCGCTTGATCACGCGGTTGCGCAGTATGTCGGCAATGACGTCGCCGTCGCCGCCCAGCAGCGCCTTGGTCGAGCACATTTCCGCGCACAGCGGCAGCTTGCCTTCGGCCAGCCGGTTGCGTCCGTATTTCTCGAATTCTTCGTCGCTGCCGTTTTTCTCCGGCCCGCCGGCGCAGAACGTGCACTTGTCCATTTTGCCGCGCACGCCGAAGGTCCCGGCGCTGGGGAACTGGGGAGCGCCGAACGGGCAGGCGTAGGAGCAGTAGCCGCAACCGATGCAGATGTCCTTGTCGTGCAGCACCACGCCGTCTTCGGTACGGTAGAAGCAGTCGACCGGGCACACCGCCATGCAAGGCGCGTCCGAGCAGTGCATGCACGCCACCGAGATCGATTTCTCGGCACCGACGATGCCGTCGTTGACCGTCACCACGCGGCGCCGGTTGACGCCCCACGGCACCTCGTGCTCGTTCTTGCAGGCGGTGACGCAGCTGTTGCACTCGATGCAACGCTCGGCGTCACAGATGAATTTCATGCGTGCCATGGTCGTTCCTTGCCCTTGGTCTCTGTCCCTGTCGCCATCTCTGCCGCAATCTCTGCCACTAACTCTGTCGCTATCTCGATGTCGATGTCGATCACAACCGCATTCAGGTGAACCGTGCGATCTGGCAGATCGTGGTCTTGGTTTCCTGCATCATCGTCACCGAGTCATAGCCGTAGGTGGTGGCGGTGTTGATGGCCTCGCCGCGCACGATCGGCATCGCGCCCTCCGGGTAGTAGTCCTTCAGGTCCTTGCCCTGCCACCAGCCAGAGAAGTGGAACGGGATGAAGGCGGTATCCACGCCGACGCGCTCGGTCACCAGCGCGCGCACCTTGATGTGCGCGCCGGTGGGCGTGCTGACCCAGCAGTAGTCGCCGTTGCGGATGCCGCGATCGGACGCCGCGCGCGGGTTGATCTCGACGAAGTTCTCCTGCTGCAACTCGGCCAGCCACGGATTGGACCGGGTTTCCTCACCCCCGCCCTCGTACTCGACCAGGCGGCCGGAGGTGAGAATGATCGGGAACTTCTCGTAGAGCTTGTTCTCGACGTTGCGCTGCTGCAGCGACTTGTACAGCGTGGGCAGCCGCCAGAACGCCATCTTGTCGTCGTGCGTGGGGTACTTGGCGACCATGTCGGGCCGGGTGGAATACAGCGGCTCGCGGTGCTGCGGGATCGGGTCGGGGAAGTTCCACACGACGGCCCGCGCCTTGGCGTTGCCAAAGGGATGGCAGCCATGGTTCTTCAGCACCACGCGCTGGATGCCACCGGACAGATCCGTCTTCCAGTTCTTGCCCTCGGCCTTCTGCTTCTCTGCGTCCGTCAGCTCATCCCACCATCCCAGCTTCTTCAGCAGCACGTGGTCGAACTCCGGATAGCCGGTGGTAATGTCCGCGCCTTTCGAGTACGAGCCGTCCTCGGCCAGCAGGCTGACGCCATCGCGCTCCACGCCGAAGTTGGCGCGGAAGTTGCCGCCGCCGTCCATGACGTTGCGGCTGGTGTCATACAGGTTGGGCGAGCCGGGGTGCTTGAGCTCCGGCGTGCCATAGCACGGCCACGGCAGCCCAAAGTAATCGCCGGTCAGGTCGTAGCCGGTCAACGGATCCTTGCCGCCCAGGCAACGCAGCGTGCGCACGTCGAACTTCTCCATATTGCGCATATGCGACTTGAGCCGCTCGGGAGATTGCCCGGTGTAGCCGATAGTCCAGTTGCTGGCGTTGATCTCGCGCAGGATGGATTCGACTTCGGGCTCCATCCAGGTCCGGCCCGCGCGCTTGACCTCGTTGAGCTTGAAGTTCTTCGACAACTCCTTGCCAAAGCCGAGCCGGTCGGCGAAGGCCTGCATGATGGTGTGGTCCGGCATCGACTCGAACAGCGGCTCTATCACTTTCTCGCGCCACTGCAGCGAGCGGTTGGAGGCCGTGCAGGACCCGGTGGTCTCGAACTGCGTGCAGGCCGGCAGCAGGTAGACCGCGCGGTTCGGGTTGACCTTGTCGCCCTCTGCCGGCGGCATGTTGGCCATCGCGGCAGTGGCTGACGGATAAGGGTCGATCACCACCAGCAGGTCGAGCTTGTCGAGCGCCTTCTTCATCTCCAGGCCGCGCGTCTGCGAGTTGGGCGCATGGCCCCAGAAAAACACCCCGCGGACGTTGTTGTCCTGGTCGATCAGTTCAGGCTTTTCGGTAACGATATCGATCCAGCGCGACACCGTGGTGCCGGACTTCTCCATCATCGCCTGCGAGGCGTACTGCTTCTTGATCCATTCGTAGTCGACGCCCCACACCGCGGCGAAGTGCTTCCACGCCCCGGTGGCCAGGCCGTAGTAGCCCGGCAGGGAATCCGGGTTGGGGCCCACGTCGGTCGCGCCCTGCACATTGTCGTGGCCGCGGAAGATGTTGGCGCCGCCGCCCGACACGCCGATATTGCCCAGCGCCAGCTGCACCAGGCAGGAAGCGCGCACGATGGCGTTGCCGATGGTGTGTTGGGTCTGGCCCATGCACCACACCAGCGTGCTGGGCCGGTTCTTGGCCATGATCTCGGCAACCTGGCGGACCTGCGCCTCGGGCACGCCGCAGACTTCCTCGACCTTGTCCGGCGTCCACTTGGCGAGGACTTCCGCCTTGACCTTGTCCATGCCGTAGACGCGATCGTTGATGTACTTCTGGTCTTCCCAGCCGTTCTGGAAGATGTGGTACAGCACGCCGAACAGGAAGGCGATATCGGTGCCCGAACGGACCCGTACGTAGTGATCGGACTTCGCGGCCGTGCGGGTGTAGCGCGGATCGACCACGATCACCTTGCAGCCGTTCTCCTTGGCGTGCAGCAGGTGCAGCATCGACACCGGATGCGCCTCGGCCGCGTTGGAGCCGATATACAGCGCCGCGCGGGCGTTCTGCATATCGTTGTACGAGTTGGTCATTGCACCATAGCCCCAGGTATTGGCCACGCCGGCCACCGTGGTGGAGTGGCAGATGCGTGCCTGGTGATCGGTGTTGTTGGTGCCGAAGAAAGATACCCACTTGCGCAGCAGGTAGGACCCTTCGTTGCTGTGCTTGGAAGAACCGACGAAGAACATCGAATCCGGCCCGGTCTGCTGGCGGATCTCCTTCATCCTGGCGGTGATCTCGTCAAGCGCCTGGTCCCAGCCGATGCGCTGGTACTTGCCGTTGACCAGCTTCATCGGGTACTTCAGGCGGTACTCGCCGTGGCCGTGCTCGCGCAGCGCGGCGCCCTTGGCGCAGTGCGCGCCCATGTTGATCGGCGAATCGAAGACCGGGTTCTGGCGTACCCACACGCCGTTGTGCACCACGGCATCCACCGCGCACCCCACCGAGCAGTGGCCGCACACGGTACGGCGCACCACGATGTTGCCCTTGTCCTCGCCGCCGGCCGCCGCACCTGAAGCATCCGCGGCATCGGCCCGGCGCAACAGCGTCAGCTGCGAAGCCGCCAGCCCCGCGCCCACCCCGATGCCGGAGCGCTTGAGAAAGCTGCGCCGGTCCATGGTGGGCATGGCACCCGCCAGCCCGGCAGCCAGACGCTCGGAGAGCCGGCCGCCAGCGCGCTCGCCCGAGCCGCCAGCCAGTTGCGAAGATGCGCTGCCCTGCGCCGCGCGTTTGCGGGTCAAGATCATGTATCACCCCAGGATGGAAACGAGGTAGAGCGAGGCGTGCGCCAGGCGCGGCCACTCACACCAGCGTAGTCCGGTAGTACTTGCGAATATGCTCTGTGACCCGGTAACCGTCGCCGTCGGTCGACGTGACATCGGGAATGGCCGCCGCCAGGCTGGGCACGGCGGGCATGGCCGGACCGCGCGAAGTCAGCGCGGCGGCAGCGCCGGCAGCGGCAACGACCCCGGTGCCGGCAAGGAAGGCACGGCGCGCGGCCTTCGGCTGTTTGTCTTTCATTTGGGGGGCTCCTCGGCCGCTCCAGACCGATTACCAATCCTGTTATGAACGCTACTGCCTATTTTAGAATGATATGTGTCGAAAGACCATGACTCCCCGGGATTTCCATGATGGCAATCAAGAGCTTGCGTGCGATCAATGCATTTCCAGCGCGATCGCCTCGACCGCCATGAAGGCCTTCAGCAGCGCGGCCACGCGGGCGTAGAGGCACGCTTGCGGATGTGCCGCCGCGCTGTCGCACAGGGTTTCCACCCATGACTGCAGATGGCGCGAGAAAAAGTGCTGCTGCTCGGCAAGGTTGGACACGCCGGCGTCCTCGCCCGCCACCAGAAAGCGCATCACCTCGCACAATGTGGCGATGTGATCCTCGGTTTCGCTGACATTGTCCTGGCGCACCAGGCCATAGCGCGCCAGGTCGTCGCGCAGCGCCACCAGCGGGCGCTCATTGAGGAAGCCGGTCTGGTAGTAGGAGCCGTACAGCAGGACTTCCGGCTTGCCCACGCCGACGAACAATTGCTGGTATTCGTCGCTGGCTTGCTCGGCCGTGGTGACCGATGCTGCGTCGCACAAATCGTTCCAGGCGTCGCCCAGCGGCGTGGCGGCGTCCTCGCCGTGCGCGCGGTTGGCGGCGATATGGTGCAGCAGCGCGGCATCCGGCGCGCGATACAGCAGCGTAGCCAGCAGGCCGTACAAGTCCGCCCGGGCGGTGTCTTCTGCGTCGGGCGCCGCGTGGGCGACCGGAGGGATCAGCTGGATAGGCTGGAAATCTGTCATGTCGTGATGATTCTCAAGGATGGCCTGCTTGGCTACTGCAAGGCGTTGCCGCTGGCCTCGCCGCTGTTCTTTTCCATCATGTCGACGACGCGGCAATCGCCGCACATCTTCAGGCGCTCAGCGGCCTC
The DNA here is from genome assembly GCF_000832305.1 of Cupriavidus basilensis. Classification (NCBI taxonomy): domain Bacteria; kingdom Pseudomonadati; phylum Pseudomonadota; class Betaproteobacteria; order Burkholderiales; family Burkholderiaceae; genus Cupriavidus; species Cupriavidus basilensis. The sequence goes on from NZ_CP010536.1 coordinate 3,459,813, forward strand.
GCCGGCAAACGCCGGGTGGCTCCCCAGCCGGGCCAGCATGGTGTGCACCATCTGGGCGGTGCCGAACGGCTTGGCGCAGCGGATGCAATGGAAAGGCTGGGTCTCGGCCAACGTCACGGTACGGCGCGCTTGCTCACCGGTTAGCAAGCGCGGCACCAGGGTGATGGCGTCTTCCGGGCAGGTCTTCTCGCACAAGCCGCACTGCACGCAGTTGCGCTCCAGCAAGCCCAGCACCGGCCGCTCGGGATTATCGCGCAGCGCTTGCGCGGGGCAAGCGCCAACGCAGGCCATGCACAGCGTGCAGCGCCCGGTGTCCACCGCCACCGCGCCCAGCGGCGCCCCGGCAGGCAGCGCAACGCTGGCGGCCGGGCGCGGCGCATTGCGCACGAGATGATCAAGCGCAAAATCCAGCGTCTCGCGCTTGGCGGCCGCCGCGTGGAACGCGGCGGGTGGCGCGGCTGGCCGGTTGCTCCCCGGCGCGGCCAGGGCCGATAGTTGCGCGTCCAGCGTGGCGGCATCCGGGCCATCCACCAGCGACAGGCATTCGCCGTCATAGCCGAGGCCCGCCAGAATGGCCTGCCCCACTGCTACCTGAGCGGCCAGCGCCGTACGGTATTGCGGGGCTTCGTCACCGGTGAGCATCACGGCGACGCGGCCCGCGCCCCAGCAGATGGCCGCCAGCCACAACTCAAGCCCGCACGCGGCCGGGTGGAACAAGCCCACCGGAATCACATTGGGCGGCATGCCGTGGGCTTGGCCGGCGCGCGCGGCGCGGCCCAGCGCCAGGATGGGCGCATTGCCGTGTTCCTCGCCATGCAGCAACAGCGCAGCGTCGCGCCCGCCCGCAGCGCGGTAGGCCGAGAGCAGGGTGCGCAAGCGCTCGCCGAGGTGATCCGGCTTGGGATAGGCATAGCTGATGGCGCCGCTCGGGCACACCGTGGTGCAGGCGCCGCAGCCCATGCACAGGTTCGGCGTGACCTCAATGCGGCCGCGCCCGTCGTGCCATTGCGAGTGGATCGCTTCGGTGGAGCAGATGTCGATACAGGCCGTGCAACCCGTGGTCTGGTTGCGGCCATGCGCGCAGAGTTTCTCCTTGTACTGGAAGAACTTCGGCTTCTCGAACTCGCCCACCAGCTGGACCAGCGTCAATGCCTGCGCCTGCTGGCGCAGCGCATCCGCGCCGGCGTACAGGTAGCCCTGCGGCGGCGCGTGCATGCGAAAGGCGGGCGTGTCGGCCAGGTCGAACACCAGGTCGAAGCGTTCCGTGGCAATGGCGGCCGGGCGGTCGAAGTCGATCGCGGCGGCGGCGCCGCAGGCCTTCACGCAAGCGCGGTGCGAGCGGCAGCGGTCCAGGTCCACCTGGTAGCTGAAATCGATGGCGTCTTCCGGGCAAGCGTCGATGCAGGCATTGCAGCGCGTGCACAGGTCCAGGTCGATCGGGTTGCTGCGTCCCGCACCGGTCTCCCAGCTGGCCTCGAAGGCGCCCAGCCAGCCGCCGAGCTTGACCAGCTTGCCGCTGTGCACGGGGAACGCCCGCGAGGCGGGCAAGCCGGCCGGGGCCATGGCCCCGGCGGCGGCGCTGAGCAGGACCGCAACGTCCAGGCCGGCTTCGGCCAGCTTGCCGGCCCAGGGGATCGCACGGTCGGCGGGGCCTAGCACCAGCACGGCGCCGCCGGACCGGTAGTCCACCACGGGCACCGGATCCGGGTCCGGCAGCGCGGCGGCGGCCAGCAGGGCAGCGATCTTGGCGTTGGCGGTTTTCGGGTCGCGCCGCGCCCCCTGCGACCAGCCACCGGTCTCGCGAATGTTGACGAAGCGCACGGGCGCGGTCATGGTGCCCTCGGCCTGGCGCCGGGCGGCTACCTCGGTAAACAGCGCGCGCTCCTGCGTGCAGGCCACGATGACATCGTCGGTGCCGGCGAGCGCAGCGGTGAAATCGCCAATCTCGCGGCGGCACAGCAGACGATGGACCTTGAGCGGCGTCTTCACGCCACCCGCGGGCACGGGAACATTGCCCGACAATGCCGCCCCGTCAAGCGGCATCGTGTCGTTGCAATTGCAGATCAGCGTCGGCATGGGGAGTGCGGCTGGCCGGCCTGGCCGCCCCCTTGGTTGGGAGTCTTGCCGCCGGCGGAATATGGGGGAAGCCTATTGTAGGCCGCGCCGCGGGCAGCGACTACGCGTGTTTGCCTGGGGCGCAAAGGCCGGCCGGGGACGCGGCAGGAGGCAAGCTGTCATCGGTGGCGGTGGCGGTGGCAATGCCAGCTTCCCCGGCCTCGCCGGCTGGTTGTGGCAACGCCGCGGGCGGTTCGGGCGGCACCGGGACAGCGTCCTGCGCATCAAGCCCTTCTTGCTGTGCGCGAGCCGCCGCCAGTTCCTCGTCGGTGGGCGCGAACAGCCCCAGCGTCTCGGACTGGCGCATGCGCCGCAGCACATCCAGCGGAATCGGATCGGGCTGGCTGTAGTCGTCGATATAGGTATCGAGGCCGTCCATCACGTTGAAATGCGGATCGGCGAACAGCGTCTTGAGCGCGGCGCGCTTCACGTTTTCGTCCACGCCGCGCGCGACGAAACGAGCGATGCTGTCGCCCGGCCGCAGCAAGGCGGCATCGGCTAGCGTGGGGAGCGGTTCAGCGGGTGGGGTTGGAACGGGGTCTGGCAGTGCCTGGGCTACTGGCGCATCCCTGCCGGGAGCCACGGCCGATTCCGGGGGCAGACGGGGCGCAGCCTCAAGCGGCTTGCCGTCGCGCGCCGCAGCCTTGCGGCGGGACCAGCGCGACAGAAAGGAAGCATCGCTCATGCGCGGCCTGCCTGCATCAGTAGCGCGCCCTGTCCTGCGGCGCCTTGAATGATTCCGGGCGCCGGCGTTTCTTGGGCTCGGGGCGGTAGTACTGGGCCACGTAGGCTTGCAGCCAATCCAGCTGCTCAGGGGCCAGCGGTACGTTCTCGACGGTTTCGCCGGCGTCGAGCCAGCGTCCGGCCTCGTTGTAGGATAGCGTCACCGTCACCGGCACCGGCAGCGGCTCGCCGTCGCGCGACGTCGGTACGGCAGCCTGCCCGCCCTCCTCTGCCATTCGCCACAGCACGAACCAGCAGGGCGCGGTGGAAGTGAGGTTGAGGTAGTAGCCCTCGGCCTCGTCACGGAACAGCGTGACGGCGTAGCCCGGGTACAGCCAGCGCGCGCCGTGTTCGTCCTGCGCCAGGCAGTGGGGCACGGCGCCGAACTCGCCAAGATCCGGCAGCACGGTGTCGAGTTCCCATTTCCAAGGCTGCCAGCGGCTAGCCAGCGGCACGCGGCGCATCACCACGGCCATGGTCACGCCAGGCCGGCCGGCGGGCACGGCGCCGGAGGCCGGGTTGCCTGCAGCAGAGTCGGCTGGCGTGTCCATGGGGATCAGGTGTTCTGCACCACGATGCTGGGGAACTTGCTGGTCATGTCGCGGGCGCGGTCGGCCACCTTGACGGCCACCTTGCGCGCCATGGCGCGGTACAGCTCGGCGATCGGGCTGTCAGGATCGGACACCACCGTGGGCCGGCCGGTATCGGCCTGCTCGCGGATCGAGCGGTTAAGCGGCATGCTGCCCAGCAGGTCCACGCCGTAGTCCGCGCACATCTTCTCGCCACCGCCTTCGCCGAAGATATGCTCGACGTGGCCGCAGCTCGGGCAGCAGTAGACAGCCATGTTCTCGACGATGCCAAGGATAGGGATGCCCACCTTCTCGAACATCTTCAAGCCCTTCTTGGCGTCCAGCAGGGCGATATCCTGGGGTGTGGTGACGATGACAGCACCCGTCACCGGCACTTTCTGCGACAGCGTAAGCTGGATGTCGCCGGTGCCTGGCGGCATGTCGACGATCAGGTAATCGAGATCGTGCCAGTTGGTCTGGCGCAGCAATTGCTCCAGCGCCGAGGTCACCATCGGGCCGCGCCACACCATCGGGTTGTCCTGCTCGATCAGGAAGCCGATCGAGTTGGCCTGCAGGCCGTGGCCTTCGAGCGGCTCCATGGTCTGGCCATCGGACGACTCCGGGCGGCCATCGATGCCCAGCATCATGGGCAGGCTCGGGCCGTAGATGTCGGCGTCGAGCATGCCCACGCGGGCACCCTCGGCGGACAGCGCCAGCGCCAGGTTGACGGCGGTGGTGGACTTGCCCACGCCGCCCTTGCCCGACGCCACGGCGATCACGTTCTTGACGCCCGGCAGCAGCTTGACGCCGCGCTGCACCGCGTGGGCCACGATGTGCATGCTGACGGCCACGTTGGCATTGGCCACGCCGGGCAACTGGCGCAGCGCATCCACCACTTGTTTGCGAATCGGTTCCAGCTGGCTCTTGCCGGGATAACCCAGCTCCACTTCCAGCGACACATCGCCGCCTTCGACCCGCACATTGCGAGCCGAACGGGTGGACACCAGATCCCGGCCCGTGTTGGGGTCGATCACGGTGCGCAGGACTTCGGTAACCTGGTCGACGGTGAGGCTCAAGACAATCTCCGCTACTGAATATGGGAATATGGGGGAAGGCGCGTACTTTATCAAAGTATGAGCGAAGTGCGGCGCAAGGGTAACGTGAGGGTAATGCGTGGGCGGCAAGCCCATATTCCGCACGTGGAATTACACGCACTTACAACTGTCACAGCAACAGGCTTGTGCACCCGGCATCATCTCCTTATTGTAGTGCGCCAGGAACGCGAGCCCGGTGAATACGGTCCGGGCCCTTGTATTCAGGTGCCTTCCGCGTTATTTCTAGCAATGTTGCGCGCACCACTTCAAAATCAGCCAAAAAAGCTTCGTCCTGAAGGAGAAAACATGAAACTCAAGCTCGTCAGCCTGGCCATTGTCGCCACCCTTGCCGCCGGCTGCGCCACGGAACAAGGCACCCAGACCGCGGTCGGCACCGGCGTGGGCGCTGCGGTCGGCGCCGGCCTGGGCAACCTGATCGGCGGCAATACCACCGGCACGCTCGTCGGCGCCGCGGTTGGCGGGGCCCTGGGTGGGGCCACGGGTTACAACTGGAACGCAATCCGCGGCAAGCTGAACAAGGACACGGCGGGCACGGGCACGCAGATCACCGAGCAGCCGGACGGCTCGCTCAAGGTGAACATCCCCAGCCAGGTGACCTTCGATACGGACAGCGCCAGCATCAAGCCGTCGTTCCGCTCGGTGCTCGACCAGGTCTCGCAGACCCTTGCCCAGCAACAGGACGTCTCCGCCACCGTGGTAGGCCATACCGACAGCACCGGCAACCCGAACTACAACATGCAGCTGTCGCAGCGCCGCGCCCAGAGCGTCGCAACCTACCTGGGTGACCGAGGCGTTGCCCGGACCCGCCTGGCAGCCGAAGGACGGGGCCAGACCCAGCCGGTCGCGGACAACGCCACCGAGGCCGGGCGCGCACAAAATCGCCGGGTCGAAATTTATTTGAAACCAATTCAGAGATGATGCGGTCATAGAAACAGGTACCGCTTGTCACCGTTGCTGGCTCGCGATGGGTGGCTGACCTCCCGGGCGGTACCTGATTTCTCCTCCTTTTCCGTTGTGGAAAGCTGCGCCGGCTCTGACCGGCGCTTTTTTTGTCCTCAGCTTAATGAGTGGCTTTTGCATCACTAAATACTACTCAAAGCCCTCTCTTCCCCCTGTGCGCCGCCGCAGTGCACGCGCTGCCCGCCCCGCTTGTTAGAATAGCCCTCTCACGGTGCCCGCCCGACTTTGGCGGCGACGCCCCCGCCTTACCGTCCAACCCCCTCCTGACCGGCAATTCTTCCATGACCGCACGTCGCATCCTCGTTACTTCCGCCCTGCCCTACGCCAACGGCCAGATCCATATCGGCCACCTGGTGGAGTACATCCAGACCGACATCTGGGTGCGCTTCCAGCGCATGATGGCGAACGAGGTCTACTACGTCGGGGCGGACGATACGCACGGCACCCCGGTGATGCTGCGGGCCGAGAAAGAAGGCATTACGCCCAAGCAGCTGATCGATCGCGTGTGGACCGAGCACAAGCGCGACTTCGACAGCTTCATGGTGTCGTTCGACAATTACTACAGCACCGACTCGGACGAGAACAAGCAGCTCTCCGAGAAGATCTACCTGGCGCTGAAGGCCGAGGACCTGATCGCCGAGCGCGAGGTCGAGCAGTTCTACGACCCGGTCAAGAACATGTTCCTGCCGGACCGCTTCATCAAGGGCGAGTGCCCGAAGTGCGGCGCCAAGGACCAGTACGGCGACTCGTGCGAAGTCTGCGGCACCACCTACGTGCCCACCGACCTGAAAAACCCGTACTCGGTGGTGTCGGGCGCCACGCCGGTGCGCAAGTCCTCCGCGCACTACTTCTTCAAGCTGTCCGACCCGCGCTGCGAAACCTTCCTGCGCGAGTGGGTGGCTGACCTGGCCCAGCCGGAAGCGGCCAACAAGATGCAGGAATGGCTGGGCGCCGAAGGCGAGGCGTCCACGCTGTCCGACTGGGACATCTCGCGCGATGCGCCCTACTTCGGCTTCGAGATTCCCGGCGCTCCCGGCAAGTATTTCTACGTGTGGCTGGATGCACCGATCGGCTACTACGCCAGCTTCAAGAACCTGGCCGAAAAGAAGGGCATCGATTTCGACGCCTGGGTAGGCCCGCACTCCACCGCCGAGCAGTACCACTTCATCGGCAAGGACATCCTGTATTTCCATACGCTGTTCTGGCCAGCCATGTTGCGCTTCTCTGGCTACCGCACGCCCACCAACGTGTTCGCGCACGGCTTCCTGACGGTGGACGGCGCCAAGATGAGCAAGTCGCGCGGCACCTTCATCACCGCGCAGAGCTATATCGACACCGGCATGAACCCGGAATGGCTGCGCTACTACTTCGCCGCCAAGCTCAACGCCAGCATGGAAGACCTCGACCTGAACCTCGATGACTTCATTGCGCGCGTGAACAGCGACCTGATCGGCAAGTACGTCAACATTGCCAGCCGCGCCGCCGGCTTCCTGGTCAAGCGCTTCGACGGCGTGGTGGACGAGGCCGCGCTGGCCCACCCGCTGCTCAAGCAATTGCGGGAAGCCGCGCCGCAAGTGGCACAGTTCTATGAAGCCCGCGAGTACAGCAAGGCGCTGCGCCTGGTGATGGAGCTCACGGATTCGGTGAACGCCTTCGTCGACACGGAGAAGCCGTGGGAGCTGGCACGCGACGACAGCAAGCGCGCGGCCCTGCACGCTGCCTGCTCGGTCTCGCTGGAAGCCTTCCGCCTGCTCACCGTCTACCTCAAGCCGGTGGTGCCGCAAATGGCCGCTGGGGTTGAGCGCTTCCTCAATATCGAGCCGCTGGACTGGCGCGGCATCGACAAGCAACTGTCGGCTTCGCGCCCGGTGCAGCCGTATTCGCACCTGATGACGCGCGTGGATGCCAAGCAGGTCGATGCGCTGCTGGCGGCCAACCGCGACTCGCTGCAGGCCACCGCGCCCGCCGGTGAAGCGGATGGCGCCGCCGCATCGATCGAGCCCATCGCCGACACCATCACGATCGACGACTTCGCCAAGATCGACCTGCGCGTGGCCAGGATCGTGGACTGCCAGAAGGTGGAAGGATCGAGCAAGCTGCTGCAGCTCACGCTGGACCTGGGCGAAGGCAAGACGCGCAACGTCTTCTCCGGCATCCAGTCGGCCTACACGCCCGAGCAGCTGGTGGGCAAGCTCACCGTGATGGTGGCCAACCTGGCTCCGCGCAAGATGAAGTTCGGGCTGTCCGAGGGCATGGTGCTGGCCGCATCGGCAGCGGATGAGAAGGCCACGCCGGGCCTGTGGATCCTGGAGCCGCACGAAGGCGCCGTGCCGGGCATGCGCATTGGCTGACCCGCGGGGGCGGTGAGGCGCGCCAGCGCCGAGCCGCCAACGCGCCATGGCGCCGGCGCCGATTGACGCCACGCCGCCGGGAAGCCCATACTGCACCCATGCCCGACAGGGTGTTGATGGGATTTCCTGGCATGCCCGACAGCGTTCCCGGCCACGCCCCTTCTGGCACGCCAGCGCCGCCGCCCGCTGGCGGCAGGCTGCGCCTGCGCCAGCCCTTCCCCCTCGCCGCCTTCCACCCGCGCCTGCTCGACAGCCTGCGCGACTACAACCGCGCCCTCTTCTTCAAGGACCTCGCCGCCGGCCTCACCGTGGGCGTGGTGGCGCTGCCGCTGGCGATGGCCTTTGCCATCGCCTCCGGGATGCCACCGCAGGCCGGTCTGTTTACCGCCATCATCGCGGGCTTCCTGATCGCCGCGCTGGGCGGCTCGCCGGTGCAGATCGGCGGTCCCGCCGGCGCCTTCATCGTCATCGTCTACGGCATCGTGGCGCGCTACGGCGTGGCCAACCTGCTGATCGCTACCATCCTGGCGGGCGGCCTGCTGTTCGCCATGGGGCTGTTCCGGCTAGGCACCCTGATCCGCTTTATCCCCGTGGCCATCGTGATCGGCTTCACCAACGGCATCGCGGTGCTGATCATGGTCTCGCAGATCGCCGATTTCCTTGGCCTGCAAACCGGCAAGCTGCCTGGCAACTTCCTTTCGCAGATGCGTGTGCTGGGGCGCGCCCTGCCCACGGTGTCCTGGCCCACGGTAGCGCTGGCGGTCAGCTCGCTGGTGGTGGTGGCGGGCTGGTCGCGCCTGGCCCTGCTGGCAGGCAAGCGCTGGCGCCCCGTATCGACGGTTGCGGCAAACCCGGCAAACCCGCCCAATGCGCACGGCCGCCTTGGCCGTGCGCTGGCCATGGTTCCCGGCACGGTGATAGCGCTGGTGCTAGCCACCGCGGCCAATGGCCTGCTGCACTTGCCGGTGGAGACCATCGGCACGCGCTTCGGCGGTATTCCGCAGGGCCTGCCGCCGTTTGCGCTGCCGCAACTGAGCTGGCAACTGGTCCAGCAGCTGGTGGCGCCCACCCTGACCATCGCCCTGCTCGGCGCCATCGAATCGCTGCTCTGCGCACGCGTGGCCGACAGCCTGATCGACGACCGCCACGATCCCAACCAGGAGCTGATGGCGCAGGGCATCGCCAATATCGTCACGCCGTTCTTCGGCGGCCTGCCGGCCACGGGCACCATCGCCCGTACCGTCACCAACGTGCGCAGCGGCGGGCGCACGCCGGTGGCTGGCATGATCCACGCCGCCACGCTGTTGCTGATCGTGCTGGTGGCGGCGCCACTGGCCAGCGCCATCCCGCTCGCCACGCTGGCCGCCATCCTGCTCTACGTGGCGTGGAACATGGGCGAGTGGCATATGTTCGGGCTGACGCACCTGAAGCGCTACAGCAACAACTACCGCATCATCCTGCTCGGCACCTTCGTGCTGACCGTGGTGTTCGACCTGACCGTGGCGGTGCAGGTAGGACTGGTGCTCGCCTGCCTGTTCTTCATCTACCGCATGGCCGCGCTCACGCAGATCGAGGCGATCGCGCCGGCCGCGCTGCCCCCGGCGGCCGACGGCAGGCCGCTGCCGGCCGGCGAGGTGGCGGCCTATCACATGACCGGCGCGCTCTTCTTCGGCGCCGTCAACAAGGTGGAAGCGCTGATCGACCCGCGCGACCGCACCCAGCCGGTGCCGGCGGTGCTGATCCTCGACGTGGGCAAGCTGGTGGCGCTGGACACCACCGGCCTGGACACACTGGACGCCTTGCGCAAGACGCTGGCGCGGCGTGGCGGCACGCTGGTGATCTGCGCCGCGCCGGCACAGGTGATGTCGCTGATGCGGCGCGCGGGCTTCCTGGAACAGATGGGCACGGCAAACTATTGCGACACGCTGGCCGCAGCCTGTGCCAGGGCCGGCGTGTTGCTCGCCGAGCGGGCCGAGCGGCCCGCTGCAGGCTAACCGCCCTGCAGCCTCTCGTCGCTGCGCGAGGTGTGCGTCACCTTGCCATCGGCGTTGAAATGCACGTTGAAGAACGCCTTCTCCTGCGCGCTTTCCCACCAGCGGTAGCCCCACACCTCTTCCTTCTTGAGCGCGAAGGCTTCCACCTTGGTAGGCTTGCCGACCAGGCGGCGGATATCGTCTCGGCTCATGCCGGCGCGCACGCGCGCGAAGTTCTCCGCGGTCAGCACCTGCTCGATGGCGCGCACCTTGCCATCGGCGCCGATCGTCACCATCCAGGTGGTGGCGCCTTCCGGGCCGCGCGGGTATTCCAGCCGGCGGCCGCCGTCCTCTTCTTCCCAGGTGATCTCCGGGCGCCCGGCCTGCTTGCGCACGTCGTCCTCGCTGGATTCGCCCACCACGATGCCCTTGAACAACTGGCTATCGGGCTTGACCGAGTTCCAGGTGGCGTGCGCGGTATCGCCCGCCTTCTTCATCGCTTCGTCGACCTTTTGCTGGTCGCACCCGAACAGGGCAAGCACGGAGGAAATCAGTCCCATGGCGGCGAGGCGTCGGTAAGACGCGGCAGTGGCGGAGGTGGGCGGCACGCAGATCATGGCGCGTGTCTCAAGGCTGCGCGGGCGCGGCTGCGTCCGTTGCATTGCTGTCGGCATCCTGGCTGGCATCGGTCTGGCTCCTCGCGGTTCCGGCGCGGCCCGACGCGCCCGTGAACAAATTGCCCCAACTGTCGAAGCGGCGGTTAAACAGCACCGAGAGCCCGTTGATCGAGCCGCCCTTGGCAATCAGCGACCAGCGCCGCGAGAATGCCCAGGTCAGCTTGACCACGTTGCTGGCGCTGGTCAGGCTCTGCTCATAGCCTACCGAGATCTTCTCGGTCACGGCCTTGCCCACGCTGACCACCTGCTGGTCGTTGAGGCCGGCCGCGCTAGGCCCGATCGAAAACTCGTCGATGCCCAGATGCTGCACGATCCCCTTGCCCGCGCGCCCGCCCAGCATGCCCAGCGCGGCACCGCCCAGGGCTCCCGCACTGAGTTGCTGCTGCTGTCCGGCCGCCGCGCTTTCCGCGCCGTAGCCGAACATCAGCCATGACAGCTTATCCTCCTCGGGCACATTTGGCTCGGACACCAGCTTGACGCGCGGCAGGCGTACCGTGCCGGTCACCTCCACCCCCGCCTCCACTTCCTGGTTGCGGCGCATGGCGCGGATATTGAGGTTGGGATTGTCCACCGGCCCGTTGAAATTGACGATGCCGCGCTCGATGTTGAGCTTGCGCCCGAACGCCTCATAGGTGCCGTCGGTCACGCGGATGGTGCCGGTGGCGCGCAGCGGCGTCAGCGGGGCGCTGCGCACGCCAAGTTGGCCGTTCAGGCGCAGGTCCGCGCCGGCCCCGCGGAAACGGAAATTGTCGCCAAGGTCGAGCGTGAGATCGATCAGCGGGCTGAAGCGGCTGGCCGGCCTAGCCTCCGGCAACGGCGTGGCGGCGGTCTTGATCTCGCGCTGGTCGCGGCGGCGCACCACCACTACGTCGTCGCCCAGCTCCGGGGCGCCGGCCTTGGGCAGGTCGAACAAGCCGCGATCCACGCGGAACTTGCCGCGGATCACGATCTGGCGGTTCTCGTTGGCGATGCTGGCATCGCCGGAAATGATCAGCGTGCGCTCGGGGCTGGCAAAGAGCTGGAGCTTGTCGGCCACGATCTTGCCCGTCAGGTTGGGATCGGTCTCGCCCAGCTTCACGTTGCCGGTGGCCACGATCTTGCCGTCGCCGCCGCGGAACTCCACCTGCTTGAGCTCGATGGTGTTCTGGTCGAGCACCACATGCACGATGCCATCGGTCAGCTGGATGCCGAGGTCGTAGAGGGTGATGGCGATGCCGGTACCGTCGATCGTGCCGGTAAGGAGGGGCTGCCCGACGCTGCCCGCCAGTTGCAGAACTGCCGCCAGCTTGCCATCGAACGCGTATTGCGGGCCGCTCAGCGCCTCCAGCGACTTGATCTTCGGCACATCCAGCGAAACCTTGCCCGCCAGCGTGGAAGCCGGCGTCACCGTCATCAGGCCCTGCTCCTGGATCAGCCCGGCGGACGCGTCTACCACCACCTTGCCGACCCGTGCGGCCTCGATGCCGCCTTTCAGGTTGACGCGGCTGCCGGCAAACTCGGCGCGCAGCGCGGTTTCGCCCAGGCCCAGCGCGGTGTAGCCCCGCCCGGCACTCACCGAGACGTCGCCGCTGCGCCGGCGCAGCTCGGCAAAGCCGGAGGCAGACTCGGCCAGCGTGATGTTCCAGCGGCCGTCCAGGACCAGGTCCGAGCGCACCGGCGGCGCTTCGCCCGTCAAGGCCTCGGCCAGGCGCAGCAGGTTGGCCACCTGCAGGCCATCGAGGTTGCCCTGGGTGCGGATGCGGCCGTGGTCGAATTCAAAGCTGTCCACAGTCACGCGGGCGCGCTCGAACTGCAGGCTGGCCGCGCCGAGATGCACGCGCTGGTCCGCCACCTGCAGCTGCGTCGGCGCGATCAGCCGCACGTTGACCGTGCCGCGCTCCTCCAGGGTGCCGATGGTGCCCTTCCACCCCGCCGCCCCCTGCCAGGCGCCCTGCCCCGACAAGGCGAGTTGCATCGGCTTGTCGTGCAACGCGCCGGCCACTTTCAGGTCGAAGGCATGACTGGCCTGGGTGCCGCTGAGCGAGGCATCGAGCGTGCGCAGCGTGGCGACCGGGCCGCGATAGTCGCGGGCGTGCAGTTTTAGCGCGAGCGTGCCGTTCAGCCCCCCGCGCAACTCGGCGCTGCCGCTGGCGCTGGCCACGTGGTGCGGGCCCACCACCAGCGACTGCGCGTCATAGCTGGCCACGATCTCCGGCCGCGCCAGCGTGCCGGTGACGTCCGCGTCGAGCTTTAACACGCCGGCCACGCCGAACTTGAGCCGATCGAGCTGCGGCGCATCCACATGCACTTTCAGGCGATCGCCGCGTGCGCCAAAGCTGCCGTTGATCTGGGCCTGGTTGCCCGCCATCTCCAGCGTGGCCTGGCTCGGCAGCAGGCGCTCGCCGGCCAGGCGCAGCTTGCCCTCGCCACGCATCGGCAGCCCCGCATAGACGCTGTCGCGCACCGCGAAGTCCAGCGCCACGCGGTGCTCCGGTGCTAGCGTGCCGCTGGCGGTGAACTCCGCATTGATGCGACCAGGCGCCACCTCGGCCACGCGGGCCGGGTCGAAATTGATCAGCTTGCCCTTGAAGCTGAAGGGCTGCGCGTCCTTCAGCGACAGCTTGCCATCGGCGTTGAGCGTGCCCGCGCCGATGCCGGCGCGCAGCGAGGTCAGCGTCACCGCCTCGCCATCCAGATGCGCATCGGCAAACAGCTTGTACTCGCCGCCGGCCAGGTCCAGCGCCACGCTCTTGCGGCCGGGCTCCATGCGCAAGCTCACCGGCCCGGACAGGCGCACGCGCTTCAGGCTGCCATAGAGAGCCTGCGGGTCGAGGTTGCGCACGTCGAGGTCGAAGCCGCCGCGGCCATCGCGCAGCGCGCCACCGCCGCGGATCTCGCCGCCGCCGGCCAGCGCCACCTGCAGGTCGCGCACCATCTGCGCTGCCTCGCTGACCTCGATATGCGCTTGTACCGATTCCACCGGCAGGCGCTCGGCGTCAAGCTTGCCGGCCTCGTGATTGACGATGCGCACGTCGCCCGCCACGCGCAGGGGCGCGCTGTCGTGGGCGCTGCCAGGCTTGGCAGCGGGAGCGGAAGCCGGGGTGGCCTGCGCCGGCGTGGCCGCGCCATCCACCGGGCGCAACTCGGCCTGCACGGAGAGATTGGCGCGCGGCGCCGACGCGCTGAACAAGCGCGGGTTGATGTGCTCGCCATTGACCAGCACATGCGTGAACGGCACCTTGCCAAACGGCGTCAGGTCGGCCTCGGCACGGCCGCGCAGGCGATCACCGCTGGCCTCGGCTTGCGCGTGCAGCATGGCAAGCGAGCCACGCACATTGGCGCTGATGCTAAAGGATTCCTTCTGCCAGCTGCCCTCCAGCAGCGCGGCGCCGTTCAGCGCAAACGGCGCCTGGCCGGCGATCTGCGCATTAGCGGCCAGCTTGCCGTATGGCGTGACCAACCGTTCCACGCTGAGGCGGTGGCGTTGCCCATCGGAATGCAGCGAGCCCGCCAGGTCGCTGAACACCATCTCGCTGGGCGTAGCCGGCGGCCCTTGCAGCAAGGTCAGGCGGTCCAGCGTGAGCGTATCGACGTCCACCGCCAACGGCAGGTCGAGCGATCTGGGCAAGGAGGCGGGCGCGTTGTCAGGCTGCGACGGCGCCAAGCGCAGCGTGACGGCGCCCACGCGCAGCGCGCTGACATGCAAGCGGGTCGGCGACCAGCCAAGCGCCCAATTGCCGTCGACACGGTCAATCGTCACCCGTGTCTCGCCGGTGGCAAACACCACATCGCGCAACCGCAGGCCATGCGCCACCGTGCCGCCTTCGAGCTTGCCAGACAACGCGCCTGAGGACAGGTGCGTGGCCAGCGACCACAACTGGCGCGTACCGGCCTCCGTACGCAAGGCCAGCACCACCGCCGCAACCGCCGCCAGCACCAGCAACAGCACCACCACGACGCACCACGCCAGCCAGCGCCCGAGGCGCGTGCGGCGCGGCCGCGCCGGCCCGGGCGGAACCTCGCCGGAGGCGGGAACGGGAGGCATGTCGGGAATGCTCATGTGGCAAATAGCCTGCAACTGCGTTCATGGAGGACGCCGTGCTGGCGACCTGGCCGCATCGTCATCGTCAGGTCAATCATCAGAACGCGACTCCCAGCGCGATATGCGGGCGGAACTGCTTTTGCTGGATGCCGTAGCCCACGTCGAGCTTCACCGGCCCCACCGGGCTGCGCCAGCGCGCACCGATGCCCACGCCGTTGTAGAGCTTGACGCCCGTCAGGTTGTCGGTGGCGGTGCCCACGTCCCAGAAGATCGCGGCGCCCCAGTCATGCAGGAACCAGTACTGGTACTCCAGGCTCCCGGTGGCGAGGTACTTGGCCGGCAGCACGCTGGCGCCGTTGCGGGTGCCGATCGACTGGTAGCCGTAGCCCCGGATCGAATCCGTGCCGCCCGCCCGAAAACGCAGCGAGGCGGGGATCTTGGTGACGTCGCCGTTGGTGATATCCGCGCCGAGCTCCAGCCTGGCCAACACCAGGTCGCGCTTGCCCACGGGCACGTACTGGCGGATACGCCCGTACAGGCGGAAGAAGGTTTCGTCGCTCATTATGTGCTTGGCGGCCACGCCCACCTGCGTGCTGATCACGTTGCCGCGGCGCGGGAACACCAGGTTGTCCACGTCGCGCCGCGTCCAGGCAAAGGCAGGCACCAGCGCCCGGCTGAGCTGGTTCGCCTCGCCAAAGGGCTGCAGGTTGTCGTAGTAATAGTCGAGCGAGATGGTGGTGTCGTAATTCTCGCGCGAGCGGGACCGTTTCAGGCCGGTGCGCAGGCTGGTCAGGTCGGTGCTTTCGAGGTCGATGGTGCGTTCGTAGCTGGCGTAGGCACTGTTGCGGTACGTCCTGCTGTCCGGCGGCATCGCGATCTCGCCGAACACATATTGGCGCTTTTGCTCGATGCGCGCTTGCGAGTCGAACACCCAGGCGCGGTTGAACAGGTTGTAGTAAGAGTATCGGCCTTCGACCTGGGCGCCGGTATCGGTGGTGTAGCCCACGCCGGATGACAGCCGATTGACAGGATACTCCCGCACCCGGACGTACACCGGCACGGTGACCTTGTCGGCGCTCATGTCGACCTTGGGCGCGGCGACCCGGTCCGGATTGGTGTCGGCAATCTTGCCGTCCTCCGTCGTCTCCTGCTCGCCGAGGTCGATCTGCACATTGGAGAAATACGGCTGGTTCTGGATCGCGCGCTGGAATTCCAGCAAGCGCTCCACGCGGTACGGCTCGCCCTCATACAGCGGATTGACGTTGCGGATGATCTGCTCGGGATAGCGCCGCAGCCCGCTGATCATCAGCGGCCCCATGCTGTAGGCCGGGCCGCTGGCAAAGCGCGCGCTCAGGTCCGCCGCGTGCTCGTCCGGCTCGATGCGGGCTTGCGAGCCGGTCAGGCGGGCGCCATAGTAGGTGTTGCTCTGCAGCGCCACCAGCGCGTCTTCCTTGGCCTTGTCCCAGTCCGCCTGGCGAAACGGCGCGGCTACCGGCAGGCCCCACTTGGCCCTGATTTCGGCGATCCGCTCCGGCGACTGGCTGGCGGCCGGGCCCGTCACGCCCACGTCGACGGCGCGAATCACCGTGCGCGCGCCCAGTTCCACCGTGATGTGCACGGTACGCTCGTCGCCGCTGCCATCCACTTTGGTGGTGGTCTGCGGATCGAAATAGCCTTCGGTGGAAGTGAACTGGCGGACCTGCTCGCCCACGGTCTCGACCATATAGTTGAACTGGTCGGGCGAGATATCGTCGCGGGTGCGATAGCGCGACAGGTCCAGGTGGTCCTGCAGGATTTCCTTGATCGGCTTGGGCGCGTCCACCTCGACTTCATAGGCGGCGGCGGCAGGCCCGGCGGATAGCATCAGGGCCGCCAGCAGCGGGGGCATCAGGCGGCGCAGCACGGCCGGCGCCACCGGCCGTCCACCGGCAGGGGCGGCAAGGCCGGCGGGCATGGTGCACGGGTTCCCTGGGTCCATCCTCATCGATCGATGCACGTCACGCAAAGTCGACATTTGACCACACCCGCGCGGCCGGCCTGTCCGGCGCCGCCAAAAAGACCGCCGCGACCGTCGCCACAGCAGTCACCACAGCGCTCACCACAACCATCGCCGAAAGCGAGGGCAAGGGATGAAAACGGCAGAATCGCGCGCAATCCCGTTGCCGGGCCCGCCGATACGGTAAAATCCCCGCTGTTTGTTAATCTCACCCTGTTTCCCGCCATGGCTGCCTACGAATCGGATATCACCCAGTTCCTGAAGTCGCTCAAGGACGAGCGCCCTTCCCTGGAAGCGGAACAACGCCAGGGCCGTGCCCTGCTGTGGGACAAGAGCCCGATCAACCTCGAAGAACGTGCCCGTGCCGACGCCTCGCGCGTGGCGCAAAAGCCGTACGTCTACGCGCTGGACTAAAGTCCTTACCCGCCACATCGCCCCGCCCCCGAGCGCCCGCCCCTAGATGAACCAGAGCGAGCAGGACAAGCTGAAGCCGGCGATCGAGCTGCCGAGCGTGACGCCGGAGCAGGATTCCACGCCGGCCGCCGTCGACGGCATGGCGTTCGCGCGCCTGTACGGCGAGCCCCTGTTCAAGCTGCCGCAGGACCTGTACATCCCGCCGGACGCGCTGGAAATCTTCCTGGAAGCGTTCGAGGGGCCGCTGGATCTGTTGCTTTACCTGATCCGCAAGCAGAACTTCAACGTCCTCGATATCCCGATGGCGCAAGTGACGCGTCAGTACCTCACGTATATCGAGCAGATCCGCAAGAGCAATCTTGAGCTGGCCGCCGAGTACCTGCTGATGGCCGCCATGCTGATCGAGATCAAGTCGCGCATGCTGCTGCCGGTGAAAAAGTCCGACAGCGACGACGAAGAAGAGGATCCGCGCGCCGAACTGGTCCGCCGCCTGCTCGAGTACGAGCAGATGAAGCTGGCGGCCATGCGCATCGACCAGGTGCCGCAGCTCGGGCGCGATTTCCTGCACTCACAGGTCTACATCGAGCAGAGCATCGCGCCGCGCTTCCCCGATGTGGAAGTGGTGGACCTGCAGGCCGCATGGGCCGACGTGATCAAGCGCGCCAGGCTCAACCAGCACCACAAGATCTCGCGCGAGGAATTATCCGTTCGCGAGCACATGAGCCACATCCTGCGCCGCCTGCAGCATACCCGCTTCATGGAGTTCAGCGAACTCTTCGAAGACGCGGTGCGTTCCGGCAAGGGCGTGCCGGTGGTGGTGGTCAACTTCGTCGCCATGCTCGAGCTATCGCGCGAAGCCCTGGTCGAGATCACCCAGGCCGAACCCTTCGCACCGATTTATGTGCGATTGGCGTACGTTCCCAGCTAAGCCGCACCAATGGCGCCGCCCGCCTCGGGCCACATGCTCTACAATCCGCCGACAATCGGCGCCACCTAGAGCACCGGACCGGCCTCCCGGCGCACACCCGCGCCAGGGCATTCCTACCACGACCAGCACACCAACTTCATGAAAGTCATCTCCTCCATTCACGAGTTGCGGGACCAGTTGCGCGGGCAGAACCGGGCGGCGTTCGTGCCGACCATGGGCAACCTGCACGAAGGCCACCTGTCGCTGATGCGCCTGGCGCGCCAGCATGGTGACCCGGTGGTCGCGTCGATCTTCGTCAACCGGCTGCAGTTCGGTCCCAATGAGGATTTCGACAAGTACCCGCGCACGCTGCAGGACGACATCGAGAAGCTGCAAAAGGAAGGCGTCTATGTGCTGTTTGCGCCCACCGAGCGCGACATGTACCCGGAGCCGCAGGAATACCGCGTGGAGCCGCCGCACGACCTGGGCGACATCCTGGAAGGCGAGTTCCGCCCCGGCTTCTTCAAGGGCGTCTGCACCGTGGTGATGAAGCTGCTGTCCTGCGCGCAGCCGCGCGTGGCCGTGTTCGGCAAGAAGGACTACCAGCAACTGATGATCGTGCGCCGCATGGTCCATCAGTTCGCGCTGCCGATCGACATCGTCCCCGCCGAAACCGTGCGCGCCGAAGACGGCCTGGCCCTGTCCTCACGCAACCGCTACCTGACGCCCGACGAGCGCACCGAAGCCCCGGTGCTCTACAAGACACTGCACGAAGTCCGCGATACCGTCCTGGCCGCCAACAGCGCCAGCGCGGATCTCGCCGCCATCGAAGCCAGCGCCAAAGCCGCCCTGCAAGCCCGCGGCTGGCAACCCGACTACGTCTCCATCCGCAAGCGCGTGGACCTGCAAGCCCCCACCCGCGAAGAATACGTAGCCGGCGAACCGCTGGTCATCCTGACCGCAGCCAAGCTAGGCGCAACCCGGTTGATCGACAACCTGGAAATCTGATGAAGTCGAGGCCTGGACACCCCGGGCCTCAAAGTGTCACCTATGTGAGTGAACTCGCATGGCAACCGTTCGTCTTAGCCGTGTGACCCGCCCCCAAGGCGGGGAACACCCCAGCGCGATGCGAAGCGAGCCGTCAAGGTGTGCCAAGGCCGTATGGGGCGCCTCGGGCTTCGGCGAAAAGAGCGGAAGAGAGGGACCCATGTCTGAGTATCGCCTCAAGGCGATGCGAGTTTGGGTCCCGGCCGCTCTTTTCGTCGAAGCCCGAGGAGGCAGTCGCCCCATCCGGCGCGCCTTCTTTGCCTACTTTCTTGGCAAGACAAGAAAGTAGGTCGCCGCCCCGCAGGGGTGGTGAAACTGCAGTTGAAGTTGAAGTTGAAGTTGAAGTTGCAGTTAAGCCCTTGAATCTGAAGCTGATTCCGCAGCCGCAGCCGCAGCCAACCAGCAATCAAACCTCCACCGCCTCCTCCCGCACCACCTTAACGCCCTTAGCGCCCTTAGCGCCGCCAGCCCTCTCCATCGTCCGCACCACATGCCGCCGATGCCCCCGCCGACGCTTCCACCAGATCAACACCCCGGTCGCGGCAAACATCAGCGGCACCACCCCGAACACCGAAATAAACGCCCGCCCCGCCAATCCGAACGCCTCCCCGGTATGCAGCGGATACATCCAGTTAAGAAAAGTATCCCCAGCCGGCGCATCCATCGGATCGCGAACCCCGAGCCGCTTGCCTGTATGGGCATCCAGCCAGAGCCGCGTAGCCCCACTGCCCTGGCGGACCTCACCCGGCTGCCGCAGCCGCACCTCAAACGGATCCCCCGCCTTGCGCGGAAAGCTGACCCGCGTCACCAGCGCCGCAGGATAAAGCGCCTGAGCCGTGCTCACGGCCTGCGCCATGCCTAGTAGCGGCGTGCCCGCGGGCGCTGCTGCCGATGCCGGCTTGCCGGGCGGCGACACCGTCATCACGCTGGCCACGATCGGCGTCACCCACTTGGGCAAATCCAGGTACCAGCCGGAAAACGCCATCGTCGCCAGCACCGGCGCCGCAAAGATGCCAGCTGTGCGATGCAGCGAGTAATTAAAACGCGACCACGAGCCGCCATGGCTGATGCGAAACGCATTGAGCACCGCGCGCGGCTTGAGCTTGGGCCACCACAGCACAACCCCGCCGATCACCAGAATCAGCAACAGCATCCCGGTGATGCCCAGGATCGTGCGGCCCGTCTCGCCAGCGAGCAGGTAGTGGTGCAACTGGAACAAGGTGGGCAGCAGCAACGGGCGCGACAAGCCGGGCTCGCCCCAGACCCGCTCGCCCTTCACCGCCAATGTGACGGGATCGACCATCACTTGGCGCGAGCGCCCGGCGTTGGGCGTGCCCTTGAGCGGGTACCACGCGATAAACACCTCATGCGGCGCGCACGGCAGCATCAGCAAGGTGGGGCGGCCATAGTGCGGGTCGGCCTGCAGCCGCTCGGCGACCGCTTGCACCGTGGCCGGCGCGACCGGCATGGGTACTTCGGCCGATGCCGTCAGCAACGCCGGGTTCAGCAGGGCATCCAGCTCATCGCGCCAGGCGATGACGGTGCCGGTCAGGCCCAGCATGACAAAGAGCAGGCCCAGCCACAAGCCGAGATACAGGTGAATCTTGACGAAAACAACGCGCAGGCGGCCGGTGACCATGGGAGGCGGGAGCAGATTTGGGGGTTGTGGAGATTGTGTTTTCGGACCCCAAGCAGGCGTGAGATGAACGCATCAAGCCGCCATAATGAGAATGCGAAAGATTCGCGATTCTAACAGGCAGGACCTGCCAGCGCGTGACAGGCGCAAGACCATGGCGAGGCTTGCCGGGATTGCGGCAGAATGTTGATCGCGCCCGTTGCGGGCCCCGGACGACTCCCTTGAAGATGACCCATTCCATCGAATTGCTGCCTGCCGGCCCGCACGATGCCGCGCTGATTGCCGATCTGCACGCGCAGAGCTGGCGCCATGCCTACAGTGGCCTGTTGCCGGCGGATTACCTGGAGCGCGAAGCGCCGGCCCAGCGCGCGCAAGCCTGGCAGGCTCGCCTGGTGGAAGGCGCAGACGGCCCGGTGGAAGTCACGCTCGTGCGCGTGGACGGCACGCCGGCCGGCTTTGCCTGCCTGCAACCCGAGACCGAGCCGCAATATGGCGTGTATCTGGACAACTTGCATGTGATGCCGGGATGGCACGGGCTAGGGCTTGGCAAGCGTCTCTTCGCGCATTGCGCGCAGCGTGCCGCCGCTGGCTGGCCCGGGCAGCCCCTCTTTCTCTATGTGCTGGACGGCAACAGCCAGGCGCGCGAGTTCTACCGGCGCCTTGACGGCGTGGAGAGCGAGGCGTTCGACGACCAGTTTCCCGGCGCCGATCTGATCGTGGCCGTGCGCCGGGTAAGCTGGCCGTCGGTGGATGCCTTGCTCAGGCGGCTGGGCGCCTGGCCAGCGCCGGCTGCTCCAGCCAGCCGATGATCGGCTGCCACTGCTCCCAGTCCCGCGCCACGCGTGACGGCGCCACGTCCCACAGCGTCAGGCCGTGCGCGGCAAGCTGCACGTAGTTCTGGGTATCGCGCAGAAAGCCCAGCACTGGCAGCCCCAGCCCCGCGACAAAGCGCTGCAGCTGCTCGGCCGCGCGGGTGCGCAGGTCGACCCGCATGCCGATCACGCCGACCTCCACTTCGCCGTGGCGCACGCGCTTGTCATCGGCGAGCCGGGTGAGGAAATCCTGGGTGGCGAGGATATCGAACAGGGACGGTTGCAGCGGCACCACCACGCGGTGCGCCAGTTTCATCACATCGTTGAAGCGCCAGCCATGCAGGCCGGCCGGAGTATCCAGCACCACATGGGTAGTGCCTTTGGGCGGGCGCGCGATCTGGTTGGCGCTGATGTCCCAAGTGCGGATGGCCGGTGCCGAGGCCGGGCGCAAACCCAGCCAGGCTCGCGAGGATTGCTGCCGGTCCGTGTCGCCCAGCATCACGGCGTGGCCGGCGCTGGCGAAGTAGCCCGCCAGGTTGGTGGCCAGCGTGGTCTTGCCTACGCCGCCTTTGGGATTGGCGATCACGACTACGGGCATGGTTGTCTCCGCAATGGCTTTCCATGGCAGCGCTGCCGGCGGGCGCGCCGCTCCGGGTTCCGCCATGGCCCTGCCATTGGCCGCTGCCGGGCCCTGGCGGAGCGGGCCCGCGTGCGAGTTTAGCAGTTGGCGCGGCGGGCGGCCGAGCCTGCTTTGACAGCTGCTTTGACAGCCGCTTTGACAGCCGCCCTGACATCCACTACGGCGCCTGGAGCGGCGCCAGCAAGGCACCCATGTCAAGGTGGGCGACGAGCGTGTCCGCCAGGCGCTCCAGCGAGGCCTCGCGCAGCGCGGCCAGGTCGACGCCCTCCGCCCGCGCCAGCCCAGCCCAGCGCAACAGTGCGCCGCAAGCCTGCGGCTGGTCGAACAGCCCGTGCACGTAGGAGGCCAGCACCTGCCCGTCCTCCGATTGCGCACCGTCCGGGCGCTCGCTTTCCAGCCATAGCGCCGGGCGCGCCAGCGCGGGGCCTGTGGTCACGCCCATATGGATCTCGTAGCCCTGCACGGTGGCCTCGGTGGCCTCGGTGGCGCCATCCAGCGCCAGCCTGCCGCTCACCACGCGCAACTGCTTGTGCGGCGCCAGCACGGTGTCGTAATCGAGCAGGCCAAAGCCTTCGCTGCTGCCGGCCTTGCCTTCATTGCCTGCCGGGTCATCCACGCGCCGGCCCAGCATCTGCATGCCGCCGCAAATACCGATGACCTTGCCGCCATAGCGCAGGTGCCGCAGCAAGGCTGGCTCCCAGCCATTGGCACGCAGGAAAGCCAGGTCGGCACGCACGCTCTTGCTGCCCGGCAACACGATCAGGTCCGCCGGCGGGATCGGCATGCCGGGGCCAATAAAGCGCAGGTCCACCTGCGGATGCGCGCGCAGCGCATCGAAATCCGTGTGATTGGAAATGCGCGGCAACACCGGCACGATCACGCGCAGCAGTTCGCCCCGCTTGGCCGCCTGCGCACCGATGATGGCGTCCTCGGCATCCAGGTGCAAGCCGTGCAGGTAGGGCAGCACGCCCAGCACGGGCTTGCCGGTGCGCGCCTCCAGCCAGTCCAGCCCGGGCTGCAGCAGCGCGATATCGCCGCGGAAGCGGTTGATGATGAAGCCCTTGATGCGCGCGCGCTCCGACGCCGACAGGCAGTCCAGCGTGCCCACCAGATGGGCGAACACGCCGCCGCGGTCGATGTCGGCCACCAGCACCACCGGGCAATCCACCGCTTCGGCAAAACCCATATTGGCGATGTCGCGCTCGCGCAGGTTGATCTCCGCCGGGCTGCCAGCGCCTTCCACCATCACCACCTCGTAGGCGCTGGACAGACGCTGGTGCGAGGCCAGCACCGCCTGCATCGCCACCGGCTTGTAGGCGTGATAGGCCCGCGCGTCCAGGTCCATCCGCGCCTGGCCGTGGATGATGATCTGAGCGCCCGTATCGCTGCTCGGCTTGAGCAGCACCGGGTTCATATCGGTGTGCGGCGCCAGCCCGGCGGCGGCGGCCTGCAAGGCCTGGGCGCGCCCGATCTCGCCACCGTCCGCGGTGACCGCGCTGTTGAGCGCCATGTTCTGCGGCTTGAACGGGACCACGCGCACGCCGGCGCGCGCCAGCACCCGGCACAGGCCCGCCACTAGCGTGCTCTTGCCCGCGTCGGAAGTGGTGCCCTGCACCATCAAGGTACCGCGCAAGCCACCCGGCAATGCCGCGCCAGCGGCTTCGGAGGAATTTTTTTGCATCGTGGGATTATCGCATCGGCGGCCAGCGGCGCTGCCCTGTGCGCTGGCCAATGCGGGCGTGCGATCCATGGATGCGCCCGCTACAATACCCGGATGACCCCGGCCAACGCTTCCGCCACCGCCACCGAGCCCGTGCGCGCATCCACCCATGCGCCGGCCAGCGAACGCTCGCCCCAGGCTGCACCCGCGCCGCACGCCGCTGCCGTCCCGGGCCGCGCGCGCCAGCTCACGCTGGTGCTGGGCGGCGCGCGCTCCGGCAAGAGCCACTTTGCCGAGCAGATGGCCGCCGACCATGCCGCTGCCACCGGCGGCCCCGTTACCTATATCGCTACCGCACGCCACGGCCAGGACAGCACCGACGAAGAGATGGAGGTGCGCATCGCGCTGCACCGCGCGCGGCGCCCGGCCGAGTGGGGCCTGGTCGAAGCGCCGCTGCATCTGGCGGATGCGCTATATACCCATGCCACCCACGATGGCTGCATACTGGTCGACTGCGTCACGCTGTGGCTCAACAACCTGCTGTTCCTCGATGCGCGCAGTTACCCCGAGCATGGCCTGGTAACGCCACCGGCCGCCTTCACCGAGGAAATCGACGCGCTGCTGTCTGCGCTGCCCACCCTGCCCGGGCATGTGATCCTGGTCTCCAACGAGATCGGCTTCGGCGTGGTGCCGATGGGCGCCATCACCCGCTTCTATGTCGACGAGCTGGGCCGCCTGAACCAGAAGCTGGCCGCCGCCGCGGACCGCGTGCGCCTGCTGGTGGCCGGTATCCCTGTCAGCGTGAAAGGCGCCGACCCGGCGTGATGTCGTGGCTGCCATCGCTGCCATCGCTGTCCTCATGGTGGCCGTTTCCCCTATTCAGCTGGCAAGCCTGCGTGGCCGCGGCCGCGGCCGGCGTCTTGCTGGACCAATGGCTGGGCGAGCCGCGCCGCTGGCATCCGCTGGTTGGCTTCGGCCGCCTTGCCGCAGCACTTGAGCGCCGCCTGAACCGCGGCCAGGCCGGCGCGCCGCTGCGTCAGCGGCTCACCGGCCTGGCCGCCTGGGCGCTGATGGTGCTGGTGCCGGCCGCGCTGGCCGCGCTGCTGGTGCATGCCGCCGCGCAGTTCAGCACGGCGCTGGCGTGGCTGCTGCAAGCGCTGGCGCTCTACGCGGCACTGGGCGCGCGCAGCCTGGCCCAGCATATTGCGCCGATCGCCACGGCGCTCACGCAGGGCAATCTCGCCGATGCGCGCCAGCTCACGGCACGCATCGTCTCGCGCGACACCACCGACGCGGATACCGAAGCGCTGGCCCGCGCCGCCTGCGAATCGGCGCTGGAGAATGGCAACGACGCCATCTTCGGCGCCTTGTTCTGGTTCCTGGTCGGCGGCGCGCCCGCCGTGGTCGCCTATCGCCTGGCCAACACGCTCGATGCGATGTGGGGCTACCGCACGCCGCGCCTGCTGTATTTCGGCTGGGCGGCTGCGCGGCTTGACGATGTGCTCAACCTGGCGCCCGCCCGCCTGACCGCGCTCTCGTACGCGCTGCTCGGGCGCACTGCCCAGGCGCTGCGCTGCTGGCGCGCGCAGGCACCGGCATGGTCCAGCCCCAATGCAGGCCCGGTCATGGCGGCCGGCGCCGGTGCCGTCGGCGTGGCGCTGGGCGGCCCCGCCCGCTATCACGGCGAATGGGAAGAGCGCCCGCCGCTGGGCATGGGCCACGCGCCGGGCGCGGCCGATGTGCATGCCTGCCTGCGCCTTGTTCAGCGCACACTGTGGCTGTGGCTGGCCGCTTCCGGCGCCAGCGCCGCCCTTCTCCACTACGGCTTAGCATGAGTACTCCGATCCGCCACGGCGGCGACCTGCTCGCCGCCGCGCGCCGCCATGGCCGTCCGGTCGAAGACTGGCTCGATCTTTCCACCGGCATCAACCCGGACGGCTATCCCGTGCCAGCCCTGCCCGCCGACGCGTGGCTGCGGCTGCCGCAGGATGACGACGGCCTGGCCGAGCTGGCCGCGCAGGCCTACGGCGCGCCGCGCGCGCTGCCGGTGGCCGGCTCGCAGGCCGCCATCCGCACGTTGCCGCAGTTACTCAGGCCCGGGCGCGTTGGCGTGGCGGTGCAGGGATACAGCGAATACGCTCCCGCCTTCGCCCGCGCGGGGCATGAGGTTGTGCCGCTCGCGGAGACGGATTTCGCCCGTGAGGACCTGGCCGCGCAACTCGATCACCTCGTGGTGGTGAACCCGAACAACCCAACCGGGCGCACGCTCGCGCAAGCCACGCTGCGGGCATGGCACGCGGATCTCGCCGCACGTGGCGGCACGCTGCTGCTCGACGAAGCTTTCATGGATTGCACACCCGAGCGCTCGCTGGCCGCGCTGGCGGATCGCCCCGGCATGGTGGTGCTGCGCTCGCTGGGCAAGTTCTACGGCCTGGCCGGCGTGCGCTGCGGCTTTGTGCTGGCCGAGCCTATATTGCTGGCAGCGCTGGCCGACCAGCTCGGCCACTGGACCGTGGCCGGCCCCGCACGCGCGGTGGCGCGCCTGGCCCTGGCCGATCGCACCTGGCAGGCCGCCACGCGCGACCGTTTGCAACAAGCCGGCATCCGGCTCGCGACACTGTTGCGCAAGCACGGCCTGACGCCCGTGGGACGCCCCTTGTTCAGCTGGGTACCGCATGCCGATGCCGCGCGCCTGCACGAAGCGCTCGCGCGGCAAGGCGTGTGGACGCGGCTGTTCGACGCGCCGCCGGGCATCCCTGGCGCGTTGCCAAGCCTGCGCCTGGGTTTGCCACCAGCGCAGGAGCCCGCATGGCAACGGCTCGACGCGGCACTGGCCCAAGCCCTTGCAACAACGCGCTCCGACAGCAGCATCCTATCCAGCTAACGCCCGATGACCCCTACCTCGATCACTACCCG
This sequence comes from Cupriavidus basilensis, assembly GCF_000832305.1. Classification (NCBI taxonomy): domain Bacteria; kingdom Pseudomonadati; phylum Pseudomonadota; class Betaproteobacteria; order Burkholderiales; family Burkholderiaceae; genus Cupriavidus; species Cupriavidus basilensis. The sequence goes on from NZ_CP010536.1 coordinate 3,486,345, forward strand.
TGCCCTGCTGGCCCTCGCCACGCTGCTGGGCAGCCTCCTTTGCAGCCACGCCGGCGCCGCCGTATCCGTGGTCGATGACGCCGGCCAGACCGTCACGCTGGACCAGCCCGCGCGCCGCGTGATCTCGCTCGCGCCGCACGTCACCGAAATGCTCTACGCCGCCGGCGGCGGCTCGCGCATCGTCGGCACCGTAAGCTACAGCGACTACCCGCCACAGGCCCGCGACATCCCGCGCGTCGGCGACAACAAGGCGCTGGATCTGGAACGCATCGCCGCGCTCAAGCCCGACCTGATCGTGGTGTGGCGCCACGGCAATGCGCAGAAACAAACCGACCGCCTGCGCGCGCTCGGCCTGCCGCTGTTCTACAGCGAGCCGCGCAAGCTCGAAGGCATCCCCAGCAACATCGAAAGAATGGGCGTGCTGCTCGGCACCGAGCCCACCGCCAACAGCGCCGCCACCAGCTTTCGCCAGCAGATCGACAAGCTGCGCCAGACCTATGCGGCGCGTGCGCCGGTGACGGTGTTCTACCAGGTATGGCAACAACCCCTGATGACGCTCAGCGGCCAGCACCTGATCAGCGACGTGCTCGCGCTATGCGGCGGGCGCAACCTGTTCGCCAACGAAGCGCTGCTGGTGCCGACGGTCTCGGTGGAATCCGTGGTAGCCGGCAATCCGGAAGTCATGATGACTGCCAGCATGGGCGCGACCCGCTCCGACCGGCCGCTGCCGGACTTCGCCATGTGGGAACGCTGGAAACAGGTAACCGCCGTGGCGCGTGGCAACCTCTACGCCATCGACGGCGACCTGGTCAACCGAGCCGGCCCACGCATCGCCCAAGGCGCGCAGGTCGTGTGCAAGGACCTGGACGACGCGCGGCGCAAACGGCCAGCGCAATAGGAGCAAGACAGGTCAAGGGTCAGGCCTGACATCCCGTACTTGACGAGCGCCCGCCCTCTCCCCCGGCCCCTCTCCCACAAGTGGGAGAGGGGAGCCAAGCAGCGGCAAAATCAACCAACTGGTGTAGCCGTGATTCCCGCCCGAGGGGCGGAAATCACCCAAGCGCGATGCGAAGCGAGCCGTGAAGGTGTGCCAAGGCCGTATGGGGCGCCTCGGGATTCGGCGAAAAGAGCGGAAAAGAGGGACCCATGTCTGAGTATCGCCTCAAGGCGATGCGAGTTTGGGTCCCGGCCGCTCTTTTCGTCGAATCCCGAGGAGGTAGTCGCCCCATCCGGCGCGCCTTTTTTGCCTACTTTGACCCGTCCTGACTAAGGTTGACACTTTTCCCGCAGCAATGAGGAGAGTGTCTTGGATATAGATCGGAAACGAACCCAACGCGACTACACGCTGGCTTTTAAGCTGGCGGTCGTTGAGGAAGTGGAAAAAGGCGAACTGACGTACAAGCAGGCGCAACACAAGTACGGAATCCAGGGGAGGTCCACGGTGCTGGTATGGTTACGCAAGCACGGACTACAGGACTGGAGCGGCTCGTTGCCACAGGGCGCCCGGTACGCGACGATGGAAAAGCAAGGTAAAGCCAAGCCCCGCACGCCGGAGCAGCGCATCAAGGAACTGGAAGTCCAGTTGCGCGAGGCGCAGGAGAAGGCGCGACTGTTCGAAGCAGTGATCGACGTGATTCAGAAGGAGCACGGGGTACGCGTCGTAAAAAAGCCTTCGGGCAAGTCCTCGCGCAAGAGCTCGTCCAAGGGCTAAGCGTTAGCAGGGCTTGCCGTTACTTTGGCATCAGTCGCCAGGCGTACTACAAGCGCCGCCACAGCGAGCTTCGACAAACGGCCCGAGACGCCAGGATCTGCGCATTGGTCACCGAAGTGCGGCTGCGCCAACCCCGTTTGGGCACGCGAAAACTGCAGCGGGTTCTGCAGGCGCCGCTGGCGAAGGCAGATATCCGGGTGGGCCGAGACCGGCTATTTGATGTTCTGCGCGCAGCCAGGCTGCTCGTGAAACCGCATCGGGCGTATCACAAGACCACTAACAGCCATCACCGTTTCCGGTGCCATCCCAATCTTCTCAAGGAGGGGCCGCAGAAGGTAGTGCCCACGGCGGCCGAGCAGGTCTGGGTCGCTGACATTACGTACCTTCCCACCACCCAGCAGACCGTCTATCTGAGTCTTGTTACGGATGCCTGGTCGCGCAAGATCGTGGGCTACCATGTCCATGACAGCCTGCAGACCGAGCAGGTGAGCCAGGCGCTGAAAATGGCACTACGCTCGCGCCGGACCCGGCAGACGCTGGTACATCATTCGGATCGAGGAATTCAATACTGCGCGACCTACTACCAGGCCATCCATCAGCGGCACGGTTTGACCTGTTCCATGACCGACGGCTACGACTGCTACCAGAACGCCATGGCCGAGCGCATCAACGGCATCCTCAAGAGCGAATTCCTGCTGAACCGACCAACTGACCTGCAGCAAGCGGCTCGCATGGTGAAGGAGTCCGTACAGATCTATAACCGTGAACGCCCCCATCAAGCCCTGAAATACAAAACGCCCGATGAGGTTCATCGGGCGTCTATTACCTTGGAACGCTAGGCGCCCACGGCGCCACAAAACCTGTCAACCTATGTCAGGACTTGACACTTTTTTGGCAAGACAAAAAAGTAGGTCGCCGCCCCGCAGGGGTGGTGAAACCGCAGTTGAAGTTGCCCTTGACGTTAAGCCGTTGCATCTGCAGTCATAACCCGACACCAATCAACTCAAACCCGATTCCACCACCGCAACCTCGCCACACCGCCACCCAGCGTAAACCGGCAACTCGCCCCATAACCAAGATCCCACCCCAGCGTAGTAGCCAGCGGCACCCCGAGCCAGTGCGCCGCCAACATACGCATCGGCCCCGCATGCGCAACAACCCACAGCCGGTCCGGCGCATCCACCGGCAAGGCATCGGCCCAAGCCGCCACACGCGCCATCGCCTGCGCGACGGTCTCGCCCCCATGAGGCCGCGCATGCAGCAGATCCGCAGCCCACGCATCGAGCTCGGCGCGCGGCACGGCGTCCCATGCGAGGCCTTCCCAACGGCCAAAATCGAGTTCGCGCAACTGCGCATCGGCTTGCGGCACCACCCCGAAATCCCGCGCAAGCAAATCAGCCGTCGCGCGAGCCCGCGCCATCGTGCTGCAAACAATGCGCTGCGGCGCAAGGCCATCGAGCGCCAGCAGCATGCGAGCAGGCTCGGGCAAAACGGGCTGCGCCAGCGGCAGGTCAAGCGCGCCGTAGCAGATCCCTTGCGCAACCTCAGGCGCCGCGTGGCGGATCAGGACCAGGTCCATGCCGCCGCCACCAGATAGATCAACAACTCGGCCAGCTGCTGCGCCATGCCGAGGCAATCGCCGGTGTAGCCGCCAATGCGGCGAACAAAGTAGCGTCCCAGCAAAAAGCGCAGCGCCACCAAGGCAACGATCACCACAGCGGCAAACAGCGGCGACACCAGCAGCAGCGGCAAGGCACCGCAAAGCAGCGTGAAACCCAGCCCGATGCCGGACAGCCGCTGCGCCACCGGCTTGGCCTTGCCTTCGGCACGCACGTAGTCCAGCGTGGCAAGATAGCTCACCGCCATGGCGCGGCTGGCCGCATGCGCGGCCACCAGCACCAGCAGCAACGCCACCATGCCGCTGCGCGCGGCAATCGCCACCAGCAACTGCCACTTCAGCAGCAACGCCACCACCAGCGCGATGGCGCCGAATGCCCCGATGCGCGAGTCGTGCATGATGCGCAGCACGTCCTCGCGCCGGTAGCCACCGCCGAAGGCATCCACGCAGTCGGCCAGGCCGTCCTCGTGAAAAGCGCCGGTGGCCAGCAGTGTCGCAGCCATGCCCAGCAGCAAGGCCACGCCCGGCGGCCACCATTGCAGCGCGCCCCAGCTAGCCAGCGCGCCCAGCATGCCGACCAGCAACCCCACCAGCGGAAAATAGCGCGCCGCCGCGTTCAGGTAGTGCGGCGCAAAGCCGACCCAGCGCGGCACCGGCACCCGCGTGAAGTAGCCGACGGCGGTCAGGAAGTAGCGAAGTTCGTCGAGCATGGACAGGTGCGTTGGACCAGGTAGCGGGAGCGTGCCGCGGTCTACGACGACGCGGTGCTGACGCCGGCCGCGCCGAAGGTAGCCATCTCGCGCAGGAAGGCTGCGGCGGATGCGACCAGCGGATAGGCCAGCGCGGCGCCGGTGCCCTCGCCCAGGCGCAGGTCCAGCGCCAGCAGAGGCTCGGCGCCGAAATGATCCAGCAGGCGCCGGTGGCCGTGCTCGTGCGAGCAATGCGAGAACACGCAGTATTCCAGCACCTCGGGCGCGAGGCGCTGCGCCACCAGCAGCGCGGCCGAGGCGATAAAGCCATCGACCAGGATCACCATGCGGCTGGCGGCCGCGGCCAGGAAGGCGCCGGTCATCATGGCGATCTCGAAGCCGCCGAAGGCGGCCAGTGCGTCGAGCGGCGCCACCGCGTCCGCGTGCAGGGCCAGCGCCTGCGCCAGCACCGCGCGCTTGCGCGCGAGGCCCGCATCGTCCAGGCCGGTGCCGCGGCCAATGCAATCCTCGATCGGTGTATCCGTAAGCCGGCTCACCAGGCAAGCGGCCGACGAGGTATTGGCAATGCCCATCTCGCCAAAGCCAATCACATTGCTGCCCTGCTGCGCGTGGCGCAGCACGCGCGCCATGCCGGCGGTGAGCGCCGCCTGCACCTGCTCCGCGCTCATGGCGCGCTCAACGGCAAAATTGCGCGTGCCCGCGGCAATGCGGCAGTTGACCAGCCCGGGCGCGGACGGCAGCGGCGCGCGCACCCCCGCGTCCACCACTTCCAGTGCCAGCCCGTGCAGGCGCGAAAACACATTGATGGCGGCGCCCCCGGCCAGGAAGTTGAGCACCATCTGCGCCGTGACCTCGGCCGGATAGGCGCTCACGCCGGCATCGGCCACGCCGTGGTCCCCGGCGAACACGATCACCGCGGGACGCTTGAGCTCCGGCGTACCACTGCCGGTAATCAGGCCGATCTGCAAGGCCAGGTCTTCGAGCCGGCCGAGCGCGCCGAGCGGCTTGGTCTTGGCATCGATGGCGGCTTGCAAGGTCGGGCGCAGGGAGGCGTCGAGCGGGGCGATGGCGGGTAACTGCATGGTATTTCTTGGCGTGGCTGAGAAAAGAATCGATTCGCTGGAACAAGAATAGACGTTTTACATCTCGACGCCACGTTGGGCCTTGATGCCTTGCTGAAACGCATGCTTGACCGGCGTCATGTCCGTCACGGTATCCGCCGCCTCGATCAGCGCGGGCGGCGCGCCACGGCCGGTGATGACCACGTGCTGCATCGGCGGGCGGGCACGCAGGTCGGCGATGACGGTGTCGACATCCAGGTAGTGCAGCTTGAGCGCGATATTGAGCTCGTCCAGCAGCACCAGCCCGATCGACGGGTCGCGCAGCAGCGAGCGCGCCACCTCCCACGCGGCCTGGGCCTTGGCCACGTCGCGTGCGCGATCCTGCGTCTCCCAGGTGTAGCCTTCGCCCATCACATGGAAGGCGCACTGCTCCGGAAAGCGCCGCAGGAACAGTTCCTCGCCGCTGGGAATCGCGCCTTTGATGAATTGCACCACGCCGGCCTGCATGCCATGGCCAAGCGCGCGCACCACCATGCCAAAGCCGGAGCTGGACTTGCCCTTGCCGTTGCCGGTGGTGATGACGATCACGCCGCGCTCGTCCTGCGCCGCGGCGATCTTGGCGTCCACGACATCCTTCTTGCGCAGCATGCGCGCCTTGTGCCGCTCGTCGCGGGCGGCATCTTCCGACGTGGAAGTTTCAATAGCTTTGGGTTCAGTCATGTTGGGTTTCGTCTGGTGCGGGAGAAGGCGCCCCGTCGGCAATCAGCGCGGTATGGCGGCCGTCGCTGACGCTGACAATGGGCGTGCGCAGCGCGTGCGAGCAATGCGCGGGGGTCAGGACCTGCGCGGCGGGGCCATGCAGGCACAGGCCGTCTTCGGCCAGCAGCAAAGCATGGGTCGCGTAGCGCCGCGCCAGGTTAAGGTCGTGCAGGATCACCACGATGGCGTGGCGGCCGGCGCGTGTCAGCCGGGCCAGCGTTTCCAGCACCATGATCTGGTGGCGCAGGTCGAGGTGGGCGGCGGGTTCGTCCAACATCAGCAGCGGCGCCTGTTGCGCCAGCGTGGCGGCCAGCGAAACGCGCTGGCGCTCGCCGCCGGACAGGGTCAGCACATCGCGCCCGGCCAGCGCATCGAGATCCATCTCGCGCATCACTGCCGCAACCACCGCGTCGTCCTCGCGGCCGGCCCAGCCCCAGCCGGAGAGATGCGGGTGACGGCCCACCGCCACGGCGTCGCGCACCGACATCGAGAAGGTGTCGTGCACCGCCTGAGGCAGGTAGGCGCGGCGCAATGCCAGGGCCGCGGGCGGCGTCTCCAGCGGCGCGCGGCCATCCAGCAGCACCACGCCGCCGTCCGGCTTGCGCAGCCCGGCCAGCACCGACATCAGCGTGGACTTGCCGACACCGTTCGGACCCACGACGCACCACAGCTCGCCCGCCTGCATGGACAGGCTCAAGCCATCAAGCAACGCACGCGCGCCGGCGCGCAACTGCAAGGACTGCAGCACCAGCGAAGGACAAGCGCAGACGGGTTCGTTCCAGGTCGGCATGGTAGTCAGCGCGGCCTGCGCAACAGGAGAAAGAGAAAGGTCGGCACGCCCAGCAGCGCTGTGATCACGCCCACCGGCAACTGCGCCGGCGCAATCACCGTGCGCGCCACCAGGTCGGCCGCCATCAGCAGCGTGCCGCCCAGCAAGGCCGAGGCAGGCAACATCAGGCGTTGGTCATTGCCCCAGGCAAGGCGCACCAGGTGCGGCACCACCAGCCCGACAAAGCCGATCGAGCCGGCCGAGGTAATGGCCACCGCGATCGCCAGCGAGGCCAGCACGAACACCGACAGGCGCACCGCGCCGACACGCACGCCCAGCGCCTGCGCCACGGTCTCGCCCATCAGCATGGCATTGAGCGAACGCGCCATCGGCATGGCCAGCAGCACGGCCAGCGCCAGCGCACCCAGCGCAAGGCCGTAGCTGGCGGTGCCGCCCAGGTCGCCGGTCAGCCAGAACAGCATGCCGCGCAACCGGGCCTCGGGCGCCACGCTCAGGATCAGGGTAATCAGTGCGCCCCAGCCGGCGGCCAGGATCACGCCGGTCAGCAGCAGGCGCGAGCCGGCCTCATGATGCCCGCCCTGCACCTGCGGATGCAGCAGGTCGCGCCGCGCCAGCGTGGCCACCAGCACCATCGAGAACAGCGCGCCGCCGGCCGCGCCGGCCTGCACCGTCCACAGTGGCCACATCATCAGCATGGCGGTGAGCGCACCGGTGGCCGCGCCGCCCGATACGCCGAGCACATAGGGCTCGGCCAGCGGATTGCGCAGCAGCACCTGCATCAGCGCGCCGGTCAGCGCCAGCAGGCCGCCGCACGCGAACGCCGCGGCCGCGCGCGGCAGCCGCAGCTCACGCACGATGGCCCCAGCGGTATCGTCGGCGCCGCCGCACAGCGCGTGCCAGACCTGCGCACCCGACAACGGCACGCTGCCCACCGCCAGCGACAGCAGGAACACCGCCACGCCGGCGGCGGCAAGCATCAGCCAGATGGCTAGCGCGCGGCGCATGTCAGGCAGCCATCCTCATTGTCATTTCTGACGCCAGCCCAGCGTGACAAAGCCGGCGCGTCCCTGCGTGTTGAAGGGATAGGCGAGCTGGTAGTTCTTGTCGAACAGGTTTTCCACACGGGCGGCCACGAACCATTGCTTGTCGATGTTATAGCGGGCATTGAGGTTGACGATACCGTATCCGCCCAACGTGCGCGAGCCACTATCCATGCGCGTCGAGGAGATGATCCACTCGCCGCCCAGGCGGAAGGCGCCAAACTGGCGGCCCACGTCGAAGGCGGCATGGCGGCGTGCGCGGCGCAGCAGCTGCGTATTGCTCTGCTCATCCACCGGATTCTGGAAGGTGATGCTCGCGCCCACGTCGGTGCCCATCAGCTTGGCGCGCCAGGAGGCTTCGATGCCTTGCACCTTGGCCTTGTTGACATTCTGCGCCAGGTACAGGCCGTTGGGCTGCAGCGCCGAGGTGATCAGGTTGTCGTAGCGGGTCTCGAACGCGGTCACGCGCAGCAGGCCGGCGGCATCGGTGTTGTATTGCGCGCCCAGCTCGAACGACTTGGCGCGCTCGGGCTTGATGCTCGGCTGGCCGTAGCCGGGATAGTAAAGCTCGTTGAACGTCGGCGCGCGGAAGGCGTTGCTGGCGTTGGCGATCAGCTTGAACGCATTGGTCAGGTTATAGCCATAGCCGGCGAAGTAGCTGGCCTGGCTGCCGAAGTCCGAGTAATGGTCGTTGCGCACATTGAGCTGCAACTGATGCTTGCCCAAGCGCCCGTCGTAGCCGCCAAACACCGAGGTCACGTTGCGGTTGGGCGCGGCATAGGAGCTGGAATCGAACTCCTGCTGCAGGTATTCGGTGCCGAACAGCAAGGTGTGCGTGGGCGCCAGCGCGTATTCGTTCTGCCAGGTGTACTGGCGGTTGCGTGTATTGAAGCGGCTGTCGAACAGGCCATTCTTGGTGTTCTCGCTGCGATCCTCGCTCTGGGCCACCTTGAAGTGCGTGCTCCAGTCACGGGTAATCTTGCCGTTGACAAAGGCGGATACCGTGTAAAGCTCGCTGTTCATCCACCAGACATCGGTAGGCTTGCCCGTCGTGCTGTCGTAGGAGAGCTTGCTCTTCGAATAGTAGGCGGTGACGCCGGCGTCCCAGTCGCTGGTGAACCGATGCTTGACCTGGCCCGAAACGCTCTTGTTGTCGTAGGGGTTGTCGTTGGGATTGGCCTTGGGCTGCTGCTTGGTGTTGATGGCCGAGAAGCCGTCGGTCTTGATGGCCGAGCCGGTGATATTGAATGAGGTGTCGCCAACTTGGCCGCCATAGCCCACCGTGCCCTGGCGCGTATTGTTGCTGCCGTACTCGATCTGCGCGTTGGCCGCCGGGGCCTGGCCCGCGCCGCTCTTGGTGAAGATCTGCACCACGCCGCCGATCGCGTCCGAGCCGTACAGCGCGGAGACGTTGCCCCGCACGATCTCGATATGGTCGATCTGGTCGGGCAGGATGTTCGACAACTGGGCCGTGCCGCTGCTGGCCGACGAGACGCGCACGCCATCGATCAGGATCAGCGTCTGGTTGCCGTTGGCGCCGCGCATGAACAGGGTGGTATTGGAACCCAGGCCACCATTGGCGGCAAACTCCACGCCGGCCTGCGTGCGCAGCAGCGAGCGCAGATCGATCGCCTGCGAGTTGACGATGTCCTGCTGGGTCACCACGGTAGTGTGCGGCAGCGCCTCGGTGATCGGCTGGGCAGTGCGGTTGGCACTGACCACCACCGGCGCAAGCTGCGCGTCAGCAGCCGGCTGCACGGCGGCAGCCTCGCTGGCCTGAGCCATGGCGGCGCCGGGCGCGCACACGGCGAGCAGGGCCAGCAAGGCGACGGGCGTGGCGCAAACTTGTCGGGAGACAGAAACGGGGGCGGTCTTGTGGCGCGCCGGCAATGCCGGACGGCTCGACCTGTAAGACGATGAGCGCATGATGCGAATTGTGGGAGAGAGCAGCCTGGTCCGTTCCCCCGCGGACCAATTGGCGACGAAGCGCGCCGCTGGCTGGCGCGGCAAGAAGCTGCGGGAGGGCGGCGCACTCTCGTTCAGGCCGGTATCCGGGCTGACGACACCAGTCCGACCGCCTTCCCGAACCTTGCGGTTCAGTGGCTGAGTGGTCGGCCTTGCGATCTTGCGATCACGGTCGCTTACCGTTGCGGGGGCAGCACAGGTTGGCTCGGCCCCGCCCTGGCGGCGGTGGCTGGCTCCCTGTTTCCCGTTGAACTGCAACCCTGTAGTGAATAGGATTACGAGCACCTGGAACGTGCGCGAGTGTAGGCAGTTTCGAGGCAAGCGTCAATGCCGCGGCAAAACACAGGGAAAGCGCCTGGAAACAGGCATAAAGCCGTCGCCACGGATGCCGTTAAACGACGATGCATGCAACTTCGGCGCGCAGGCCCGGTCACACACGGCTGCGTTCGCCGTCCGCACGATAGCGCTTGGGCTAAAATCCCAAAACCCGAGACCCTAGACATGACAGGCTCTATGCTCACCGAACTCGAACAACTCGCCGCCAAGATCGGGCGTGTGCTGCACCATGCCGATACCCTGGCGGCGGAGAACCAGCGGCTGCGCGAGGAGATCGAACGCCTGCAGGCCGACGCCAGCCGGCTGCGCGGCGACCGTGAAGCCATGGCCGCCGACCGCGAGCTGCTCAATATCAAGATCGAGGAAGCGCAGTTGCGCATCCAGTCGATCCTGGACAAGCTGCCCACCGCCAGCGACGCCCGCCAGCTCGACCTGCTGGGCGAAGGCGATGCGGCCAGCCGCGCCGAACAGAAGGCACCCGGAGAAAACGCATGAGCAATAAGCAAGTCGAAGTCAACATTGCCGGCCAGTCCTACCGGTTCGCCATTGCCGCCGACAACGAGGCCGCGCTGCTGGAGGCCGTGGCACTGGTAGACGGCCAGATGACCCGGCTCAAGGGCGGGGTATCCTCCAAGGGCGTGGAACGCGTTGCCGTGATGGCCGCGATCAGCATCGCCTCGGACCTGCTCTCGCTCAAGCGCAAGCAGCAAGAAGATGGCGCGATTCCCGTTGATGCAGTGCGTGCGCGCATTCGCGAGCTGAACGAGCGCGCGGACGAAGCCCTGCGCCAGTACGCGCATGTGGGCACCAATTCGCCCGTGCCGCGCAACTGATGCCCTGCCCTGCGCCGGCGGTGTACCGCACGGCACAGGCAGGCGGCGATACGCTCGCGATTTCGGCCCGATGTGCCCCACATGCCGCGCGCGTCAGCAAAATGTAACGACACGCAAAGACGGGCTTGGTATGGAAAGCCTCGCGGTGTATAGTGGAGCCAAGCCGCACCAAGCCACATAGTTGCGGCACCTTAGGTCGGGTTATCGCGCCTGACCGCCGTTTTCATCCCATCCAAGTTAGAAACGGCAAACGTCTGACAGCCATGCCAAAGCAGTACGCGTTTGGCAGCGCAAGAAAGTCAGACGTTTGACAGTTTCCCTGCCTGGTTCGTCAGGATCATATTCCTTGAACCGATAAGCATTTGTTGGTGCGGGATTATGCCGTGTGGGCGAGCGCGTCGCATGGTTCATAGTTGCAGTCCGGACTCCCTGAACCGGTGATGTACCCGAAATGCGGCTTCCGCAGCCACTCTGAACCTCACTTGGGTTCAGGATGCCGATCCAGCGGCCGAGGCGGGGACCCCTCTAAAGGCGGTGGTTATTCAACCACCGCCTTTTCCTTTTGTGCCGCAGGTTGACCTGCGTTGCCTCTGCAGTGCCCTCCCTCTGTTTTTGCGCCGCGGCCCACATCCGCCAGACGGTTTTCTTTTGGCCGTGCTTGCTGCACCATATCGCTGTCGCCAACGTCACGCCCGCCCTGCCCGCCCATGAGCCGATCCACGCAAGCCAATGCCGCCGCGCGCGCCCGCCAGTACTGGCTGATGAAGTCGGAACCCGACGAGGCCAGCATCGATACGCTAGCCCAACGCGGCACCTTGCCTTGGACCGGCGTGCGCAACTACCAGGCCCGCAACTTCATGCGCGACGGCATGCAGATCGGCGACGGCGTGCTGTTCTATCACTCCTCCTGCCCGCAGCCCGGCATTGCCGGCCTGGCCGAGGTCAGCTCGCAGCCCTACCCCGATCCCACCCAGTTCGACCCGAAGAGCGATTACTACGACGCCGCCGCCAAGCCGGATGCGCCGCGCTGGATGCTGGTTGACGTGCGCTTTATCGGCAAGGGCCCGCTGATCTCGCTGGCCGACCTGCGCGCGCATGACGAACTGGCCGACATGGTCGTGCTACGCCGCGGCAACCGGTTGTCGATCACGCCGGTGACGCCGGCCGAATGGCGCTTCATCACCACGCGGCTGATGCGCTAGGCAGGCATCGACGGTCACAGCAGCGGCATGACACAATGGCTGCCGACGACATAACTACAACGCCAACAAGGTCGAATCCGCGTCATGAGCTTTTCCCTGATTCCCGGGCTGCTGCTGCTCGGCGCCTTTACCGGCTTCTGCGCCGGCTTGCTGGGCGTAGGCGGCGGCATGATGATGGTGCCCTTCCTCACGCTGCTGTTCACCGCCCTGGCCTTCCCCCATGAGGCCATCGTCCATATGGCCATCGCCACCTCCATGGCGACTATCCTGTTCACCTCGCTGTCCTCGGTGCGCGCCCACCACAAGCGCGGCATGGTGCGATGGAAGCTGGTGCTGGCCCTGGCGCCCGGCATCCTGATTGGCGGCATGATCGGCGGCGGCAAGGTCTTCGCGGCGCTCAAGACCAGTTGGCTGTCGCTGCTGTTCGCTGTATTCGTAGGCTTTTCGGCGTGGCAGATGCTGCGCAACCGCAAGCCCGCTGCGCACCGGCAACTGCCGGGCACGCCGGGCATGCTGGGCGCGGGCGGCGTGATCGGCTTCCTGTCCAGCCTGGTGGGCGCGGGCGGCGGCTTTGTCTCGGTGCCGTTCATGACCTGGTGCAATGTGCCAATCCACAACGCCGTGGCCACCTCGGCCGCACTCGGGTTTCCCATCGCGGTGGCGAGCGTGATCGGCTATGTGTGGAGCGGGCTGGGCCAGACCGGGCTGCCGGCCGGCTCGCTCGGCTACATCTACCTGCCTGCGCTGGCGGTGATCGCGGTTGCCAGCGTGCTGACCGCGCCGCTGGGCGCGCGCACCGCGCACCGCATGGATGTCGCACAGTTGAAGAAAGTCTTCGCCTGCCTGCTGTTCAGCCTGTCGGCCTACATGATGTGGAAGGCCTGGCACGCGTTCTGAGGCCGCAGGTGCGGGCGATGCATGCCGCGGATACAAGTAGATACAAGGTCGCACACGACGTAGCGGAACGATCACCTGGGCGGCGCGTCTGATCCCCATCGTCTGACAAGGGAGAATCCAATGAAACATCTGCTTGCCGCCACGCTGCTCGGTACTACCGCCATGGTTGCCGCCGCCCAGGGCGGCGGCCCGACCCACGAGCCGGCCCCTGCCGGCGTGCTGTCGCTGTCCGCCCAGGCCGCCACCGAAGTGCCGACCGACGTGGTGCACCTGACGCTCGCCGCCGAGCAGGAAGGCGCGGAACCGGGCGCGATCTCCTCGGCGCTGTCGGTCAAGACCGCGGACGTGATCGCGCAGGCCAAGCGTACCAATGGCGTGCAGGCCCAATCGGGCGGCTTCACCATCTATCCGTCCAACGACAAGAACGGGCGCATCAGCACCTGGCGCGGCCGCGCCGAGGTGATTCTGGAATCGCGCGATTTCACCGCCGTGTCCAAGCTCGCGGGGCAGCTCGCCAGCCAGATGCAGGTGCAGAACATCAGCTTCTCGCTCTCGCGCGAAGCCCGCCAGGCGGCCGAGACCAGGCTGACCGAGCAGGCCGTGGCCTCGTTCCGCGACAAGGCCCAGGCCACCACCAAGCTGTTCGGCTACGGCAGCTACACCATCCGTGAAGTGCAGGTGGGCGAGGTTGGCGCGGTGCAGCCGATGCCGCGCATGTATGCAGCCAAGGCCATGATGGCTGATTCCGCGCCGGTGCCGGTCGAGGGCGGCAAGGCGCAGGTCACCGTGACGGTGAACGGCTCGGTGCAGATGCTGAAGTAAGCGCCGTCCGAAGCCACAGGCTCAAGGGTCAAGGCAGAAGGCACGGAACAAGGCCCCTGCCGCGCAAGCGGCAGGGGCCTTGTCTTTGATCCTTGTCCTTGATGCATGGCCATCAAGGAGCGGCAGTGCTTACAGCACCCCGAACTGCTGGCGCAGCACGTTCTTCTGCACCTTGCCCATGGTGTTGCGCGGCAACTCATCCACCACGTGCACGCGCTTAGGCACCTTGAAATTGGCAATGCGGCCCTTGAGCCCGCCAATCAGGCTCAGCGCATCCAGCGAGGCACCAGGCTTGCCAACCACCACCGCCACCACCGCCTCGCCGAAGTCGGCATGCGGCACGCCGATCACGGCGCTTTCCGCCACGCCCGGCATCTCGTCGATAAAGCTCTCGATCTCCTTGGGGTAGACGTTGTAGCCACCGGAGATGATCAGGTCCTTGCTGCGGCCAACGATGGTCAGGTAATCGTCTGGCACCTTGCGCTCGCCAGCCTGGCTGACAATGGCACCGCCAAAGCGGCCCACGTCGCCGGTCTTGAACCAGCCATCGGCGGTGAACTCCTCCTGCGTCTTCTCCGGCATGCGCCAGTAGCCCTTGAACACGTTCGGGCCGCGCACTTCCACATTGCCGATCTCGCCCGCCGCGCAAGGCTTGCCGTCGCCATCCACCACGCGCACCGACACTCCCGGCAGCGCCTTGCCGACGGTGCCGCCGATACGCTCGCCATCTTGCGCGTCGTACGGGTTGGAGACCAGCATCACGGTCTCGCTCATGCCGTAGCGCTCCAGGATGGTGTGGCCCGTGCGCTCGCGAAAGGCATCGAAGGTTTCCATCAGCAGCGGCGCGGAGCCGGACACGAACAGGCGCATGCGGCGGCAGGTGTCGTCGTCAAAGCGCGGCTCCTGCACCATGCGCACGTAATACGTGGGCACGCCCATCATCACCGTGCAACGCGGCAGGAATTTCAGGATCTGCGCCATGTCGAGCTTGGGCGCCCAGATCATCTTGGCACCGGCCAAGAGCGCGCCGTGCGACGCGACGAACAGGCCATGCACGTGGAAGATCGGCAGCATGTGCAGCAGCACATCGTCGCTGCGCCAGCCCCAGTACGCATGCAGCGTCTTGGCGTTGGAGGCCAGGTTGCCGTGCGTGAGCATGGCGCCCTTGCTGCGGCCCGTGGTGCCCGAGGTGTAGAGAATGGCGGCGAGTTCGTCGGCGCCGCGCGCCACCGTGGCGAAGCGGTCCGGTTGCGCAGCGGCGCGGGACAACAGCGAGCCAGAGCGGTCATCGTCCAGCGTGAAGACGTGCTTGGTGCCGTGGCGGAACGCCACCTTGGACACCCAGCCGAAGTTAGCGCTGCTGCACACCACCACCGCCGGCTCGGCGTTGCCGACAAAGTAGTCGATCTCGGCTTCCTGGTAGGCGGTATTGAGCGGCAGGTAGATGTAGCCCGCGCGCAGCGTGGCGAGGTAGAGGAACAGCGCCTCCGGCGATTTTTCCACCTGCACTGCCACGCGCGCGCCCTCGGGCAGCTTGAGCGCGGCCAGCAGGTTGGCCATCTTGGCGGTGGCGCGGTCCAGATCGTCCCAACTGTAGTAGAGGCCGTCGTGGGTTTCAATGCAGCAGGCACTGCGGTCCGCCGGGAAGCGGGATTCGAATAGGGCGAACAGGTTGGCGTTCATATTGCGGAAGATGAAAAACGGAATCGGCAATAGCATGGGCAATCCACATGAGCAATCCGATCGATAGTCGGCAATGATACCGAAAGCGATTGCCCGTGCTATTGACCGCTGAAGCGCGGCGGCCGGCGCGCCAGGAATGCCGCCACGCCTTCGGCATGGTCGGCGCTGTCGCCATAGCGGAAATGCGCGTCGAGCTCCGCCGCGGTGAGCGGCGCGGGCGCCGGCGCCAGGCGGCGGATGCTCTGCTTGTTGATGCGGGCGGCCAGCGGCGCGCCGGCCACGATGCGCTTGACGGCCGCGGCAACTTCGTCGTCGAGTGCCGCTGCCGGCACCACGCGCGTCAGCAGCCCTTTCTCACGCGCCTCGGCGGCGTCGAACACCCTGCCCTCCAGCAGGATCTCCAGCGTCACCGCGCGGCCCGCCAGGGCCAGCAGCCCGGTCAGCTCACCAGGCGCCATGGGAAAGCCGAGGCGGTTGATCGGCACGCCGAAGCGGCTGTCGGCGGCGGCGATGCGCAGGTCGCAATGGCAGGCGATCTCCAGCCCGCCACCCACGCAAACCCCTTCGATCATGGCAAGCGTCGGATGCAGGCAGCCCGCGATGGCCGCCAGCGCAGGCGCAATCACCGCCTCGTGGTAACGGCGCAGCGCGGCGGCATCGCCCCGCTCCTCGGGGAACTCGGCAATGTCGGCGCCAGCGGCAAAGTTGCCATCGGCGCCGCGCACCACCACGCAGCGCAGCGAGGGATCGGCGGAAAGATCCGCAAAGCCCTGCGCCAGCGCGCGCCACATCGCCACGGAGATGGCATTGAGCTTGCCAGCGTGGGACAGCGTGACCGTGGCCACGTTGCCCTCACGCGCGAACGCTACCGTGCCGCTCATGCCTGCGCTCCACGCGCGCCGGAAACATCGGAAACATCGGAAACCATGCGGCTATCCTCCATCAGTCGATCTTGGCGCCGGACTGCTGCACCACCGTCGCCCAGCGCTTGATCTCGGCGTGCTGGAACTGCGCGAACTGCTCTTGCGTGAAAGCCGGCGTATCGGAGCCATTGGCAAGCCAGATCTGCTTTATCTCGGGTGTGTTCAGTGCCTTCTCCACTTCGGTGTAAAGCCGGTCGACGATGTCCTTGGGCGTGC
Source organism: Cupriavidus basilensis (assembly GCF_000832305.1). Lineage (NCBI taxonomy): Bacteria > Pseudomonadati > Pseudomonadota > Betaproteobacteria > Burkholderiales > Burkholderiaceae > Cupriavidus > Cupriavidus basilensis. The sequence goes on from NZ_CP010536.1 coordinate 3,502,911, forward strand.
CCTTGGGCACCCACATCGCGTACCAGGTGGAGACTTCGTAGTTAGGCACCCCGGCCTCGGCGGCGGTGGGCACGTTCGGGAACGCGGCCGAGCGCTTGGTCGATGCCACCGCCAGCGCCTTGATGCGGCCGGCGCGGATGTGCTGGGCCGAAGACCCAAGACCGTCGAAATCCATATCCACCTGGCCCGCGATCAGGTCGGACAGCGCAGGGCCTGCCCCCTTGTAGGGAATATGCGTGATGAAGGTCTTGGTCTGCAGCTTGAACAACTCGCCCGCCAGATGGTGGGACGAGCCGTTGCCGGCCGATGCGTAGTTCAGCTTGCCAGGGTTCTTCTTGGCATAGGCGATCAGCTCGCCCAGCGTGCTGGCGGAGACCTTGGCCGGGTTCACCACGATCACCTGCGGCGGCTGCGCGATCACCGTGATGGGGATGAAATCCTTCTCGATGTCGTAGTCGAGCTTCTTGTAGAACGACGGTGCGATGGCGTGGTGCGCACCGCCGATGAAAACGGTGTAGCCGTCAGGCGCGCCCTTGGCCGCGATGCTCGCGCCCACGGTGCCGCCAGCGCCGCCGCGGTTATCGATCACGAACTGCTTGCCGAGCTGCTTGGAAAGCTGCGCGGTCAGCGGGCGGGCGAAGGCATCGGTGCCGCCGCCGGCCGGGAACGGCACGATCACGGTGATCGGCTTGGACGGCCAGGTGTCGGCCTGTGCCACGGGCGCTACCGCGCCCAAACCCGCGCCCAGCGCGCAAGCCAGCCCTGCCAGTTGAAACTGACGACGATTCATGACTCTGTCTCCTCTCTCTTTTCTCTTCTGCTGTGGAAAGTCAAACGAAGAACTGCTGGCATGGCCCACGAACGCGGCCCGCGGCCCGCGGCCTTGTCTTTTACCTGACCAGGGTTACAACAGCTTGCCCACCGCGCGGCTCATGCGCGGGGATCCGTTGCCAAGGCGCACCAGATTGTCATCTAGCGCCTCGGGCACGTAAAGGTAATTCACCATCATCCCGCACGACTGCGCACGGCCCTTGCGCGACAGGTCGGCGGCCCAGTTCAGGCGCTCCACGCAGGCGCCATTGCCCAGGTGAAAGCGCGCCACCGGATCGGCCGGCAGCGCCTGCTGGCGCTCGCGCACCAGGTAATGCGCGGCCAGCGCCAGCGCGATATCGCGCACCATCGCATCCTCGGAATCGGCAGGCAGCGCGGCCAGCCAGCCGGCGCCGTCGGCAGGTGGCGTGCCGTGGCGCTCGCTCCAGCGCGCCAGGCGCTTGTCGCCCAGCACCTTGGCCACCGCGTCGCCATCGCGCTTGCGCAGCCAGTCGGCAAACCCGGGAATGGGCGAGAGCGTGGCGAACTGCTTGAGCTTGGGAAACTCACGCTGCAACTCCTCGATCACGCGCTTGAGCAGGAAGTTGCCAAAGCTCACGCCGCGCAAGCCCGCCTGGGTATTGGAGATGGAATAGAAGATCGCCCACTTCACGCGGCGCAGGTCCTCCAGCGGCGCGGCTTCGTCCAGCAGCGCATGGACGTTGGCGGCCATCTCGGGCACGAAGGCCACCTCGACAAAGATCAGCGGCTCGCGCGGCATGCGCGGGTGGAAGAACGCATAGCAGCGGCGATCGGAATCGAGCCGGTTGCGCAGGTCCGCCCAGGACGCGATCTCGTGCACCGCCTCGTAGCGGATCAGCTTTTCCAGCAGCGATGCGGGCGAGTCCCACGTGATGGGCTGCAGTTCCAGCAGGCCCACGTCGAACCAGTTGGAAAACAGCGCCTCCAGATCGTCGTCAAGCGGGCGCAGGCCCGGCACGCGCTTATGCCAGCGCAGCATGTCAGCACGCAGGCCGATCAGGAAATGCAGGCCGCACACGCTTGCGCCCTCCTGCCCGTGCAAGGCCGCCAGCCGCTTGAAGAAGCGGATGCGCGCGTTGGACGTGGCCTGCGGCGGGCCGGACGCGGATTTGTCCGCATTGCCGTCCTTGGCCTCGTCCTCCGCTTGCGCGCTGCCGCTGGCGGCGACTTCGGCCAGCACGCCGAGCATGGCCTGGCGTGCGTCATCGCCCGCGGCTTCGTACTCGGCCCGCCAGGTTTGCGCGGCGGCGTTGGCCGCGCTGTCGGTCAGGCGCGCATCGAAGCACTGGCGCAGCTGCTCGCGCTGCCGGCGCAGCACGCGAGCCGGCAGCGCCACGGCCTTGGCGTGTGCCTTGGCATCGGCAACCACATCCGGCTTGGCGTTGCCATCGCCCTTGCGGCCCCACCACCGGCCAAAGCGGGACAACAGGGTTGGCGCCGACGGCTCAAAGCCGCTCAGGGGCGCGCTGACTTTCTGTTCGCTATTGCTGAGGGAATCCATGGGCGTACCTGCTTTTGGCTGTCTGTAAGTGCGGTCCATAAGGGCTATCCATACCGGCTATCCATACCGGCTATCCGTAACGGCTGTCCAGGCTGCTATCGATCAACGGATGATTTGCCGGCTAGGCGCAGGCGGCCGGGCTGTGCTTCGGGGATGGGATCGCCACCGCTATCGTCAACCACTTCAACCTCGTCAACCTCGGCGGCGTCCAGTGCCCTGAGCGCGCCGCGCTGGCGCAGCAAGTGCGTCTTCATCAGGGTCTCGGCGCCCTCCGGGTCATGCGCCTTGAGCGCGGAGAACACCGACAGATGCTCGGCGCAGGATTCGCGGATGCGGCCCGGCAACTTCAGGCTCTTGTGGCGCGACAGCCGCAGCACCTTGCGCAGGTCGCTGATCAGGCCAGACAGCCAGCGATTGCCGGCGAGCCGCTGGATGGCTTCGTGGATCTGGTAGTTGGTTTCGTAGTAGGCGTCGATATTGCCGGCCTGCGCATACCGGGTCAGGTCGGCATGCAGGCTTTCGAGCGCATCGAGGTCCTCGGCGGTGGCGTTGCGCGCCGCCTCATAGGCGCAGCGTCCTTCCAGCAGCGCCATCAGCGGGAAGATCTCGTCGAGGTCCTGCTCGGACAAGGCGTTGACGAAGCAGCCGCGGCGCGGCTCCAGCCGCACCAGGCCTTCGGCGGCCAGCACCTTGAGCGCCTCGCGCATCGGCGTGCGCGAGATCCCCATGGACTCGGCCACCGCGGCCTCGTCGATCCAGGCGCCGGGCATCAGCGCGTGCTCGTCGATCATGGCGCGCAGGCGCTCCGCGACTTCGAGGTACAGGGCCTGCTGGATGATGCGCATGGTGCCTCCGGACGGAAGAATGCAATGGCATCGGGGTGGCTTGCGACACGGTGAAATGTGTCTTGCCAGGCCCAATAATTCATAATTATGAATAACGGTGACTGGATGGCAAGACAATTCGATGTTGCGCAGCCGCATGCGCAACATGCACCACGACGGGGAAATGGGACTGCAACGCCACGTAATGCCGCGTGCGGACTAGCCCGCCAAACTCCTTGCCGCATGGGCGCCAAACCAGTGCGGCACATGCGCAATGGCCTCATGCAGCGTGCCCAGCACCCGGAAACTGAATCCGGTCACGACCGGCGAAGGCGGCTTGATATCGGGCACCACCACCACCCGCGCCCCCGAGCGGTTCGCGGCCGTTGCGCCGTTCTCGCTGTCCTCGAAGGCCAGGCACGCCTGCGGCGCCACGCCAAGGCGCTCGGCGGCGAGCTGGTACAGCGCCGGGTCCGGCTTGCCGCGGCGCACCTCGTCACCACCCGAGACGGAAGAAAAGAAATCCAACACGCCCACGCGCCCGAGCCGGTCCTTGATCTCCTCGACACGGGACGACGACGCCACCGCGCAGGGAATGCCCGCGCCGTGCAGCGCCGAGAGCAATTCCCTGGCGCCGGGCTTCAGCGGAAACCGGGGCCCGGTGGCCGGCGCATGCAATTGCGCGCCCGCCATCGCCTGCACCTGGCGGAAGGCATGCTCGTCGCCAAGCAGGGAAACCAGGAAGGCATCGGACTCCGGCTTGGCCTTGCCGATCACCTGCACGTAGTCGCTGGCCGCCAGCGTGATGCCGATCTCGCGCGCGGCGCCAATCCAGGCTTGCATGATGGCGCGCTCGGAGTCGATCAGCAGGCCATCCATATCGAAGATGGCAGCGGTGAACATGGTCACCTGCGGGGTCATCCGCGCCGGCTTCAACGGAGCGGGGCCTGCGCCGCCTGTCCGTGACGGTTCGCCCACACCACCAAGGCAATGCCAGCCAGGATCATCGGCAGGCTCAGCCACTGGCCCATGGAGAAGTTCAGCGCCAGCAGGCCCAGGAAGTTATCCGGCTCGCGCGCGAACTCGGCGAGGAAACGGAACCCGCCGTAGCCGATCAGGAACACGCCCGAGACCGCGCCCATGGGGCGCGGCTTCCTGGCGAACAGCCACAGGATGATGAACAGCGCCACGCCTTCGCCGGCAAATTGATAAAGCTGCGAAGGATGGCGGGGAATGTTGTCGCCGGCCTGCGGGAAGATCATGCCCCACGGCAGGTCGGTGGGGCGGCCCCACAGCTCGCCGTTGATGAAGTTGCCGATGCGCCCGGCCGCCAGCCCGCAGGGAATCATCGGCGCGATGAAGTCGGTAACCTCCATCCAGTGCCGCCCGCGCAGCTTGGCGAACAGCCACATCGCCACGATCACGCCCAGAAAACCGCCGTGGAAGGCCATGCCGCCCTCCCACACCTTGAAGATCTCAAGCGGATGGCTCAGGTAGTAATCGGCCTTGTAGAAAAACACGTAGCCCAGCCGCCCGCCCAGGATCACGCCAAGCACGCCGAAGAACAGCATGTCGTCCAGGTCCTTGACTGTCCAGCCCTGGGCCGCGATATGCGGCTGGCGGATGCGCAGGCGCCCGAACCACAGGAACATGATGAACCCGGCAAGGTACATCAGCCCGTACCAGCGGATGGCGAGCGGGCCGAGATGAATCGCAACCGGGTCGAATTGGGGATGAATCAGCATGTGTGCCGTGGTTAGGTTGTAGGTAGAGAGATCGTGCACGGGCAAACTGGCCTCCGGCGCGATCTCAGGGTTCAGGCTGCGTCCGTCAGGTGCGTTGCCGCAGCGGCAGTGCCAAGCTGCGCGCCCGGCTCCGTGCCCGGTGTTATGCCAGCGTTTTGCGTCAGCGTCATGGCAGCGGCCAGCGCGCCGGCGATCTCGATGAACGATCTCAGCACGGGGCTCACGCTGTCGGCACCAGCCTCACGCCACACCAGCCCCGTCTCGATATCGGGCCCGGCGCCGCGCAACGGCAGGTAGGACACACCGGTACGGCGAAGGTTGCAAAGCGAGGCCGGCACCAGCGCCACGCCCATGCCGGCGGATACCAGGCTGACGATCGTCTGCATCTGGATGGCTTCCTGGGCAATCACCGGCGTAAGGCCTTCGCGCGCGTAACAGCCCGTAATGATGTCATAAAACGCCGGCGCGCTTCGCCGGGGAAAGATGATCAACGGCTCGTGCGCCGCCTCTTTCAGGGAAACGCCGGGCTCCGTTCCGTCGGCCGCCCCCGCTGAGCCATCCGGGCGCCAGCCCTGCGGCACGGCCAGCACCAGCGGCTCGCGCACCAGCGGCAGGTAGGCCACGCCATGCGGCATGGCCGGCAGTTGCGGGCGGATCACCAGCCCGGCGTCGATGCCACCGTCCATCAGGGCCTCCAGCTGGATATCGCTGGTGGCCTCGCGCAGTTGCAGTTGCACATTGGGGTGCCGCGCCCGGAAGCGCCGCAGCAGGTCGGGCAGGATGCCATAGTCGGCCGTGCTGACAAAGGCCAGCGACAGCGTGCCGGCCTCCCCGCGCGCCAGCCGCTGGGCCAGGCCCGGCAGCGCGGCCGCATCGGCCAGCACGCGGCGCACCTCGGGCAGCCATTGCTGGCCGGCAGGGGTGAGCGCCACTGAGCGCCGCGTGCGGGCGAACAGCTGCACGCCGATCTCCTCCTCCAGCGCCTGGATCTGCTGGGACAGCGGCGGCTGCGTCATGGCCAGGCGCCGCGCGGCGCGGCCGAAATGTAACTCCTCCGCCACGGTGACGAAATAGCGCAACTGGCGCAGGTCCAAAGGAGCTCCTGATATGTTTTTCGACTCAATAAAGGTTGAATAATATATTTGACACGATAAAAGGCAAGCGGCATGCTCTCGTCCACAACATGGCAAGAGCCTGCCCGGTCCTCGGAACCCCGAGGCGCCCCGCGCAGGCCGGCACACTTCCCCCGGAGATTCCCATGGCATACAACAAACGCTCGCAGCACATCACGCAAGGCGTGGCGCGCTCCCCCAACCGCTCGATGTACTACGCGCTGGGCTACAAGAAGGAAGACTTCGACAAGCCGATGGTGGGCATCGCCAACGGCCACTCCACCATCACGCCGTGCAACTCCGGCCTGCAACGCCTGGCCGACGCCGCCGTGGCGGCCATCAAGGCCTCCGACGCCAACCCGCAGATCTTCGGCACCCCGACCATCTCGGACGGCATGTCGATGGGCACCGAAGGCATGAAGTACTCGCTGATCTCCCGCGAAGTCATCGCCGACTGTATCGAGACCGCGACCCAGGGCCAGTGGATGGACGGCGTGGTCGTGATCGGCGGCTGCGACAAGAACATGCCGGGCGGCATGATCGCGCTGGCGCGCACCAACGTGCCGGGCATCTACGTGTACGGCGGCACCATCAAGCCGGGCAACTGGAAGGGCAAGGACCTGACCATCGTGTCGTCGTTCGAGGCCGTGGGCGAATTCACCGCCGGCCGCCTGAGCCAGGAAGACTTCGAGGGCGTCGAGAAGAACGCCTGCCCGTCGTCGGGCTCGTGCGGTGGCATGTACACCGCCAACACCATGAGCTCCTCGTTCGAGGCGCTGGGCATGTCGCTGCTGTACTCGTCGACCATGGCCAACCCGGACCAGGAAAAGGTCGACAGCGCCGCCGAATCGGCACGCGTGCTGGTCGAGGCCATCAAGAAGGACATCAAGCCGCGCGACATCATCACGCGCAAGTCCATCGAGAACGCCGTTGCGCTGATCATGGCCACCGGCGGCTCCACCAACGCCGTGCTGCACTACCTGGCGATCGCCCACTCGGCAGAAGTGGAATGGAGCATCGACGACTTCGAGCGCATCCGCCGCAAGGTGCCGGTGATCTGCAACCTGAAGCCGTCGGGCCAGTACGTGGCGACCGACCTGCACCGCGCGGGCGGCATTCCCCAGGTTATGAAGATCCTGCTCAAGGCAGGCCTGATGCACGGCGACTGCCTGACCATCACCGGGCGCACCCTGGCCGAGGAACTGGAAAACGTGCCGGACACCCCGCGCGCCGACCAGGACGTGATCATGCCGATCGAAAAGGCGCTCTACAAGGAAGGCCACCTGGCTATCCTGAAGGGCAACCTGGCACAGGAAGGCGCCGTTGCCAAGATCACCGGCCTGAAGAACCCGGTCATCACCGGCCCGGCCCGCGTGTTCGAGGACGAGCAAAGCGCCATGGACGCCATCCTGGCCGACAAGATCAACGCCGGCGACATCCTGGTGCTGCGCTACCTGGGCCCCAAGGGCGGCCCCGGCATGCCTGAAATGCTGGCCCCCACCTCGGCCATCATCGGCAAGGGCCTGGGCGAATCGGTCGGCTTCATCACCGACGGCCGCTTCTCGGGCGGCACCTGGGGCATGGTGGTCGGCCACGTCGCGCCGGAAGCGCACGTGGGCGGCAACATCGCGCTGGTGCAGGAAGGCGACTCGGTCACCATCGACGCGCACAAGCTGCTGCTGGAACTCAACGTGAGCGAAGAAGAGCTGGCCAAGCGCCGCGCCGCCTGGAAGCAGCCGGCACCGCGCTACACCCGTGGCGTGCTGGCCAAGTTCGCCAAGCTGGCTTCGACCGCCAGCAAGGGCGCTGTGACGGACTGAGGCGGCGGCTTCATCGCCAGAAGGACAAAAGCCCGCGAGCGATCGCGGGCTTTTTCATGGTGCGGCGCAGACGCAAACACCCGCGCGGTTGGCACCCTCACATCCCGCCCGGATCCCGCTCGATTTCTTCCAGCGTGGCGTCCAGCCACTCCACCAGCCGGGCCTCCATCGCCTGCGTCAGTTCCGCCGCCAGTTGCGCGGTCAGCGGGGCCAGGCGCGATTGCAGCGTGGCTTCGGTATGGGCCTCCACCACCTGCGGCCATTCGGTGCGAAACCGCATCATCACGCGGGTCAGCAGCTCGCTGCGCACGGCGCGCAGCTCATCCGGGCTGGGCGGCGGGCTGGCGTGGTGCGTGGCATGCGAGACCGAGTAGGCGCCAACCTGGGTCGACGGGGTTGGCTGGTGCAGCGCCGGGATCTCGGGCGCGGGAATGCCGTCGCCGGTCTCACGGGGCATGACGACGTGGGTGACCGGGCCGGGCCAGGTCATGTCATGCACGGGCTGGGCATGGCCTGGGCCGCCAGCGCCGGAATCCGACCACGCTACGGCTTGCGTGGCCGCGGTGGGCGCCGCGTACGGCGCCGTCTGACTGGCGCCGTCGGCGGGCAGGTCGATCACTTCCGTCAGCAGTGGAATGCTGTCGTTGGGCCCGATGCGCGGGATCACGCGCGAGGTGGTGCGTTCGGTCATGCGGCATCCCCCTTGGCTTGCGCGCTCGGTGCGCCTTGGCCAGCCTGGCCGGCCTGGGCGATATCGTGGTGCGCGAGCGGATAGCCGCGCTCGCGGTACAGGCGAAAGCGCTCGCGTCCTGCGGCACGGTCGTCGGCGTCGCTGCCGACCACCTCGATCATGCGCTCGAAGCTGGCGAACTGCGCCGGCGGCTCGGCGCCAAGGTTGATCAGCAACTGATGGTGCGGAGCCTGGTCCAGCGCGGCCGCCAGCACGATCGGCGTCACCGCGGCGTTCGGGCTGTCCACGCCGCAATGCGGCAGGAAATCCAGCGCGGAGAACGTCCACAAGCGCGCATCGAGCTGCGCCAGCTGCTCCGGCGCGCCATGCACCACCAGTTTCTGGCCGGCGCCATACGCCTTGCGGATCAGCCGGCAAGCGTAGCCGAGCTTGTCGGGCACGTTGCTGTGGAAATCGATACGCGTCATGGTTGAAAGCAATCCTGTGAGAATGAAGCTAAACAGGGACGGACCCGCGCAGATGCCGGCGCCGGCCCGTCCCTGCTGTCAAGCATCAAGCCTGACCATCCGGCTTCAGCCAGCGCGGTCCATCAGGAACTGCGCCAGCAGGGGCACCGGGCGGCCGGTGGCACCCTTGGCGGCGCCGCTCTTCCAGGCCGTGCCGGCGATGTCCAGGTGGGCCCAGTCGTACTTCTCGGTATAGCGCGCCAGGAAGCAGGCGGCGGTCACGCTGCCGGCCGGGCGGCCACCGATATTGGCCATATCCGCGAAGTTGGACTTGAGCTGGTCCTGGTAGTCATCGTCCAGCGGCATGCGCCAGGCGGTGTCCATGGCCTTGCGGCCGGCTTGCAGCAACTGGTCCGCGAGGCCATCGTTGCGCGCGTACAGGCCGCTGTTGACGTGGCCCAGCGCGATGATGCAGGCGCCGGTCAGGGTTGCCACATCCACCACCGCGGCCGGCTTGAAGCGCTCCACATAGGTCAGCGCGTCGCACAGGACCAGGCGGCCCTCGGCGTCGGTGTTGAGGATCTCGATGGTCTGGCCGGACATGCTGGTGACCACGTCGCCGGGCTTGGTGGCGTTGCCCGACGGCATGTTCTCGCAGGTGGGGACCACCGCGATCACGTTCAGCTTGAGGCCCATCTCGGCCACCGCCTGCAGCGTGCCCAGCACCGAGGCGGCGCCGCACATGTCGTACTTCATCTCGTCCATGCCCTCGCCGGGCTTGAGCGAGATGCCGCCGGTATCGAAGGTGATGCCCTTGCCCACCAGCACCACCGGCGCCTGCTTGGCCGAGGCACCGTCGTAGCGCAGCACGATGAACTGGGGCGGCTCCACCGCGCCCTTGGTGACCGCCAGGAAGGCGCCCATCTTGAGGGCCTCGAGCTGCTTGCGGCCCAGCACTTCCACCTTGAGCTTGTGGCGCTTGGCGATGCCGCGCGCGGTATTGGCCAGGTAGGTCGGCGTGCAGATATTGGACGGCAGGTTGCCCAGGTCCTTGGTCAGCTCCATGCCGTTGGCGATGGCCGCGCCGCGGACCACGGCCTGGGCGGCCGCCTTGGCATCAGCCGCGTCCACGGTAAGCACCACCTTGCGCAGGCCGGTGAGCTTGTCGGCGCCGTTGCCGTTGCCGTCGCCCTTGGCATTGGCGTTGGCGCGCTTGAGGCCCGGATGGCGCTCCAGCAGGCGGTAGCCCGCCTCGCGGATCAGGGTGACGGTGGTAATCAGGCGCCAGCCCAGGTCGCGGGCATTGCCAGCTTGCTGCGGGGCCTGCTGCTGGGCGAGGCACCACAGCACATTGGCGGCGCGCGTGCCGGACAAGGCACGCAGCGCGGTGCGCACCGCCTCGGCGAACGCCTTGTCGCCGAACTCGGCTTCCTTGCCAAAGCCCACCAGCAGGATGCGGGCAGCGCCCACGCCGGCCACTTCGTGCAGCATCAGCTGGGTACCGCGCTTGCCTTCGAAATCGCCCAGCTTGATGAGCCGGGAGACCAAACCCTTGGTTGCCACGTCGAGCGCCTTGGCCACGCCGGCCAGGCTCTGTCCTTCAAACAGGCCCACCACCAGGCAATCGGTCTTGGTTGCCAGGAAACCATTTTGGCCCGCTTTGATCCAATCCAAGGCTTTTGTGCTAAATTCCATCGCGCTTCCTTCCAGGGGCTTGTCCACCACGAAAGCTCCTATTATCCGCGATTTGCCGCCGCCGGTCCGCTATGCTTGCCAGCAAGCCCCCGGCACCGACATCGCCCGCGCCGGCCGGCAGCCCGGAACCGACTCCGCATGATCTTTCAACAAGCCTTGCGTCGCGAGCTCGCATACACCGCCGGCGCGGTGTTTCTGGTCATGCTGACCTTCATGCTGACCTCGCTCGTAATCCGTATTCTCGGCATGGCCGCCAATGGCCAGGCCAGCCCCAATGACGTCCTGATGCTGATCGGCCTGGCCACCATCGGCTACCTGTCGATCCTGCTGTCCGCCACCCTGTTCATCTCCACCCTGATCGTGCTCACGCGCTGGTACAAGGACTCGGAGATGGTGGTGTGGTTCTCGGCCGGCATCTCGCTGCGCGACCTGGTCAAGCCGGTGCTGCAGTTTGCCGCGCCCTTCATCATCATGTCGCTGCTGCTGGGCATGTTCGCCTGGCCGTGGGCCAACCAGCAAAGCGCGCTGTTCCGCGACCGCTTCGAGCAGCGCGGCGTGCTGTCCATGATTGCCGCCGGCCGCTTCATCGAGCCGGCCAAGGGCAATTACGTGCTGTTCATCGAAGGCATCGACGCCGACATGAAGCACGCGCGCAACGTCTTCGTGGCCAACGCCGAGGCCGACAAGATCGGCGTGGCGCTGGCCCACCAGGGCCAGTTCCAGACCATGCCCAACGGCGACCGCATGGTGGTGATGGAAAACGGCCGCCGCTATGCCGGCACGCCCGGCAAGATCGACTACCGCATCGTCGAGTTCGACCAGTACGCGGTCAAGGTGGACAACAAACCACCTGAGTCGGACGCCAACCTGCCGACCAAGAGCCGCGACACCATCGACCTGCTGCGCAACCGCACCAACGAGAACCTGGGCGAATTGCTGTGGCGCCTGTCGCTGCCGCTGCTGGCCTTCAATTTCGTGCTGATCGCCATCCCGCTTGCCTACGTCAACCCGCGCCTGGGCCGCTACACGCCCCTGGTCTTCGCGGTGCTGATCTACCTGACCTACAGTAACGTGATCAATCTCTCGCAGGCCTGGGTGCGCTCCGGCTCCATCCCGTTCTCGTTGGCCTGGTGGCCGTTCCACCTGATCGCCCTGCTGGGCGCGGTGATGCTGTTCCGCTACCGCCAGAACCGCAGCCTGGGTGGCTGGCGCGCGGTCTTCGGCCTGCCCCGCAAGGGCGGCGCCCGGGGGACCCAGGCATGAAGGTATTGCGCGTCTACGAGCGTTATTTCGCGCGGCTGATCTACGGCGTCTTCGCCTTCATCCTGTTTGCGGTGCTGGCGCTGTTCGTGTTCTTCGACATGCTCAGCGAGCTCGAGAGCGTGGCCGGCCGCTACACCTCGCTGGTGGCGTTCTTCCACGTCATCCTGCAGGCGCCCACCCGCATCTATGAGGTGCTGCCGATCGCCGTGCTGATCAGCGCCATCTATGTGTTCTCGCAACTCGCCAGCCAGTCCGAGTACACCATTTTCCGGGTGGCCGGGCTGAATACGCGCCAGGCGCTGTTCTCGCTGTTCAAGCTGGCGATTCCGCTGGCCATCGCCACGTTTATCTTCGGCGAGTTCATCGGCCCGAAGGCCGAGCAGTACGCGCAGAAGGTCAAGCTCGAAGCACTGGGCGCCACGGTTTCGGCGGGCTTTCGCTCCGGCGTGTGGGTCAAGGACCGCGACCGCGATGCCTCCATGGGCCATGAGGTCACGCGCTTCGTCAACGTGGCCGGCCTGCGGCCCGACCAAAGCATCACCGGCGTCACCATTTACGAGTTCGACGACCAATACCGGCTGAGCGTGATCCGCGTGGCCAAGGAAGGCCGCTACGAGGGCGGCCAGTCCTGGCAGCTCACCGGCGTGACCGAGACCCACTTCCTGGAACTGCCCAGGGGCAAGCCCGGCCAGGCGGACGCCCTGGCACCCGCCTTCCGCGGCGAGCAGCAAAGCGTGCCCACCATGGCCATGCGCTCCGAGCTGACGCCGCAGATCCTGTCGGTGCTGCTGGTGGAGCCGGAGCGGATGTCCACGGTGGACCTGTTCCGCTATATCCGCCACCTGCGCGACAACAAGCAGGATACCCAGCGCTACGAGATCGCCTTCTGGAAGAAAGTGATCTACCCGCTGACCCTGTTCGTGATGGTGGCGCTGGCCCTGCCCTTTGCCTACCTGCACGCGCGGGCCGGCGCGGTGGGCGTGAAGGTGTTCGGCGGCATCATGCTGGGGCTGTCCTTCCACTTGTCCAACACCCTGTTCTCGCACGTGGGGCTGCTGCATACCTGGCCGCCCATCGTCTCGGCGCTGATCCCCGGCACGCTGTACCTGCTGGTGGCGCTTGGCGCGTTGCGCTGGGTGGACCGGCATTAAGCAGCCAGCCAGCGCAAGCATTGAGAATGCATTGAGGCTCGAAGATGAATACCACGCCCCTTCCCCGCCAGGCCATGGTGCTGTTCGGCCATGGCGCGCGCGATGCGCGCTGGCGCGAGCCGTTTGACCGGCTGCACGCCAGGCTGACAGCCGCGCTGCCGGATTGCGCGGTGCGCCTGGCCTTCCTGGAACTGATGACGCCTTCGCTGCCGGATACGCTGGCGGAGCTGGCCGCCGGGGGCGTTACCGACATCAATGTGGTGCCGGTGTTCTTTGGCCAGGGCGGGCATCTGCGGCGGGACCTGCCGGCGTTGCTGGATGATTGCCGGAGCCAGCTTGCGGGGGTGACGATCCGCTGCGCGGCGGCTGTCGGCGAGGATGACAGCGTGCTGGATGCGATTGCGGCTTATTGCGTGGTGACGCTCGCCGGCGCGGAACAGCGCACCTGAGACATCGAACGAAGCCGAAGAACAGGCCAAGGCCGCACGCCATGACGACGGCTGTCTCTCCCTCTCCCGCAAGCGGGAGAGGGAGCAAACCGGCGCAGCCCGAAAGCACACCAGCACACAAGCACACAAGCGCAAAGAAAAAGCCGGACAACGCTACGTTGTCCGGCTTTTTTACATCGCACCCAGTGCTTCAGGCCGCGCGAGTCTGCGCGTATGCAACGTCGCCATCCGCATCCTGCGGCACCACCTCGCTAGAGCGCGAGGCCAGCGCTTCGCCGATCATCAGCAGGCTGGGATGCACCGGATTGATCCAGGCCGCCGCCTCGCCCGCCGCCATCTGCCGCAGCGTGAACTGGCGGCTGCGCTGGTGCGCGGAGGTCGCGGCCTCGACCACCCAGGCGGGCGTGGAAGCCGGCTTGCCGTGCGCGATCAGCTGCGCGGCGATGGATGCCGCCTGGTCGCGGCCCATGTAATACACCACCGTATCGGCCTTGACATCAGCCTCCACGTCGATCGTGTCAGCCGCCTTGGATTGCGTCGCAAACGCCACGCTGCGCGACACGCCGCGCTTGGTGAGCGGCTTGCGGATAGCGGATGCGGCCGCCAGCGCGGCGGTGATGCCCGGCACGATCTCGTACTCGATGCCGGCTTCTTCCAGCGCCTGCAGTTCCTCGTCGGCGCGGCCGAACAGCATCGGATCCCCACCCTTCAAGCGCACCACGCGCTCGAACTTGCTGGCCTGGTCCACGATCTGGCGGTTGATGAACAACTGCGCGGTGGAGCGCTGGCCGCAGCGCTTACCCACCTCGATCAGCTGCGCCTGCGGACACCATGCCAGCATCTCGGGCGAGACCAGCGCATCGTGCAGCACCACCTGGGCTTCGCCCAAAAGCCGTGCACCGCGCACCGTAATGAGGTCCGCGGCGCCGGGACCCGCGCCGATCAGATAGACCTTGCCCATGCCATGCTCCTTCGCGCTCACTTGATCGCTTTGTCTATGTACTCGCCTCAAGCGAATGCACGGATCATGCCAGCGGCCACGGTGTGGTTGGTGGCTTCGTCGATCAGCACGAAAGCGCCGGTTGCCGGGTTGTCGCCATAGTTGTCGCAGACGATGGGCTTTTGCAGCGAGATCTGCACCGAGCCGATATCGTTCAGGCCGATTTCGTGGCGGTCGGTCTCGTGCAGCAGGGTATGCACATCCAGCACGCGATCCACCGACGACACCCGCGCGAACACGCTGGCCGTGGTGTGCTTGAGCACATACTTGCGGGCCGGATTGAGCGATTCGTCGTCGAACCAGCACAGGTCGGCGGTCAGCTTCTTGGCCGAAACGCTGTCCGCGGCGGCAGCCACGAACATATCACCGCGTGACACATCCACGTCTTCCGACAAACGCACAGTCACCGTCTCGCCCACGCTGGCCGATTCGGCCACGCCGTTGGGGGTCAGCACTTCGGCCACCAGCGCATCGCGGTTGGCCGGCAGCACGCGCAGCTTCTGGCCCACGCGCACGGTGCCTGCCTCGACCCGGCCGGCATAGCCGCGGAAGTCGTCAGCCTGGGCGCCGTCCTGGCGGATCACCAGCTGCACCGGGAAACGCAGCGCGGCGTCGCCTTCGGGTGCGGGTTCTTCCACCGGCAGGGCTTCGAGCAGCGGCAGCAGCGGCTCGCCCTGGTACCACGGCATGGCCTGGCTGGCGTTGACGATATTGTCGCCACGCAGCGCCGACACCGGCACGTAGCGCACA
This sequence comes from Cupriavidus basilensis, assembly GCF_000832305.1. Classification (NCBI taxonomy): domain Bacteria; kingdom Pseudomonadati; phylum Pseudomonadota; class Betaproteobacteria; order Burkholderiales; family Burkholderiaceae; genus Cupriavidus; species Cupriavidus basilensis. The sequence goes on from NZ_CP010536.1 coordinate 3,518,210, forward strand.
TCCTTCAAACCCAGCTGGCTGGCCAGCTCGGTGTAGGCGGCGCGGATCTGGTTGAAGCGCTCTTCGCTGAATTCGACCAGGTCCATCTTGTTGATGGCCACGATCACGTGTTGCAGCTCCAGCAGCTTCAGGATGGCCGAATGGCGCTTGGTCTGCGCCAGCAGCTCGGCGCGGCCATCGGTCACCGTCACGCGGGTGGCGTCGACCAGCACGATGGCGGCGTGCGCGGTGGAGGCGCCCGTCACCATGTTGCGGGTGTACTGCTCATGCCCCGGCGTGTCCGCGATGATGAACTTGCGGCGCGCGGTGGAGAAGTAGCGATAAGCCACGTCGATGGTGATGCCCTGCTCGCGCTCGGCTTCCAGGCCATCGGTCAGCAGCGAGAAATCGATCTGCTCGCCGGCGGTACGCTTGTTCTTGGCGTTGGTCAGCGCGGTCAGCTGATCGGACAGCACAGCCTTGCTGTCATACAGCAGGCGGCCAATCAGGGTGCTCTTGCCATCGTCGACCGAACCTGCGGTGATAAAACGCAGCAGGCCTTGGTGTAGTGCTTGGGTGCTCATGTCAGATCCTTTCTTCGCCTTCCCCCGGGGCGCTTACCCCGGCGCAGATGCGGGAGGCAGCGCTAGGCGCGCGGGGGCGACGTGTACATCGGTACACGAGCACCCGCGCAACGACGCGATGTGCCCGCATATGCGTCCGGAGTTAGAAGTAGCCTTCTTTCTTGCGGCGTTCCATGGACGCTTCGCTCGTCTGGTCGTCCATCCGCGTGGCGCCGCGCTCGGTGATCTCGGTCACGGCCGTCTCGGCGATGATCTCGATCGGCGAGGCCGCAACGCTGGCCACCGGGCAGGTGCAGCTGATGTCGCCCACGGTGCGGAAACGCACGGACAACACTTCGCTGACGTCGCCGTCCTGCTTCGGCGTGATCGGCGTGACCGGCACCAGCAGGCCGTTCTTCTTCACCACTTCGCGCTGGTGCGCGTAGTAGATCGGGGGCAGCTCAAGCTCTTCGCGGGCGATGTACTGCCACACGTCCAGCTCGGTCCAGTTGGAGATCGGGAACACACGCATCTGCTCGCCGGCCGCCATGCGGGCGTTGTACAGGCTCCACAGTTCCGGGCGCTGGGCCTTCGGGTCCCATTGGCCGAACTCGTCGCGGAAGGAGAAGATGCGTTCCTTGGCACGCGCCTTTTCTTCGTCGCGGCGGGCGCCGCCCATCAGCGCGTCGTACTTGTTGGCTTCGATGGTTTCCAGCAGGGTCACGGCTTGCGCGGCATTGCGCGAGTCGGTTTCCTTGCGCAGGCGCACGGTGCCGCGCTTGATGGAATCTTCCACATGGCCCACCACCAGGCGCGCGCCAAGCTCGGCCACGCGCTGGTCACGGAACGTGATCACTTCCGGGTAGTTGTGGCCGGTGTCGATATGCACCAGCGGGAACGGCAACTCGGTCTTGCGGTCGCCCAGGCGGAAGGCCTTGAGCGCCAAGTGCAGCATGACGATCGAGTCCTTGCCGCCCGAGAACAGCAGCGCCGGGTTGCGGCACTCCGCCACCACCTCGCGGATGATGTAGATGGATTCCGCCTCGAGCTTGTCGAGGTGATCGTTTTGCACTTGCAGCAGGTGCGCCACTTCCGGCGCGCCGGTCAGTTCGTTCATGATGCCCATTTCGTCTGGCCTCAATGCTTGATGTTCTGTTCGTGAAGCCCGCACTCTTTCGAGTCCTTGCTCTCCCACCACCACCGCCCGGCGCGTACATCCTCGCCAGCGCGCACGGCACGCGTACAAGGCTCGCAGCCGATGCTGGGGTAACCCTTGGCATGCAGCGCGTTGACCGGCACTTGATGGCGCTTCAGGTAAGCCCACACCTCAGCCTCGCTCCAGTCGGCGAGCGGGTTGAACTTGGGAATGCCGCGTGCCTCGTCCATTTCCTCGAACGGCAGCTCCGAGCGCGTCACCGCCTGCTCGCGGCGCTGGCCGGTCAGCCAGGCGTCCGCGTGGGACAGCGCGCGGTTCAGCGGCTCCACCTTGCGGATGCCGCAGCAGCTCTTGCGCAGGTCCACGCTGTCGTAAAACGCGTTCAGGCCATGGTTCTTCAGGTAGTTCTCCACCGCCTCGGGGTCCGGCGTGAAGCGCTCGATGTCGTAGCCGTAATGCGCCTTGACCTCATCGAGCACCGCCAGCGTCTCGGCATGCAGGCGTCCGGTTTGCAGCGTGAACACGCGGATGCCGGCGCGCACGGCCTCGGTGCCGCGCAGGATGGCATCGGTCACCACCATGTCTTCGGCCGCCAGGCTGGACGCAAAGCGGGCGCGGAAAAAGCGGCCGGCGATCTCCGCCAGGCGCAGGCCCAGCGCGCGCTCCTTGGCCTCCAGGTCCGCCACGCTGCCGGTGTACTCCGGCGCGGTCCACAGCGCCGGCGGGCGCAGTGACGAGACGGCAGCCTCGACGATTGCAATCTCGCTCATGCCGTTTCCTTGCCCAGCGCTTCGGCGCGGTTGCGGCGAAACAGCGGCAGCGGCTCATCCACCGATGCCTGGTAAGCCACGGTGAACTCGGTGAAACCCTTGATGGCGTCATCGATGTTCTTGTCCGCGCGCACCGCGAAGGCGTCAAAGCCGCAGCGCTTCATGAAATTCAGCTGGTCGCGCAGCACGTCGCCAATGGCGCGCAGCTGGCCGGTCCAGTTGTAGCGGGTGCGCAGCAGGTAGGCGGTGGAAAAACCACGGCCATCGCGGAACACGGGGAAATCCACCGCCACCACGGCCACGCTGGCAAACGCGGCCTGCGCGTCGGCCGGCTCGTCTTCCGGCGCCAGCCAGATGCCGGTGATGTCGGCAGCGCGGCCAGCCAGCACGCCGTCCTTGTGCGCCAGCCATGCGGCCAGCGGGAACAGCACAGCGTCCTTGCCTTGCGCGGCGGCGGCGATCTGCTCGTCGGTCAGGGCCGCGCCCTCGGCACCGCGCAGCACCGTCCATGCGTCGTCGATGATGACCGGAACCGGGTTGGCGCCTTCGCCGCGTTGCAGTTGAATAATCTTTGCCATGTCGTTATCTCCGGTGCTCAGGCTTCGGCGCGTTCGCGTTGTTTGTCGGCGTAGACGCGTTCCTTGAACGGGGCGATGCCGATACGGCCCAGCACGTCGATGAAGCGTTCGTCGTCATGGCGGTTGGCCACATAGGTGTCGATGATGTGCGACACCACGTCCGGCATTTCCTCAGCCTTGAACGACGGGCCAATCACCTTGCCGATGGCGCTCTTGTTGCCTTGCGCGCCGCCCAGCGTCACCTGGTACCACTCTTCGCCGTCCTTATCCACGCCCAGCACGCCGATGTTGCCAACGTGGTGGTGGCCGCAAGCGTTGATGCAACCCGAGATATTGAGCGAGATCTCGCCCAGGTCGTGCACGTAGTCCAGGTTGTCGAAACGCTCCTGGATGGCCAGCGCGATCGGGATCGACTTGGCATTGGCCAGCGAGCAGAAATCGCCGCCCGGGCAGGCGATGATGTCGGTCAGCAGGCCGATGTTGGCGGTGGCCAGGCCGCCCTTCTTGGCCTCTTGCCACAGCGCGTACAGGTCGCGCTTCTTCACGTCCGGCAGCACCAGGTTCTGCTCGTGCGCCACGCGCAGCTCGCCGTAGCCGTAGCGGTCGGCCAGATCCGCCACCAGGTCGATCTGCGCATCGGTGGCATCTCCCGGGGGCGATGCGGGGCCGGGCTTGGTCGACAGCGTGATCGCCGCGTAGCCCGGCACCTTGTGCGCATGCACGCTGCGGCTCACCCAGCGCGCGAACGCCTTGTCTTCCAGCAGGTGCTTTTCATACGAAGCATCGGTGTCCGGCAGCTTGTCGTAGGCCGGGGGCGCGAAGTACTGCGCCACGCGGTCGAACTCGGCCTGCGTGATGGTGGCGGGGCCATCCTTGCTGTGCTGCCATTCTTCCTCGACTTCCTGCGCGAACTTCTCCGCGCCGATCGCCTTCACCAGGATCTTGATGCGCGCCTTGTACTTGTTGTCGCGGCGTCCATAGCGGTTGTACACGCGAATGGCCGATTCCACGTACGACAGCAGGTGCTGCCAGGGCAGGTCTTCCTTGATCACCGAACCCAGGATCGGGGTGCGGCCCAGGCCGCCGCCGGCCAGGATGCGCAGGCGCGTTTCGCCCTGGGCGTTGCGGTAAGCGTAGATGCCGATATCGTGCATCTGCACCACGGCGCGGTCATCGGCCGAAGCGGAGATGGCGATCTTGAACTTGCGCGGCAGGAACGCAAATTCCGGCTGGAACGTGCTCCACTGGCGCAGCAGCTCAGCCAGCACGCGCGGGTCCACGGACTCATCGGGCGCAACGCCGGCGAAGTGGTCGGTGGTGATGTTGCGCACGCAGTTGCCGGAGGTCTGGATGCCGTGCATCTCGACGCTGGCCAGCTCCGCCAGCACGTCGGGCACGCGCTCCAGCTCCATCCAGTTGTACTGGATGTTCTGGCGGGTGGAGAAGTGGCCGTAGCCGCGGTCATACTCGCGCGCGATATGGCCCAGCATGCGCATCTGCTTGCTCGACAGCAGGCCGTACGGAATCGCCACGCGCAGCATGTAGGCATGGCGCTGCATGTACAGGCCGTTTTGCAAGCGCAGCGGCAGGAATTCTTCCTCGGTCAGCTCGTCGGACAGGCGGCGGCGCACCTGGTCACGGAACTGGGCTACGCGCTCGTTGACGATGCGCTGGTCGTATTGGTCGTACTGATACATGGTGTGGGTCCGTTCAGTATTCGTTGAATTCAGGAGACGAGCTTGATGGCGACCAGCGTCAGCGTGGTAGCCAGCGCGGCACGCACCAGCCGCTCGGGCAACGCCCGCGACAGTTGCGCGCCCAGCCAGATGCCGGGGATCGAGCCCACCAGCAAGGCCAGCAAAAGGGTCCAGTTCACCGTGCCCAGCCACACATGGCCCAGGCCGGCAAGCGCCGTCAACGGGACGGCGTAGGCGATATCGGTGCCCGCCACTTCGGCAGGCTTCATGCGGGGATAGAGCAGCAGGATCAAGGTGGCGCCAACCGCACCGGCGCCGATCGAGGACACCGTCACCAGCACGCCGATCACGGCGCCCACCACGATGGTGGCAATGGTCTGGGCGCGGCCTTCAAGCTGGAAACGGGGGTTGCGCGACAGCCAGGCCAGCATCTGCTTGCGGAACAGCAGCGACAATACCGTCAGGATCACCGACACGCCGATGGTCAGGCGGATCGCGTGCAGCCACTGCGCGTTAAGCTCGCCGGCGCTCTTGAGCACCAGGATGGCCACCACCGCGGCCGGCAGGCTGCCGATGCACAGGCGGCGCACCACCTGCCACTGCACATGGCCGTGGGCGCGGTGCGCCAGCGTGCCGAAACCCTTGGTGATGGCGGCGAAAGCCAGGTCCGTGCCGACCGCCGTGGCCGGCGAAAAGCCGAATATCAGGGTCAGCAGCGGCGTCATGAGCGAACCCCCGCCTACCCCGGTCAGACCGACGAGGACGCCTACTAGCAGACCAGAAACGGTATAGGCAAGAGACATTGGGGTTCACCTGGCCGGTAAGCGCCCGTTGCTGCCTAAAAGTGAGGCAAGCACACGGAGGTTCCGACCGTTCATTAACAAAGTTCGAGAATCGTAATAAACTGGCCTCATATCTCAAACTAATAAGAAGTTGTTTGTTTATACGAACACAGTTATATGAACCTGCATCAGTTCCGCTTTGTGCGCGAAGCCGTACGTCAGAACTACAACCTGACCGAAGCCGCTAAAGCGCTCTACACGTCACAACCGGGTGTCTCCAAAGCCATCATCGAGCTGGAAGAAGAGCTCGGCGTGGACATCTTTACCCGCCACGGCAAGCGCATCCGCAGCCTGACGGAGCCCGGCCGCCGCATCCTGGAGTCGGTAGAGAAGATCCTGCAAGAAGTGGAAAGCCTGAAACGCGTAGGCAAGGACTACGCCGCCCAGGACCAGGGCAACTTCACCATCGCCACCACCCACACGCAGGCGCGTTACGCCCTGCCCCGGGTGATCGCGGAGTTTACCAAGCGCTACCCTAAAGTGCGCCTTTCCATACAACAGGGCAATCCCACCCAGATCGCCGACATGGTGCTGCACGACCACGCCGACATCGGGATCGCCACCGAAGGCATCTCGGCCGACAAAAACCTCATCTCCCTGCCCGGCTACCAATGGCAGCACGTGGTCGTCATGCCCCCCGACCACCCCCTGCTGGAAAAGAAGCACCTGGCGCTGGAAGACCTGATGGGTTACCCGCTCATCACTTATGATCCCAACTTCGCCGGCCGCCCCAAGATCGACAAAGCCTTCGAGCTGCGCCACCTCAAGCCCGACATCATCCTGGAAGCCATCGACGCCGACGTCATCAAGACCTATGTGGAAATCGGCCTGGGCATTGGCATCGTCGCCGGCGTCGCCTTTGACGCCGAGCGCGACCGCAACCTGCGCGGCATCCCCGCCGGGCACCTGTTCGGCACCAATGTGACGCACCTGGCTGTGAAGCAAGGCGCCTACCTGCGCAGCTTTGTGTATACCTTTATTGAGCTGTTCTCCCCAACGCTCAACCGCAAGCTGGTAGAACAAGCCATGTCGGGCGACCACGAAGCCTACGAACTCTGACGCACCCCATCCAGCGCGGCTGACCAAATATGGATAGCCATCAGCCGCGCCATGCCAGCCCCGCCACGGCGCCCCGGATGCAACCGGCGCGCGGCAGGGACGGATCACCTTGAATGGCCAACCCCGGTTGGCCAGACTTATCAGCACAACGCAGCACAACCCATTGGCCGCCCCAGGCAGCCAGAAAGACCCTATGACAGAGCAAGCCACCATCCACTGGACCGAAAACGGCGAAGAACGCAGCGCAAACTGGCAATCCGAAGCCGGCACGCCCCCGCCCAAGCGCGTCGTCATCGCTGACGACACCACCACCGCCGACACCGCCTACCGCCTCGCCTGCGAAGGCACCGCCATGCTCTGGCGCGGCGACTTCCAGAACGCCCGCCAGCTGCTCCAGGCCCTGGCACGCCGCGCCGACAAGCCCAAGAAAGCCGCCAAGGCATCCAAGGTGCCCAAGGCCAAGCCCACCCCCACCGAAGCCTTCCACCTGCACCGCCAGGCCCAGTCCCAGCGCGCCCGCACGCTCTCCATGCTGCTGCTGCCCTTTGACGCCGACCACCTCGTGCCCCTGCGCCGCTCCCCCGACGTGCGCGAAGCCTGCCTCGAAGCCTACGGCGAGGTCGACGCCCCCTACGTGGCATCCATGCGCGAACTCCTCGGCCTGATCGGCGCCCACGAGTGGCGTAAGAAAGGCGTGGAAATCCCCGCCCTGGCCGAACGCATCCACCCCTACTACGGCGTGTTCTCCCCCGTGCGCGGCGAATACATCGACCTGGTCGCCAAAGCCCAGCTACCCGCCGGCGCCCTCAACCTTGCCTTCGACATCGGCACCGGCACCGGCGTGCTGGCCGCCTTGCTGGCCCAGCGCGGCGTCAAGCGCGTGATCGCCACCGACACGGACCCGCGCGCACTCGCCTGCGCCAGCGACAACATCCACCGCCTGAAGGCCGCCGCCCAGGTCGAAGTGGTGGAAGCCGACCTCTTCCCCGAAGGCCGCGCCCCGCTGGTGGTCTGCAACCCGCCGTGGGTACCGGCACGCCCCAACTCGCCGATCGAACGCGCGGTGTATGACCCGGACTGCCAGATGCTGAAGGGCTTTATCGCCGGGCTGGCGGATCACCTGGAGCCCAAGGGCGAAGGCTGGCTGCTGCTGTCGGACCTGGCGGAACACCTGGGCCTGCGCACGCGGGACCAGTTGCTGGGCTGGATCGATGCAGCCGGGCTGAAGGTGCTGGGGCGGCTGGAGGTCAAGCCCAACCACCCGAAGGCTGCGGACATGACCGACCCGCTGCATGCCGCGCGCGCGGCTGAGGTGACTTCGTTGTGGCGCTTGGGTATCAAGTAAGCTGCAACCGATAAACCGGGCGACGCTCGTCGCCTTGGTTCAAAGACACCAGAGCCGTTTCACCCTCCGCTCTGTTGCCTCCCCTCTCCCGCCTGCGGGAGAGGGGCGGGGGAGAGGGCGGAAGCCCGCAAGAGCGCCACGCGCCCAACCGAAGCAAGCCCCCTACCCCGGCCCCTCCACACGGCACGCGCACTCAACACGCGATAGGCGGATCAAAGGTCGCGCGTAGATGTAGATCACCCCCTTATCACCTCGCTGATACCCGGCACGCTCGCCGAAAAAAGTCCCTGAGGGGTATAAATCGACCGGCACTATCATGCGCGCCTCAAAATGTTTCGCCATTCAGCCTGATGCCAAGTAGACAGGATGACTCTTGTTCGACCAGATACCTGCCGTCGATCCGGTGCACAACATGAACGGTCGCAGGTGCATGTCTACGGTAGTGCAGAATCGTCAGTATCAGACCCGCCAGCACGACGAATTCCAAGGAAAACAAGACCGCCGCATCGCGGTGAATCGTTGGGCTCGGTAACCCGGGGGCTAGCGGCCGTAGCTGAAACAGCACCCACACGAGGGGCAATGCAATGGCGTTGCAGACGCCAAGTGCGACAGGCAGGCTGCGAGGAATGCGCCAGGCGAATCCTGCCGCGCCCAACGCCAACCCGATGATCAGCAGGCACCCCAAGGCAAAGGGATTCGACACAGCCAGCCACGCCGGCAGAAACCAGCCGAGCAGCAGGCCGAGCGCCAGCATGCCCCCGGCCAGCAAAGCAAGGCGCAAGGTCTTGCGTGCATCGAGACGTGCGTGCAGCTTGGCCGCCCAGGATGGCACAGGTGTCGATATCAGCTTTACGTGGTTGTCTGCGCTGATCTCCAGCGCGATCGATTTTGCTTCGAACGCCACGATTTTCCCATGCGCATTGACGGCGTATTGGGCACGGCTGCCATCGTGAAAGTGAATGTCATGCGAAATCATGCCGGCCACACCCGTCATGTCGTGTTCAATGACCTGTGCCGGGTCACCGATGTCCATGCTCGCCACGCGGTCCAAACGCAGCGTCACCGGCTCGGCAGGATAAGTAACCTCCACCACGCCGGCACTCACGATGCTGGAAAGACCGCCGTCTGCACGCAACACGACTCGCTTCGCAACCTTGGCGGCGATCATTCCCGCCTGCAGATAAGACAGTTCAGGGGACCAGGACAGGCAGGAAAAATCGCGCATCTGACTATGCCCCCGCACTCGTGTCGGTGTTCGCAATCAACTGGCAGCCACACGCTGTGCGGTCCCCCTCGCAAGCCACGACGCCGCCTTCGACCGTTAGCCCGGAGCTCGCCTCCACGATCTTGTTAGTGCCGTGCGGCCGGCCATCCGGGTAGATCAGCGGGCAACTGACGAGATCACCCAGGCGCGCCATTGGCTGGCCGTCCAGCAAATCGCTGGCGGACCCACTGATGACTTCGCCGCCATGCGTGGTCTTGTCGCCTTTCTTGATGAGTTTCCTTGGCATTTGGATTGGCTTTGCGACTATTCGACTATCCGACTATTCGACTATTGGGTTACCACCACTTCGACACGCCGGTTTGCAGCGCGACCAGCGATGGTCTTGTTATCGCCAACGGGTTCGCTATCCCCCTTGCCAATCGCTTCGAGCCGGCCCTTGGCGACCCCTTGACTTGCAAGATAAGCACTGACGACGGCGGCGCGTTCTTCGGATAACACCTGATTGGACGGAAAGCGCACGCTCTTGATGGGCTGGTTGTCGCTGTGGCCAATCACTTGCACCTTACCTTGCACCTTGTTGATTTCGCTGGCCACCTTGTTGAGCGTTGGCAACAGTCGCTTGTTCACATCAGCCTGACCGGCACGGAAGATGTCATCGCCCCGGAATACAACAGTGGCGCCCCGGTCGTTGTCGTGGACCGTCACCACGCCACGTGCGATCTCATCCTTGAGCCATTCGGCCAGATGCAGCGCCTGGGGCCACGGTGGCGGCGTCATCCTGCCAATGGCCTCAATCTGCTGCAGCAGATCATGCTGCCTGAGCAGCAACTCGCGTTTCATCCAAGCGAACATCCCCAGGAGAACCACGGCAAGCACTGCAGCCGTCATCCACGGCGACACACTGTACAGACGAGGAAAGCGCCCCGGCGGCGCGGCTTCAATGTGCGGCGACAGTTCTTGGGGGACGGGGCCGTAGTGCTTCAACAGCAAGTCGTACAAGCGCTGCCGAATCGTGTGGTGCTGCCGGTCTCCGTCGGTCATCGTGCGATAACGCCCCATGAATCCCAGGGACATCAAGTAGTAGATCAGTTCGATGACCGCAATATGCTCGTGAGGCGATTCCACCAGACGGCCCAGCACTTGATATACCTTCTCGCCGCCCAGATTGTCCTGGTGGTGTTGAACCAGCAGACTGTGGCTGGCCCACCAGCCCTGCCCCCATTCTTGCTGCAAGACTACGTCGTCCAGCGCCGTGCAGATGGCATAGTGCGAGGCAATGACATGTTCGCGCTTGACGTTGGCGCGCTCGACCAGTGCCTTGAACGTGTCCAGCTCTTCGTTGATCAACTCGCGCAGACGTTCCGTTTCCGCCGGAGCCAACCGCTCCGGTAGGTCGCAGAGACAACGAACCAAGCGCCCTGATGCCTCCAAGATCGGATTCCGGGCACGCTGCACATCGGCGAGACGCTGCTCAAAAATTCGCTGCGGCGGTATCCAGCGAGGCGTCGGCTGCGAATCGTTACCGGCTGCTGGTTTGTTGTCCGGCTCGGGCGAGGGGATGCCTTGCGGGTCCATGTCGGCCATCTTGCTTACACTCCGTTCGTGACCGGATGGGGCTCATCGGTCACCGTGTACCCCAAGTCGCGCAGCTTCTGCTTGACCAGTTCGCGTTGCTCCTTGGAATAGGTCACATCGTCCTCGAGCTTGAACGGCACGTCGATTTTCAGCGTCTTGACAATGATGTTCAGCGCGTAGTCGCGGGCGCGTAGATAGCGCAGTTCTTGGGGTGTCATGGCCGATTCGCTGCCATCCGCGTTATAGCGGCGCAGTCCGATATCCTTGATCGGCATGGGGTCGTTCAGCACGGGAATCAGCACCGGCACAAATTTCGGCGTGCGCCACGCGCGGAACTGATAGAAGATCATGAGCGGGACCGTTTTCCCGTCGCGGTCATCCGCACCCAGCGCACGCGTCATCAATTCCATACTACCGGGGTCGTCCAGCAGCGCGAGGCCGAAGACCGCGCCGACCCGCACGCCATAGTCCTTTGCTCCCACGTAGGGCTTCAGATCGGCGATGCGCTGCTCCGGTGGCACGGGGATCTGCGCCATCGTGAGCAGAAGGTTCTTGTTTTCCTCCTCCTTTGGAGGCTGGAGCTTCGCTTTGAGAATGGGATAGACATCAGGACGAGGGTTCTCGATCAAGCCAAATACGCTTGTTCGACCGCCCCCTTTTCCCAAGCCTTGCGCCAGTAGTGTCGCCGATTCAAGCGTGGGAACCTTCCGAAGAAAACCGTAGGCAATTTCCATCGCGGTACCGCTCGTTCTTGGGTCGCTCACGATGGCGCGGACTTCCGGCACGATGGCATTCTGTTGCTGACGAACATAGGCATAAGCTTCATCCCACTGCTCGTGGTCGATCATTTGTGCCAGGCCAGGCATATTCGGTTGCTCCGGAATGGCGAGATCTTGCGCAGCCCATGTTTGTGGCAATGCAATGGTGCTGGCAAGCAGCGGGCTCAGGCAAAGACGCCTTGCCCAGCGTTGTCGGACGGTGGTGCCCATGCGCTGCGCAAAAATTCGCGGCGGCTGCATCCAGCGAGGCGTCGGCTGCGAATCGTTACCAGCTGCTGGTTTGTTGTCCGGCTCGGGCGAGGGGATGCCTTGCGGGTCCATGTCGGCCATCTTGCTTACACTCCGTTCGTGACCGGATGGGGCTCATCGGTCACCGTGTACCCCAAGTCGCGCAGCTTCTGCTTGACCAGTTCGCGTTGCTCCTTGGAATAGGTCACATCGTCCTCGAGCTTGAACGGCACGTCGATTTTCAGCGTCTTGACAATGATGTTCAGCGCGTAGTCGCGGGCGCGTAGATAGCGCAGTTCTTGGGGTGTCATGGCCGATTCGCTGCCATCCGCGTTATAGCGGCGCAGTCCGATATCCTTGATCGGCATGGGGTCGTTCAGCACGGGAATCAGCACCGGCACAAATTTCGGCGTGCGCCATGCGCGGAACTGATAGAAGATCATGAGTGGGACTTCCTTCTTGCCGCGAACCCCCGAGCCTAGGGCGTGTACCATCAACTCCTCGCTGCCGGGGTCATCCAGCAGCGCGAGGCCGAAGACCGCGCCGACCCGCACTCCATAGTCCTTTGCTCCCACATAGGGCTTCAGATCGACGATGCGCTGCTCCGGTGGCACGGGAATTTGCGCCATCGTGAGCAGGAGATCCCTGTCGCCTTCTTTTGCAGGTGGTCGCATCTGCCCCTTCAGAATTGGGTAAACCTCGGGACGAGGGTTCTCGATCAAGCCAAGTACGCTTGCTTGACCTCCTCCGTTACTAAAGCCTTGCGCCAATAACGTCGCCGATTCAAGCGAGGGGACCTTCCGCAGAAAGCCGTAGGCAATTTCCATCGCGGCACTGCTCGTTCTTGGGTCGCTCACGATAGCGCGGACTTCCGGCACGATGGCATTCTGTTGCCGACGCACATAGGCATAAGCTTCATCCCACTGCTCGTTGTCGATCATTTTTGCCAGGCCAGGCATATTCGTTTGCTCCTGTATGACTTGATCTTGCGCAGCACACACCGGTGGTACAGCTACGGTGCAGGTGAGCAGCAGACTCAGGCAAAAACGCCTTGCCCAGCGTTGTCGGACGGTGGTGCCCATGCCGTTTTCTTCTCCGTTGACGATTCAGACTTGTTGAGTAGTGCGATCCCGCGCGCCGTGACGATTTCAGAAAATGGATCGCTTGACACGACCTTCGGCACCGTCTTGCAACACAGCATCTTGCCGCCCACATGCCAGCCATTGCCAACATCCTGTTGCCGTCCTCGTTGCCGCGTATTGGCGTCCAGTGGACCGATGCCGTTCAAACCGGTATAGACATACATCAGCATCCGGCGAGACCAGAAATCCTCCAGGTTGTGGCGTTCATCCCTGCCTTGCATTTGCACGTGAACATCGTCCCCCTCGGGGTTATGCGTTGCGGGGTGCCATAGTCCGAGAAAATGCCCGATCTCGTGGGCGAAAGTCTGGATGAGCTGATCCTGACTGGAAGGCTGGCCACCATGCATCTGCTCGGCGGCCACCAGGGCGGTATTGCAAAGCCCCCAGCCAATGCCACTACCGATTGTGGATTCCACCACATACATGTTCAGATGCCTCGCCTTGCGATTCAGATTGGTCACCGCGGGGAACTCGTTCACTGCAGGTTGCCCGTTTTTGGCAGGCCTGACGGTCATCGCCCCTGCCTGCGTCAGGTCGATGGTGTCATTCAGCCATTGCTTGACCTCAAAGCGAACCCCCGCTGCCCGCCAGATGTCATTGATCTTGTCGAAGATGGGTCCAAGCCTTGGGCGCTGAAGGGACGGGGCAACCCGTGGAATCTCCGGCTTTCCGGCCTGCCCAATGGACACAAAATGCACCGCCACAGCAACGTTGATGGGCGCGTAGACCTGCACGGCCAGGGTATGTAGTAGCGGCCCGCTGGGACCGCCATAGCGCACTTCAATTGCGGCCGTCGTTCCTTCCGCTTTGTTGCGCAGACCAGCGATGCCCGTCAGCTCGATCAGGTCACCCGTCACCTGACTGATCCTGACCGTGCTTTCATCCGTGCTGACGAAGCTCAGCGGCACGCTTGCCCCGACATGCAGGCGCAGCAGCAACAGGTCAATTCTCTGTCCAGCCATCAGGCTCACGATTGGCCCGTCATGCTCCCGGTAGCCGCGCTCGTCCAGTTCGGGCCTGCCCGGATGAAAGGTGGTCGATTCGTTGTACCGCACGAAACGCACCGGTACAAACCGGTGTCCATCGTAGATTTCGCGTGCCAGCGGCTTTGGCGACGGTCCCGGCGCGGCAGATCCGGCTGTGCCTTTGTCTTTCGGTCGTGGCGGGGGCGGGACGGTACATGGCTCCATGGTGCCCGGAGGGGCGCTGCCGCCGCCCGCTGCCAGCTTGGCGACGAAGTCGGGGTGAAACTGCTTGACGTTCGAGCCAGTGAGGTCGCGGTGAAAGCCAAACGCCTGCGACGGATCGATCTTGCTGCCAGCGAGTTCGTGCCGCTCAATTTCGCCATTGGGCTCAAAGCCGCTGTCCACCTGAAAGCGCAGGATCGCGTCCTCGATTTCGATGTGGTCCAACGTGTCATCGGGAATCTGCGACACAGCCACTTGCCCGGGACGTACGGACCGATAGGGCTTGTCGTAGTAACCCAGCACCATCAGGCGACGCTTGGCACCCTGGATGCCCATCGTCGTCGTGCCGTCGGTCTTCTCGTCATCGCTGTAGTCACGCGCGGTCAACTGGATCAGCGTGCCAAGAATCTCCAGTTCGCCTGTGATGCCAGGTTGCAGGCCCGGCAAGAGAATCTGGCCGTTGGCCCCGGTCGTGCCTTCGCTGTCCGTTTGTCCAGGGATGCGCAGTTTGTAGCTGAGGCCAGCCAACCCGCGCTCGGCCTCAGTGCGGGAGATACCCGGAAACAGTTGGAAATAGATGCGCAATGGGCGCAGCGGCAGCACCACCTTGCACACCGCACCGCCCGGCTTGAGGGTCAACTCCGGATTCGGTGCAGGCCGCGCGGGCGTTCTTGCAGGCGGCTTTTGCGAAGGATGTGCGGAATGGGTCGCCATAAGCTGTCTTATAGAATTTCAATCTTTACGGTTTCGCCGAACTCGGCCAGCTTGAGCGCAGTCTCCCCGTCAGCATTGGTCACGCCTTCGATGAGGCTGCCATCGGTGCGCGTAATGCGGTAAGGCTGGTACGGTGCAAGGTGGTCGGTGCCATCCCAATGCAGCTTGTAGAAGCCCTCGTAACTTTTGCCGAAGCTCGGCATCGGCACGCTGGCAGTCTTCGGGCCGGTCAATTGCTTGCTGCCCGCGTGCACCGTCCATGCGCCACTGGTGCCGCTCTCGATGCCGTTGGGCGTCATGCGGTAGTAAGTGCCTCCAACGTTGAACACGATCTCCTTGGCGGCGGTGACTTCGATCCTGCCTTCGGTGCTGGTGACCTTCAGGGTGTCGCGCGCCACGACTTCCATTTCGTTGTCTTGCGCCTGCACCGCGACTTTTCCCTTGCAGGCGATCAGCTTCACGTCTTCGGTATGGCCGCACAGCGAGACACCTTTGGCCGCACTGCCGACAATGCTGTGACCCGCAGACATGGACAAATGCTTGCCGGTGGTCAGCGCCGTATGGTCGCCGCTGTGCAGGTGCGTGGTCTTCGGTGTCGTACTGGCGATCCCGGCAGGACTCGCCATGACCATCATCGGCTGTGACAGTTCGCCCAGCGCTTCGCCTGTACCCTTGATGGCGTCGTTCTGTTCGGCAATGGCCTGCGCCACATGCTTCTGTTCATCGGTCTGCGCAAGTGCCGCCACGCTGGCATCCAGCACGTTGCGGGCTTCGGCCAATGCCTGTTCCAGCCGCCGGATCGTTTCCTGCATTGCCAGCACATGGCCGTCCGCCTTGCCTCGGGCCTCTGTGGTGATCAGCATCCCGTCTGCGCGGATGGCCCCCCTGCCATCGGTGCGCAACTCGAAGCCCTCGCCGCGCTTTTCCTTGCGCCCCTGCCAATCGTTCACGCGGACGTTGTGGCCGAGCGCCAGCAGGCTGTTCTGGTGGGCCGAGGCGACCTGCACCTGCTGCTGGCCCTGCGTGTCGTCATAGAGCGTTTGGTTGCGGCCTTCGCCGAATAGCTCTTTACTCTGGTAGCCGGACAGCGCGTGCTGACCCGGCAGGTTCCACGTCGGTAGATTTTCCTGATTGTTCACCACCCCGACGATGATCGGCCGATCCGGATCGCCGCCCAGGTAGGCCACAACGACCTCCTGTCCGATGCGCGGCAGGTGCGTGTTGCCAAAGCGGCTCCCCGATGCAAAATTGGCGACGCGAATCCAGCAGGAACTGTTCTCGTCGCTGTTGCCGTAGCGGTCCCAGGCAAACTCGCAGCGCACGCGACCGAATTCGTCGGTCCAGATTTCCTGATTGGCCGGACCGGTGATCTTCGCGACATGCGTGCCGCCGATGTAAGGCTTGCTGACCCATTCGGGCCGGAAGATCTCGTGGGTCGGCTGTGCCTCGAATTCCACCTCGCAGCGCCATTGCTGGCCGCTGCCCGAGACCTCGCCCACATCCTCGATCAGCAGGCGCGTATCGAAAACCAGGTACTCGCGGTTGGCCTTCTCGCGCAGGGAGCGCGCGAGCGTGAACGTATTGCCCGGCGCCATCGCGCGGACGTTCCCTTTGCCGCGCACACGGTGTCCATGCTGGCGGATGGCTTCCATGCGGATGCGCGCCCGCATGTCGCCCTCGGCGCGGGCTACCTTGCCGCTTGCGGGCTCGGCGTGGTCACCCGGCCAGTCGAACAGCTCGTAGGTCGAATGACTGGTGTCGCGCGGATCTTCGGCAGACACGTTGAGGTCGGCGCGCGGTTGCTTGAAATCGTAATCCCCGTGCGTCCATTTTCCGGTGATCAGCCGGTCGCGCACCTCAAACTGATAGAGGTGTTCTTCGTCAACCCGGTCAGAGGATGGATACCAGCTGATGGTGTGATACGCGGCACTGGGAATGACCTCGAAAGCCCCGTTGCCATCGGTCAGCACCAGACGGTGGTGACCATTTGAATGCTCGAAGAAGAACGATATGCCCCATTCCGCGAGCAGGCGCCGCACGAACTGGTAATCGGTTTCACCGGCCTGCAATTGATATTCGCGCTGAGGATATTGGCTATCCAGCAGGCGACGCTCGACGGGGAAGGTGTAGTTGCTGAGTACCGCTTCGACGATTTCCAGTACGTTCATGTTCTGGAACCGCTTGTAGTTGCTCGTCAGTGTTGCCAGCCACAGCCACGGACGCAGGGTCAACCGGTACAGAATGCGCTCGCTGTCATGGAACGGCCCCCGAACTTCGGTGACGAGCCCGGTGATTTCCCGCGTGCCCTGACCCAGGCCACCGGCCAGGCCGGTGCCAGATCCGTCCAGTTCAATACTGACGGTGAGCTCCTTGCCCTGCATGGCTTCCATATCAAAGTCGCCTGCCGGACCGTAAAGGGCATTTCGGTCGTCGGGGGTCTTCAACTCCAGTTCGTACTCGAAAAGGGCGTTAATGCCCTCAGTGCCGGATATGCGAGAAAACACCAACAGCGGCTGTCCCATCAGTTCCGGCAACCCCTCACCGGACACGGTGACGGTACGAGAAAAAAACGGCAAGCGGTTACGCATGCAAGTAAGCTCCGTGATGTCAGGCGCCCTCGGCGCATTCCTGACGCGACGCGAAACACCCCAGGCCACCTGACGTGACTTGGGCTCCCGAAAAAAATCCGCTACTCCGATGAATTTGGCTTCCCAAGCCTATGGACTTGGAAACGGGATGTCTATGAGACTATTCTGGAATTGAACCCAAACGCTCCGCTGCAGGTGAAGTTACAAGATCCGCAAGGCCATGAGGCTTGAACCTGATGTACCTTGCGCCAGTGCTGGCGCACCGATCCGCAAGTGATTTTCACAAATACCAGGACGGTATCGTGCAGCGAGAAACGCTATGCCGCAATCGGACAAGTACGAAATTCAATGAGAAATTCGGCGACGAGGGCGGCTATGAAACGATCAGAAAAGCGGCTACCGTTCAGTGCATTCCGCACACTGTGGGTGCTCAGGCGCGAGCCGCGCATGCTGCACCATTGAGGATGTGGAAGCGTTCTAAGTTC
Organism: Cupriavidus basilensis; assembly: GCF_000832305.1. Classification (NCBI taxonomy): domain Bacteria; kingdom Pseudomonadati; phylum Pseudomonadota; class Betaproteobacteria; order Burkholderiales; family Burkholderiaceae; genus Cupriavidus; species Cupriavidus basilensis. The sequence continues at coordinate 3,536,122 of NZ_CP010536.1, forward strand.
CTACGGGATGCCCTGCACCCCTCCTACGCAACCGCCCCCGATCGCCGCCCACACCGCCAAAGCCGAAGGCGCCTGTGCACCCGCCGACATCGCGCATCGAAAGACGCTTCTGGCGTTTCGCGAACGGCTGAACGCGCCCGTCAAGATCCGCTTGTTGTGGAGTTCGATCTATGAAGACAGGCACCAAAATCAAAGCCGAACCTCGTAAAGCCGAACCTCGGCAACATTCGGCGATCAGGCTGGCAGCGCTCGCCGCCGCTGCTGTATTTCTTGTTCTCTATGGCTTGGATGTTAGAGACAGATCAACTGCGCACGAATGCAAGCGGGAGAATTCTGGCGACTACATCGGTGAAACCTGCTATTTGGCGCGTGAGTACGGCACTTTGTTTCGCCTTTATGCCGCGCGTAGCGACGAATTACTCGCAGAACGCACGTACCTTGACCCCGACGCTCCGCGCTTACTCTGGTTTCAGGACCATGTGCTGTATGACATCGGCGCGCGCGATGGCAAGGGCTATGTAACACTGCCCCCGACACGTTGGGACTGGCTGCGGGCTAGACTCCCGTAGCGTACGAAGGCGCCTGCTTCCGTTCGTGGAATGACAGCCGTGAACCGACTGTTTGGGAGGGGGCACAGGCGCGACACGCGCCGAACCTGCGCAAGCCCCCCTCCCCCTACCTCAAAGCAACCCCTGCACCCGATTCAAAGCCGCATCCAACTGCTGCTTCAACGGCGTCAGCAAGCAATGCAGACCGTGGCTGTCTTCTACCTCGTCGCCGTCGTAGTCCAGCAATCTCAGAACAGAGCCAAGGCCCGCGCTAACGCGTAGCAAGTCGGCGCAGCTTTCCTGCGCGATGCCTTGGGCGTCGTTGCGCAGCGCGTCTAGTTGGTAGGCTAGTTCCTGGACGCTTAGTTTTGTGGGGGTGTCTGCCGGGAAGGTGATGCGGATGAGGTCGGCGAGCAGGTCGGATTGCCGGGAGAGGGTGAGCGTGCGCTCGGGGTACTGCAAGGGGATGGACTGGCCGATGTGGGCGGAGGAGTTGGACATTGCGGTTCCATAGAAAAATTAGCCGCGTGCGGCGGCTGGTCGCCTATGTTTTCGCAGGTTTCCACTCCTGGTCACCTTTGTTTGAGGTGACTGGGAATTGTCGGGGAGATTTGGGGAGGATGTCAATCGGGGTCTACGCAGTGGAGTGCGTCAGCACCAGCGTTGGCTTCAAGGGCATCCACGTACGGGCCCGACGGAATTCGAATCGACCGCTCGCCGGACCCGTGATGATGGCGTCTTTGAACAGGGTTGGAACGAAACGCCGACGTCCGAGTTCGTCCCTTGCGGACGGACGCGACTCCGTTCAACTCGTAATCGAGCGACTGCTTTCCGTGTGGCAGCCGTTCGCCGTCGAGAAATAAATTCAGTCGCCAGGCCAGATAGCGGAGGTCGGCAAACAACCGCTTTACGGTGTGCCTTCTCAATCCACAAGAACGACATGGTCGCGAAAAGGTTGGCTCGTTCATTTCCGCGGATCGCGCGACCTATTCGAGCCGGCGACTGCCCCCAATTCCACAGTGCACTCGTGAACACGCGATGTCACCAGTTCGCAATCACCGCATCGTCCATATCAGGACGTACGCGGTGCAGTAGCGCGGGGGATACATCCCCCTGAAGCGAGCACTCGATCACTGACATGCCGTTGACAAGTTTCATTCCTGGTCCCGTCTCCGCGGGCTCAACGATAAGTACGCGCTCGACTGTCGCGGGCTTGGGCACCTCACCTAGTGGAACGTCGATCTTAGTCCATTGATCTACGGGATCCTTTGCCAGCCTCATCTCCCCGCGTATCCACGCTGGCCAATCCACCCCCACGGCTGGCTTGAAGCGTTCTTCGTCTCGGACGAAAGGCCTAATTTTCGCCACGATGCTAGCGGGCGCACCTTCCACAAGGAATCCCCAGAAAGCTTGCTTACCGACTCCATCGGCCGATGGCACCTCGTTCTTCGCATCGTGGTAGGCAATCAAGCTAACGCCTGCGACGCTAAGCGGCTGTCTTAGCGTTTGCCAATTGATTCGCTCGTACCGACGATCTTCTACCGTCGGATGGGCGACCCCATTGGTCATGGACAACGCCATGCGCTCCGACCACTGCGCTCTTTCTTCCGTCAGCTTTTCGAAAAACGTCCGGTCACACGCCGAAAAGACGCGAAAGAGCTCCTCGTCTGCTGTCGCCTTTGCCAACGCTGAAGGAGAAAGCGCAGCTGCGATGGATACAGAAGCAACCCAGCGGCAAAGCAGTGTGCGAGTCAATACGGGTCTCGTCATCGATATATCTCTACTGGGCTATGCGTCCGAATTTACCACCGGCCGTTGCCTGATCGGCTCTCGCCTCTCCCCATATGTACGCTATGTGAGACGGACCAGATTGCAGACTTACGGCTGACTTCGGCCGAACTTTAATCCCACCGATTGGCTCTTCCTCAGCGCCGTTGACAGTCTATGAGCCCGCCCCACGCAAGCACCGGCGCATCAAGCCCTTTGCGCGCCGGGAATCAGCATTCACGTTGAATGGACTTCCCGCCCCTCCAACGTGGGGTTTAGAACGCACGCCCACCTTCCGTTAAGGCGGCAAAGTCGGGCATCCGATGACGGCTACGCCAGCCTCCCAGCCGCCTTTGCGATGAATCGGACTCGCGCAAGTGCAACCCCTCCTGAGCCGGCGACGCTCGGATGCTCATCAAGAGAGTCGCGCCTCGATATACCAATAACCAAGGGAATGGAATGACAAGCTGTACAAACTGCGGCGCCAGCACCCCGGCCGGCGCCCGCTTCTGCAAAACATGCGGAACCCCATTCAAAGCGCAAGCACCGGCGGTAGCCGCTGCAGGATGCAGCGGCTGCGGCGCTGAACTGATAGCTGGCGCAAAGTTCTGCAGGAAATGCGGGACGCGGCCGTCGACCGCGGATTCGGTACATGCAGAAGATGCTTCACAGCATTCGACTATGCCAGTGCCAGAGGCCGTGGCACCCGCCGAGGTAGTGGCCGAGCCAGCGCAATTGGAGGCTCCCCTAGTCCGCGACGTAACGCCAGATGCAGCCCTCCCGCAAGGTACGGAACCGACCGAAGCCATCGCCACCCGCCAGGTCGAGCCTGAGCACGTGCCTCAGCCCGTCGGTCCCAAGCATCCCAAGTACGAAGCACCAGCGCAACCGGCATCGCCGCCGGCGGTGGAGCAAGGCACCAATACATCGACATCCCGAGGCACCACAGAGCCAGCACCACGACAACCGCCGAAAGCACTAATCGCCGCCGGCATCGTCACGGCCGTCGCTGTCGCCGGAGGCGGCCTGTTCTGGTGGTACAGCGGCAAGCAACCCACCCCGCCAGTCGACCAAGCGACGCAGGTGCAGGCATCCCAGCCGGCATCGCCGCCTGAAACCACGGTGGCAACCCTGCCGAGCGAACCCGCCCAGCCCATCCAGCCGCAAGAACCTGCGGCGCAGCCCGAGCCAAGCGCACCCGTGGCGGCCACCCTGCCACCCGCCCCCGCGCCCGCACCGGAACCGGCTCCGCTCGCCAGCACGGCGCCGGCCGTTCCCACGCCCACACCACCGGCCAAACCCGCCAAGCCAGTTGTGCAGGTCGATCCCATGGACGCAAAGATCGACGAGTTGCTACGCAAGGCAAAAGGCCACGTCGCCAAAGGCCAATACGACAAGGCCATCGCCACAGGCGAAAGCGTCCTGGCTATCGACGCCGGCAACCGCGCTGCCAAGGCTTTGATCAGCAACGCCAAATCCAGGCAGATGGAAGCGCTGCGCTCCAACACCTCCCTCGAATAACTACCTGCAAATCATGAAACTCCAGAAGACGATTCTAGTAGCGGCCCTTGGCGCGCTACTGGCCAGCGGCTGCGCCACCCAGGGCGGCGAAAGCACTGTCAGCAGTGACACGGTCCTGCGCTGCGCCGCGCTCGGCACGGGCGGTGCCATTTTGGGTGCATTGATCGGCGGCACCAAGGGCGCCATTGGGGGCGCGGCTGCCGGTCTGGCTGCATGCGCGGTGATCGAGGTTGCCACGCGGCAGACCAAGACCGCGGCAGAGGTGGATCGCGAGTACAAGGTGAGCAACCGCAATCGCCTGCCGCGCACTGCGGAGGTGAATGCGTACAACACCGTTGTGACACCGAACGGTGCCGTGAAGGCTGGCGAAGCGATCAAGCTGCAGTCGACGATCCGCGCCGTGTCCGGCACCAACGAGCCGGTTCAGGAAGTAAAGGAAATCCTGACCGTTTATGCGCCGTCCGGAGAGGAATTCAAGCGTGGCGAGAAGATCGTCAGCTCGGCGCCGGGCAGCGGTGAGTTTGACAACAGCTTCACGCTGAAGCTGCCGGTCGGCGCCCCGCAGGGCACATATCGCCTGAAGAGCCAAGTGGTGCTCAATGGCAAGCCTGGCATCACCCGAGAGAACCAGCTGCAGCTGGCGCGGGTGGGCGACACGTTCACCGTTGCCGTGCTGGATCACTGAGCCGATCACTGCGTTGATCACTAAGGCAACCGCAGAACCGATAACAATACGGATAAACAAATTCATGACGACAAACGAAAAAGCTGCAGCGCCTTCCTACGCGTTGCTTCGGGCGGCAGAGGCGATCACCAACTGGCGCGCGTTGGCGATGTGCGGCATGGCGGGCGTGGCAACGCTGATCGCGGGCATGCTCACCACTTATACGATCGCGCATAGCTTCTTCCTGGGCCTGTTGCTTGGTCTGGTCACGCTGGGGGTGATGCTGGTGGGGTATTCCGCCGTGGGCATCACGCTGATGCGGCAGGCGCAGGGGCACACCATCGGCTTTGTGGATGCGGTGCTGCAGGCGGTGTTCACCGCGCACCGGTTCCTTGGCGTTGGCATCTTGCTGCTGCTGGGCTACCTGGCGGTGCTGCTGGGGGCGCTCCTGATCTTCCTGCTGTGCAAGATCCCGGGCCTGGGGCCGCTGTTGTACGCGTTTGCGTTCCCGCTGGTGGCGGTGGTCATTGGCGCAACGTTCGCTGGCCTGGGGTACGTGGGATACCCGCTGGCCGCGCCGGCTATCTGGGAAGGCAACACGGCGGTGCAGACGGTGGCGCGGTTGATGCAGATCGGACGTCACCGGCTGCTCCAGGTGATCGTGAACATGTTTCTGTTGCTGGTGTTGGTGGTGGTGCTGTCATTCGTGGTCTTTGGCATCCTGGGCTATGGCGCCGTCATGTCGGCGTCGCTGTCGAGCGCGGTAGGTGCCAGCCCGATGAGCTCGCTGCTGGCTATGTTCTCTGACGTCAATCCGTTTGGGCGCGCCTACGGCGGCGGCTTTGGCGGCGGCTATGGCCGTGGCGACATGGCTGCCCTGCAGGATGGCATGGCCTATGCCAAGTCGTTTGGCTTTGGCGCAGGCTTGCTGCTGACGATTGCCTTGGTGATCCCGTTCCTGACCTTTATCAATGGCACTTGCCTGATCTATCTGCAGACCGTGAACGGCATGGACTTCTCGGACTCGGAGGCGATGCTGAAGGAACGCATGGCACAGGCAAAGCGGCAGGCCGAGCAAGCGCGGGACCGTGCTGCGGAGCGCATGCGTGAGGCCAAGGCATCGCCGCAAGCTAAGCCGGCGGTTCAGGCGGCTGCGCAAGTTGCGGCGCCTGCAGCAGTGGCGTTGGCCTGCGGCACCTGCAACGCCCCTATGGCGGCGGACGACCTCTTCTGCGGCGAGTGCGGGGCAAAGCGGCCGGCCTGACGGCTCGGCTGCCAATTCGCAAGCAGGCAAGGGGGATGGATGCTCCGTCCCCCTCCTCTCCCATTGTTCAATGACCACCAAAGACCAGAAGACAGCGTGCCTGCCGCGAGCCAGCGACAGGACCAAGGAATTTGACAAGGATTGAAAGCGACCGGCCCACTCTGGGCGCTACAACATGGGCGGTCTCAAGGAGGCAATGATGCTCCTGATCGCCAACGATGGTCCGCTACCGCCGGAATACCTGGACCATCCTCTCTCAGGCCAACTATCGGTTTATCGAGAGTGTCATGTTGGTGGCGACCTCCTCCTCATGTACCGGCTCGAAGATGGCGGGCGGGTGAGCCGCTCCGGCTACTACGCGCTCCGCCGTGCCAAGCCAAACACGAAGACGCTGCAGGAACAGACCCCCCCCCCCCGGCGCGCGCCAAGGCAGCGTTTGCTGCTAGCGGCGCGAGCGACGGCAGCCGACGTGTGATGCATGCGGTGCGGGCGCGAGGGGTGTGCTGCGCACGTCGGCTTGCGCGTGTCCCTGCCTGCAGTCTCGTGTCCCGGTTGACGGTGCAAGCCCGCAAAGCCTTCGCCAAACGTCTTCCCTGGACCGGTGTCACCCTCGATTGCATAGGCAATCTTCTTGCCTTCTTGCCTTATAGGGTGGATTGGCCTCGGGCGGGTATCAGAAGAAATGGACAATGCCAAGCTGTGTGCCGTTGATCGCGCCGCCCGGCACCGACCTGATGCGTGCCGAAGGTTCCACAACAGCGGCACCGCCCAGCACGAAATTGCTGCGCGTGCCTTGCTGGTTCAGCCGCGAATAAGTGGCGTAGAGGGTTGTCCGCTTCGACAGCGCATAGCTATACATGGCGCCGACCTGGGAGGCATTGCCGTGGCCGAGGCCGGATAGATGGTCGCGGGTGTATGCGTAGCCAAGGGCGAGCCTTGACGCGCCTGTGAATGAGTAAGCGAGGGACGTCGCAAGCAGGTTGGTATGTATGGTGCCGTTAGAGGCTTTCTCGTCGTTGGCGGAGAAGAAGAACTGCCAGTGGCTGTCAAGCGTATACGAACCGCCGCCCACCATCCGCGTCATCGCATAGCCGAGCGTTTCGTTCTTCACCCGCTCGTAGTTGGCACCGAGATAGACCGGCGTGCTGTCGTACTCCAGCGAAAAATGAACGTTTTGATTTCCTTGATTCTGCGGCAGGATTGCGCCACCGGAGACAGCGCCGCGTGCATACAGCCCCTGAAACCTGAGCCCTGCAATCACTGGCGAAATATAGCCAATCGCGTTGTCGGCTCGCACCGTTGTGCCGGACATGTTGTTCCAGCCTGACGCCTGCGTCGCCGCGTAAAACGCATCCAGGCGGCCGCCCATCAGGAATTGCGGACTGTTCTGGCGCCCGAGCCGCACTTCACCATACTGACCGCTGGCCAGGCCGACCCACGCTTGCCGATTGAAAAGACGGTTCGAATCTGCCTGCGTGCCGTCGTTCGAATTGATCCCGCTCTCCAGCGCGAACGTCGCCTTATTGCCACCGCCCAGATCCTCACTGCCTCTGATGCCCCAGCGGCTTCCGAAAAGGCCGCTGGCGTCAATGCGCGTGACGGCGGGGACGCCAGCGGCATGAATGCTTGTCACGAAGGTGTCGATGTTCCCATACAGGGTAACGCTCGATTGCGCTCGGGCCATGCCTGGCGCCGCGAGGATGGCCAGTGTTGCGGTAAATATCGACAAGCCCGTATTGGGAGCGAAACGTTGACGGTGTTCCATTTGAGTAGTCTTCCTCCGTGATGTAAGCGGCGCGCTCGTTTCTCGATGCGGTGCGTCCGCCATGGACTTCGGCTTGGTCCATCCTGTTTTCCGTAGCCACACAATTTTGAATACGAAATCTATGGATAGAAAATGATCAACAGGTTTATAGGTAACGCGGGATATGGATAAGCAAACGAGGATGCGCACCATCCAGCGACATGGAACCGGCTGAATGGCTCGAATTATAAATTTGTAAAATTCTTTCGTCGCATGCTCATTTATTGCCCGCATATAACATCCGGTTAAACACTCAAGACAAATATTTGCTATGTAAATACTGATTTATTCAGAGCGAACGTCATCGCTGAGTGGCTTGTACGTATTGCCGGGTGCATACCCAAGAGACGAGTCGGAGATGAAGCGACGGATCTGCCTTGCCGAAGCGGAAAATCGCGGCAAGAAGCGCCTGATAGCGGTGGTCGAGCCGTACTACGCCAAGAGCCATCGCGGACGGCAGCCGATCGGACTGGCGCGGATGCTGCGCGTCTGGTTCCTTCAGCAGTGGTATGGGCTGTCAGCCGAGGCGCTGCAAGACACGCTGCATGACAGCATGGCGAAGCGCGTGCTCGCCGGGGACGAGCTGACACGACAACTGATCGACGAGATCGGCATCATGTTGCGCGTGCGGGGGCTGATCATGAAGGAAGGCATGATTGTCGATGCCACCATCGTCGATGGCGCCACCGTCGATCAGGATCACCTGAGTCTTTGCTGACTGCGACATGGCGCGTCAGGCATGGATCGAAGAAGCCGTGGCCCGCCGAAGCGGCTCAGGCCTTTTTAGTCAGGGGGCCGCAGGAATCTCCCCCCTGATGGACGGAGCGTATTCCAAACGCCCAAACCGGCTCGCTCCCTCATGGGCGAGCCGGTCGCGAGCACATCAGACGCTTTGCAGATAGCCGCCGTCGACGCGAACGATCGATCCGGTCATGTACGATGCGCGCTCACTGGCAAGGAAGGTAACTACGTCTGCGTATTCAGCCGGTGTGCCGTAGCGTGCCATCGGAATCGAAGCCACGCTTTCGCTGATCACAGCGTCAAGCGGACGATTTTGGCGTTCAGCCTTCATCACATCGAGATACCGGATTCGGCTGGTGGCAATCCGGCCAGGGAGAATCACATTCACCGTCACGTTGTCCGCGGCAACCTCGCGGGCCAGCGATTTCGACCATCCCACCAGCGACATCCGCAACGCATTCGACATAGCGAGATTGGGAATCGGAGCGATGATTCCGGACGACGAACTCGTGATCACCCGTCCCCACTTCCGAGCGCGCATACCCGGCAAAATCCTGTCAGTGATCGCGATCACCGACAACACCATCGCGTTGAACTGTTTGGCCCACACTTCCGGATCGACGCCGCTCGCTTCCGATGGCGGCGGTCCGCCCGTATTGTTGACAAGAATGTCGACCGGCCCGAATTGTTGCTCGATCTGCGACACATGCCGGTCGGCCGCGGCGCGGTCGCCCAGTTCCCAGCAGTGCGTGATACAGCGCCCGCCGTCCTCCTCGATGCTTGCGGCCGTTGCGGCGAGCGCCTGTTCATCTACGTCCGCAAGCGCGACGCTCACCCCCTCCTGTGCGAGCTGGCGAGAAATAGCGCTGCCAAGTCCACCGCCGGCGCCAAGCACAAGTGCGACACGGCCGGAAATTTTTAAATCCATGAGTTGTTCTCCTTTCAATCTTTATCAATTTATCGATTCAATATCTGGCCGAGAAACGCTCTCGCGCGCTCGCTCTTCGGCATCGAGAAGAACGCTTCCGGCTGCGCCTCTTCGACGATTTCACCCTTGTCCATGAAGAGAATCCGGTCTGCGACCGTGCGCGCAAAACCCATCTCGTGCGTGACACAGACCATCGTCATGCCATCGCGCGCGAGTTGCATCATCACGTCGAGAACTTCCTTGATCATTTCGGGATCGAGTGCCGAGGTCGGCTCGTCGAACAGCATCATCTTCGGCTTCATGCACAACGCCCGGGCAATGGCCACGCGCTGCTGCTGGCCACCAGAGAGCTGGGCCGGATAGCGGTCAGCCTTATCGCCGATGCGCACGCGCTCAAGGAAATGGCGTGCTGTTTCTTCCGCTTCCTTCTTCTTGATCCCGCGAATCTTCATCGGCGCGATCATCAGGTTTTGCAACACGGACAGATGCGGGAACAGGTTGAACTGCTGGAACACCATACCGACCTCGCGGCGCACGAAGCTGATATTTCGCGGGCTCTTGGTGAGGCTCACGCCTTCGACCAGGATCTCGCCCTGCTGATGTTCCTCCAGCCGGTTTATGCAGCGAATCATCGTGGATTTGCCCGAGCCGGATGGACCGCATATGACGATCCTCTCGCCGCGCTGCACACGCATATCGATATTGGATAACACCTGGGTTTCGCCAAACCATTTGCTAACGCGGCGCAGTTCTATCGTGGCCGGCTGGCTTGCGGCATCTTGCGCGGGGGGATTGTTCTCGAGGGCTCTCATAAGGTTCACCTAGGTTTCGTCAAGCGGCCATCCAGCCGCCGTCGATCATTAAATTTTCGCCGGTGATGAAAGTCGCCTCGTCTGAGGCGAGAAAGAGCGCGGCGCTTGCGACATCGTCCGGGCGTCCGAGGCGCGGCATCGGCGTGCGGGCTTCCGAGTATTCAAGTGCTGCCGCCGAGGCAGCCGGGCCGGCCTTGCCTGTCACGATCTTTCCGGGGGCAACCGCATTGCAGATGATGCCTTGGTCGGCATAGTCGACCGCGATCTGGCGCGTCAGGTAGACGACACCCGCCTTTGATGTGCCATACGCGACGTTGCGCGGCGCGCAGACCATGCCATGCTGCGACGACACGTTGACGATGCGGCCACGCGCTTCGCGACATACTTCCTGCTTAAGCATCGCGCTGACCGCCGCGCGTGACATCAGGAACACACCCGTGAGATTCACCGCCATAACGCGATTCCATTCATCGATGGTGGTTTCCGTCAGCGGCTTGCCCGCGCTGATCGCGGCATCGTTGACGAGCACATCGAGCCGGCCATAGCGCCGCACGGCATGGGCGACCGCGGCGTCGGCATCGGATTCCTGCGCGACATCGGTGCGGATGAATTCGACTTCGTGCCCCTCCAATCGCAGCACGTCCGCGGTCGGAACGCCACCTTCGCGGACGGTCTCGGTGATGTCGGCGAGCACAAGGCGTGCGCCCTCACGACCGAAACGCAGCGCGATCGCCCGACCAATGCCGGACGAGGCCCCGGTGACAAGCACGGACTTTCCCTCAAGACGTCGCATCCTTGCCCTCCAATTGGTTGACCGGGCTGGAATCACTCGAAAGCCACGCGAGATAGTCGTTGGCGGCGGCCTTCAGGTCGAAGCGGCTGACGTAGTTCAGTTCTGTCATCAGTCGTGCGATGCTTAGCGCGGGACGATCCATTGGCAGCACGTAGTCAACCGTCGCCGGTTCGCCAGGTTCACTGAAACGCCAACGCAGGCCAGGAAAATGATGCGCGAGTGCGGCGCACCACTGCGGTAGGTCGGTCAGGCAACCACCACCGATGTGATAGACCGCGTGCGCCAAGGCTGGCGCGCCGGCAAGCCGCACAAGCGCGTCGGCCGCATCCCGGGCATAAAGCCAGTCGGCGGTCATCGGTCGAGGCAACACGATCTCGTCGCCGGCGATCGCGGCGCACGTCACCTGCCGGTGCGGGCTCAAATGCTCGCGCGCTCCACTCGCGCGTTCCCATGGTCCAAATACAGGCCCGAGCCGCGCAACGCGCACATCGAGTCCGTGAAGCTCGCCGATTCGCAACGCCGCTTGTTCGGCCGCGAGCTTGCTGATCCCATAAAGACCCGCCGGCGCCGGTGTCGATGCGCTCTCCTCATAGCAACCCGACGCAGCCGGTGCCGTGAAGCCGTAGACGGAGACCGAGCTAACGACGACCACCCGTTTCAGGTTGGGCGAACGTGCGCACCGCTGTAGCAGGCGGGCGGTAGCAACCACGTTGACATCGAAGATACGCGCGGCGTCGTCGCGTTCACTCTCGGGGCCGGGCGTCATGGCAGCCGCATGAATCACGCGGTCGATCGTCCCGGCTGCGAAAGCCCGCTCGAGATCGGCGTCGGAACGGATATCGCCATTCACGATGCGGCAGCCTGGCTGAGAGGCTAAAGCACACGTTTCGCCGCTCACCATCGGCAGATCAAAGAGCACGATCTGCTCGCCAGCTTGTAGCGATCTCTCCGCGATCGCCAGGCCGATAAAGCCGGTACCTCCAGTTACCAAGGTCGTCATGGGTGCACCTTATCGGCTCTTCAGCGTCTGGCGTTCAAGGCGCGCTACCCAGCGCGCCATCGGCCACAGCAGCACGAAGAAAATCAGGGCCGCTGCGATCAGCGGCGTCGGATTGTAGGTTTGCTCCTGAGCTACGCGCGACGAGCGCAGCAGTTCCGGGAGCGAGACGAGCGAAGCGATTGACGTTGCCTTGATCAGTTCCAGAGAATTGCTCGCCAGCGGAGCAAGTACGTTTCGCACCGCCTGCGGCAGCACGATATAGGCGATCTCACGGATCGGGCCGAACCCGAGCGAGCGCGCGGCTTCGCGCTGGCCGTGTGGAACGGATTCGATCCCGGCACGAAAGATTTCGCCGTAGTAACCGGAATTGTTTAGCGCCAGCGCTAGCACCACTGCGGTGAAACTGTCCAGCGTGATACCAAAAAACGGCAAGCCGTAAAAGATCAGGGCGAGCAAGACAACCACAGGAAACGACCTGAACAGATCGATGTACGTCAACAGCGCGAGGTTCAGCGAGCGTCGATGGAAGCTGTAAGCCACGGCAATCGCAACGCCGAGCGCGATGGAGACCGGCGCCGCAACCAGCGCAAGCAGGATGGTCAGCTTCAGGCCCTGCAGCAGCAATGGATAAACCTGTCGCAGGGATTCCAGGTTGAAGAAATTGTCGAGGAATAGGTCCATATGAGCCTCACGAGCCAACGCAGTAAGCCCGCTCAAGCCAGCGGCTCGCGACGACCAGCGGGATGAAGAACACGAGGTAGCATGCCGCCGCGAGCGTAAGCGGCGACGGATTCGCCAGCATTCCGACCAGGCTCTGCGCTTGCCCGAGTACTTCCGGCAACGCCACGGCGGTGCCCAGCGCGGTGCCCTTGCTTACCGCGATGGCGCGGTTGGTCAGAAGGGGAATGGACATCCGCACAGCCTGCGGCAAAATAATGGTGAAGAGCGTACGAAAGGAGCCGAACCCGAGCGCGCGCGCTGCATCCCACTGGCCACGCGGCAACGCTTTGATCGACGACCAGAAGATCTCCGATGCAAACGCAGACAGCACCGCGCCAAGGCCCAACACGGTGGTCACGAGCGGCGAAAGCTTGATGCCGATGTACGGCAGCCCGAAATAGACCAGCACGAGCACGACGAGCTGCGGCATTGTTCGGAAGAAATCGACGTAGAAAATGATCAGCGCATTGATTGCGCGCACTTCCATCGTCCGTACGATGGTGAGCAGCAGACCCCAGGCCATCCCGATGATGATCACAAGCAGGGAGACCAATACGGTAATGCCGAAGCCACTGAGGATCAACGGCATCGACTGGCTAAAGACGCTGACGTTGAAGAAATTATCGACGATGCGATCCATGCTACTTATGCCTAAACGGTGGGGGAAGCGCCAGCCCGCACACGCGGACCGGCGACTTGGGTCGTCAATTGCATTGCGGCGTATGCGGGTGCGGATCGTAGCCCTTGAAGCCCGGCGCGCCGTAACCCGGATAGACCGTGTCGGCGGCTGAACCCTTGCCGGGCGCCGTGCCGTACCATTTCACATACATTTTGCGAAGCGTGCCATCCAGCTTCATGCATTTCAGGGCTTCGTCAACCTTGTTCCGATAGGCCACATCGTCGGGGCGGAATGCATAGCCAAAGTTGCGGCCGTTGAAATCTTCGTAGCCGACCTTGATCGACTTATTCCGGCTGGCAGCGAACACCACCGTGGGGATTTCATTCAGCGCTGTGAATGCGCGCCCGGTAATGACGGCCTGAACCGTGTCGGGAAACGCGTCGTACCGCTGGATCTCGAAGCCGAATTTCGCGGCATTCTCCGTCGCCCAGGTATCGGAAATGGTGCCGCGATTGACGGCCACATCCTTCCCCCTAAGGTCTTCAAATCCCTTCATTTGATCGTTCGCGCGCACCAGGAATCCATTGCCGGTGGAAATAATGGGCTCGGTAAACAGCACGCGTTCGGCACGATCGGCAGTGATGTTCAACGGGTTTACCGTGAATTCAATGCGTTTCGAAAACAACGCCGAGAACAGCCCCGAGAAATTGATATCCACGATCTTCACACCAGGGCGACCGATGCGGCGCGCGACCTCGTTGATTAGATCGACACCGAAGCCTTGCGGACCGGTTTCGGTGCGCGTGACCCATGGCGCGATCCCGAAATCGGTGCCGACCACGACGGGCTGGCTGGCCGGATGTTCCGATTCGGCCGCCTGACTCGCGGCGTAGCCCAACGCAAGCAACAGGCCGACGCACGCGACGACCGCCTTACGCGATGATTTTCCGAGATTCATTTTTTCCGCTCACTGTTTGAAGTTTATCGATGGGATTGCAAAGGCTTGACCGAATGAGGGTGTGACGCGTACCAGTGATGCGCGATATCCGCACGCCGGCAGACCCAGACATCTTTGTGACGCGACACGTGATCGAGAAACCGTCGCAGGCCGGCGGCGCGTCCCGGATGGCCACTCAGGCGCAGATGCAAGCCGACGGACATCAGCTTTGGTGCGTCGGCACCTTCCTCATAAAGCAGGTCGAACGCGTCGCGCAAATACTCGTAAAAGTCGTTGCCGGTCGCCATGCCGCCGCGGATGAACTTGGCATCGTTGTTGACAAGCCCATAGGGAATGACCAGATGCGGCTTGCCGGCAGCCATGGTCCAGTAGGGAAGCTCGTCGTTATAGGCGTCCGAGTCGTACAGGAAACCGCCCTCCTCGGCGACTAACCTTCGCGTATTCAACCCCGGGCCATAGCGGCAATACCAGCCGAGCGGACGCTCACCGACGCTTCGTGCGAGGCTCGCCACGGTGCGGCGGATACGCTCGCGTTCGGTGGCTTCGTCGAACAGTTGGTGCCGCTCCCAACGCCAGCCATGCGCGCACACGTCGAAAGCGAATTCCCGGATGGCCGCGCACGCTTCGGGGTTACGTTCGAGCGCCAGCGCGCAGCCGAAAACGGTCGCAGGCATACCGTGTTGCTGAAGCAAACGCGCGATGCGCCAGAATCCGATACGGCTGCCATATTCGAACATCGATTCGGCGGCAAGATCGCGCCCGTCGAATCCACCCGCGCCACCCTCGGTAAGTCCGGCTTCGGTCGCCGGATCTCCGTCCCCGATGGACGGTTCACCGCCTTCCTCGTAGTTGATGCAGAAATTCAGAGCAAGGCGAGCGCCGCCGGGCCACTTCGGATCCGGCGGAGTGCGGCCATAACCCACGAAATCGCGAACGAACGAATCATCTGGCTTCGACATTGAACGCTCCTGCAGTGCCGGCCGCCGGCAACTTCACCCGCACCGGCGTTTCGAGTTCGAAAAAAGTGTCGTCGTCGTGCTGACCGGATATCGTCGTCACGACCGCAAAACGGGTCCGGTCATCGAGTACGGTCAACCCGTGATGCCAGACATTGCGGCGATAGGTGACTGCCTGATCGGCCTGCGCGATCAGTGCACGCAGCGTCGATAAATCAGGACTTCCGTCCGCGGCCGCATGACACACGACCACCAGGTACCTGCCCTCGCGAATCGGAATGAAGGTCTGAGCGGCATACGGATGGCGCTCGAGCTTGGCGACCTCGATCAGGTCGCCTGCAACCTGCGGCGGCCAACTCACCCACAACGCAGGCTCGCCCGTCTCGGAGGACGACTCGAACGCGAGCTTGAAGTGATTGCGCCGCTGACCATTGGCAATCGCGATGACGTCGCCGAACGGGGCAAACGCTTCCGCGGTCAAGGGGCTTGGGGTCAGCATGAGAAACGAAGCATTCGGATCTGGCATAAGCGGATGTTGTGGCTCAAGGAATTCCATGGCATGGCGTTACCGCAACTCAACGACACTGTCGAGCGCGTTTTCACACGCTTTGCGGCTGCGGGCAGGGGCGCGATACCGACAGATTTAACCATTTCAAATTCCGAATGTCGTATGCTTATTTTTCTCCATCGCATAACCGGTTGTTAAGGATAGTTTTTATAATTTATCGCAATTCGTAAATACCCTAGGCAACGGGTATTCGAGAATGGCGGCAGCGGTGGCGTTCAACACGCAGCCGATATTGGTCGTTGCCGGATGGACAGAAGAGGCACAATAGGCCCAATAGGCCCAATAGGCACAACGGGCCCAATAAGCTCATGAAACGGACCGACCTGAACCTGAGAAGCCGGCGCAGGCGCGAGCAATACTTCTCGATGAAAAGCGACGCGTGGTGCCGTAGCGGGGTTTTTTTGCGTTGATAGCGCCACATGCACCCCTCAAGGCGGTCTTATCATCACCTTTAAGAGGCTTCGCAAACCGGTACCGGGTTGCCCTCCACCAAAGAAATTTCATCGTGTATTGCGCTGTCGGATGACGGATCACGATGCAGACATCGGGGTGTAGATGGCATCACTATTCTGCCGCCAGGACGATTCGCGCAGACGATGTGCCGCTTGCCCGTCCTGTTGTTCAACGGACTTCACTGTGACAAGCTCATGATCGGGAGAGACGCGACCCCACCTATGGCTTGCGCGTCGTTGCGATCATTCTTGTTCGTCTTGACGAATGACGTGATGTAATGTGGACGCCAGGACACGCAGCGAGGCCCGGGCGAAGAGGAAGGCATCATGACGCGCCTGCACCTGATTTCTACGTTGCGATTGCCCATCGCCCGCGTGATCACAAGCAGGCTTGCTCGCCATCCGTTTTGCTGGCATGTCCGGTTAGCTTCTTGACACAACAAGATCAATGAAATGCAAATAAACCTGCGTCAGATCGAAGTCTTCCGCGCCATCATGGTGGCTGGAACAATCAGCGGTGCGGCAAAGCTTCTGTACGTCTCCCAGCCGGCGATCAGCAGGATGATTTCGCACACGGAATCACAGCTCAAGCTTAAGCTCTTCGAACGCATCAAGGGCAGGTTGTATCCTACGCCGGAGGCACGCCGGCTTTATGTCGAAGTCAACGCGCTCCATCAGAGCCTCCTGCGCGTCAACGATGTGGCTAAGGATCTGGTCCAGAACACAAGTGGGACGCTGCAACTAGTGGTCAGTCCGAGCCTGGGCCAGACACTCATCCCGGCGGCGATCGCCCGCTTTCGCAAGCGCTTTCCGACGGTCTGCGTCAACCTGATGACGCAGACCTCGACGCAGCTCATACAGACGCTGTTGACCAGTAAAGCTGAACTGGGTGTCGCGATGTTTTCGCTCGACCACCCGAATATCGAGCAAAAATCGATCTATGAGGATCATCTCGTCGTCGTTCTTCCGCAAAACCATCCACTTGCAAGCCGCAGCACATTGCATGTACGTGACCTGGAAAATGTCGACCTGATCGGTTACTCAGCCGATACGCCGTTCGGCAATCTGATCCATCAGTTGTTTTCGGGCGCCGACATTGCGGTGCGGCTGGCGGTCGAGGTGCGGCTGACCCATGCCGCCTGCGCCTTGGTACAAGCGGGTGTCGGTATCACCATCGCCGATGAAGTTGCCGTACTCGGGCAGGTCTGGCCGGGTGTCGTCATTCGCCCCCTGTTGCCGGACATCACAATGGACGTCAACGTCTTGCACGCGCGCTTCGAGCCACTGTCGCAGCTGGCACAAGAGTTCATCCATACGCTCACCGAACTGGATTTCGAGTCGCTGCGGCGAGTTGCCTGACACACTCGCCAGGTAATCCGCCGCGGGGTGCCGTCTAGCCGCTCTTTCGCAAGCTCGGGGTTGTTCCGGGACGGCACTGGGGCGGAATGTGCCGCAGACATTGGATTTAGGGATGGTGTTCAGAACTCGTTTTGCCGCACTGAGCCATCAACATAGCGCCGATGCGGTGCAAGCGGTGCGGCACCTGGCTCGAATGCAGCGCGACGTTCGGCATAAAGAAGGCGCCGATTGAAATCTGACCCAGGCGGGTCATTTTTACAGCGGCGCTAACAGATAGCGCACCTTTAGATGCCACCGTGCGCGGCGATGAACATGGCGACGGCCGACCGGCAATAGGATTCGATTTCGTTGTCGTCCCCTGCTCTCGCCTCATCGAAGCGTGCGATAAGCAGGAGATCGGATCCTTTGAAAAGCGCGGCAAACAAGCGGGCGGACCGGAGAGCATCGGGCACGTTCAGAACCGCCTTCGCGTGCAACTGACGCAACAGGGCCTCGATTTGGGCGATGACATAGGCGGGCCCGGCTTCGTAATGGAGCTTGCTTAACGACTTTTGATTCGTCTTGTCGGCCAAGACCATGGCTTCGACACTGCGGACGTCCGGGCTCAACAGCGTGCGAAGCAGGGATGATCCCACCGCCATGAGCTGATCTTCGGCCGAACCGTTGACGCCTTCAAAAAGGGCCTGTGGTGCAAACTGATGGCAGTGGGCCGCCATGGCCGCGCTGAACAGCGCCTCCTTGTTCTCGAAGTGCCGATAGATGCTTAGCTTGGATATCTTCGCCCGCTGGGCGACCTTGTCCATGGTCGTCGCTTGAAAACCCAATTCCACAAAGAGTTCGCAGGCGGCGTCGACTATCGTTTGGCGAAGCGCCTCGTTGGCGGGCCGGCCGCGCCGGCCCTGGCTGTTTTCGGTCACGACAATTCCAGTACTTGACAGTATTAAAATTCCTGCATTACGATACCACATAGTACCCTAAATGTGCAAGCCAGGCCCAGCCCAACCCCCTCCATCCACAACACGGAGCCCATCACCATGGATGACGTCATCATCATCGGCGGCAGCTTTGCCGGCCTCGCCGCCGCCCTGCAGCTCGGCCGTGCCCGCCGCAAGGTCACCGTTCTCGATACCGGCCGGCCGCGCAACCGCTTTGCCGGCCACTCGCATGGCCTGCTCGGCCACGATCACAAGCCGCCGCTGGACATCCTAGTCGAGGCGCGGCAGCAGTTGGCGCGCTATCCAACGATCAGGCTGGTCAATGCCCGGGCCGAGAGCGTGTCTGGCGCCATCGACGATTTCTGCGTCGTCACTGACGATAACGAAAGCCTAAGGGCGCGCCGCCTGATACTGAGCTATGGCATCGCCGACCAGATGCCTGATGTTCCGGGCTTTGCCGAAAGCTGGGGCACGTCCATCGTGCCCTGCCCCTATTGCGACGGCTTTGAAGTCGCCGGCCAGCATTGGGGCCTCGTTTGGTCCGGCCCGCAGTCGCACCAGTCTGTCAGGCTGTTCCGCGATTGGACTGACAAATTGACTGTCTTCGCCGATGGTCATGCCATTGCGTCCGATATCCAGGCCGATCTGGCGCGCCGCAACATACCTGTCGTCGATGGCCGGATCGTCGAGATCGCCCATCACAAGGGCCATATCACCACCGTCAATCTCGATACCCGCCGCAATGTCGCGGTCGACGTCCTGTTCGCCCAGCCGCGCAACAAGCCGTCCGCAAGCCTGCATGAATCGCTGGGCCTCGCCACGGTGGATACGCCCGCCGGCATCGCCATTAAGGTCGACGAGCGCCGCCAAACCACCATGCCCGGCATCTACGCCGCCGGCGACCTTGCCACGCCCCTCTTGCCCTCGGTCACCCAGGCATCATCGCAGGGCGCGATGGCGGGTATCTTCGCCCAGCAGTCGATGCTGGTTTGAGAGCACAGATTCACTTCTCCCGTTGCGTCGTCGCCTTCGAAAAGGTTGGCGTAGATCGGCGCGGTGAAGGACGGATCGTCGAGTTTGACGGAATGGCAGGAGCGGTTGTCCCTCGAGGTCCGGCACCAGGCGGCACCGATCATCGGTTCGGCTCCCCCTTGCCTCGAACAAAGGGTAGCTAGTTAATAACGAATCAGAACAAGGAGATGACATGGCAGAGCAAAATGCCTATCAGGTCGCCGACTGGAATGGTCAAAGCGGGGAGCGCTGGGTCGCCAACCAGGCCCGGCTCGACGCTATGGTGGCGGTGTTCGGCCAGGCCGCAATAGAAGCCGCCGCGCCCGCGACGGGTGAGCGCGTGCTGGACGTCGGCTGCGGCGCGGGCGCGTCGAGTCTGGCTCTGGCCGCCCGCGTCGGCGCGGGGGGACAAGTGCTGGGCGTGGACATATCCGCACCGCTGATCGGCCGAGCGCGCGCGCTTGCGCCACAGGATACGCCGGTCCTGTTCCAGGTGGCCGACGCCAGCAGCGCCGAGCTGCCCGAGGGCGCGTTCGACATCCTGTTCTCGCGTTTCGGGGTGATGTTCTTCGACGATCCGACAGCGGCGTTCACCCATATGCGACGCGCGCTGCGGCCCGGCGGGCGGGTCGCTTTCGTCTGCTGGCGCGGCGCGGCCGAAAACGATTGGGTGCGCGTGCCGATGGGCGCGCTCAAGGGCATCGTCCCGCCGAGTGCGCAGCCCGATCCCGAAGCGCCCGGCCCATTTTCGTTCGGCGACCGGGGGCGCGTGGCACGCATCCTGACGGCGGCCGGCTTCACCGATATCGCTATCGTGCCCTTCGACGCTTCCGTCCCGTTCGGCGAGGGCGGGACGCGGGACGCGGCGATCGACGACGCGGTGAAGATGACGCTCGAGGTCGGCCCACTGTCGCGTGCGCTCGCTGATCAGCCCGACGACATCCGCGCCCGCGCCTCGGCCGCGGTTCGTGCCGCATTCGCGGGACTCCCCGGCGAGCGGTCGGTGATGATCGACGGCGCTGCGTGGATCGTCATGGCACGCAATCCGGCAAGCTGACAGGCATTAACAGGGGAGACGCCCCGCTCGGTGGAGCTGGGCGTCTTTGGGCGCTCAGACTGATGTCCCTTCTGGTTTGGAAGCCGCCATTAGCGAGCAAGGAGGCCGACGTGTTTGGCGATGCGGGCGATCAGGGCATAGACAAGCGCGAAGAGACGCAGAAGCTGAAGGTGCGTTGGCACGCGGCATTGCGCCCGGGCAAGCGACGCGCGTTGGACAAGGCCACCGTGGTGGGCAAGCTCGCCGATGAACTGGAGCGGGTCAAGGCGCGTATCCGGGCGAAAGCGGAACATCCGTTTCGGGTCATCAAGCGCCAGTTCGGGCATCTAAAGGTGCGCTATCGCGGCCTGATGAAGAACACGCAGCAGTTGCACACGCTGTTCGCTCTGAGCAATCTGCGGATGACGCGCGAACGACTGATGCGCGAGGCCATTGCATGAGCGCAAAAGCCGCCCGAGCGGGGAGGCAATCGGCGCCTTCTTTATGCCCAACGTCGCGCTGCATTCGAGCCCGGTGCCGCACCGCCTGCACCGCATCGGCGCTATGTTGATGGCTCAGTGCGGCAAAACGAGTTCTGAACACCATCCTTAGCTCGATTCTCTGGGCCTGAGATGCCACAAGAAGGAACTGCCCGGTGAGGCGCGGCTGGCGGACTATCTGACAGCGAGGTACCTGGCGCTCGACTGCCAGCCGGGGCAGGTTAAAGAGGCGCTTTCGCCAGGTGCGGCGTGCCAGCGGGATATGGCGTGATACGGCGTGATACGGCGTGATAAGCCACGCGAAGTGCTGGCGCGTCTCTTGATGGCGATGCGCCTGTATCCGCCGGGGAGCCGCGACCGATGCGCCGCGACCACGCACCACATCGCGCCCATTCGTTCGAATTCGCCCCCGTGCTCCCTGGCTCGGCGCGCATGCGATCAGGATCCCGTGCTGCCTTGCGCAGCCCCCTCATACACGCTCGCCCGCCACTGCAGATAATCGGAAAAGGCTCGCTCCTCGTGGAAACGCGGCGCAAATCCGAGGTCTTGTCGCAAGCGCTCGACCGAAAACGGCGGTCGCGCGGCCGGGGCATGCACACCAACATTTGCGTCCTGCCGCCGCGCAACCCGTTCGTACGTAAAGCCCGGATAGACCGCGCGCAGGCGTTCGCACCATGCGGATGGCGACCAGCGCCGGCCCGTACCGATATGGTAAAGAGAATGCGCCAGGTTGATTGCATCGGTGATTCCGACGATGGCATCGGCGGCGTCGCCGGCGTAAAGCCAGTCGTCCGGCAAGTCAGCGCAGAAGCGCGCTGGGTGTCGCGCTTCTGCCAATTGGGCGAGCAACAGGGGAATACTCATCGTGTCGCGCACGCCGGTATCGTATTCCCATCGTCCGAATACCACGCCGAGCCGGGCCACTATCACGTCGAGGCTTCGCGTTGCCCGGTAGCGCAGGGCCGCGCGCTCCGCGGCATATTTCGTGATCCCGTACAGTGACTCCGGCTCCGGCACATCGCGATCTTCGACCAACTCGGTCTGCCCGTGGCCACCCATGCCGTACACCGCACCGCTGCTCAAGTGAACGACTCGATGCACGCCTGCGGCGCAAGCCGCATCAAGCACGTTGAGCGTGCCGATCAGATTGACCTCGGCGATTAGTGG
Source organism: Cupriavidus basilensis (assembly GCF_000832305.1). Classification (NCBI taxonomy): domain Bacteria; kingdom Pseudomonadati; phylum Pseudomonadota; class Betaproteobacteria; order Burkholderiales; family Burkholderiaceae; genus Cupriavidus; species Cupriavidus basilensis. The sequence goes on from NZ_CP010536.1 coordinate 3,558,245, forward strand.
AGCCTGCGAGTGCTCTCGCGCGAGGCTCGCGGTGATCGCGGCGCCATGGATGACTCGCGAAACGTCGTGATGGCGTAGCGCGTCGACAATCGAGCCGCGATCCCGCACATCGCCCGATTTGAACAGGAACGTTCCCGCAAGCTCGCTGAGTTGCTCGAACGCTGGCGCGGGCGGCGGTTCGGGTCCAAACGCGATAACCGTATCGCCGCGGGAAAGCAGGCACGCGGCAACATTCAACCCGATAAAACCCGAGCCCCCGGTGATCAGGACTGTCATCGCGCCGCTCCTGGCAGGCAGAGCGGATTCGCCCCGCAACAGCCTCCGGCGGTCATGCGAGCCATGGCGCAGGCGCTGGCCGCCTGCCGACGCTGCCGATACGCTCGCAAGGAACGAGCGTTCCATGGCCAGCGCAAGCCCGCAGCGTGCCCTCGTGGCAGACGATGACACCGCGGCTCACTGTCGTTACCGGCATGCCGCGTACGTTCGTTCCTTCATAGACCGTGTAGCCGGTGCCGTCGTGCAGCGTGGCCGTCGAGAGCGTAGCTTCGGCCTGCGGATCCCAGAGCGCGAGATCGGCATCGGCGCCCAGCGCGATCTTGCCTTTTCGGCCATCGAGGCCAAATACCCGCGCGGGCCCCGTCGACGTCAATTCGACGAATCGCTCGAGCGAGATCCGCCCTTTGGTCACGCCTTCGGAAAACAGCAAAGGCAGCCGCGTTTCTAGTCCAGGCAAGCCATACGGAATCTTGTTGAATGGCGGGTCGTCCCCGGCCTGCCACTTGCCATGCGGTCCGTCGAGATGAAATACCGAGTGATCGGATGAGAAACAGGAAAACAGACCATCGCGCAAACCGTCCCATAGCGCGGCCTGATTGCTGGCATCGCGCGGGGGCGGTGAACAGCAATATTTGACCGCCTCTTTCGCCGGCCGATCGAGATCGCTTTCAGTCAACAGCAGATACTGGGGGCAAGTCTCGGCGAGGATCGGCAGGCCCTGACGCTGAGCGATAGCGATCTGCTCGGCAGCTGCAGCGGAGGATACATGAACCACGAAGATGGGGATATCGAGGAGTTCCGCCATGCTGATCGCGCGATGCGTGGCTTCTCGCTCGGCAAGCGCGGGCCTTGCGTGAGCAAGATACTTCGGCTTCCTGTAGCCGAGCGCGAGCAGGCGCTCGGTCAACCATCCGATCATGTCGTGGCTTTCGGCATGGATCATCGGCAGTACGCCGAGTCGGCGCGCGTGCAAGAGTGTTTCCAGCATCGCCCGATCGTCAAGGCGTAGCGCATCATAGGTCATGTAGAGCTTCACCGACGTGAAGCCCTCCGCCGCCAACGCCGGCAACTCCTCCTTCAGCACCTGCTCGCTGGGGTCGGTCACGATCATGTGGAACGCGTAATCGACCACCGCGCGTCCCGCTGCTCGCTCGCGATAGGCGGACACGCTTGCACGCAGCGAATCGCCTCGATGTTGCGCGGCGAAAGGCATCACCAGTGTGGTGCCGCCAAAAGCCGCGCCTACCGTCGCACTATAGAAATCGTCGGCGGTGGTGGCTCCGGTCGAGGTCATCTGTGCGATGTGGCAATGAACGTCGATGCCGCCGGGCAGCACGAGTTTGCCTGACGCATCGAGGACAGTCGCGCCTTCGAGCGGCGTTTCCGCCAGTGCCGCGATCCGGCCGTCCTTTACGCCCACATGAACGCGTTCCAGCCTGCCATCGATGAACACGCTGCCATTGCGCACTACCAGGTCGAACTCAGACATTGCGCGCGCCCCTCCCGAAAGCGTGATTGACTGCGGGTGCTCAGTCATTGCAACACCTTGTCGAGGAATTGCTTGAGTCTGGCGCTCTGTGGCCGATCGAATATGTCCCCGGGACTACCTGCCTCTACAACGCGGCCTTCGTCCATGAAGACGACGCGATCGGCGACGCGCCGGGCAAAGCCCATTTCATGCGTCGCGACGATCATCGTCATGCCTTCCGCCGCTACGGTTTCCATGGTCTGCAGCACTTCCCCCACACGTTCAGGGTCTAGCGCGGACGTCGGTTCGTCGAACAGGATGATCTTGGGGTCCATCGCCAGCGCACGAGCAATGGCGACACGTTGCCGCTGCCCGCCCGACAATTGCTCGGGATAGGCATCATACTTTCCCGAAAGGCCGACTTTCGCAAGCAGTTGGCGTCCCCGTTGTGCGGCATCCGCAAGTCGCACGCCGCGTACTTCGACCATGCCGAGCGTCACGTTTTCCAGCACGGACAGATGCGGCCACAAGTAAAACATCTGGAACACCATGCCCACTTCGGAGCGCACGCGAGCGAGCTCCCTGCCGGACATCGGCCGCGCTTTCTTACCGGCTTGATTCACGTGACCGACAGTTTGGCCGTCAATGGAAATGTCGCCGCGGGTCGGACGTTCCAGATAATTAATCGAGCGCAGCAGCGTGCTTTTGCCCGATCCGCTCGGGCCTATCAGGCAAACCACCTCGCCGCGCTGAACTTCAAGATTCACGCCATTCAGGGCCTTGACGGCGTCAAAGTGTTTGTAGAGATCGCGTACGTCGATCATCGGCACATCAATCATCACGCGCCCTCCCGCGTTGCAGCGCCGAGGCCGAGTGCGCGCCTTCGACGCGCTGGCAGGCCACGACGCTCGACCGTCGAGTTCTCGAAATGGAGCTGCACCAGCGTCAGTACGGTTGTAAGCGCCAGATAGATTGCCCCGGCTATCGTGAGGACTTCCACGGCGCGGTACGTGCTGCTGTAGATCGTCTGCGCGCTCAGCATCAGTTCTGGCACCGTAATCACCGACGCAAGCGACGTGCTCTTGGTATGACTGATGAAGTTGCCCATGTACGGAGGCAGCACGATGCGTGTGGCCTGTGGCAGGATGACATGCCGCAGAATCCGTGGATTGGTCATGCCGACCGCTTGGGCGGCCTCGCGTTGGCCACGGTGCACGGCGCGAATGCCGGCGCGAATAATCTCGGCGTTATAGGCGGCGGAACTCATCGAAAGGGCGATGATTGCCGCGGGCAACGCCTCGAGCCGCAACCCGAACATGGGCGCTGCGTAGTAGACGAAAAACAGATGCAACAGAACCGGCGTGCCCCGGAAAATCCAGATGTAGATGAACGCGGCGCCGCGCAGGACTGCATGGCGCGAGTCGCGCCCGAGGGCGAGCAGAAGGCCGAACACGGTTCCGCAAACCTGCGTCACCACGGCCAGGAGTATCGTCAGCAGCGCGGCCTTGAGCAAGATCGGCAGATATGGCAGAACCTGTACGAAATCGATATTCATGGGTTCCCCTCGTGCGTGGCAGTCGAATCGCTGCCCGCAGATGCGTTAGCGCTTTCGTTTGTTAAAGTCACTTCGTGTCTTCCGGTAGTTGGGCGCTGTAATGATCGATGCCGAAGTACTGCATGCCCCATTTGTCGAGCAGTCCGTTCTTTTTCATCTCCCGAATCGCCGCATCCACTTTGGCTTTCAGCTCGGCCGAACCTTTTGGCATTGGCGCGCCGACATAGCGGATCCGATAGGGCTCGCGGACAATCGACGCTACCCCCGGGCGTTGGCGTAACAGGTTCGCCGCCGAGGTATCCGGCGCGATGATGGCGTCGAGCCGAGCAACAGCGAGATCCGTGAACATTTCGGCGTAGCCGGCGTAACCCTTGAAGATCGCGAACTCCCCATACTGCTTTTCGAGTTCCCGAGCCGGAATTTCGCCATCGCTCGCGCCGGCGATAGCGCCGACGCGCTTGCCTTTCAGATCCTTGAAACTCTTCACGTCGGTCACCCCATCGCGCACGACGACGACGACTGCGGATCGCGAATATGGGATCGAGTAATCGAAGATAGCGGCTCGCTCAGGCGTGATATTGACGTTCGAGAAAACGATATCGAAGCGACCGGTTTGCAATCCGGGCAGAATCCCCTTGAATTCGAGGCGGTCCAGTCGCATGGGAATGCCGAGGTATTTAGCGACAAAGCGCGCGACCTGGACGTCATATCCGTCGAGCTCGTTCTGCGCGTTCGTAAATGACACCGGCGGCAGGTCGCCGCTCGTTGCTGCGTTGAGTTTCGCCGGCAGTGCGGCGAAAGCGACGCTCGCCGTCGCGAACCCACTGAGCAACGCCACTGCCGTGGCGGCATAAGTCCATCGTTTCATCGAACTCTCACTTGTTGTCGATTCGCGTGAAGAGCGGTTCCGCGCGCGAGACGCACACCACCGACTGGTGTTCGGCCATTGACGACGACGCCGTGGTTTGGGCTGCCGATGGATTACCGAACCTTAGGCCCCCCGGAACGTTGTCGCATGCTGGTCAGGAGGCTGTCCGTATCATAGGAACAAATATTTTCGTCGTCGCGTGCTTTTTGATGGTCGCCCTATAACCGCAGGTTAAGCGCTCAAGAGAAGTTGATTTGGCGTTTTTCCCCATAGCCGCCGAGAAGTTCAGTGATCTCGGAGCCGATGGTTTCCTTGGCCCGGGTGACAGAGTTGCCCCAGTGGCGCCTGGCCTGTTTCCAGACGATTGCAATCAGGTTCAGCGCGGGGCTGCAGGGCGGCGGATGCAGCAGCACCATGCGAGGTTCGGAGAGCCAGCGGTCAAGTGCCCGCTGATGTCCGCTGATCGATGTGGTGACAAATTCTTGCGTTATCGAACGCCACCATCGTCAACTGCCCGGGGATGCCGCTCTGGGGCGGCCGCCTGGGCACTGACCGTGAAATCTAATCCTGGGGCAGCACCAATGCCCCACAACCGGTGTCGGAAACGAATGTCGCAAGAAGCCGAGCCGGACGCGTCGGATCGGGATTCTCGGCGAACAGGTGAAGCGCGCGCGGCGGCTCAAACCAGGTCTGTCCGCTGACATAGTCGATGGCTGGTCCTCCCGCCAGTTGAGAGCGGATCGTCCCTTCCAGCACGACCGCCGTCACCGAACCCGGGTGACGATGCGCGGGCGTAAAGCCGAGCGGCGGAAAGTCGACGATGGCCGTCGTCAACGATTTGCCCGGCGCGTCAGGCAGGGCTTCGCACGACAGAATTTTTACGGTCGAAGCGGGACGGCCCGTCGCGCTGGCATCCGGCGATGCACTGGACAGCAGCGGATCGCCACCGCTGCTACAAATGCTGGCGAACCAGTCGATCACCGAACGGGGCGTCGCCGGACCGGGCGCCAGCAATGCCACTGCGATTGCCGCAAGCATCATGGGATTGCCCGGCAGCCGCGGCAGGTGCGCCAAGTGTGCGAGGAGCGGCAGAGCACGCGGGTTCATACCTGTGTCCCCGATCGCAGGTCCTGCGACCAACCCAGCTCACGCTTCGCCTTGGCACTGTTGACCTCGGCGTCGTCCTGCGCAATGTTGTATATCCCCGATGTGCCCCGTTCGAGCGCAAGCCAAGCCGCAAACGCGGCGGCTTCGACGTGCAGCGGGCTTGAGCCGGCGGGGACATCGCAACCCGTGCCGGGCCCGTAAATCTGTCCATACCGGAGCACGGTCCCGGTCAGCGGCGCCGTTTCCAACACATGGCGCTCCAGTGCCGCTACGCCCCGCACGCTAGTGCCGCGCGGGCCATGGGCATCGATATCGAGTGCGCAGCTTTCATCGTAGGGCGTCGCGCCTGGTCGATACGCCCACGCGATGCTTTGCGCAATCATCCGCTTGCTACCGGCTGAAATGGCCGCTGCCACCAGGTTACGCGTTCCTTCGTCGCGAATCCGGGCGTTGGCGGTCACCGCCTGGGCCATGCGGGCGGGGTCCAGCCCGGAGGGCAGATCGGTCAACTGGTGAATCACGCTATGCGGCGCGATGCGACCCAACGCGTCGCGTAGCGCGAGCGCATCGAATACGTCCACGACGACCGGCGTGACACCGGCGGCTTCGAGGTGTTTTGCCCGGTCGGGGCGCCGGGTGCTGCCGAACACCGTATAGCCCGCGGCGATTAGCAGGGGCACCAGTGCGGTGCCAATGGCGCCGCTTGCTCCGGCTACCAAAACCCTGTGCGTCATCTCTCTTCTCCTGTTTGCGATTGCGATTGCGAACGATGCAACGGGTTGTCGCATGCTTGATGACGAGCAGGATAGGGGTGTTAATGGTCACAAAAAAGGTCCATTATTGAGAAATTGATTGAGCCATTATGAAAAGCAACGATGCGCCGAGCCGAACAGATCGAACTTGCACTTGCGCCGCGACCGGACGGGATGCCATTGCAACGCTGGCTATACGACGAACTGCGCAACGCCATTCTGATGGGCCGGCTGTCGCCAGGGGCGCGCCTGCCTTCGTCGCGCGATCTTGCGGCACGTTTTGCGTTATCTCGCGGCACGGTACTAGGCGTGTTTTCACAACTCACGGCCGAAGGGTATCTGACGGGCGCGGTCGGGCGAGGCAGTTTCGTCGCGTCCGAATTGCCGGATCGACGTATCGACAGCAGCGATCGGCCGTCGATCAAGAAACGCGACGGACGGTTTGGCGCGCACGAGCGCAAGGGCAATGACGAGGACGATGACGGCGCGCGAAATCATGGTGTCGCACTCTCCGCACGTGGTCGTCTTCTGGGGCGAACAGCGTTTCAGGCGAGCGGCCGCTCGAGTCCCGCCAAGGCCTTTCGGGCCAGCCAACCCGATCTCGATGCGTTTCCGTTCGACCTATGGGCACGACTGGCGGCGAAACGCGCTCGCCGCACCCGACGCGATCTGCTCGGCGATGGTGAGGCGCAAGGGTATCGGCCGCTGCGCGAGGCGATTGCCGCATACGTGGGAATGTCCCGCGGGATTACGTGCACGGCAGACTGCGTCGTGGTGTTGGGCAGCGTCCAGCAGGCTATTGATCTGGGCGCGCGTCTGCTGCTCGATCCGGGCGACGTCGCGTGGATGGAAGATCCGGGCTACCCGGGCGCGCGCTTGGTGCTCGAAGCTGCGGGTGCCCGGGTTGTCGGCGTGCCTGTCGATGCGTGCGGTATCGACGTGGAATGGGGACGGCAGCACGCGCCAGACGCGCGTCTCGCCTATGTCACGGCCGGGCGGCAAGCGCCGCTCGGACCGCCGCTTGCGCTTGAACGGCGGTTGTCGCTGCTCGAATGGGCGCGGGAGCGCGGCGCCGTCATCATCGAGGATGACTACGACAGCGAATACCGCTTCGTGGGCAATCCATTGGCCGCGATGAAGGGCATCGATCACGATGGGCACGTGATCTACTGCGGAACGTTCAGCAAGGTACTGTTTCCCGCGCTGCGGACCGCATACGCAATCTTGCCCGAGCGGTTAGTCGACCCGTTCGTGGCTGCGTTGTCGCTGACTGCGCGGCATGTGCCACTGGACCAGCAGTCAGTGCTGCACGAATTCATCGCGGACGGCCATTTTGGCCGCCACATCCGTCGCATGCGCATGCTGTACGGCGAGCGTGCCGAAGCGCTCAATAGCGCCGCCGACCGGCATCTTTCGGGACTGCTGGATGTCCCTCGAATCATTGCAGGGCTCGATGCGCCGGCCTTTCTTCCGCCAGACATGGTCGACGCCGACGTAGCGCGCCGCGCGGCGTGCGAGGGCATCGAGACACGACCGCTATCGCTCTACGCGATCGACCGGCCGGCGCCGCCGGGGCTGGTGCTGGGTTTTGCGTCTGTCGGCATCGATGCCATCGAGGCGGGGGTGATAGCGCTTGCGCGCGCACTGGTGCGTTGACTGGTGGAAGCGTAGGTCCCGTGACGACGGCATCGCCAGGTGAATTGCAGGTGCGAAACAGTCATCGTGCAGCGCACCAAAAGAAGAAGCTCCTGCCGACAATCCCCTTCCCACCCAGCACACCGTCGCCACCCTGCACGAGATCCGGATTCACCCCACATGGCGTTCCCACCCCATTTCGCCAATAATGGTCTAACTGACATTGCCGGACGAGGGCGACCATGCTTTATAGTCCCGATGCAATTCGTACCGTCGCCCTGCTGGGGCACGCGGGGTGCGGCAAGACCTCCCTGGTGGAGGCGCTGCTGCACAAGGGAGGTGCGCTGCACATTCCCGGCAGCGTGGAGCGCGGCACCACGGTCTGCGACTTTGATCCGCTGGAGCGCAAGTACCACCACTCGCTCACCACCGCGGTGGCCCACCTGCACTATCGCGACGCCCGCATCTACCTGCTGGACACGCCCGGCTATCCCGATTTCTCCGGCTTGTCGATGAGCGCCCTGGCGGCGGTGGAGACGGCTGCCATCGTCATCAACGCGCAGACCGGCATCGAGATGACGACCCGGCGCATGATGGCCTGGGCGCAGGCGCGCAAGCTGTGCCGGATGATCGTGGTCAACGGCATCGACAAGGAGAAGGTGGACCTGCCCAAGCTGCTGGCCGATATCCAGGAGGCGTTCGGCAAGGAGTGCTTGCCGATCAACCTGCCGGCGGGGCGCGGGGGCGAGGTGGTGGATTGCTTCTTCAACCCGGCGGGCGAGGCGGATTTCCTGTCGGTGGCGTCGGCGCACGAGGCGCTGGTCGATCAGGTGGTGGAGATCGATCCGCAGCTGATGGAGCTGTATCTGGAGCAGGGCGAGCAGATCGCGCCGGAGCAGTTGCATGCGCCGTTCGAGCGGGCGCTGCGCGAGGGCCACCTGGTGCCGATCTGCTTTACCTCGGCGGCCAGCGGGGCTGGTGTCGCGGAGTTGCTCGATGTGTTTGTGCACTTGCTGCCGAACCCGGCCGAGGGCAATCCGCCGTTGTTTTACCGTGATGCGGGCGGGCGCCAGGTAGCGATTCGCGCGGAGCCGGTGCCCGACAAGCATGTGCTGGCGCATGTCTTCAAGATCACGATGGACCCGTATCTGGGCAAGATGGCCGTATTCCGCATCCACCAGGGCACGGTCACGCGCGACAGCCTGTTGTTTATCGGCGATGCGCGCCAGCCGTTCAAGGTGGCGCATCTGCTGATGCTGCAGGGCAAGGAGCGCGTTGAAGTGCCGCAGGCCGGGCCGGGCGATATCTGCGCCGTGGCCAAGATCGACGAGATCGCCTTCGATGCCGTGCTGCACGACGCCAGCGAGGACGGCAACATCCACCTGGCCCCGCTTGACTTCCCCACCCCGATCTACGGCCTGGCGATCGAGCCGGCGCGCCGCGGCAACGAGCAGCGCTTGTCGGAGGTTCTGCAGAAGCTTGGCGCGGAAGACCCCTGCCTGCGCATCGAGCATCCGGCGGGCACCAATGAGACGGTGATGCTTGGCCTGGGCGAGCTGCAACTGCGCTGCGCGCTGGAGCGCCTGACCGGCCAGTACAAGCTGGAGGTGGTGACGCGGCCGCCGAAGATCGCTTATCGCGAAACCATCGGCGGCAAGGCCGAGGGGCATCATCGCCACAAGAAGCAGACGGGCGGTGCTGGCCAGTTCGGCGAGGTGCAGCTGCGCGTGGAGCCGCTGCCGCGCGGCACGGGCTTCGAGTTTGTCGATGCGGTCAAGGGCGGCGCGATTCCGGGCCAGTTCATCCCCGCCGTGGAAAAAGGCATCCGCCAGGTACTGGAGAGCGGGCCGCTGGCGGGCTTTCCGATGCAGGACGTGCGCGTCACCGTGTTCGACGGCAAGAGCCATTCGGTGGATTCGAAGGAGGTGGCGTTCGCGGCGGCAGGGCGCAAGGCCTTTATCGAGGCCGTGCTCAAGGCGCGGCCGAGCGTGCTGGAGCCGATCGTGGATATCGAGGTGACGATGCCCGAGGCGTCAATGGGCGACATCATCAGCGACCTCTCCGCCAAGCGCGGCCAGGTGCGTGGCACGCGCACCGCGGCGGGCAACAGCGTGCTCGTCGCCGGACAGGTGCCGCTGTCGGAGTTGAACGACTATCAATCGCGCCTGAACAGCATCACAGGCGGCCACGGCAACTACACGATCCAGCTCAGTCACTACGAAGCCGTGCCGCCCGCCCAGCAGCAGGTGATGGCGTCGCAGCACAAGGCGCATGGCAACGGCGTGGACTGAGGGGCTGCCGGGCTGCCGCAATGCCGCCATGCCGCCATGCCGCCATGCCGGGATGGGCATGGCGATGAAGACTGCCGGGCCTATGCGGAGCAGATCATCGCGCCGGCCTGGCTACCCGGCCTTTGCCCGATATCCGGCCATACCAAGCCCTCGAACTGATCAGGCGGAACCGGCTGGGAATACAAATAGCCCTGGGCAAAATCACAACCCACGGCGACGAGAAAATCGCGTTGCTCTGTCGTCTCCACGCCCTCGGCAATGACCTTCAAACCCAGTTTGTGAGCCAGCATGACCATGGCTTCGCAAAGCGCCTGATTGTCGCCGTCTGAGCCGAGGTTCTGCACGAATGAGCGGTCGATCTTGAGGTAATCGATGTCAAAGCGCTTGAGATAGGCCAGGGACGAGTAACCGGTGCCGAAGTCGTCGATCGAGACGCCGATTCCCGCATCGCGGAAGGTCAGCAGCTTCTTGTTCAGTTCAGCGTCCAGCAGCAGGCCCTCGGTGATTTCAACCACCATGCTCTGCCCCGGCATCCCTTCGCGCATGAGATAGTCGGACCATTGCGCACAAACCTGGCTGTCTTGCCGAATCCGCATCGGCGACATGTTGACGCTGATCTGGAAAAACGGATGGAAGCGGCCGCGCCATTGACGGGCCTGATGCACGGCCTGCTTGAACACCCAATCCCCGATTGGCACGATGAGCCCTGTGTCTTCGGCCAGGGGAATGAAGTCCAGCGGACTGATCGTGCCGCGCTCGGGGTGCAACCAGCGGATCAGTGCCTCGGCCTTGCGGATTTCCCCGGTGGCCAGGTCCACGATGGGTTGGTAGTAGACCTTGAACTGTCCGCCAGGCAGGGCGGCACGCAGATCGCTTGTGAGGCGCAGGCGTTTTTCTGCCGCTACGCGCAAGTCGGGCGTGAAGTAGCAAAAGCGGTTGCGCCCGGCGTTCTTGGCCGCATACATGGCCTGGTCGGCATTCTTGAAAAGGACGTCCAGTTCGCTGGTGTCGTCGGGGTAAAGCGTGACGCCGACGCTGGCGGAAATAAAAGCCTCGTCCGCGCCGAGCGCGAAGGGCTCGGCCAGCTTGTGGATGATGGCCTTGGCGATGCGTTCAATGCTTTTGGTATCGCCCGTGTTGGGCAGAATGACGGTGAACTCGTCACCGCCCAGGCGCGCGACGATGTCCGATTCGCGCACGCACGAAATGATGCGCCTGGCCGCCTCGATCAGCAGGATGTCGCCTGTGTCGTGTCCCAAGGAGTCATTGACCTCCTTGAAACGATCCAGGTCGATCAGCATCAAGGCCATATGCTGCCGGGAGCGATGCGCGATGCCGGCTTCGTGCTCGAGTCGGCTGTGAAACATCTGGCGATTCGGAAGATGGGTTAGCGCATCGAAATTGGCCTGCTTCCAGATGGTCGCCTCGAACGCCATCCGGTCCGATAGATCGCGGCCCACGGCCAGCACCGAGTTCACCTTGCCCGAGCGGTCAATCTCCGGCGTCAGGCGGATATGGGTGCAATGTTCCTGCCCATCCCTGCTAAGCCATCTCAGCTCCATTTGCCCGCTTTTCCCGCTTGCAATGGTTTCGGCGATCTTCTCCTCGTAGATCAGCGCATTGGCGCCGCCGGGGATTTCCGAGGGCCGCTTGCCGAGCGATTCGGCAAGGCTGCACCCTGCCGAGTTGCAGAAGGCCGGATTGGCGTAAGTGCGGCGCAGGTCTCGGTCGTAGCGGGTAATGGTGTCCGGCGAGTTCTCGATCAACGTTCGCGACTCCTGCTCCCTGGTGACGAGTTCCGCGGTGCGCTCGTCGACGGTCTGCTCCAGGGAGGCGTTGATTTCGTTGATCTTCTGGATCTTTTGCTTGATGGCCCCACTCATTCTTTCGAAACACTGCGCGAGCCAGTCCAGTTCGTCCTTGCCGCCGGCATCGGTGCGCGCCAGCGCCTGTGCCTCGGCGCCCGCATCGTTGCCGGTGTCGTGCATCTTTCGCACCAGCTCTTTGAGTGGTGCCGAAATGCTGTGGGAGATGAAATAGGCCAGGAAGATCGAGAGCAGGAAACCCGAGATGCCAACCAGTACGATCTGATTGCGCACGGACTGTGCCTCCGCCATCAGCTTCTTCTCAGGGATGGTGCTGACCACGATCCATGTCGTGCCGGGAATTCCCGTGTACGCGGCCAGGTAGCGCCCCTCGCGCTGGCCCTCGAAGTCGACGAACCCACTGGGCTCCCCGTTTAGCGTGTTGTTCGCGATTTTTCTGATCAGGTCAGGCTCGGCCGTCCCGTCGGTGTTCGTGGATATGCCGTCGGTGCGGACAACCAGCTTGTTGCTGCTGGCATCGAGCACATAGATCTGCGTTCCGCTCCCCAAGGCGACGTCATTGAACATGGTCGAGAAATAGTCGGGGCGAATGACCAGGACCAGGTTGCCGATCTGCCGATTGTTGCTCTTGCCAATGATGGCGCGCACCATCCCCAGGTTTTGCTGTCCGGCGCCGTTGTCGTAACTGCCCCAGTAAGCCCGGCCGTTGCGCTCGGGAGCCTGCTTGACCAGGCGCATGACACCCCGCGTCAGCTGCGCGAACACCTGGGTGTCCATGATCCGGTTGTTCTTGTCGAGCAGATACTTCTGGTTGATGAAGTCAGCCGATCCGTAGTGCTGCAGCAGCAGCCGGGTCATATCCTGGCGCGCCTCGTTCTGCTCCTTTGCGCTGCCGTTGACCACGTTTGTCAGCGCATTTTGAACGCGATCGGACAGGACAAGAAGGCTGCTTTCCGTCTCGACCTGCTCCATGCGCAGCGAGATGTTCTTGGAGACCTGCTTGACCATCTCCTTGGAGAAGATCTGCGCCTTCTCCTTGATCGCGGCGGTGGATTCCACATACGAGATGTAGCCCGAAATCAGTATCGGTATCAGCGACAGCAGGCTGAACGCGGTCATCAGCCGGTAGCGGATTTCGACACGGCGCAGCAGGTCCAGCGAGAGATAGGCGAAGGCGCTTCGCAGCGAACCTGTGATTGAGCTCATTTGTAGTGCATCTTTGCTTCATTCTTGACCGACGCGTCGAGGCGTCTGGCTGCCTGTGCGGGCGTAATCGTCCCGGTCAGCACGTCCTGCATCAATCGATGAAGCTGCTCGATCGAGTTGGAAGGCAGAACCGAATAGTAGGGGCTGGCGGTCACCGGATAGCGGCTGACCATGTTTGTGTAGTCGATCATTCTCTGATCGCTCGCAAGCGTTCCCGCGCCTTGCTTGAATGGGGGGATGTTCTGGCGTTTTCTCTGGAGAATGGAGAACCCCTTGCCGGCAATGAATTCGAGAAAACGCATGGCTGCGGCCTTGTGGGGCGTGTCGCACACCGCAAACCCGGTTTCGCTGCCGATCACAGGCACCACACGCTTGCCGGGCGCGTTCCAGGGCGGAATGAACACGCCAACCTCGAACGGATTGCCGTGCAGCAAATGGCCAGCCGCCCAACTGCCGTGAAAAGCCATCGCGACCTTGCCATCCTTGAACAGCCGTATGCCCTCATCGTAATCCGTCGCCATGAAGGCGTCTTGCACGTAGCCGCGTTGCGGCATCAGCGCAATACTGGCGAAGATATCGGCTACCTCGGGCGTGTTCAGGTCCAGCGTGCCATCGCCGATCTTCTGCTTCCAGGCTGGCTCGCGCGCCACCACGTTGTTGGCAAAGCCAAAGCTGAAGGGGCCGTTGCCGAGCATGTTCGGGAAGCCGCCGCTCCACATGATGGGTGTGAAGCCCGCAAGCTTGAGCTGCTCGCAAACCATCAGGAACTCGTGGAAATTGGTTGGCAGTTCCTTGATCCCAGCCCTCGCGAACAGTGCCTTGTTGTAGTAGATCAGCGTTGTCGCCACGCCGCCGGATATGCCAAATCGCCTGGATTGGCGACTGGTCCAGTCCCCCTTGAGCGGGCTGAGCATGTTGTTCCATGCCGATGTGGTGCTCACGTCTGCCAGGATGCCCTGATCGGCCAATTCAGCCGCATAGGCGTTCGGGTTGACACTCACCAGATCCGGCAAGTTGCCAGAGGCGATCCGGGGCTTGATGTTCTCCTCGACCGAATTGCCGATCATGAACTGCACATCCACGCGGACATCTGGATTGAGCTTGCTGAATTCGGCAGCAATCTGGAGCATCTCCTCTGGCCAGTCTGGCGCCCATATCAACGCGGTGATGGAAGTCCTGGCGGGCACGGCGGCGCCTGGCGAAGCGTTGTCTTGCTGCTGGCAACCGGACAAGAACAATAAAAGAAGGCTGACCAGGCCCGTTAGCAGGGAGGCAAACCCGATGCGTCGCGCCTGGTGATTCACTTTGCGGATTCGGGATGGATTAGCCGCGCTTCGGCAGGCACTTTTGCCGTGCCGTGAAGCGAACCGTTGGCGCTTGCATCGCGAAAGAACCGATGGCGCGGCATGGTGGCGTCCGGGCTGCGATAGCTACGCGTGAATGCGCAGCCAACCCGCATCGGGCAACGCTTACGACGGCTGGAATGCGTAGGTTTGGCCATGACAGCAGATCGGGCGAATTGAGGGGGGGCAGTGCCTACACTGCATATCGACAACGAGTGCAAATACTTTACCGGGGCAAACCCGAATCTCCCCGCCATGACCAGTCGCTGCCGGCATCGCCGGCGTCAGCATCATAGCCGATTGACCGCCGCTGACCGGTGTGCTCCCACCGTCTCTTTCAGCGAGGCTGGGCGGCAAAATCCTATCCTTTAACAGGGTGCGTCGTGTGCGCCGTCTCATGGCGCATCCATTGGCTGAACGCAAGGATGCGAGGATCCTGGCTGCTTCGCGCCGGATAGACGAGATGATAGGCATACGCCGGCGCGATGCTCACGCCAATCTCGAATAGCCGCACCAGGCGGCCCTGGGCCAGGTCATTGGCAATCATGGGCAGTTCCACGAGGCCAATGGCAGCGCCGTCGATCACGGCCTGCACGACATGGCTCGAATCGGCAAAGGCGACGCATCGGCTGTCGTCGAAATCGTCAATGCCGGCGGCGGCCATCCACATGCGCCAGTCGGGCCAGGCCATGCCGTCCACCGGGCAGTCGACATAGCACAGCGTGTGGCCAAGCAAGTCCCGCGGTGTTTGCAGCCGGGTACCGGCTTCGCGCAGTTTCGGGCTGCAGATCGGGACGACAACCGTGTCGAACAACCGGTCCGAGCACGTGTCTTCGTAGTGCCCCGCGCCAAAGCGGATCGCGATATCCACGTCGTCCGCGTCGAAGTCCCGTACCTGATCGGAAATATCGAATGTGAGTTCGAGCGTCGGGTTGGCGGCCCTGAACCGCGCAAGCCGTGGCAGCAGCCAGTTGGTGGCGAACATCGCGCCTAGCGAGATGCGCAGATGCGCCGGGCCCCGCGCCATTCTCCGGGCCCGGCTGGTGGCCCGCTGCAAGGTGTCGAGCGCGTCGGCGGCCGCCTCGAACAGGACGGCGCCGGCTGGCGTGAGCTGGATGCTGCGGCTGGTGCGCGCGAACAGCACGATGCCCAGCTGGCCCTCGATCTCCTTGATCTGGTAGCTGACGGCCGCTGGCGTCAACCCCACCTCCTGCGCCGCGCGCGTGAAGTTCAAGTGCCGCCCGGCTGCCTCGAAGGTCCTCAGTGCGCGTGTGCCCGGCAGCATTCGCTTCATCGATCTTCAAGCCATTTTTAATGATCCGGCAAGAAATACTCGTTTCTCAAAGCGCGGTCAATAGCAGATAGTTGCGGCCAACCCTGCACATGCAGGCGGGACGCGGCTTTCGCCAAGCCCATTGCATGCCACTACCGGAGTCACAGCGACCCATGTCAGCTAGCCAGTCTTCCTTTATCGTTCACCGCAACGGCCTGCCGGCAACGCTCGCCGGGTTGGCACCCCTTGCCTTTGCGGGCTACGCGCATTTCACCGCGATGCAGGTGCGCGGGGGCCGGGCCCGTGGGCTGGACCTCCATCTCGAGCGGCTCAGGGTTGCCTCGATGGCGTTGTTCGGCCGCGCCTTGCCCGACGATCAGGTGCGTGCCTATCTGCGCGCGGCGCTGGCATGCGCGCCGGCGGACGTCTCGCTGGTGGCCACCGTGTACTCGCCGGCGGGTGAGTTCACCGTGGCCGGTGCGGATGTCGAGCCTGAAATGCTGGTGCGTACCGGGCCGCCCGCGTCCGGCCCACAGGGGCCGTTGGGGTTGGCCGCTGTCCCTCACGAGCGGGTGCTCCCCGCCCTGAAACACGTTGGCGAAGTGGCCAAGACGTATTTCCTCCGCCAGTCCGTGGGCAAAGGCTTCGACGATGCCGCTTTCGTCGATGCTCGGGGGCGGCTTAGCGAGGGGACCATCTGGAACCTGGTCTTTTGGGACGCAGACGCGGAAACGGTGGTGTGGCCCGAGGCCGAGATGCTGGCAGGCACGACCATGGGTATCGTCCGCCGGCAACTGGATCGCCTCGGTGTGCGTCAGCGCGTCCAGCCGGTGGCGCTTGCGGACCTGCCTGGCCTGGGCGGGGCAGCGGTGATGAACTCCTGGACGCCGGGGGTGGCGGTGAACCGGATCGGTTCCGCGCCCATGCCTGCGGCGCCGAGCTTCGTGGCACTGCTTCACCGGGCTTATCAGATGGAGGAACCCGTCTCGCCGTGAGCGCAGGCGGCGGTGGCGTTGCACGTGCTGGCCATCGCACTGTATGCGCTGAACAGCCTGGACAGCCTGCACCCAGGTCATTGACCCCGCCAAGGCGAGGCCGCAGAGCCACATGAGGGGCCGCCGAGATGCTGAAACACGCATTGGATTGCCTCCTGTCCGGCGTGGCGCCGCGCGTCCGAGCGCTACGCCGCTTCCTGCAGGAGCGCTGCCTCAAAGCTTGAGCGCCCTGCCCTGGCCGCGCCTGCCGAATGCTCAGCCCGCAGCGGTCTCCAGCGCCGCTTCATATTGTCCCAGGCTGGCCAGGCCATTGAGCCGTGAGCGCTGCAGCAGGGCCCGTTGCGCTTGCGCCGCGTTGGCGGCCTCGCCGCGCCAGGCCAGCAGGGGCGGCTCCTGCAAGGCGCGCCCGTAGGAGAACGACAGCCGCCAGGGCAACGGGGCGAGCCGGTTCATGGCATCGAGATTGGCGGTGGCCTCAATGGGCGTTTGGCCGCCGGACAGGAAGAAGATGCCCGGCACCGCCGCGGGCACCGTGCGCTTGAGCACCTGCACGGTCTGCATGGCAACCTCGGCCGGCGCCGCGTGCCCGGCGTCCTTGCCGGGGAGCACCATGCTGGGTTTCAGCAGCATGTGTTCGAGCACTACCGCATGCCGGTGCAAGGCGTGAAAGACGTCATGCAGCACCGCCTCGGTGACCTCGGCGCAACGCGCCATGGCGTGCGCGCCATCCATCAGCACCTCAGGCTCGACGATAGGCACCACGCCCATCTCCTGGCAGATCGCGGCATAGCGCGCCAGCGCCTGCGCATTGGCCTGGATGGCAAGCCGGCTGGGCAGTTCGCCGGACACGTTGTACACCGCGCGCCACTTGGCGAAGCGTGCGCCTTGCTGGCGATAGGCGGCAAGCCGCTTGGCCAGCCCGTCGAGGCCCTCGGTGATCTCGTCGCCGGGAGCGTGGGCGAGCGCGAGCTTGCCCTTGTCCACCTTGATGCCGGGCACAATGCCATGGCGCGCGGCGAGCGCTGGCAGCGGCGTGCCATCGTCGGCGCACTGGCCCAGCGTTTCCTCGTACAGGATCACGCCGCTGATGCATTCACCAAGACCTGGTGTCGACAGGAGCAGGTTGCGCCACGCCCGGCGGCTCTCCTCGCTCGATGCCACGCCGATGCGTTCGAACCGCTTGGCGATCGTCGCCCCGCTCTCGTCGGCGGCCAGCAGTCCTTTGCCTGCTTGAACCAGGGCATCCACGGTGGCTTGCAGTTCGCTTCGTGTGTCCATGATGCGGCTCCGTGAATGTGGTATGGGAACAAGCATTGACGCATAAGCGCGATCGCGCAAGCGACCCGGGGCGCGTGGCCAGCGCTGATGGTGGCCGACCGAACACTTCGCGCAGCTTGCCCTTGGCCTGCTGGACACTAGAGCGCGGCGCGCAGGGCGTAGTCAGGCCCGAGGCATCTGCGCCGCCTTGGTCAGCACGCAAACGGGCACCGGGTCATCGCGGCCTCGCAGGTGTGCGGCAAGCTGCGGCAGGCCTGCGGCCGAAACGCCGGCTTGCTGGAAGACCTGTTCCGAGACGATCGCCTCGCAAGCCATCTCCTTTGTCAACTGCTCGAGTCTCGAGGCCACATTCAACGGGTCACCAATTGCCGTAAACGTAACGTGGTCGCGGAAACCAATCTCGCCCATGACGGCCCGGCCGCAATGCAATCCGATGCCAAAGCGGATTGGCGTGTGCAACTGCTGCTTGAGCGCAGCGTTGAGTTCCTCGATATTGGCTGCAACCAGCGGCACTGCGCCAAGCGCCTGGCGGCAGGCCTCGGCCGGCTCGCAGCGCAAGCCAAAGATGGCGAGCACCGCATCTCCCAGGAACTGGTTTGGCAGACCGCCCGCCTGAACCACCGCGGCGCAGACCGCACTGAGGAAGCGGCTGACCATGAACAGGCTGTCGTACGGCAATTGTGCCGCCGCAAGCTTTGTGGAATCCCGCATATCCACGAACATGAATGCCGCGAACCGCTCTTGCGGCATGACGTCCCGCTGGCGCCGCTGCAGGAAGGCTGCCGATGCGGCCGGCGGCACCAGTGGCCACACGCGCAGATCATGGGTCGGCCGCAACTGGCAGGCGAGGCGCACTGTCCGCGAATCCGCTCCCAGCCGCTCCAGAACGCGCCGCTCCGCCTCCGCCGGCGCGGGCAGCGGCACGGCACTGAGCACACGCACCCGGCACAGCGTGCATCGGGCACGGCCACCGCAGGTGCTGGCATGGGGCACCCCGGCCATGCGGCTAGCCTCCAGCACCGAGAATCCGAGCGGCGCGAATACCTTTCGCCCGTCCGGATACTGAACGCAGAGCCGCCCGGCCCGGCGCTCCCGCACCGTGCGCACCAGCCGCGCTGCGAGCACCAGCAGCAGCGCACCACCATCGAAGAGCAAAAAGTCGTTGCGCAACTCGGCGAGCCAGAGGTTTTGCAGCCCCGTTCCGATGATCGTGGTCCGGGTCGCCGCGGCGCGCCAGACGGGATCCTGCGCGAGCGCGATCACTTCCCGTCCGCCCTGCAAGAAGCCGAGCAGCGCGAGCACCGGGACCAGCACGGCGACGCTCAGCAGCACGCTGCGCCACGCCCCGAACCATGGTTTCAAGCGCAACCAGAACCAGATGCCGTAACACCCATGCAGCCAGGCCACCACCAATAGCATCAGCTGCACGCGGCCGAAAAACGGTGAATCGATCCAGAACGCGTACAGCAACTGTGCGTAACTTTTGTTCAGGCCGAACTCGGCAAAGGCGACCCGTGTATTCACGACATGGTTGACTAGCAGCGGCGGTATGCACAAGCCGAGGACGAGTTGCGCTACCTCACCCGGGGTCCAGTGCAACGAGCGCCGTTCGTACAGAGCCCACAGACCCAGGAAGAAATGCGCCACCAGCGCGCTGTACAACAGGGCCGTTCCAAGCCATCCCTGCCAGATGAACTTCTGCACGAGCAGGCCACGCTCCAGCCAGGCCAGCGAGATATTCCCCAGCGAGTGGTTCAGGAGGTGCGTGCCCACATAGGTAAACAGCACCAGTCCGGTAGTCAGACGGACCGATCGCACACCCGCCGGCCGCCACCTTTGAAGATAGGGAACGCGTGACATGCTCTGCCCTCCACGGCTCTCGATGCGCCAGCGCTTGCCACCAGGCGCCTGCACTGCCGAGCGCACGCTGGGTTGGCATCACTGCCAATCGGTAGTGTGCAGCCGCCTGAGGGCCTTGGCAATTTCCGGGCTCTGGCGCGATACGGGCGGGCCGCGGCCCCGCCCTTTCCATTCAAGCCGCCCGTGGATCTGGCAGCGTCTTAGCTGTGCGCGCCGTCGGTGAACGGATCGCGCCGATCCGTGATTCTTGCGCCGTCGGAATACACGTCGAACTTGCCGGCTTTCGCGCCATCCGTGTAGGGATCGCGCGGCCCGACGATATGGGTGCTGCTGTCAGAAGTCGGGGGGGTGCTGGACGACTGCGCCAGGGCAGCGAAGGAAGTCAATGCCGCGACAGTGGCCGAAATCAGGATTTTCATGACGAGCTCCAAATACAGTAGGGATAGCTTCCAAAGCGCGTCTCCGTGAAGGCTACGCCTGGGCACGTAACGCGCTTCCGGTTTCCGGGGGTATCGATCCATCCCGAGAACTGGTTCGCCGTGCATTTGTAGAACCGCGCAGCCACCCGTTTTATTCCCGCACAGGCTATGGATGCGGCCAGCGGCCAAGGGAAATGCCTGCGCCCGGGTTCATGTTCCTTTGTCCTCTTGCCGCTGATGCCGCTGATGTCGCTGATGTCGCTGAAGTCGCGGATGCGTTTTTCCTGCGAAGGAAATTGGGGAATAAGCAGACCGGTCCCGCGGTTTACCCGTGCAGAGCGTCTTGCTGCGCAGTCGTGTCGACCGCGGGCATGGCTCGCTCGCACAACCAAGGAGTACTGCCATGAAATCGAATTCACTGAACCGGCCTTTCGTGTTGCCCATGCGCGGCTCGCTCATCGTGAGCGCCGCGTTGATGGCAACTTCCGTTAGTGTCTATGCGCAAATGCCGCCGGCACCGGCCACGCATCCAATCACGCGTGCGCAAGTGCGACATGAACTCGAGGAATTGGAGTCGGTCGGCTACAACCCCTCCCAAGGCGACAATGGTGACTATCCCGCCGACATTCAAGCAGCGGAACAAAGGCTGGAAGCCAAACATCAAGCGCAAAGGAATGCGCTGATGGGTGGAAACCAGGCAGCACAGGCCGGTGACAGCCAGACCGCACAGACGAAGCCCACCCCTTGATTACGGGCGCAGGCGGCACACCGGTCACATGATCGGCGCTTGCCATGCGAAATCCACACGGGATCCATTTCAGGCGGCGGTTCCGGGAATAAAAATGGCATGCCGGCGGTCTTGCTGTTAACGCACTGCCGGGCACGGATTGCGGTTACAGCAGAAACTTCACAATGGCCGATCCAGACACCGCGCAGCGCTTCGAGACGCTTTTATTGCCGCATATGAACTCGGCCTTCAATGTTGCGCGATGGCTCACGCACAACGACCAGGATGCCCAGGACGTGGTGCAGGAGGCGTACCTGCGCGCGTTCCGGTTCTTTGGCGGATTCCACGGCGAGGATGCCCGTGCATGGCTGTTGAGCATTGTGCGCAACACCTTCTACACCTGGCATCAGCAAAACCGGGGGCATGCAGCCCAAACCATGATGTTCGAAGAAGACATGGATAGCCTTGAGACGAGTGTCGCCGACCATGACGACAGTCCTGAAGCGATGCTGATACGCAGCCAGAACCAGAAGCGGGTGCACAAGGCGCTGCGGGGCTTGCGGCTGGAATACCGGGAGGTTGTCGTGCTGCGGGAGCTGGAGGATTTGTCGTACAAGGAAATCGCCGCCATCGTGGGCATCCCGATCGGCACGGTGATGTCTCGCCTGGGCCGAGGCCGCCAGCAACTCGCGGCGCTGCTAGCCCCGACGGATCAGGAGGCGTGATGGATCACAAGCAAGCGTTTGAATTGCTGCCGGGCTATCTCGACCAGGAGTTGAGCCTGTCCGAAGCGCTCGAGTTCGAGCGCCATCTTGCTGACTGCGAGCAGTGCCGACAGGTCTATGCACAACACCGCCTGGTGAGTGCGCAACTGCGCCAGGCGGATTTGCGCGTGGCGGCGCCGCAGGCACTGGTGAAACGCATCAAGGCTGCGCTGCCGGCGCGCCGCCCGCTCTGGCAGCGGCTGGGTGAGCGATTCGGTCAGTGGCGTGGCGGTGGGTCGCTGGCTTGGGCGCCGGCTGGCGCGATGCTGATGAGCGTGGTCGCGTTGACCTGGAGCGTGGGGCTGTACCTCTCCGTGCCGTCGAGCGAGACGCGCCTGACCCAGGAACTCGTGGATAACCATATTCGCTCGCTGCAGGTCAATCACCTCTCCGATGTGATTTCAACCGACCGGCATACGGTCAAGCCGTGGTTTGACGGCAAGCTGGACTTTGCGCCGCCCGTGGTCGATCTTGTGCAGCAGGGGTATCCGCTGGTCGGCGGCCGGCTGGATTACCTGAACGGGCGGGCGGTGGCCGTGATGGTCTATCGCTACAAGCTGCACCCGATCAATCTTTATGTGTGGCCGGGCAACGACGCGGGCGCCACGCCTCGCCTATACGCGCAGCAGGGCTATCACCTCGCCCACTGGAGTGCCGCGGGGATGAATTACTGGGCGATTACCGATGCCGGCGAAGCTGAACTCAATGGCTTCATCACGGACCTGCGTGCGCACCCGGCTTCCTAGCCGCCGCAGCGCGGTACACATCGCGGAATAAAACGGATAGCCCGGCGGTTTACCTGGTGAATCCAATCGGGAGGTCCGCCGGATGGTCCGGCGGCCCACCTCTCGAACTTTCCTTGTGAGGGCAATATGTCGTCAGATCTTCCGTCCAACCCGTCGCGCCGCGGCGCATTGAAGTGTCTCGCTTTCGGTGGCGCGGGCACCGTCTTTGTCCTGGCGGGCGGCGTTCTCGCGCCCGTGGAACTGGGCCTTGCCGCCTCCGGGAAAGGCCCGTCATCTGCCGCGGGCGTCCCGCTTTTCCTGCAGATCAGCGACACGCATATTGGCTTCAACAAGGAAGCCAATCCCGACGTCGCGGGCACGCTCAGGCAGACCATTGACTTCGTCAATGCCATGCCGATCAAGCCGGCGCTGACGATCCACACGGGCGACATTACGCATCTATCCAAGGCCGAAGAGTTCGACCGCGCGGCCCAATTGATGTCGGGGTTGAATATCACCGAGTTGCATACCGTGCCCGGCGAGCATGACGTGACCGACGGGCCTGGAACGGAATACTTCAACCGCTTCGGCCAAGCCTCCGGCAACAAGGGCTACTACAGCTTCGACCACAGCGGCGTCCACTTTATCGGCCTGGTCAACGTGATGCATTTCAAGCCAAACGGTTTGGGCGGCCTGGGCGACGACCAACTCGCCTGGCTGAAAGCCGATCTGAAGGGCCGCTCGTCCAGCACGCCGATCGTCGTCTTTGCACACATGCCAATGTGGACGATCTACCAACCATGGGGTTGGGGCACCGGCGACGCGGGCGAGGCGATGCGCTATCTGACGCGCTTCGGCTCGGTCACGGTCTTGAACGGCCATATCCACCAGATCGTGTCGAAGGTGGAGGGCAATATCACCTTCCATACGGCGCGCTCGACGGCCTATCCACAACCGACTGCCGGCAATGGGCCCGGTCCCATGCCGCTGACGGTGCCGGGCGATCAGCTTCCCGGGATGCTTGGCGTGACCAGCATCAAGATCATGCGCCACCCGCTTGCAGCGACACTCGCCGACACCACGCTCGCCTGAATTTCCAGGCACCGCCAACCAACCAGGACCCAGATCATGCTAACAACCATCCTTCGCCGCGCCTTCGTCGTCCCCCTCGGAGCCGGGATACTCATGGCAGCATTGGCTTGCGAGTTCTCCTTCGCGCAAGCGCAGGAGAACCACGTCGTCGTTGTGAAGAATTTCATGTTCTCGCCGATGTCGCTCACGATCAAAGCTGGCTCGACCGTGACCTGGAAGAACCTCGATGGCGAACCGCACACGGTTGTCAACGACGCCGGCCTGTTCCGCTCCAGCGCGCTCGATCAGAACGACACCTACAAGTTCAAGTTCGACAAGCCGGGGGTCTACAAGATCTTCTGCGGCATACATCCAAATATGATGGCGACCATCACCGTCCAGTAGGGGCCGACGAACCCGCCGTCCAGCCTGCGCTCGCCGCCCGCCGAATGGCCGGTGAGCGCAGGCGGCCATCCGGCGCGTTGCGCTCGCGCTTGGCGATCGGCGCTTGCGTGGCCATGGCGAACGTTGTCCACGTGAAACAAATGTAAGCTTATGTAAGTGCCGCGCGCCGCGGCCCTGTTTTGATAACAGAAGCGCCCTTGCGCTTTGCTACCATCGCGCTCTTTCCGCCAGCGCCCCGCCACCGTGATTCGCCGATATGCATCGTTGTTTTGTGAGCATTGCGCACGGTGGCTCGCCCGCGTCCGACCGCTGGCCGCCGCCGGCAGCACCATCACCAGGCTAGTGCTCGACAGCGCGCTGCGCCGCCTGCGCCACCCGACGCGACGCGGCGTCGCGCTGACGCTCGCCGCATTGCCGGCGCTCTTCGTGTTGTACGTGCTTGCGCTCGTGCCGTCTACGCCGGGCATCGGCGACATCCGCAAAGCCCGCGTTGATCGGCCAGCGTGGATCGTGTCGGCCGACGGCAAGCTGCTTGATACGTTCAAACCGGTCAATCGCGAGTGGGTGTCGCTCAGGCAGGTCTCGCCGCACATGGTGGCTGCATTGATCGCGACCGAAGACCGCCGCTTCTACGAGCATCATGGCATCGACTGGAAGCGTACCGCGTCGGCCGCGCTGCATACGTTCTCCGGCGACCGGCAAGGTGGATCGACGATCACGCAGCAGCTCGCGCGCAACTTGTATCCCGACGAAATCGGCCGCGCGCCGACCCTCACGCGCAAGCTCAGGGAAGCGATCACGGCATTCAAGATCGAAGCCGTGTACAGCAAGGATCAGATCCTGGAGACGTACCTGAACACGGTGCCGTTCCTGTACAACGCCTACGGCGTGGAAATGGCCGCGCGCACCTACTTCGGCAAATCGGCCAGTCAGCTCGACATTCTCGACAGCGCGACGCTCGTCGGCATGCTGAAGGCCAACAGCACCTACAACCCTGTGCTCAATCCCGAACGCGCATTGCAGCGGCGAAACACGGTGCTCGGGCAGATGAACAAATACGGGAAGCTCAAGCCCGATGCCTACGCCGCATTGAAGCGACAACCGCTCAACGTCGATTTCGAGTTGCAGACCGCGCAACCGGGCGCCGCGCCGCATTTTTCGGCGCAATTGCGCAAGTGGCTGATCGCGTGGGCTGATCGCAACGGCTACAACATCTATGCCGACGGGCTGGTCGTGCGCACGACCATCGATTCGCGTCTGCAGGCAATGGCGACGCAGGCGTTGGATTGGCAGACGAACCAGTTGCAGTGGATCGCGAACGGCGCATGGAACGAACGCACGGGCTGCTGGCCAGGCAACGACCTGTTCCGCACCTTCATCCGGCAGTCGCCCGACTACCGCGCCGCGCGCGATGCGGGTCAATCGGATGAGGCCGCGCTCAGCAAGCTCGGCGCGAACCCCACGTTCGTGCGCGCGCTCTGCCGGAGCAAGACGCAGATCCAGGCGGGTTTTGTCGCGATCGATCCACGCAACGGCGATATCAAGGCATGGGTCGGCAGCCGCGATTTCCGTGACGAACCGTTCGATCACGTGCAGCAGGCCCGGCGTCAGCCGGGCTCGACGTTCAAGCCGTTCGTCTACGGCGCGGCCTTCGCGGACGGTGCGCGGCCAAGCGACACGATCGTAGACCGCAATGTGGCCATTGCGCTGTCCGGGGATGCGATCTGGCGGCCTACCGACGCGGAACCGCCCACCGGCCGGCCGATGACGCTGCGCGACGCGCTAGTGTATTCGCGCAACCGCGTCACCGCTCAGCTCATGCAAAAGGAACGCCCCGAGAAGGTCGCACGGCTCGCGCGCGCAATGGGGGTGCGCGCGAGTCCGCTCGAAGCGGTGCCGTCGCTCGCGCTCGGCACAAGCCCGGTCACGCTCAAGGAAATGGTCTCGGCGTACAGCACGATCGCGAACCGCGGTGCCTATATCGAACCGCGCATGGTCACGCGCATCGAGGATCACGACGGCAAGGTGCTGGCCGAATTCCCGAGCGCACCGCCGGAACAGGCGCTGCCCGCCGGCGCGGCGCAAACGCTCGTGGACGTGATGCGCGACGTCGTTAGCCGGGGCACCGGCGCGGCGATCCGGGCGCGCTTCGGGATTCGCGCCGACGTGGCCGGCAAGACCGGCACGACGCAGGACAACACGGATAGCTGGTTCATCCTGATGCATCCGCAACTGGTCGCGGGCGCGTGGGTGGGTTTCGACGATGGACGCGTGACGCTCGGTAACTACTGGGGCGAAGGCGCGCACAGCGCCCTACCGATGGTGGGCGCGTTCTACGACATGGCGCTGCGCGCGCGGGTGATCGACCCGGATGCGCGGCTCGGCCCCGAAACCCGGCCTCCTCGCCCGGTCCATGAGCGGCGGCGTCGACACTTCCTCTTCTGGACGTTCTGACGTCGCCGCTGGCGCACGCGCGGCGCCCTACATCATCCGGTGCGCGAAATGCCCGCGCCGGGCTTGCGCCATGAGCGCGGTGAACTGCTCGGTGCTCATGTGCACCAGTTCCTCATGGTCGCCCGCTTCGAAGTAGACATCGGGATGCGCCAGCAGGCTGTCGTCGAGCCAGGTCAGCGTGCCGTACGCCATGCCGACTGGCGGGAGCGCGCCGATGTCGCAATCCCTGAACACTTCTCGCACACCATCCCCATGCGCCAGCGACAGCTTGCGGCCGGTTTGCTCGCAGATATCCAGCAGTTTCAGCTGGTGGCTGGAAGGGATCACCGCTGCCAGGTAGCCTCGGTTGTCCTCCAGCAAGACAGTTCGGGCGCGCCGGTCTGCGGGAACATACGCAGCCTGCGCAGTTGCGGGGCCGCCTGGGCGGCGAACGGTTTCAAACCGGCTCTGCTTCTTGCACAGGCATCTAGCCAGCGTGGTAGCCATGGTCATGATTGCAACCTCCGAGCGCTGATCGCTGCAGTTGCTTACGTATCGGAACTATAGGTCAAGCACCGGGCAACAATCGGTGGAGCTAACCCCGGCACGGTTGCGGGTAAGCAATAGCGATGCGCTATTGAGGCAATTGCAAACCTCTCATTTGGTTGGCGAGCGCTTTCAACTATATTTTGTGTGCGGCAGGCCTGCCGATGCAGGTCCCGAGTGGCAGCATTGACGCGGAACTACTAGAACTCACATTAGAACTCACGTTTGGTACGCCTCCGAAGGAGAGAGCATGTCTAACGAAAAGTGCCCCTTCAACCACGCCGCCGGTGACGGCACCACCAACCGGGACTGGTGGCCGAATCAGTTGCGGCTAGAGTTGCTCAGCCAGCACTCCGACAAGTCCAATCCATTGGACAAAAGCTTTAACTATGCCGAGGCGTTCAAGAGCCTCGACCTCGCTGCAGTCAAGAAGGACCTCGCGGCGCTGATGACTGACTCGCAGGACTGGTGGCCGGCGGACTTCGGCCATTACGGTGGTCTGTTTGTCCGCATGGCCTGGCACAGCGCCGGCACGTACCGTATCGGCGACGGCCGTGGCGGTGGCGGCCGGGGCCAGCAGCGTTTCGCACCGCTCAACAGCTGGCCGGACAATGTCAACCTGGACAAGGCTCGCCGGCTGCTCTGGCCCATCAAGCAGAAATATGGCCAGAAGATTTCCTGGGGCGACCTGATGATCCTCGCCGGTAACGTTGCCCTCGAAACCATGGGCTTCAAGACATTCGGCTTTGGCGGCGGCCGTGAAGACACCTGGGAACCGGACCAGGACGTCTATTGGGGGAATGAAAAGACCTGGCTGGGCGGCGACGTCCGCTACGGCAAGGGCGGCAGCGAGGGGGGGATCACCGACCCCGGCCGCAACCTCGAGAATCCCCTGGGTGCCGTGCAGATGGGCCTGATCTACGTGAACCCGGAAGGCCCCGATGGCAATCCGGACCCACTCGCCGCGGCGTACGACATCCGGGATACGTTCGGCCGCATGGCCATGGACGATGAGGAGACCGTCGCGCTGATTGCCGGCGGCCACACCTTCGGCAAGACGCACGGTGCCGGTCCCGCCGATCACGTAGGCCCCGCGCCCGAAGCCGCCGCCCTTGAAAACCAGGGTCTGGGATGGAAGAGCAGCTTCGGCACAGGCAAGGGCACGGATTCGATCTCCAGCGGCCTGGAAGTCACCTGGACGACCGCGCCGACGAAGTGGGACAGTGGCTTCTTCGAAAACCTGTTCGGCTATGAGTACGAGCTGACCAAGAGCCCTGCAGGCGCCAACCAGTGGGTGGCCAAGAATGCCGGCGAAACGGTTCCGCACGCTTACGATCCGTCGAAGAAGGTCAAGCCGACCATGCTGACCACGGACCTGTCGCTGCGCTTCGACCCCATCTACGAGAAGATCTCGCGGCGCTTCATGGCGAACCCCGAGGAATTCGCCGATGCATTCGCCCGTGCCTGGTTCAAGCTGACCCACCGGGACATGGGACCGCGCGCCCGCTACCTCGGCCCGGAAGTCCCGGCCGAAGAGTTGCTCTGGCAAGACCCCATTCCGGCGCTGGACCATCCGCTGGTCAATGACCAGGACGTGGCGGCGCTCAAGCAGAAGATCCTGGCGTCGGGGCTGTCGGTCTCGGAGCTGGTGAAGACGGCCTGGGCATCGGCATCGACGTTCCGCGGCTCGGACAAGCGCGGCGGCGCCAACGGCGCACGCATTCGCCTGGCGCCGCAGAAGGACTGGGCGGCCAATGAGCCGGATCAGCTGGGCAAGCTGCTGACGACCCTGGAAAGTATCCAGGGCGAGTTCAACGGTGCCCAGTCGGGTGGCAAGAAGATCTCGATGGCCGATCTGATCGTGCTGGCGGGCGGCGCCGGCATCGAGAAGGCAGCGGAGAAGGCCGGGCGGAAGCTGACCGTACCCTTCTCGCCGGGCCGCATGGACGCTTCGCAGGAAAAAACCGACGTGCAATCGGTTGGCGCCCTCGAACCGGCGGCCGATGCCTTTCGCAACTACCTCGACCCGAGGGTTCGCGTTCCGGCGGAAGCGATGATGCTGGACAAGGCGCAGTTGCTGACGCTGACCGCGCCCGAAATGACTGTGTTGATCGGTGGCCTGCGCGTGCTGAACGTCCACACAGGGAAAGATGCGCACGGCGTCTTCACCGACCGCCCGGAAACGCTAACCAACGACTTCTTCCGCAACCTGCTCGACATGGGCGTGGAATGGAAAGCGCTCAGCCAGGATGTGTTCGAGGGACGTGACCGCAAGACGGGGCAGGTCAAATGGACCGGATCGCGCGTGGATCTGGTGTTCGGCTCACACTCTCAGCTCCGGGCCCTGAGCGAGGTCTACGCAAGCGAGGACGGCGCGGATAAGTTCGTCACGGACTTCGTCGCTGCCTGGGTCAAGGTGATGAACCTCGACCGCTTCGATCTGCGCACATAGGCATACATCAGCGTAAAGCAAGGGGAAAGCAAGGGCGCCGGACCACGTTCGGCGCCCTTCCGGGCCGATTGATCGTGGTAGAGTCGATCATCATTCTCTATCGCGCAGCCTTATGCAGCCACCCGTTGAACGTGGGCCCGCCGATTCATCAGACCATCAACAGAGCATGGAAAGCGCCGCCGATGCGCACGATGCGACCATGCGGACTCCGGCGATTGTTCCAGCGATTGCTCCAGCGCATACCGCTCTGGTGGTCATGCATTATCAGACCGACATCCTGGCGTTGTTTCCATCGGCCGCGCCCACTTTGCTCTCCAATACGCGCAAGCTGTGTGACGCCGCGCGGACCAAGGGCGTCAGCGTCTATTTCGCCAAGATCCACTTTGGTCCAGGCTATCCGGAAGTCAGTCCGTTGAACAGGAACGGGCAGGGAATCAAGCAACTTGGTCTTTTCGTCGACGACCAGATCTCGCCGGAACTCGGCCAACAGGCCACTGAACCGCTCATCATCGCGCATCGCGCCAGCGTGTTCTTTGGTACCGACCTGCAGGTGCGGCTTTCCGCGCAGGGCATCGATACCCTGCTCATGGTGGGCATTGCCTCGACCGGTGTAGTGCTGTCGTCGGTCGCGTATGCGAGCGATGCGGACTTCCGTTTATTCACGGTCAAGGATTGCTGCTACGACCCGGATCAGGTCGTGCACGATCATCTTTTCTCAACGGCGTTCGACTCGCGCACAACAGTGCTCTCGCTCGCTGATGCCTTGCGGTTGCTTGCCTAGCATTTGCCGGGATTTCAACGGTTTGGGGAGCACAGCAGTCGCTTCACCGCACGTCGTACGGCTTGCTCAATGGCCGGTTGTGGCTGCGGATTCAACCGGTCTCCGTCGGATGCCCGCCGCCAAAGCGTGGTGGTCTCGGACCTACCCGTTGCCGTCATGCGGATCTCTGCGATGACGGCGTCCGCTATCAAGGACCAGCCGCCATCGCCGGTCAGATTGCGCCCATCCCGCGCAGCGCAGCGAGATCGCGCGGCGTCAGCCCCAGTCCGCCGTAGACCTCCTCGTTATGCTCGCCCACCGCCGGCCCGGTGCGCGGGACGGCGGGGGTGTGTCCCGAGAAGCGCGGCACGGCGCACGGCGCAGGCACGGAGCCGAGTTCCGGGTCGGGCAGGCGCACGATGGCCGCGCGCGCCTGGAAATGCGGATCGCGCACGATGTCTTCGATCGTAAATATCTTGCTGAATGGAATCTCCTGCGCCTCCAGCGCCGCTGCCACCGCGTCGTAGCTGTGCTCGCCGAACCAGGCGACGATGACAGCGTCGAGCGCGTCCAGATTCGCCACGCGCGCCGGGTTGGTCCCGAAGCGCGGATCGTCGGCCAGTTCCGGCCGGCCGATCGCCGCGCACAGGCGTCGGAAGATCGGGTTGGACGACGCGACCATCGACACCCATTCGCCGTCGCGCGTGGCGTACATATTCGATGGCGCGGTGTATGTCGCCCGATTGCCGGCGCGCTTGCGCACCTGCCCAAGCTGCTCGTATTCGACCGCAAGCGGTTCCAGCAGGCGGAAGAGCGCCTCCGTGGCGGACAAGTCGATATCACGGCCCGGTGCGTCAGGCGACAACCGCCGCTCCGCCGCAGCGGTGGCGATGGCAAAGGCGCCGAACAGTCCCGCCACCACGTCGCCGGTCGGGTAGTTCATGTGCAGCGGCGGACCGTCGATCTCACCGGCAAGGTTGGTGAAGCCGCTCATCGCCTCGAACACCCGCGCGAAGCCGGCGCGCGCGGCATAGGGCCCGGTCTGGCCGAATCCCGTCAGGCGCAGCACAATCAGCCGCGGATTGGCCTGGCGCAGCGTGGCGGTGTCAAGACCCCAGCGCTCGAGCGTGCCGGCGCGGAAGTTCTCGACCAGCACGTCGAACTCGGGCAGCAGCCGCAAGAACAGGTCGCGGCCTGCGGGCTTGCGCACGTCGAGCGAAATGCCACGCTTGCCGCGGTTGGCGACTTTCCAGTACAGCGGGATGCCGTCCTTGACCGGGGCCAGCCCGCGCAGCGGGTCGCTCCCGTCAGGCAGTTCGAGTTTGACGACATCGGCACCCATGTCGGCGCAAAGCGTGGAGGCGAGTGGCGCGGCCACGACGGTCGCCATGTCGAGAATGCGCAGGCCGGCGAGCGGCCCGTTCGTGGTCGTGGTCGTGGTCATGCTTCTGCCTTGATGTTGCGCGCCTTGATCAGGGCGGCCCAGCGTGCGGATTCGGACTGCATCAGTGTGTCGAACTGCTTGCCGTCGAGCGCCAGGATCTCGGCGTCGAGTGCGGCGAGCTTGTTGCGCACGTCGGCCGTCGCCATTGCCGACTGCAGCGTCGCGCCAAGGTAGTCGACGATGGGCCGCGGCGTGCCGGAATGTACGGCAAGCCCATACCATGACTGCACCAGCGAATCGGGAAAGCCGGCCTCGGCGATGGTTGGCACATCGGGCAGCGAGCGCGTGCGCTTGACCGCATTGACGGCAAGCGGCCGCAGCTTCTTCGCCTGGATCATCGGCAGTGCGAGGTTCTGCGACAGCAGCGCAAACTGCAACTGCCCGCCGGCAAGATCCGGCACCGACGGTGGCTGGCCCTTGTAGCCGATGTTGGTCACGCGGATGCCGGCGGTTTCGAAGAACAGCTCTTGCGCCAGGTGCAGCGAGCTGCCGCTGCCGGGCACCGGCACGTTGACCTCGCCTGGGCGTGCCTTGGCCCACGCAGCGAACTCCTTTAGCGTCTTCACCGGTACGCTCTCGTGGACCACGAACACCGACGGCACCGCCGCCACCGCGCCGATCGCGCGGAAGTTTTGCACGCGAATGCCGGCGTTGGGATAGAGCGTCTGCGCCACCGCCAGCACTGGCGTCACACCGAGGATCGTGTAGCCATCGGCAGGGGCCCGGATGGCGTACTCGATGGCGATGCGGCCGTCGGCACCCGGGCGGTTCTCCACCACCACGCGCTGCGGCAGGTCGAGCGACATCCGGTCGATCGCCGGGCGCAGCGTTACGTCTACCACGCCGCCGGCCGGGTAAGGCACCACGGCGTGCAGCGGCTTGTCGGGGAAGCCGCTCGGGCCCGGCGGCCTGGCAGCGCGGGCGAGCGCGGGAAACCAGCCGGGTGCCGACAGCATCAGCGCGGTATGAAAGGCGGTCCTGCCGAAAGCGCGACGATTCATGTTGTCTCCTGATGTGTTCTTGCCCGGTCTGCGTCGGGCGTGGCCGGTCATAGCGGCAGGTAACTGCGAAGGTTCTCCAGCGACTGGCGCGTCTCGCGCACGAGCCGCTCCACGATGTGCGCGACCGGTTCGACCTCGCGCACCCACGCCACACTCTGCCCGGCTGCCTCGTACATCAGCGGCGCGACCTCGTGTTCTTCCACCGCCGCAAGTAGCCGGCCGGTCAGCGCCTGCTGGTATGGCATGCCGAGCGGGGCCGGCGCGCCAGGGGCTTCCCACGCATCGGAGAACGCGCTGCGCACCACGCGGCACGGCTTGCCGCTGTGGGCGCGGGTGATCACGGTGTCCTCGCTGCCGGCTGACAGCAGCCGGTCGGTCAGTGCGGCTGGCAGGCCGTGCTCGGTGCTGCCGAGCCAGACCGTGCCAAGCCATGCACCCTGCGCGCCCATCGCGAGCGCGGCGGCGATCTGGCTGCCCTCGCCGACGCCGCCGGCTGCAAGAACGGGCCGCCCGCCTGCTGCCGCGATGATCTGGGGCACCAGCGTGAAGGTGCCGACATTGCCGGTGTGGCCCCCGGCGTCGTAGCCCTGCGCAACCAGCACATCGACACCTGCCGCGATGGCCTTCTGCGCATGCTTGACCGCGCCGACCAGCGCCATCGTGGTCTTGCCGGCGCGGCGCACGCGTGCGAGGGTATCGGCCGGCGTGCCGACGCCGGCCGCGAACACGTCCATGTCACTCTGCGCGACCGCCGTCACCTGTTCCTCGAACAGCGCCTGCGAGCGCACGTATTGCGAGAAGAAGTTGCCGCGTGTGGCCTCCGGTACGTTGAAGCGCGCAAACAGGCTGTCGACGAAACGCCGGTGGCCTTCCGGAATGGCGGCAGCAATGTCCTCCGGCGTCGACACGCCGGGCAGCGACGTCGGAAGCAGCAGGTCCACGCCGACCGGCACACCCGGGCACAGCGCGCGCAGGTCGCGCAGCTTGCGCGCCAGTTCGTTGGGGCCGTCGCGCGCGGCGGCGTAGACGCCGAGCCCGCCGGCGTTGGAGATGGCGGCGGCTACCTCGATGCTGTGCGCCAGTCCGAAGATCGGATACCGGATGCCGAGCCGGCGGCACAGGTCGTTGGTGAGGCTGTCGGTGAGGCTGTCGGTGAGGCTGTCGGTGAGGCTGTCGGTGAGGCTGTCGGTGCTGGCCATCATGCACCTCCGAACAGGTCCGGCTCGAAGTCGAGGCACGGATGTTGCGGCATGGCCGAGGCGGTCTTCATGACGTGGCGACCGATCAGGTTCTTGTGGACTTCGCTGGTGCCTTCGCCAATCTGGTTCATCTTGGCGTCGCGCAGGAAGCGCTCGATCGGATAAGCATTCAGGTAGCTGTTGCCGCCAAGCAGTTGCGCGCAGTCGACCACCACGCGCATGCAGAGGTCCGTGCTGTGCATCTTGGCGATGGACGCGTGAATCGACGTCTCGGGGTCCTTGCGGTCGTAGCGCTGCGCGGCGCTGTAGACCAGGCATCGCGCCGCCTCGATCCGCGCGGCCATGTCGGCCAGCATCCACTGGATACCCTGGTGCTCGCCGATCGCCTTGCCCGACACCTGCCGGTGCCCGGCGTACTGCGCGGCGATCTGCAATGCGCCGGTCATGCGGCCCAGCGCGATGGCGGCGTGGCCGACGCGGGCGCGCACTAGCGTGTCCTGCGCGATTGCCATGCCCTGCCCTTCCTCGCCCAGCCGGTGCGAGGCGGGCACATGGACGTCGTCAAGATACACCTCCGCAATTGGCACGCCATGCCAGCCCATCTTGGGGATGATCGGGGAGACACTCAGGCCGGCGGCGTCACGCGGCACGAGGAACGCGGTCAGGCCTTTGCTTCCCCCGGGGCCGTCGGCGAGCGAGGCGACCACGACGAACATGTCGGCCACCGACGCGCGCGTGATGAACTTCTTGACCCCGTGCAGGCGGTAGCCGCCCGCATCGCGCCTGGCGACCGTGCACAGCCGGCCGAGGTCGGAGCCGGCGCCGGGCTCCGTCAGCGCGAAGGCGGACTGCTTCTCCCCGCTCGCGAGCAGCGGCACGGTCTGCGCAGCCAGTTCCGGCGATGCGCCGGCGACGATGGGCCGCGACGACAGGTCGGTGCCGGTGATCAGCGACGCCGCCGTACTGCACACCCGTGCGACCTCCTCGATCATCCTGACCCGCAGCAGCATCGACGCCTCGGTGCCGCCCAGTTCACGAGGGAATGCGGTGGCGATCACACCGTGGCTGGCCAGCAGGCGGAAGGTGTCCCAGGCGAATGCGTCGTCGCGGCTGACCGCGTTCGCTTTCGGGCCGATGTGGTCCTGCGCGAGCACCTGGACGCGGGCAAGCATCTCGGCTTCGGCGCCGTCGAGTGGGGCGAGCGGGTGGTTCTGTGCGATGAGGGGCATGGGCCGGTGTCTCCTGATTGTCAGCGTTGCTTGCCCGTAACGATAGATTGCCGCTATGCTGCGATCAATGCCGTGGGCGGAAACCAGATTTCTGAAAATCAGATAACAGGGGACAGACAGATGGAGGCAGGCTTGCTGGCGGACGCCGGCCAGGAACTGACGCTGAAGGCGCTGGCGACCTTCGTCACGGTGGCGCGCGCGGGCAGCGTGTCGGGGGCGGCAGCGCACCTCGGGCTCGCGCAGTCCGCGATCAGCCGGCAGGTGGCCGAGCTCGAACGCATGTTCGGCGGCGCGCTGTTCTACCGGACCGGACGCGGCGTGCGCCCGACCGCGCTGGCCGAACAGGTGCTCGCAGACGCCGAGCCGCTGCTCGCCGGCGCGAGGCAACTGGTGGAGGCTGCGCGCGGGCAAGCGGGCAACGTCAGCGGCGTACTGACGGTCGGACTGGTGCCGGCGGTGGCGCCGCTGCTGGCGAGCCGGCTGTATGCGGCTGTCTGCGAACGGCTGCCCGCTTTGCGGCTGCGCTTCGTCGAGGGCTACAGCGGCGACATCGAGACGCGACTGACGCAGGGCAGTGTCGACCTCGCCGTGCTGAACCGCTACCGCGCCGAGGGCCGCAACAGCTACCGGCGCCTGTTCGACACACCGCTGATGCTGGTCGGCAGCCGCGCGTCGATGCGCGCGCACTGGCGCACGGCGGGCGGGGTGCCACCGTCGATGCCGATGCGGCAGATGGCCGGCCTGCCGCTCGTGCTGCCGGTGCCGCCCAATGCAATCCGCAACCTGCTCGACGAACTGAGCAGTGCGCAGCGCATTGCGCTCAATGTGTGCATGGAGGCCAGTTCATCGGTGGTCATCAAGCGCATCTTGACCGACCACACGGCGTATTCGGTGCTGCCTTACCACGCGGTCTCTACCGAGTTGGACAGCGGCGAACTCGAGGCAGTCGCACTGACCGACCGCGCGCTGCGCCAATCGGTGGTGCTGGCGACCAGCAGCCAGCGCCCGTTCACGGCGGCGGCGCGGCAGGTGGCACAGATCATCCCGAAACTGGCCGAGGCACTCATCCAGGAAGGTCGGTGGCGTCGTGTCTAGCGGGGTCGGCGATGCTGGCACGCGCCGACGTTCACGCGTACTGAGGTCAAGGCGTTCCTCCTTGTAGAACGCCATGACCCAGCCACCTGCCAGGCGCGCTTCGGTCGGTAGCGCGCCGGAAACGTATCCCTGATTCGAACGAACGGCCACGGCGGGCGTGGGAGGCGAACGGCTCCTTCTGCACCTGACGGGCTGTTCCGCCAGATGTCCAAGGCCTCGAAGCCAAGCGGCGCGCAGGACGCAATGTCTTCCCAACCCCGGTCACTAGGGAAAACGCGCAAGGAGCGGCGGTTGACCTCTGCTGGTCCGCTCCGTATCATTGCCGAGAGTAACAATGTTACCGTATCTGTCGCTTGGCGCGTGGCTGAGCAATTTCGGAGAATCTCAGATGAAGCTTGTTGACCTGACCGGTACTATCGATCCGACTGATCGGGATCGCTTGCCCGAGCCTATGCGTGGTACGCCAATTGCGAACGTCTTCGCGCCCCGAATTGAATATCACGCGCCTGACGCCGCCGGGAAGGATATTTTTTGTGCAGCACTTGGGTGCACGCATGCCGACTTGCCGGATGGGGAGGGATGGGGATCAGAAGTGTTGCTGGAGATGTCATCGCATTGCGGCACTCATGTTGATGCACCTCTACACAGCGGATCGCTTTGCGAAGGACGAACCTCCAGAACAATCGACGAAATCGATCTGAACGAACTTTTCCTGCCGGGCGTCGTATTTGACGTGCGCGAGTATGTCGTTCCAGGGCAAGCCATCACCAGCGAAATGCTCGACAAGGCGCAACGGAAAGCCGCGGTAGATGATGTACATGGTTATGCCGTACTCATCCGCACAGGTCAGGAACGGTTCAAAATCTCCGATCCGGAGTACTTCAACTACCCTGGCATGACCTGGGAAAGCACCCTCCATCTCACCGAGCGTGGTGCTCGAGCTATTGGGACCGATGCCATTGGGTGGGACCGCCCCTTTCCAGTCATGAGCGCCGATTTCAAGCGGACCGGAAACAAACGACTTCTATGGGATGCGCACAAGGCCATTACCGTCAAGGAGGCGTTTATCATTCAGAAACTGCTCAATCTCGCCTCCTTGCCAGCTAGCGGCTTTCAAGTTGGCCTGTTCCCACTAAAGCTCGCACGATGCAGCGCTGCTCCCGCGCGGGTGATCGGCTTCGTCCCGGATTGAAGTGATGCACCGTGGGCGCCGAAGCCCATTCCATCGAAAGACACTGTGTTGATAGCAACCGGCAAACATCATGAGTAAGGTAACGAAGTTGCAACGTGACGCCAAACATACCGCCAGCGGCGTTCGTGAGCCCGCTTGTGCGCCTTCAGACGTCCGCGCAATCCCCTTGGATGTTAGCGAACGGTTGTCCCCGGTGGTTCTGAACATCTATTCGGAGGGCGATTTCCACCGCGCTGACATGCGGTCCATCGCGAAGGAAGCGGGAATGAGTTTTAACACCATCTACCGCTATTTCGGCGATAAGGAGTCTTTGCTCTTTTGGTTTATTAATGATTGGTTTAGAGAGCTTTATCCTCATGCCGTTGCTCCGCTGGTGGGATGCCAATCGATGAGGGAAGGAATGCAAGATTGTCTAAGGCGGCATTTCGAGTTCTACGAACGACATCCAAAAGTCGGCAGAATCGTGTTCTTGACCGTTCCTCTTGAGCGTTGGATGAGAGATGCAACCTACCATCAGCATGACGTCATGCAGATCTTCCTGAAGTCTATCAGTGATGGCCAGGCACGCGGCGAAGTCCGTTCGGATATTTCAGCGCTGTCGATCCTCGACGCATTCGCTGGCATGTTGAACAGAACGTTCGTGATGTGGGAGTATCGTCGCAGGAAATACTCACTGGTTGGAAAGACAGAAGAGATTTTTTCGATTATATGGGGGGGCATCAGCTCTAGCCAGACCGTTGTTTCGACGTAATTTGTGACGCTCAATCCATCTTTTTATAACCACGCAGTAACAACGTTACTAAATGTCGACGGAAAGCCTTCCTTATGAATCGAGTATATATAGCCGGGGCGGGAATGACCGCCTTCGGAAAACATCTTGACCGAGGTCTGAAATCATTGGCTTCCGAAGCGATTTCGGCTGCGCTGCGTGATGCGGGAATGTCCAAGGATGCGATTCAGGCGGCGTACATGGGAAACGCGGCCGCGGGTGTAATGACGGGACAAGTGCTGGTCCCCGGACAGGTTGTACTTCGAGGCATGGGCATCGGGCGCATTCCAGTTGTCAATATTGAGAATGCATGTGCCACGTCTGCCTCTGCATTCCAGCAAGCCGTCACGATGATCGAACTGGGCGCCTACGACGTTGTGCTGGTGGCTGGCTTCGAAAAATTGTATAGCGAAGATAAGCGCAAGACGTTCTCGGTCTTCCAGGGCGCGGTCGACGTGGAAGCAATGGACGACGTTCTGGCATCGCTCGCGAAGAGTATCAGAGATACCGGCTCGGAAGCCGACCTTGCCGGGGCCGGTACCACTCGTTCTCTCTTTATGGATATCTACGCGGCCATGGCACGTGAGTATTCGAAAGAGACTGGGGCTACCGCTCGGCACTTCGCCATGGTATCGGCAAAAAATTCAAGGCACGGCAGCTTGAATCCTAAAGCCCAGTTCCGGGAAGTGTTGACCGTGGATGAAGTGCTAGCGGCTCCAATGGTAGTCGCTCCGTTGACGCGACCCATGTGTTCGCCTATCGGGGATGGAGCGGCGGCCCTGGTACTCGTCTCAGAAAAGAAGGCGAAGGGGCTCGGACTGCAAAAGCGTGTGCGGGTACTGTCGTCCGTTGCCGCTACTGGATGGGATTATCAGGGCGGCGAGGAGAGGCTCGTGCCGTATGCGGCGAGGAAGGCTTATGAAAAGGCCGCCATCGAACCCAGTGACATTGACGTAGTCGAGCTACACGATGCGGGGGCGCCAGCGGAACTCATGTACTACGAGTATCTGGGCCTTGCGAAGCCCGGTGCGGGGATCGAACTGATTGAAAGTGGCGCGACGGAACTCGGCGGCCGCATTCCCGTCAACACGTCCGGCGGATTGCTTCGCAAAGGGCATCCTATTGGTGCTTCTGGATGTGCTCAACTCGTTGAGCTATTCGATCAACTGTTGGGACGCGCTGACGCTCGCCAAGTTGACGGCGCGCGCACTGCCGTCGCAGAGAATGGTGGAGGCTGGATTGGGGACGACGCAGCGACCGTCGTGGTTTCTGTCTTGCAGAGAGAAGACCAATGAAACATCTTGAGGTGAGCATCCTCGATGTGATACGCCGCAGGGCATTCGAAACGCCCGATTCCGTCGCATTGATATTTGAAGGGGCGGAGACGGTCGCCGACGTCGAAGTCACGTATGCCGCATTGTGGGATCGGATTCAGGCAGTGGGCCGCGGCCTGAAGCATAGCGGATTGGCATCCGGTGACAGGTGCGCCACGCTAATGGCAAATCATCTCGAGTTCATCGAGTTGCTATTCGCGTGCAGTCTGATCGGCGTGACGCTCGTGCCAATCGATCCACGAACGCGTGGGGAAAAACTCGCATTCATGCTGGCGCAGGTCAACGCGTCTGCATTGGTGTCGGCCGACTACTCGCTTGCGCACGTTCTGGAAGTATTGGATGAATCGCCCTCGCGCACCTGCATTGCGGTCGTTGCCACCGGCGAAAAAGCAGCCGCCAGGCCCTGCAACGATTCGATAAGAGACTTTGCCGATTTCTATCGTGATGGTGACGAGATCGTGCATCAGATCGACCCGGACGATCCCATGGAGATTCTCTTCACATCGGGGACCACCGGCGATCCAAAGGGTATCGTCATGACCCATCGACGCTACTTCAGCACGTCGAGGGCAGCTTTTAATCAGTTTGGATACGTAGCGTCGGATCGCCTTTACACCGGCTTGTCGCTAACGCACGCCAATGCGCAGATTGCAACCCTCGGCGCCGGGATAGTCGGTGGGCTTTCCATCGTGATCTCGCGCAGGTTCACGAAGACCCGTCTCTGGGATATTACGCGCCGCTTCGCATGTACTTCATTTACTTTGCTCGGCGGGATGACTACGGCGGTATATGCGGAGCCTCCGCGCGGTGACGATGCGGCGAATCCAGTGCGCCTGGTGGTCTCTGCCGGTATGCCTGAGTCGATCTGGCGCAGATTCGAGTCGCGCTTTGGCGTCCAGGTTCTTGAATTCTATGGTGCGGCAGAAGGTGGGCTCGCAGTGAATCCTCCAGGGGTTGGCCCCGTGGGGAGTTGCGGGCGCCTCGGAAATGACTTTATTGCAAGGATCGTGGACGAGGCTGGAGAGCCGGTGATACCGG
This sequence comes from Cupriavidus basilensis, assembly GCF_000832305.1. Taxonomy (NCBI): domain Bacteria; kingdom Pseudomonadati; phylum Pseudomonadota; class Betaproteobacteria; order Burkholderiales; family Burkholderiaceae; genus Cupriavidus; species Cupriavidus basilensis. The sequence continues at coordinate 3,598,581 of NZ_CP010536.1, forward strand.
GAGCCTTGGGCGAACTGCTCATTGGGCGGGCCGATGGCTCGCCTGTCACAGTCGAATATATCGGCGCTCCAGAAGCGTCAAAGCGCAAATGTGCGGGCGGATGGCTGCACATGGGGGACATTGTTCGCACAGATTCGGACGGCTGGATCTTCTTTTCACATCGAAAGGGCGGAGGAATTCGAAAAAATGGAGATTTTGTCAATACCGCATTCATCGAGCGCGTCATTGCAGATTCAGGACTTGTGGACGACGTCTATGTCTACGGCATCGATGCAGCGTCCAAAGCTCCCGGAGAGAAGGATATCGTTGCCGCAATCGTACCGTCCCGCATCATTCGCTTCGATCTGCAAAAGCTTATCAATATCTGCCGCGATATGTTGGAGGCCAACTTCGTTCCAACTTACATTCACATGGTGGAAAACATACCAAAAACTGCGTCGGAGAAACCGCAGGACAGGTTCTTGATTTCGGATTTCGAGAAGAATCCAGGTAACGTTTTTCATACTGGAAAATATGTCATCTGATCCGGATCAGACACAATAAAAACAAAAAAATAAACGACTTTAACGTTCGTAACTAAAAAATAAACAATTGGAGGAGACATGATTGATAAATATGGCCGCCGTCGCGGCCGGGAAACGTTCGCCCTGGCGATTCTTCTGGCTGTAGCGACGCCCGTCAACGCGGGCAGCCAGGTGTATGGCATTGCGGACGCATACTTTGGCACGGTGAAGCCAAGTGGGGCCAGCGGCAGTGTAGTTGGCATCGGCAGCGGCGGAATGTCGTTGTCATTTTGGGGCGTGGCAGGCAGTGAGGATCTTGGGAATGGCCTGAAGGCAAACTTCCGCGTGGAAGGCTTCTACCAAATCGATACGGGAGCATCCGGGAGATCGGCAGCCGACAGTCTTCTGTCAAGGAACGCCTACGTTGGCATTGAGGGAAGGGGTGGAGAGGTGCGCATCGGGCGACTATCCAGCCCTACCTACCTGGCGACCGCCCAGTTTGATCCATTTGGAGGCTCGACGGTCTTTTCCCCGGTGATGAACCCACTTTGGGTTCCATCGTTTGGCCGATACATCGCAAGCGACACGGCCTGGAGCAATGCCGTCGGCTACTACACACCCGAATATGCTGGGGTGTCTGGTCGCTTCGTCTATAGCCTTGGCGAGGTCAGTGGCACGAACTCCTCGAACAATGGCGTCGCTATGTTGTATCTGGACCGCGGACCGCTTACCGCAACCATCTTGTTTCAACGAACTCGCGTAGGTCCAGGCCTGCCGACGGGAAGTTGGGCACAAAGCGTCTTGGTGGCAGGCGCCGCTTATGACTTTGGCTGGATCAAGCCAATCTTGCAATACGACGCGACGCGCGCGAGCGGCACGACCTTCAGGACGGATACGTTCATGGTTGGCGCGAATATTCCATTTTCGACCGGAAAAATTGCGCTCGCTGTGACGCAAACCAATGTTCGCTCCTCCACCCAAGCGGACGTTCGCCGGCGCGACGCGGCAGTTGGTTACATTTATCCGCTGTCAAAGCGAACCGACATCTACGGAAACGTGCTTTATGACAAGCTAGGCAATTTCGGTAGCGGAATTACGGCGGGCATCGGTATGCGACATAAATTTTGATTTACTCAGGCACCGTTTATTTGAGGAGTCCCACATGAATATGCATGGATACCTTTTTCTCGCATTTGCACTAGTTTCGTCCGCCGCTATGGCTCAACCATCGTCGTGGTTGCCGTCAAAACCCGTCCGAATCGTGGTTCCTGCTTCTGCCGGGTCTGCGCCGGACATTTTCGCGAGAATCTATGCAAGTGAGTTACAGAAAGCGTTGGGGCGATCTGTTGTGGTCGACAACAAGCCCGGCGCCTCTGGCATCATCGGAACGGAAAATGTTGCGAAATCTGATCCGGATGGGAGCACGATTCTTTTTGGCTACAATCAACTTGTCACGATAAATCCATATCTTTATCCAAAATTGCCATTTAACGTAAAGCGCGACTTGAAGCCTATCTCGATAGTTTTGGCAGGCTCATATGTTCTCATTGCGAACAATGATTTACCTGTCCGAAATCTGGATGATGTAATCAAACTCGCGAAAAGCAAGCCGGGAGCGCTCAACTACGGCAGCAGCGGAAACGGGAGCATGATGCATCTGGGCACAATGTTGATTGAGCAGGCAACAAAAATTCAACTGACTCACGTGCCATACAAGCAAGCGGCGATTAACGATCTGGCGGCGGGGCATATCCAATTGTTGATGGAGCCCGCGGCCACCGCCATCCCTCAAATCAAAGCAGGGAAAGTCAAGGCGATTGCGGTGACCGGGCTGAAGCGGCTCGCCGCTCTTCCAGATGTGCCGGCAGTATCCGAGACGTTGCCAAACTATGATTTGTCGGGTTGGAACGCGTTCTGGGCGCCTGGAAACACGGGGAATAGCGTTATTCAGCGATATCAGCAGGAGCTCGATAAAATCAATCAAACTCCAGTTATCAAGGACCGCGCGCGCGATCTCGGTTATTTTCCCGCCTCAACCAACTCCCAGGAAATGGCTTCAAAAATCAACAAAGAATCTGAAATCTGGGGAAAATTGATCAGGGACCACCATATTCAACTTGATTGATCGAGACCGCAGGGGCCGCCCGGCAAACAACCTGTTTTTGAAGGAGATGCAAGCGTGAAACTTGGGACTATTGACAATTGGACGCGGGATGGTGCTCTCGCTTTGGCAGACACGCGCTCAGGCCAGGCGATCGTTGTGTCGCACATCGTTGGCACGATGCAGGAAGCCATCGATTCGTGGTCGAAATATTCGGCACCGCTGCATGAAGAGTATCGACGCCTGCAGGAAGGCACACTGTGCGCAACGGTACCAATCAGCGAGTTGCGGTGGCGCGCGCCGTTACCTCGTGCGTATCAGTTGCTCGACGGCGGCGGATACAGGCCGCATTTAGAACTCGGCTTTAGCATGCGGAAACAAAGTTTCCCTGAGGAAATGGCGGAGAAGCCCAGCTTCTATCAGAGCGTTTCCGACTCGATCCTGGGTCCAACGGAAGACTTCATTCTCGGCACTGACGATCTGGGTACGGACTTCGAGGCCGAACTGGTGGTCGTGACCAACGACGTCAAGCAAATGGCAACAAAGGTCGAAGGCGCAAACGGAATTCTGCTGGTCGGGCTTATGAATGACATTAGTCTTCGCCTTACTCAAAGGGTGGAGCACGCGAGAGGTTTCGGTTTTTACCACTGCAAGCCTAAAAAGACGCTCGCGCCGTTCTTGGTTACGCCGGATGAGCTTGGTGAGCACTGGATCAATTTCAAAGTTTCACTTCCGGTGGAAGTCAGGTGGAACGGCGAGGTATTTGGTTGCCCAGACGGGGCGGAGCACATGATGTTCGATTTCGCGACGCTGGTTTCGGAGGCCTCGCGCCATAGAAAGCTCACCGCGGGCACAATTATCGGTGGGGGCACCGTCGCAACTTATGACCGCGACACGTTCGGCCAATGTTGCATTCTCGAGCGCCGTGCACTGGACATTCTGGAGTTCGGCGAAGAAAGAACGTCGTGGTTAAAGCCCGACGATCGGGTCCGGATCGAAGTCAGAATGCCGGATGGGTCGACTGTCTTCGGCGCGATCGATCAGGTTTATCGTGTCACGCCATGGGGGCGCTAAGGCAACCATGCGCTGAGGATGGGCTTGCGCATGCCGCCCATGCGGGCGGCGGATCTCGTCAAGTGTGCATCAAAGAAGGGGCACACGGGCTTCGCGTTCCGGAGCCTTTCTTGGATGGCGAAGCTCACCGCTTCGTCGGCAGTAGAAAGGCCCTGTAACGCATGCACAGGAATACGACGCATCGAAGCTCCTGTTACCAGTCGTGCGATGGGGAAATGTGCCAGATGCATCGCATGCGACTAGACCTGAATTCCATCTCGCTTTCGCCTGCACGCGCTCACTGACGGGAAGCAGGCAACGTCGGTCACTGCGTGTCGGCCGCCTGCGTGACCGTTGGCCCTTAACGGGGGAGCGGTGTGCGGGTTGCTTATGACCGTTCACGACCCATTGCTGACGGTCGGGTCGTCGCGGTTCCAACGTCAGGTATCAGAGCGGAACGGCCATGCCGCGCCTTCATTTTTGAACTCGTCTTCGGCCCTTGCGGACGGTGGAATGTCGGCCACTGCGAGGCAGCTCTATGGGTCTTAGGCGACAATCTGACACGAAGCAATCCTAGTGCATGTTAGTACGATGTTAACGACACCGGCGAACCATCATCCTCAGCCGAAGTGCTGCTGAATGTCGTGGATCATCGCGGCAGCGTCGCAGTCGCCAGCGTCGATTCTAGGTTTGCGATCAAAACGGACGAGGGCGGCTATGGAAACCAAGCCGGATGCACCGGCGAAGACCAGCGGCATGCCAGCCCCGGCGGTCACCATGCCGATCGCGGCCGGGATTGCGATGAAGGCGAACCTCCAGTAGACGTCGACCTTAGCTTTCCGGGCGATAACCTCGAACTGCTTCAGGTGGCCTTCCATTTCTTCGACGGCCTGCTCGGGCTCGATTTGCTGCTCGATGATGTCTTCCTGCCAGCGATGAAACCTTGCACGCTTTTCCCTGAAATCATCACGACCGGCCAATTCGACCGCCTGGGAGAGCAACTCATCGCCCGACTTGCCTTTGGTTCCGGGAATGAAAAACTTGTGCCTCAAGACCATTGCCAGAATTTCCTGGCGGCCTGGGCTCGACGCAAGTGCCTGATCTTCCCGATACGCGAGCAGTGACGGGAAGGCCGCAAAAGCCCATACTTTGGTGACACCTTTGGGCAATTGGGGCCGGCAGTCTTGAGCCAGGATCATGCGTGTCATGTGAAGCGCATCAACCGTGGCCTGTTCCTCGACGATATGGCCGCCATCGAATGCGACGTCTTTGGCGGCGGTGATGCGCGAGTTGTAGCGCTCCTGTGCAAATTCGTTCCACGGCACCCTGATGACCATTTCTTCCGGCAGGACATCGAGCTTGGCATCGAGCAGATCTGGCCGCCATTCCTGTTTGGACCATCTCGCTCGCTCTTCCGCACTGGGCGGATAGGGGACGACCAGCCGGTCATAAAGCAAGGCCTCGGCGACGAACGCACGCGGCCGTTGATGGTCAGCAACGGAAAATGTTCCCCAACGTTCACGGCTCATGATGGCTAGCCTCCCGTTTGACGATCAATTGCCGCGACGACAGATTGATAGCACCGGCCTCAATGTCGCCATTGAACCTATGCCTTGCTGCGCCGGAAATTGTCGATGGAATCTTTAGCCGGCAGGCGGAGATGCTGCATGATCTTGCCAGCGCGGTTCACGGCAAGGTTGCATCGATGCAGAAGGACTTCGAAGTACCAACGTAACCGGGCATTCATTGCGGCGAATCGTTACAGGGTAGACCATTTTGCTCGCGATTCTACCGACATTATTCAAGGCTTCAGATCGGGTGCTCACCAGGGTCCGCTATCTGGAGACAGCCGACTTTAGAGTGGCAAGCTCAGCGCGCAGGCCAACGTCGCCTGCTGGCCTGCCCCGGTCCGAATCGGCGGCCCGTGTAGATCAAGCGTTATGTCCAGTAAACTGCCGTGCTCGTCTGCGGTGGCTGCTCGAGCTCGCTCCTCCTACAGTGGCACGCGGCCTCAAGTTCCAGTTAGATTTGTTATCTGTCGAAGCATGAGATTAAAGTACAACTTGTAGGATGAATCTCCATCGGAGATAAGGTCGGACTCAAAATTGTAACTTATCGCCCCTATTTTTTTGGAATTCACAGGGGGAAGCTGGATGATTTCGTTTAGGTCAACGAATGTTTTTGTCCAGGTGTTAATCTCGGTGTCGTCTAGTCCGACCAGATTCGAGAGTGCGTTCGCTACCGCCGCTCCGAATGCCGCCGCCGCAGTCGCGATGGCCGCTATTCCCGTCAGTGCGGCGCCTGCCGCACCTGCTGCTGCTGCCGCAGCGGCGTCGACGGCTTGTCTTGTGCTGCCGGTATTGCAGCCCAAGGCGCCACAGCGCATAACTTTTCCGCTGATGGCTATTGGCTGCGGTGGATAGAGATCTGCCGGATCGATTGTGACTTGACCTTTGGTGCTGTCCTGGCCCGCCTCAAGGTTATTCCACACATCATCCGTACCGTCATTGGGCATCTTCTTCGTCTTCACCACCGCTTGCTCAGGTCTGAAGATCGTGACGATAAGGTAGGCGTCATCGTTCTTGAAGGTACCAGGGTTTCCAAAGCAGTGAATACCTGAGAACTCGACCAGCAATTGAAAACCATGCTCGAGATCCGGTATCGGGGCACCTGAGAATCGCAGGTCGCCGCCCCGGAAGCTTTGTAGAAAGCTCCCAGCGTCGGACGGTAGCAACGCGCTCGTCGCAACGCCGAGCTGACCTTTGAATCCGCCAGCGGACTGATACGCATGGTCAATTGCCTGATGGGCGGCCAATGCGCGCACGCTGATCGGTCGAACTAGCCCGAAATCTGTCGCGGCTGCGTTGAGGCCGACGTCAGGTTTGGTGAATATTGAGCGGAGGCTTGTGTCCATTGCGCAGTATCTCCTGAGCACACAGTGGCTGGTTCGCGCCGGGAAGATGGGCAGACATGGCCCCGCAGCGTCACAGCCGAACAAGCAGGATCGGTATGAGGTCGCGACCGCCGGCCAGTGGCGCAAGCGCCTTGCCAACGGTGGATCCAAAGCTGCGATATGGATCTTTTGCCTTCATCGCATGACCCTGCACCGCAGAGGTCGTCAACATGTCACCCACATCAACCGGATTATCGGTGGCGTCCACAAAGCAATACGCTGTGCCGATCAATGCTATTGGCACAGTGTCACCCGCCTGCTCTTCAGTCCCGAGCGTAATTGCCGGACGCAAAGCGCCGCCGCCGGAGATCACTCCAACAGCTCGCTTATCGTACTCTCGGTCGCAGGGCTCCAGTCGGCCTTGGTCTGTCATCACCATGACATACCCGGGTTCGAACGCTATACCCGGATCTACCCTGAACCTTTCAGCAACATCTTGCCCGCCCTTCAAGATCACATCACCGGTGACGACAACATTACCTTCAAAATGGCCGGCTTCTCCGCCTTGGCTTGATGCCCATATTCCAAACCCGTTGCTCTCATTCACTGCTGAAACACCTGCGTGATTCGGCGCAGAGCTTCGCCCCTGAATACCGTCAGCTGACTGACTTCTGCCGAATACCCCGAGAGAGGAATCGCTCTCTCCGCGCACCCCTACCCCGCTCGGACTATGCCCGAAAACACCGTTTCCACCTGCGCAGTTGGCGCCGAAGACTCCGTCGGTTCCAGTTGATCGAGAACCACCCGTGAGTGGCGCTGGTAGGTCGGGGCTGCTGCAGGGATCAGCAAACTCATGCTGCGGAGGAAGAATAGGCATCTGTTGCTCCTCTTATTCAGAAGGGGTATTTCATGCTTTTCGCAAGCAAAATTCGCGCCGATGCCAGTACGACAAGGGTTATCGGGATTGCGTTCGTCGCAGAGGGGTGATTTCGAGCCAAATCTGTTTCACCGCTGAAACGGTGCCACTGAATGGGACGGCGGAGCGACACGCCCAAGGCCGTGGTGGTGTGTCTGCGTTCGCCCGTCGGTCACAGGTCCACGCACGCAGCATGCATGGCAATGGCCGGCCCAATGTGCAGACGGTTTGGAATCAAGTGCGTCATTGCGTCCCTGAGATCGACGAGCCGACGTTCGCACCTAGACCAGCGACCGTCCGATTTCGAGGCGCAACCGACGCCTAAATGTCGGAACCACGGTGCGGGTGAGTGTCGCTTCCTGGCCGAAACCGGAAGTTCGTCTCCGGCCAGCGCTCGATCGCCCGGACTGAGCTACCAACGTTCGTGGTCGACCCAATTCAGCCGGTCAGATTTCTACAAACCCGCCATTGGCTCGTCGTGGCATGCAACAAGGCTACCGTCCCAGCGAGAACGAACCGAAGCGGCGAATGGCGCATGGCAAATGGCAACGCCTACGCCAATCGCAGATCCCACAACACATCGAGTACGTGTTGCGTGGAACGCTCGACGTGCCCCGCGCGATGTGCGATGCCGAGCCGACGCCACAACGCCGGGCGCAGTGGACGCATGACAATGCGCTTGTCGGGTAACGGCGTGGTGGCCTCATGGGGCAACAGCGCCGCGCCGTAACCTGCCGCTACCAGACTCTTGATCGCATCGTTGTAGTTGAGTTGAATGCGCGGCGCAGGATGGTGCCCCCCGGCCGCGAACCACTCCGTGGTCAGGCGCGAGAGACGCGTGGTCGCGTCATTGAGAATGAGAGGTTGGGCGGCGAGCCATGCAGGCGTAACGCGGGCCGGACAGCGCCAATGCGCCGGCAAAAAGGCCATCACGGGGTCGCGGCGCCAGGGCTTTATCACGAGTCCGGCCACCGGGGGCTGAGGCAGTGCGATCAGCCCGACATCCAGCGTTCCATCCGCCAGCCGGGACAGCGTTTCATGCGAAGTGAGTACGGCAACCTGAATGTCGATAGCGGGATGGTGCTTGCGCAGCACCTCAAGTGCTTGCGGCAACAGGTGCGCGATCACGCCAGTCGACGCACCGAGCCGCGCGCGCCCTTCGAGCCCCTGTACCTGGCGTTGAATATCGTCCAACGCCTGCTCCGCGTCGGCCAGCAGTCGACGCGCGCGCTCCACCAGCACCTCGCCTATCGCCGACGGCCTGACATGTCCGCGCTTGCGTGACAGGAGTGGAGCCCCGATGCGGTCTTCGAGTTCAGCGATGTGGAGGCTGACCGTTGGCGGCGCCAGGTGCAATGCGCGCGCCGCCTCGGCAAATGAGCCACGGTCGGCAATGGCGACCAGAGTGCGCAAACGGTCCAGGCTGATCTCTCGCATGCTGGCCTCCAGATTCAGAAAATCTGAATCTTCACGTTATGAAATACAACTTTCTCTATTCTAGCGGCCAATGGAACATAGGGGCTCGTTCTCCTTGTTAAACCCCACAGTCACCGGAGTATTCCGCATATGAGCTCTCCCGTTGTTTTCATCGACGGCGACCAAGGCACCACCGGGTTGCAAATCCACGAACGGCTGCGCGATCGGACCGACCTCAGGCTATTCACGCTTGCCGCTGCGGAGCGCAAGGATCCGCGGTGTCGCGCGCAAGCCATCAACGCCTGCGACATCGCCATCCTCTGCCTGCCGGATGCCGCCGCGCGCGAGGCAGTGGATGCCATCGTGAATCCCGCCGTCAGGGTCATCGACGCCAGTTCCGCCCACCGCACGCAACCGGACTGGACCTACGGCTTTCCGGAAATGACGCAGGGACAGGCTGAGCGCATTGCGAACGCGCGTCGGGTCACCAATCCCGGTTGCTATCCGACCGGGGCCATTGGCTTGCTGCGTCCCCTGTTGCAGGCCGGGCTCATACCGGGCGACTACCCTGTCAGCATTCATGCGGTGTCGGGCTACTCCGGACGCGGGCGCGCTGGCGTGGAGGAACATGAGGGACAGGGTGCCGTCAATGCGCCGGCATACCAGGTATATGGCCTGGCACTCGCGCACAAGCACCCGCCGGAGATCCAGCTGCACGCCGGGTTGGCGCAGCGTCCCATTTTTGTCCCGGCGTATGGCGCGTTCCGCCAGGGCATCGTGCTGACGGTGCCCCTGGCGTTGCGGCTGCTGCCACCCGGCGTGGATGGCGCCGCGCTACACGCATGCCTCGCACGCCACTATGCCGATGCGGCCCACGTACGTGTCGTGCCGCTGGACGAGTCATGCGCCTTGCAGCACCTGGATCCGCAAGCGCTGAACGCAACGAACGACATGCACTTGAGCGTGTTTCCCAACGCGGAACACGGGCACGTCCTGCTGTCCGCGGTCTTCGATAATCTTGGCAAAGGCGCGTCCGGCGCTGCGGTTCAGAACCTGGACCTGATGCTCACGCGGCAATAGTGAATAGTGGCCGACGGCTTGCGCTAACGAAGCGCCTGGCGCGGCCCGAGACGCTCAGGCCTTCGCGGGACGCCCGGTCTTGATGGCTTCGACTTTTGACACCGCGGCCAGCAGTTGCTCCGGCGATCTCGCGGCAAGCAGCAGCAAGCCGGCGCGCAGGATCTCGCTCTTCTTGATGTGCACGCCCGCGTCCAGGCATCGCTGCTTGAGTTCGGCGATTTTCTCGTAATCGGACTTCGGCATCGTGAAGCTGTCGCGCAGCACCTTCTCCTTCTTGGCGCCCTGCGCCTTTTTCGGCGCGGTCACATCGGCGCGCGCTTCCACCTTCGATGGTTTGCTCTTCCGGGGTTTCGTCCCGGCCTTGGTTTCGGCCTTCGTTGCCGCCTTCGTTGCCGCCTTCGTTGCCGCCTTGGGCACTGCCTTGGTCACTGCCTTCTTGCTGCCCGAGCCCTTTGGCGTCTTCTCCTTGGAGGCGGCTGCGTTGCTGTCGGCTGCTGGCGCGCTCGTCGGAAAATGAAAGACCTCGTTCGTCGGCGGCTTGATGATGGGTGAATTCACGGTGATTCTCAAATCAAAAAAACAGGCTAAACAGTATATACCGTTTAGCGACGGGCATCGGGCGGCTCCTCAAGCCGCCCCCTTCGCCCGTGCGGGGCGCCTCGGTTATTTGCCGGTGGCGTCGACGGGGATGCCGGCGTCGCTGCCGGCCGCGCCGCCTCGTCCGGGCCGCCGCACGGCTCTCACCTTCCCGCTGCTGCCGCCTCCGCAGAAGAACTGGTCGCCGCCATCGGACTCGAGTCCCGACACGCCAACGCCGGCTGGCATCTCGATGCTCTCCAGGACCTTTCCCGTGCGGGGATCGACTTGCCGCAACTCGCTCTGCTCACCCTCCCAGGTGCCGTGCCAGAGTTCTCCTTCGATCCAGGTGACCCCGGTAACGAAGCGATTGGACTCGATGGTGCGAAGAATCTCCCCGGTTTGGGGATCGACCTGATGGATCTTGCGCTCCCGGTACTGCCCCACCCAGAGCGTCCCTTCGGCCCATGCGAGTCCCGAGTCGTTGCCACCGCCGGGCGCCGGAATCGTGGCGACCACGCGGCCGGTCTGCGGATCGATCTTCTGGATGCGATCCTCGGCGATCTGGAACAGGTGCTGGCCGTCGAAGGCCGTTCCTGCGTGTGCGGCGACATCCATGGAGCGCAGCGTCTTGCCGCTTGCCGGATCCAGCGCGATCAGCTTGTCGCCGGTGGCGAACCAGACTTGCCGACCGTCATACGTGACCCCGTGCACGCTGTCGACACCCGGGAAAGGGCCATATTCACGGGTGATTTCTGCCGCCGATCGTTTCATGTTTCCATCCTCGTGACACCGTAGTGAAGTGCAATCGATGAGCTGCAATCGATGAAGTGAATTCTAGTCACCCGGCAGTGGCGCGGGGAGTAACAAGGTCGTCGCGAATCCCGCCACGGGCGGCGTCAGCCAGCGGCGCGCGCGCCCGCGGCCAAACGACTGCACCTTGCCCGCTGCCGCGAGCGCGTCGAGTGCCCGCTGCACGGTGCGCTGGCTAGCGCCAAGGGCCACCGCCAGGGCCGAACTCGACCATGACTCACCGTCTGCAACGAAGGCGAGCACCGCCGCGTGCGCCTCGTCCACGGGTCTCGCCAGCACGACAACCTCGTGGGCGACTTGCGGCACCAGCGCAAACCCGCGCCGGGTCGCGCTCACGCCAGCCAGCGGCCCGAGCACCGTGCGAAGCCGCCCGATTTCAACGCGTAGCCGCGCGCGATGCGACGCATCGGCGTGCCTGGCACGGAATGCCCGCGCAACGAGCGCGTCTCTCGGCACGTCCGCGGGCCACGCTTCGGCCAGCGCGCGTGCGAGCGCGAACAGCACCGGACGCCTCGCCAGCGAGACCACCGTGCCCGCGTCACGCACGGCATGACGGCACGCGTCCACGACGAGCGCCTTGGACGCCAGCAACGCTTCCACCTCATCGAGCAGGAGGAGCCGCTCCTCCCCACGCGCAATCAGGCGCGCCGCGGGCGTTTTCAGGACGAGCCATGCGCTCTGGACCTCCGCCGTCAGCGCGGGGATGCCGGCGTGGCGCGCCGCGTGCTCGGCCCGGGCAAGCGCGGCGCGTGCCGCCTTCGTGCGCAGGCGCCGTATCGCAATCCCCGCGACGACCAGCGCATGGGCGGCTCTGGACGCGGGCGGAAAGGGCGCCGGGTCGAGCTGGGCCAGCGCAAGCTCGGCCTCGTCGAGGCGCCCGATCAGGAGGAAGCGCCGGGCTTCGAGAAACCGCGCGTGCGCGGCGTTCACCCGGTCGCCGTGCGCCTCCAGGGTTGCGCGCGCCGCGTCGAGCGCCTTCGCTGGCCAGCTCAGGTCGCGCGAGACCAGCGCGATCTCCGCCTCGGCGACGACGCACCGCGCGCGGGCTACGGCCTCTTTCGGGCCGAAGGCGCGCGCCGCGCTTCGCACCAGCGCCTTCGCGCGCACGAGATCGCCAAGCTGCGCCATCGCGATGCCGCGCAGCGCAAGCGCTGGCGCGTCGTCGCGCAAGGCAACCCGGTTCAGCGCGCCAAGCGGGTCACCCGCCGCGAGCGCGCGCGCCGCGGCCGTGATCAGCGCATCCATCGGAATCCCAATCGCGCCACCCTTGTCACTCCCACCGTTCGGATGCCCGGCACTAATCTATCACGACCACCAACCCGCACATCGTACCCAGCACGGAGCGAACGACGATGGACACCCAACGGAGGAAAGCATGATGACGCAACACATGACCGCGACACGCGAAGAGTGGCTGGCAGCGCGGCTCGCACTGCTCGAAGCGGAAAAGGACCTGACGCGGCGCAGCGACGCGCTCGCGCGGCAACGCCAGGCGCTGCCGTGGGTCCGGGTCGACAAGGCGTACCGGTTCGAGACCGACGAAGCCAGCGCCTCGCTGGCGGACCTCTTCCGGGGACGCTCGCAGCTCCTTGTCTACCATTTCATGTTCGGGCCCGACTACACGGCGGGGTGCCCGTCCTGCTCGTCGATCGCGGACGGGTTCGACGGCGTCGTGGTTCACCTGGCGAACCACGACGTCACGCTTGCGGCGGTGTCACGCGCACCGCTGGCGAAACTGCAGGCATACAAGCGGCGAATGGGTTGGACGTTTCCCTGGGCGTCCTCGCTCGGCAGCGACTTCAACTTTGACGCCAACGTCTCCTTTACCGAGGCGCAACAGCGCGACGGGTTCGTCGACTACAACTACCAGCGCGGCGGCCACGCGATGGACGCCACACCGGCTCCGGAACCCGTCGCCCGGTTCGCGGCCACATGCGGCACCGACGCGGCTACGTACTCGCGCGATCGGCCGGGCCTGAGCACGTTCGTGCTTGAGGATGGCGTGGTCTATCACACCTACTCCACCTATGCGCGCGGGGTGGACGGCCTCTGGGGCATGTACCAATGGCTCGACCGCGCCCCCAAGGGACGCAACGAGACGGGCATCTGGTGGCGCCGCCACGACGAGTACGGCGAGCGCTGAGCCAGGCCATGGGCACGACAGGCGGGCCGCGCCCGGGTCCGCTCACTGCGCCAGCGTCTTGCGCAAAGCTGCCTGCGGGTTGGCTTGCGTTGCACGCGATGTCCGCGGCGGCCTGGGCGAATATAATGCCAGGCTCCTCCCCTGCCCCGCATCCGCCCATGAAGAACGCCGCATTGTTGACCCTGGCGCTGGCCTTGCACGCAACCGCGCAGGCCGCCGGCGACGCGCAGGCCGGCAAGGCGGTATTCACCTCGAAGTGTGCCTCCTGCCACAGCGTCGGGCCCTCGGCGCGCGCCGCCTTTGGCCCCCAGCTCAATGGGATCTTCGGCAGGGTCGCCGGCGGCACGACCGACTACAAGTACTCCCCGGAGATGAAGAAATCGGGCATTGTGTGGTCCGAGAAAACCTTGAGCGCGTTTATCGCGTCGCCGAGCAAGGTTGTGCCCGGCACCAGGATGCGCTTCTGGGGAATCAGCAACGAGCGGCAGATCGCAGACCTGCTGGCCTACCTGCATGCGTACCAGTAACCTTCGCTCCTAGGCCCCCACGCCTTCTCGGACAACTTATTTCTTCAACGAATTTCAGGCTCAGGACACCAGCACTACAGAAAGCATCAAACGCTCCGTAACCGATAGAATAGGTGCCGGCGCCACATGGCATGGCGCCCCCACAGATCTGATCCGGAGTTGGCATGGAACCCCTCTCATTCGAGTTTGTCACCGTCGAGGAAGCGAGGCTGATCCTGGATGGCGCCGTGCCCACGCAAGGCGAGCCCGACTGGGCTGGCCAGCGGCAACCCGAAACCGCGGAAGCGAAAACCCTCTCGGCCACCGCGCTCAAATGGCTGGCTGTGCTGCCACCACAGGCGCGGCCCCTGGAACTGTGCCGCAGCTATCCGCGCATCGGCAACCAGCTGGCAGCGCTTTGGGCCGACCCAGCCGCGCTATCGAATTTCCTGGCCGACCTGCTGATCGACAAGCGCGGCGGCCGCCAGGGGTTCCCCGGCGGCATCGCGCTTGAATTATCGCAACTGCAGGAGCACGTTCTGCGCACGATGGAGCCGTAACGGCAGAACGCCTTGACGCCATAACGCCATAACGCCATCGCGGCAATGCCGCAGTGCGGCGTATCAGCAAGGATTTGGCGTTCCGCTTAGTGCGCTCTTCCCGGCGTGCAGTCTTCCACCATGCCGGAGATGCGGCTGGCGCTCATCATGGGGTGCCACTCCCCGGAACTGCGGATCTCGACGTCAGTGCCATCGGCGCCCTCGGTAGCGCGCCGCAAGCTGATCAGGTGGAAGAACTTGTATTCATCCGCGTCCGCACGCCCGACCCGGATATCAACCTTGCCCGGTTCCGGATACGCGATCACGGTGGCGTCGTCGCCCAGCCGCTGCTTCAGGCACAGCACCACGTCGCCTACGCTGGCCTTGGCGTGCACGCGCTTCGGCTCCATGGCTTGGATGGAATTGGCGGTCACGCCGCCCGAACAGGCCGACAGCCATTGCGCCGCCATCGCGACAACCAGCAATGCCCGTACCCGTACCCGACCTTTTGACATTCCCGCTCCTTGGCTAGATGAGTCGGGTGATGTTACAGCAAGTGAATTCGGATGCTGATGCTGATGCTGATGCGCTCGCCGCGCGCGAGACACGACGCGGTAGAAGCAAAAAAGCAAAAGGCCCGCACGGATGCAGGCCTTTTGCTTTCAATCTTGGTGCCCAGGAGAGGACTCGAACCTCCACAGTGTTGCCACCGCTAGGACCTGAACCTAGTGCGTCTACCAATTTCGCCACCTGGGCTAGGTGAGGTTGCGAATTCTACCCAACGTAACGAAATTTGCAAGTGCTGGCCGCGCTGAATCAGCAGAAAAGTACAACTTTCCCCGAGCACGCCCGCTGACGGCCCCGCTTGCGTCCGTCCGGCCCAGGGCGATGGACAAGCCGCCGGAGAAATTTCCATTCATCACTTGGCGCACAGTACACGGCCCACACCGGTTGGCCGCCCTCCCAGCCCAGCGTATTTTCTTCTAGCATTCCTCCCGTGCCCTGTCGATTTCGACGGCTCCCGTTCGTCGTCCCAATGACGGCGCGCGCAAGGCTCGCCGCTTCGCAGGCAATCCCAAAGGAGACCGGACATGCATTACATCGATGGATTTGTTGTCGCCGTGCCCACGGCCAAGCGCGACATCTACCGCGCGCACGCCGAGGCTGCCGCCGTGGTGTTCAAGGATCATGGCGCGCTGGGGCTGGTCGAGTGCTGGGGCGACGATGTGCCCGAGGGCAAGCTCACCTCGTTCCCGATGGCCGTCAAGCTGGAGAAGGATGAGACCGTGGTCTTCTCCTGGATCACCTGGCCATCGCGCAAGGCCCGGGACGAAGGCATGAAGGCCTCGATGGAAGACCCCAGGCTGCGCAGCCAGGGGCCGATGCCGTTCGACGGCAAGCGGATGATCTTTGGCGGCTTCGAGGTGATCGTCGACGCTTAGTGGCTTGACGGCAGTGCGTGATTGACCTTGCCCGGGGTTCCCGGGCTGGGACCGTTTTGGCCAGAGGGGCACTTTCGTGTGCACCCCTCAACGCGGCTTCTTCGCAGCGTCTTGCGCCTGCGCCCACAAGCGCTCCTCCTGAGCCCGCAGCTCAGGCGTGAGCTCGGCACCAAAATCGTCGAGCTCGAACAGCGGGCGAATCTCGATCTCGGAGTCGCTCTGCATGGGGTTGGGGCAGCGCTTGACCCATTCGACGGCCTCTTCCATGGACTTGACTTGCCACAGCCAGAACCCGGCGACCACCTCCTTGGTCTCTGCGAACGGTCCGTCGACCACGGACCGCTGGCTGCCAGAAAATTGCACCCGCTTGCCTTTGGCGCTCGGGTGCAAGCCCTCGCCCGCGAGCATCACGCCGGCCTTGACGAGTTCTTCATTGAAGTTGCCCATGGCGGTAAGCAGCGCCGTGCTGGGCATTTCGCCGGCCTCTGACTCTTTCGTTGCCTTGATCATCACCATGACACGCATCGTCGCTCTCCTTGAGTGGATTTAGGGTGCCGCACGTCCTGAGCCCGGAACAGGTTTGACGGGCGGCTCTGATACTACGACGAATCGGGATACCGGAAATCGACAGCGCCTTCAAAGTATCTGGTGGGGAGAGCCTGCCCGGCCCGACCTGGGCCGATTCCGCCCGACTTGGCCTGCTTTGGCTGCGAGGCGCGACAATCACATCCGATCGGTTTTTTTAAGCCTCGCTTAAGACTCGGCCCGTAGACTGCGATCACACAAGATAACCCGGACCCCCGGATAGGAGCTGCCATGACCCCCCAAGAGATGCAAGCGCTGGAAGGCTTCCTGACCCAACTCACGCAGGCCAGGGCTGGCGCCAAGGACCCCCAGGCGGACGCCCTCATCGCCGACGCGGTCGCCAGGCAGCCGGATGCCGCCTACCTGCTGGTCCAGCGCGCCATGATGCTTGACCATGCCCTGGCGACGGCAAAGGCGCAGATCTCCACGCTGCAGAGCCAGTTGCAGATGGCGCAGGCCAATGGCGCCAATCGCTTCCTCGACCCGGAAAACGCCTGGGGCAACAGTGCCAACCGCGTGGCACCCAGCCCCGTCATGCCGCCGCCGATGGCCGCGCCCGTGGCGCCGCCGCAGGCCTTCCAGGCGGCCCAGCCTGCGCCCGTGCAGCCATCCCGGCCCGGATTCCTGAGTGGTGGCCTGGGCGGCGCGCTGGGCGGCATTGCCACGACGGCAGCCGGCGTGGCCGGCGGCGCGCTCCTGTTCCAGGGCATCGAGAACATGTTCCATCGCAACGGCAATGGCAACAGCGCAAGCGGCTTTCTGGGACAGCCGGGCGCAGGGGCGCAGCCAACGGAGACCGTCGTCAACAACTACTACGGCAATGACGACCGCTCGCCGCTGGGCTCACCGGATGCGGCACTGGACAGCGGCCTTCTGGATGACGCATCGGGCAACGACGACTTCCTGAGCGACGACACCTGGAACGCCTAGCGCGTTCGGGGGCTTGCCAGGCGTGCATGGCAGCGGCCTGACTTGCCCCACCGCTCTGATTGCACTGCGGCACCCCGGGTGGAGATGACACCGGCAACGGCGATACACTCTTGCACTACGCTTCTCACCCTGGGAACCCGATCCATGCCGCAACCTCGCTTGCTCTATCCCGCCATCGAACCCTACGAAACCGGCATGCTCGATGTCGGCGACGGCCACGTGGTCTACTACGAACGCGTCGGCACACCCGGCGCCAAGCCGGCCGTCTTCCTGCATGGCGGCCCTGGTGGCGGCATATCGGCCGACCACCGCCGCCTGTTCGATCCGGCGCGCTACGACGTCATGCTGTTCGACCAGCGCGGCTGCGGCCGCTCCACGCCCCACGCCGGGCTGGAGGCCAATACCACGTGGCACCTGGTGGACGACATCGAGCGCCTGCGCAAGCTCGCCAACGTAGAGCGCTGGCTGGTCTTTGGCGGCTCCTGGGGCTCCACGCTGGCGCTGGCCTATGCGCAAAAACACCCCGAGCGGACCAGCGAACTGGTGCTGCGCGGGATCTATACCGCCACCCAGGCGGAACTGGATTGGTATTACCAGCACGGCGTATCCGAGATATTCCCCGAGAAATGGGCCCGCTTCCAGGCGCCCATCCCGCAAGCCGAACGCGGCGACATGATGGCCGCCTACCGCAAGGTGCTGACCGGCAGCGACACGGCAAAGCAGCTGGAGGCCGCCCGTGCATGGAGCGTGTGGGAAGGAGAAACCATCACCCTGCTGCCCGACCCTGCCAACACCGCCAAGCATGACGACGGCCATTTCGCGCTGGCGTTTGCGCGGCTGGAGAACCACTACTTCACGCATCTCGCCTGGCTGGAAGACGGCCAGTTGCTGCGCAACGCGCATCGCCTTGCCGGCATCCCCGGCGTAATCGTGCACGGGCGCTACGACATGCCCTGCCCGGCCCGCTACGCCTACGCGCTGCACCAGGCATGGCCGGACTCGGATCTGCACCTGATTGAAGGGGCGGGGCATGCCTGGACCGAGCCCGGCATCATGGATCAGCTGATTGCCGCTACCGACCGGTTTGCCGCGGCGCAATGATCGTCCTGGTGCTGCCAGCCCTGGGCGGCACAGCGCCGAAAGCACCGACAGCACCGAAGCGGACTTTTGATGGCCGGCGGTTGGGGTCTTGAACACCCGTGTCCTAGACTGGAAGACCGCATTGCCACCACCCGGCTGCGCATTGGCCGGCGGATAGCAAAGCGCCGTTCAAGGCTCTCACCGACAGGGTGCACTATGGAATTCCTGAACTCCGGCAAAGTCCTCCCCGCAGGGCTGCCATTCTCCGAAGCCGTGCGCGTTGGCGATATGTTCTACCTCTCTGGACAGATGGGCATCGTCCAAGGCAGCACCCGCCTGGTGCCCGGCGGCATCCGCGAAGAAGCCAAGCAGGCGCTGATGAACATCCGCATCACGCTGGAAGCACACGGCCTGTCGCTCAAGCACGTCGCCAAATGCACCATCTTCCTGGCCGACATCAGCGAATGGCAAGTGTTCAACGAGGTCTACAAGGAGTTCTTCCAGGCACCCTATCCGGCGCGCAGTGCGCTTGGGGCGAATGGATTGGCGCTTGGGGCCAGGGTGGAGGTGGAGTGCATTGCGGTGTTTAGCGGCTGAGCGGCTGAGTGGCTGAGTGGCTGAGTGGCCGAGTGCCTGATACGGCGGCTACGAGCGGCCACGCCCCCGCTTGCGGGACGGTGGCACAGCTCGCCCTGCCGCCCTGGCTCAGAGCATGCCCTGCACCCGGTTCAAAGCCTCATCCAGCTGCTGCTTCAACGGGGTCAGCAGGCAGTGCAGCCCGTGGCTGTCCTCCACATCGTCGCTATCAAAATCCAGCAGCCTGAGCACAGCGCCAAGCCCTGCACTGACGCGCAGCAGGTCGGCGCAGCTTTCTTGCGCGGTGCTTTGCGCACGGCTACGAAGTTCCTCGAGTTGGTAGGCCAGTTCCTGGACGCTGAGCTTGGTGGGCGTGTCGGCCGGGAAGGTCAGGCGGATTAGTTCGGCTAGCAGGGAGGATTGCCGGGAGATGGCGAGCGAGCGCTCTGGTGGATCAAGGTGAGTGGTTTGCTCTGAGCGAGCGACGGTATTAGGCATTGCGGCCTCCAGTGACAGAATGGAAGGCCCGCCGCTCATTTCCACATGAGGGTGGCGGACCCGCAGCGGGGGTGGAAACCGGCGTCACTACATCCGGTCAGCCCGAAGGCTGCCCCGCCCGGCCCGCCATAGAAAAGTTATAGGCGTGCGCGAACGCAACGGACACAAAAAAGCCGCAGAAAGCGGCAGTCCGCTAGTGACGAATCGGGTTTCCACACCCGGTCACCCTTGTTTGGGGTGACGTGGCAGATTTTCGGCCAGCCAACGGTCGAAGTCAATCGACCCGGCGGAGCCAGGAATCGCCGACGTGTCGCAGCTTTCGCGTTCGCGCCACGGTCGATCTCCCCCTCGAGACCAGTTCGCCTGCAGCCCCGCTGATTGGTTACTCGCCCGCCATCGCCCGCACTTCGCGACACCATCCGGCGTTTCATCGCAGCGACCTGCCCAACGCGCCAGTGTCAGCCGAACATGAGCATCATCGCGTTTCCCCCTGACAAGACTGGATGCTCACATGCTCACTGGAATCCTCCTCCACACGCCGCGATGGGTCTGGATCCTGCTCGCGAGCCTGATCGCGCTCGGCTTCGCGCAAGCCGTCCCCAGACGGATGACGCCGGCCCGCGCCACGGCTGTGCCCGTGGCCATGGCGGTGGTCTCGCTGGGCGGCGTCATGTCAACCTTCTCGGCCTTCTCGGCGCAACCGCTCGCGCTGCTTGGATGGGGCGTCGGCGCGGCTGCCGCGCTGGCGCTGGCCCACACCGTCGGCGCCTGGAACGGCATTCGCTGGCTGGAGGCCGATCGCCGCCTGCTGGTGCCCGCAAGCTGGGTGCCGCTGTCGTTGATCCTCTGCCTGTTCATCACCCGCTACGGCGTGAGCGTGGCCATGGCGGTAAACCCCGGCTTGCTGTGGCATGCCGGCGTGGCGATGCCGATCGGCTTTATCTATGGTGCCGTTAGCGGTATCTTCCTCTCACGTAGCCTGGTGACCTGGCGGCTGACCCGGCAGGCAATGCTCGACAGCGTGCCGGGCTGATCACTCAGGCCGCCACTGATGCCAGCAACTCAAGCCAGCAACCGCTGTCCCGAACCACGTCCAGGCCTGCCGTCATGAACGCATTCGAGAAGTTTCAGCTGTTTATCGCGGCCCCGTCGGTACTGGCATTCGCCTTGATCGAGGCCATCGTCTTGTCGCGCCGCCAGCGCTACGACTGGCGGGCGTTCGGGGTGTCGGCGCTGGATCTGGTGGCGCGCATCGCGGTGGGCATTGCCTTGCCGCTGTCGATCGCGGCGCCGCTGGTGCGGCTGGCGTTCGAGCACCGCTGGATGACGATCCACCCCACCGGCTGGATCGCGTTGCCGCTGCTGTTTGTCGGGCAGGAGTTCTGCTACTACTGGTATCACCGCGCGGCGCACAGGGTGCGGTGGTTCTGGAGCAACCATGCGGTGCACCACTCGCCGAACCAGCTGAACCTGTCGGCGGCGTTTCGCATCGGGGTTCTCGGCAAGCTGACCGGCACGGCACTGTTCTTCGTGCCGCTGGCCTGGATTGGCTTTGAGCCGCGCGTCGTGTTTGCCGTGTTGTCGCTGAACCTGCTCTATCAGTTCTGGATTCATGCGACGTGGATTCCGCGCCTGGGCTGGCTGGAGGGGATCTTCAATACGCCTTCGGCGCACCGGGTGCATCACGCGTCCAACCTTGAGTACCTGGATGCGAACTATGGCGGTGTGCTGGTGGTGTTCGATCGCTTGTTTGGCACCTACGTGAGGGAGCGCGAGGACCTGCCCTGCCGGTATGGCCTTGTGCATCCGATCGAGAGCGCAAATCCGTTGCGGATCGAGTTCACGCAGTGGGTGCATCTGTTGCGCGACCTGGCCGGGGCGCGCAGCTTGCGCGCGTTCCTTGGGTACTTGCTCATGCCGCCGGGCTGGACGCCGCATGGCGAGGGCAGTACCACCATGGAGCTGCGCGCGCAGGCTGGGATGTCCGGGGGCGTTGGTGATGGCTGACGTCCGGCCGCAGCGCATCATGCGCTATCCCGCCAAGGAACTGGCCTGGCTGTTTCGCCAACTGCGGATTAGCGTGCCCGTGGCGTTCGGTTCCGCCGCCTTCTTCGCCGTCATGTTCCGCGAGCCGTTTGGCATGAACCTGGTCTACGCCCTGTGCATCGCGCTGATGATACAGGCGCTGGTGAAGCTGGGGCACTATGGTCTCACGCGCTGGCTGCCAGATGCCTCGCCGGGCACTCCCGCCACGCAGCGGCGCTGGCCGGACTGGAAGTGGATGTTTCCGTGGATCGTCATATCTGGCGTAGCGGGCTATTTTGGCGGGCACGCGATTGCCAACGTGCTCACCGGTAGCCACGGCACGCCGTCGGATCTGTTGCGCAATCCGCGCACCCTGCTGCTGAGCATGACGGTGGCACTGGTGCTGGCGCTCTGCATCTCTTACTTCCACTATGCGCGCGGGCGCATGGCGGCTGCGGACGCGCGGGCGCAGGCGGCCATGCGCAGCGCAGCGGAGAATCAGCTGCGCTTGCTGGAGTCGCAGCTGGAGCCGCACATGCTGTTCAATACGCTGGGCAACCTGCGCGTGATGATCGGGCAGGATCCGCAGCGCGCGCAAGAGATGCTGAACCAGGTGATCTCGTTCTTGCGCGCCACGCTGCAGGCATCGCGCTCCGGCTCGCATCCGCTGTCATGCGAGTTCGATCGCATTGCGGACTACCTGGCGCTGATGCAGGTGCGCATGGGCGCGCGGCTGCAGGTCGAACTCGACCTGCCCGCCGGCCTGGCCAACCTGCCTGTGCCGCCGCTGCTGCTGCAACCACTGGTTGAGAACGCCATCAAGCACGGGCTGGAGCCCATCGTCGCGGGCGGCTGGATCAAGGTGACGGCCCGCCGCGAAGGCGGCACGCTGATGCTCACCGTGCGCGACACCGGCGCGGGCTTGAGCGAGCTGCTGCCCGGCCCGGATTGCTTTGGCACATCGCAGGTGCGCGAACGGCTCGCCCAGCTCTATGGCAAAGCGGCGAGCTTCCAGTTGCTGGATGCCGGCGATGGCAGCAGCGATGGCGGCGGCGGCACGCTGGCCATCGTGCGCCTTCCGCTCTTCTGATGGATTGCCGCCCACTCTGCCCGATATCGCCTCCATGCAAACCACTGCCCTGATCGCCGAAGATGAAGCGCTGCTGGCCGCTGACCTCCGCGCGGAGCTGGCTCGCTTGTGGCCGGCGCTGAACATCGTCGCGACCGTAGGCGATGGCGAGGCTGCCGTGACGCAGGCGCTCGCGCTGCAGCCTGACCTGCTGTTCCTGGACATCCGCATGCCGGGCATGAGCGGACTGGAGGCAGCGCAGACCCTGGCCGAGGATTGGCCCGACTCGGCCAAGCCGTTTCCACTGATCGTGTTCGTGACGGCTTACGACAAATACGCCTTGCACGCATTCGAGCATGCGGCCGTCGATTACGTGCTAAAGCCCGTGCAGGCCAACCGCCTGGCAAAGACCTGCGCGCGCCTGCAAGCCACGCTGCAACAGCGTGCGGCCCCGCAGGGCGCCCCACCATCGCTGGACGCTGCCATGGATCAGTTGCGCGCGCTGCTTGGCGTTGGCATGCCCGCGCCGCCAGCCACACCGGCGGCCAGCCCGTTACAGGTGATCCAGGCCAGCGCCGGCAATACCATCACGATGGTGCCGATCGACGAGGTGCTGTATTTCGAGGCCGCGGACAAATATGTGCGGGTGGTCACCGCGCAGCGCGAGCACCTGATTCGCATGTCGCTGCGGGAGCTGCAGATGCGGATCGATCCGGCGTGCTTCTGGCAGGTCCACCGCAGCACCATCGTACGCTGCACGGCCATTGCCAGCGCGCTGCGCGATGACAGCGGCAAGCTCACCCTGACCTTGCGCGACCGGCCGGAAAAGCTGGGGGTCAGCCGGCTCTATGCGGACGCGTTCAAGGGGATGTAGGCGCCACGGTGTCGCGCAAGTCACGGACAAAAAACCTGCGCAGGTGTCTGCGCACCGCCAACGCTTGCCCGGCGTGTTGGCGCGGCACCATCGTTTTCCACCTGAGTTATGCCCGCCCGCGCACACGGCGCGGCGCCGGGCCATGGCATGCCGTGTGCATGGTGAAGGGGGAGCGTCGAGTCCGGCGCTCCGCCATCACAACCCACTCAGGAGAAGACCATGTCCACCCTATCCATCGGAAACCTGCCTCGCCTCAGCGCGCTTGAGCAGGCCGCCCGGATTGCCGTGACCGGCGGCACCGGTGTCTACCCCATGCCCATGATCATCCGCAGGGAGCCCGGCTATGGCGAGTTTCCGAAGCTGCCCGGCATGCCGGAAATGCCGGACATGCCTGCGATCCCGAACGCGTTCCCGTGCGGCTCGCCGATCTATCACGGGCCGCTGATGAGGCCCGACTCCGGCGAGCCGAAGATCGTTCCTCTCTGACCCCGCCCCTTTTACGTCACGAACGTCACGAGATCCAACGGCACGCAAGAGGCCGAACCCCGCTTTCAAGGAGCACGCCATGCACAACAAATTTGCCATTGCCACCCTCACCACCGCCGCGCTTGCAGCGGCCTTGCTCGCCGGCGCCGCCCAGGCCGCCGCCCCACAGGACCGCGCTCTCTACGGTGGCCAAGGCGGCTACAGCTTCCGGGCCGGCAAAGTGGACCCATGCACCGACGGCGGCCGCACCGGCAAGTTCGACGCGTTCGGCGAAGGCGCTCGCCAGGTTGACCCGTACACCGACGGCGCCAGGGGCTGAGTGGCGCCCGGCGAGCGAAAGCACGCGCTGGCGTGCTTTCGCTCGGCCAGACCTCAAGACTTCAGCTCGGAAGGCGCCAGGTTCCACAGCTTGCTGTCGCTGGTGGACACCGCCACGGCGCCTTCCCGGATCGCGCTGCGGATGTCGTCCTTGTTGCAGACGAACCCCGAGGTCACGATGGGCGGCAGTGCCTTGCGGTCCTGGGTGGAAAGATGCGCGAGCATGGGCGCCGGCATCAGCTGCACCAGGTTGGGATCGCTTTGCTCCAGCGCCTTGACGCTGCGCGGCCAGGTCGAACGGTCGGTCACGAACACCTTCTGCATGGTGATCAGGCCAGCCCGGTTGGCGCGCTGGATGGTGGCCACCCGGGTCGAGACGAGACTGGTCACCCCGATATCGGCGAGATACTCGACGCCGCCCTTGTCTTGCGACAGCCCTTCGCAACTGTCGATATTGACGATAACGTACTTGCCGGCCTTGGTCAGCGTGGCCACCACGGGCTGCAGCTTGCGCAGCTCCACGTTGGCAACGATGCAGACCTCGGCGTGGCTCTCGATCAGGATATCGGCCTGCTCGACACCGAAGAGCGTCGCGATGACCGGGTGCCGTGTCAGGCGTGCCCCGAGGGACTTGTCCATGGTGCTTACCGATCCGGGTCGTGGGGCAGCGCGTCCGTCAGGCCGAGCTTGCCGGGGTTGAGGATGTTCTTGGGATCCAGCGCCTGCTTGACCGCCATCAGCACCGCGAACGCGCCGCCGAGCGATTCGCGCATATACGGCGCGCGCAGCAGCCCGATGCCGTGATGGTGGCTCAACGCGGCATTGTATTTGATCAACACCGCGTTGGCGGCATCCCAGGCCTGGCGATACCATTTGGCCCGGTTCTCCACCTCGACCTCGCCGCGCAGCGAGAAGTACAGGCAGGCGCCGTCCACATAGGCATGCGACTGGTGCGCGGAGCCGGCCAGCGTGCCGGGCACGGCGTTGATGGCCTTGACCACGTCCGTGTAGATGGCGGGCAGGTCGCGCCAGGGGCCGGACATCTCCAGCGTGTCGGCGACAAAGCCGGGGCTGCGCTTGAAGCCTTCGGCGCTCTTGCCGGTCAGGTAGCGCGTATCCAGCCAGCGCTCGAAGATCGCGTCGCTGTCCAGCGCGTCGCCGAGCCCCTTGCACACGCCTTCGCTGATGGCCATCACGGCATCGACCATCTCGCGCGCGCCTTCGTCGGCGATCAGCAGCACGTTGGTGTCCGGCAGGTTGAACTGCACGCGGCTCTCAAGCTCGTCGTACAGGCGCAGGGCGGCGGGATTGGCGCCACGCTGCATGATCTCGCGGCAGGCTTCGAGGCCGATGGCGAAGGTCTTGAAGCCATAGGCGATGGCGCGGCCGTAGTCCGGCAGCCGATGCAGCTTGAGGCGCACGCGCACGATCACGCCGAGCGTGCCTTCCGAGCCGATGAACAGTTGCTGCAGGTCCGAGCCGAGCGCCGCGCGCGAGTAGCCGCCCACGCTGATCAGGCTGCCATCGGCCAGCACCACGTCCATGCCGAAGACCATGTCCTCGATCTTGCCGTAGCGCGTGGAGAGCTGCCCGGCACCCCGGCACGCCACCCAGCCGCCCACGGTGCTGATGGCGAAGGACGACGGCCAGTGGCCCATCGTCATGCCGTAGTCCTTCTGGATGGTCTGCTCGAACACGTCGCCGAACAGGCCGGCTTCCACCTCGACGATCTGGCTTTCCCCGTCGAAGCCCAGCACCTTGTTCAGCCCGCACACGTCCAGCACGATGCCGCCGCGCACCGGCAGCGCGGCGCCGGTGACATTGCTGCGGCCCGCCGACACCGTCAACGGGATCGCCGCCGCGTGCGCGATCCGCATGACGGCCTGGATCTGCGCGATCGTGGACACGCGCACGATGACGGCCTGCGGCGTGGCCGGCCGGCCCGCGGTCTCGGTCATCATGGAACCGGCCCACCAGTCGCGCGTCCAGGCCACCACGCTGGTGGAATCGGTCAGCACCTCATCGGCCACGCCGCGCAGCGTATCGATGTGCGCGGCGTCCACGCCAACAGCGTTGCGCTGCAGGCCGGGCATGCCGGAGGTTTCCTTGATGGTGGCCGCATAGGCCGGCGGCGTGTGCGCGCCGACGACATAGTTGCCACGGTTGTAGCCGCGCTTGATGGCTTCCTTGCTGATCATTGTGCATCTCCCAGTAGAACGGATTTTTCATGTGCGACGGCAGCGAGGTAGTCATTGACCTGCTGCGCCACCACGGATTCGGACAGGCCAAGCTCGGCCTGCAGGATTGCGCCCACGCGGGACGCGGCGCGCGCCGAGGCATCGCGCGCCATCAGGCGGGCGCGGATGCGGCGCGAGAGCACATCGTCCACGCTCCCCGCCAGCTCGTGGCGCGCGGCGTAGACAATCTCGGCTTCGGTATAGGGAAGCCCTTCGACGATCGGTGCCTGCAGGCGCGCATCGGCCTGCAGGATGTCGCTGACAAAGCGGGCTTCCGTGCCATAACGCTCGCCCAGGTGGGCGGACAAGCCGCCCGATGCCACGATGGCCTGCGCGTCGTATCCCGCGGCACCCAGCAGGTAAGCGGACTTAGTCTGGCATCTGTTGCGCTGGCCAAGCACTTTCTGGGCCGCGTCGATGGTTTGCTCAGCCATGTGCCGGGAGGTGGTCAGCTTGCCCCCGACAATGGTGACAAGGCCATCGGCGGCGGTATGGATCTCATGGTTGCGCTTGATCTCCAGCGTCTTGCCCCCCGGCGGCGCCACCAGCGGCCGGCAGCCCGCGATGCTGCCGAGCACGTCTTCGGCCTGCAGGTCGGTCTTCAACGCCCAGCGCGCGCCGTCCAGCAGGAAGTCGAGTTCCTCGCGGGTGCAGCAGACGTTGTCGAGATCGCCCTCGTAGTCTTCGTCCGTGGTGCCCAGGTAGGAGACGTTGCCCCAGCGCGTGATGGTGGCGCGGCGGTTGCGCCCCGGCACGGGGATGGTCACGGTGCAGTCGTTGCGGACCTTGAGCCAGGGAATGGCCACGTGCACGCCCTTGGCCGGGCGGATATGCAGCGTCTTTTCCTCGCCCTTCTTGCGCCCGGTCCAGTCACGCAGCCACACGCCGGTGGCCATGACGACGACGCCGGCCCTGGCGCGGATCTCTCGATCCCCGGCATGAATGATGGCGCCGTCGACCTTGCCGTGGCCGTTGCGCGTGATCTCCACCACCTTGGCGTGGTTGACCACTGCCGCGCCGTGAAAGGCCGCGGTGCGGGCGATGTTCAGCGTGAGCCTGGCATCGTCCACGCGCGCATCGAAGTACATGAAGCCGCCGAGCAGGTTCTCCTCGTTGAAGGTCGGGCAATGCGACAGCACCTCGGCCTTGGTGAGCTTTTGATGCAGGATGCCTTCGCGCCAGCCGCCCGCCAGGTCGTAGGTCCAGAGCAGGCTCTCGAATGCCTTGGACAGACGCTTGTCGAACACGCCATCCTTCTCCATCACGGGAAACAGGAACGGCAGGCGCTGCACCAGGTGCCGCGCGTTCCTGCGCAGGCGTTGGCGCTCCAGCAAGGAATGACGGACCAGCCCGAGGTTGCCCTGCTCGATGTAGCGCAACCCGCCATGCACCATCTTGGAGGACTTGGACGACGTGCCGGAGGCAAAGTCGTTCTTCTCCACCAGGGCGACGCGATAGCCGCGCAGGCTGGCATCCAGCGCGGCGTAGGCGCCGGTCACGCCGCCGCCGACGATGAGGATGTCGAAGGTCTCGCTGCCAAGTCGATCAAGCTGCGCCTGGCGCGCCAGACGCAGCGGTTCGGTGGATGTCATCCCGGCGCGGTCCCGGCTGGGACTTCTGGATGGAAAAACCATCATGTTTCGGCGATCTCCTGGCTGGTCAGTGGTGATGGAAGGATTGCGCGTGGCGCAACTCGGACGCGACCCGTGCGTGCCAGAGCGCGCGGCGCTCGCCGCGTTGGTCGGCGCCAAGGCGTGGCTCGAACACGGCATCGGTTTCATTGGTCGCGCGGGCGTCCTGCAGCGAGTCCCACAGCAGCCCTGACGAGCCCGCGAAGAAGGCGATGCCGCGCAAGCTGGCGCGATCGGTCTCGCGCATGCGCCGGATCGGCATGCCGGTCAGGTCCGCCTGGATCTGCAGCAGCGCGTCGCTGCCGGACAGACCGCCACCCACGATGAGTTCGGCCACGGGCACGCCGGCGACTTCCTCGTTGGCCTCCATGCAGGACGAGACCGCATGCGCGATGCCTTCCAGGATGGCGTAGGCCACCTCGGCCTGCGTGCTTGCGATGGAGATGCCCGTTAGCGACGCGCGGGCTTCGGGCTGCATCTGCGGCACGCGCAGCCCGGTGAGCGCGGGCAGGAAGGTCACGCCGCGCGCGGCGTCGACGGTGGCGGCCAGCGCGCTGATCTGCTTTGCGCTCTCGAACCAGCGCAGCTTCTCGCAGACCCAGTTCAGCGCGGAGCCCGTGGTGGCGACGAAGGTCTCCACGGAAAGATGCGAGACATCGTGCTGCCGGCGCGCGGTCATGGTCAGGGTGCCGTCGTACAGGCCGGCCTTGGCCGGTGGCTGCGGCCCGATCACCAGGTCCACGAAGCTGCCGGTGCCGTGCACGCACATCGACTGCCCGCGCTCCAGGCATCCGAGCCCCGCGGCGCCGGCAAGCTGGTCGCCCGCGCAAGCGAGGATCGGCACGTCGATGCCCAGCAGCGCGGCGCGCGTGCGCCCGAAATCGTCGGCGTCCTGGCGCAGCGCGGGCAGCAGCGCGTGCGGGAAACCCAGCGCATCGAGCCAGCCAAGGTGATAGCGGTGCCCGGCCAGCACGTAGGCGCTGGCGGAGGTGGCGTTGGTCGGCGTGGTCACGCAGGCGCGCTCGGTGGACAGGTGCCAGAGCAGCCAGGTGTCGATGGTGCCGAACGCCAGGCTGCCCGCGCGCAACGCCTCGGCCACCTCGGGCGTGTCCCGCAGATGGCGTGCGGCCCAGAGGTAGGGAGAACGCACGCCGACCGGGCGCCCGACCTGCTCGAGCAGCGTCTTGTCCCAGGCCGGCGCCAGCGCGCCGAGCTCGCCGGCATAGCGCGTGTCTTGCCAGACCATGGCGGGCACGATCGCCCGCCCGCTGCGGGTATCCCACAGCACGGCGGTGGCACGCTGCGTGGCAATGCCCAGCGCGACGATGCGCAACTGCGCTTGCCGCGCGCGTGCGATGGTGGCGCGGCAAACGGCGATCGTCTTTTCCAGTACCGCGTTGGCATCTTGCTCGACCACGCCGGGCCGTGGCGTGTTCACCTGCAGCGTCGTGTACTCGAGGCACGAGACATGGCCGTCGGCGGCAACCACGGCCGCGCGCGTGCCGGACGTGCCTTCGTCGATGGCGAGTATGACGTTCCTGTTGGTCTTCATCGTTGGGATTTCTCTATCGCCGGGTTGAGGAACGCCGGGGCCGGCGCCTCGTCGCCGCCAAATTGCGGGGCGTCGGCTTCGTTGTCAGGATGGATGGTGGTGCGCGTCGGGTCCCACTTGATGGCAAAGCAGATGATGCTGGCCGCCAGCGGCACGACCGAGAGGATGAGAAAGGTCGTCTCCAGGCCGTATTTTTCCCGGAAGAGCGGGAAGATCAACAGGCCCAGTGCGGCGCCGGTCGCGCCTAGTGCGCCGATGATGCCGTTGGCCCCCGCGCGCAGTTCGCTGCGAAACGACAGCGACGAAAGGCTCTTGCCGTTGGCGCCGGGGCCGCCTGAATGGAAAAGGATGAACAGCGACGGCACGATCACCGCCACCCAGATCGGCATCTTGCCGTTGAACAGGCCGAGGATCAGCAGCATGACGAAGACGGCGGCGAAACCAAAGGCCGAAGCACGGCGCAGACCCAGCTTGCGCCCGATCAGCGGCGACATGAAGCCACCCAGGATGCCAAAGACGTTGAAGACCAGCGCACCCACCGTGGCGTAGACAAAGTCCTTGCCGAACAGCGCCGCGCTGATCAGCGGCAGATACCAGCCCACCGCGAAATACTGGATGGATTGCCCGATCTGCACCGTCGCCGCAAGCACGGTGCGCGGCAGGTACACACCGCGAAAGATCAGCAGCACATTGGCCAGCCCGCGCTTTGCCTGGTTCAGCACCGGCAGGCGCTCCTCCACCGGCGCAGCGACAAAGGGCCGGCCATAGATCCGCGTCATTGCCTTGGCGGCGTCGGCCAGCCGCTCCTTGCGCGCCAGCCAGATCGGGCTCTCCACCAGGAACGCAAGCTGCAGTACCAGGATGCCAATCCCGAAGATGGCGGTGGCCGCAACCGAGTAGCGCCAGATGGCGTCGCCCACATTCCACGAATGGAACAACAACGCCAGCAGCAAATTGCTGCAGACCGCGGTGTACCACATGCCCTGCCACGTATTGAGCCGGCTCTTCAGCCTGACGGGCGTGAACTCGGCCAGCACTGCCATGGCGATGGCGAAGTCGATGCCGTAGGCGGCGCCGACAAAGAAGCGCCCGACGAGGATCACTTCGAAGCCAGGCGCGAACACCACCAGCAGCGCGCCAATCACCGCCAGGAATTTCGCGATGATCAGCGGGCGAATGCGGCCCCAGCGGTCCGCCATCCATCCGCCGATGGGATTGAAGGCGATAGCCACCCACGAAGCAAAGGACGTCAGCAGCGCAACCTGCGAAGCGGCAAGCTGCAGGTTGCGCGTCATGGGCCCGAGCCCGGCGCTCAATGCGGAATTGGAAAATGCGTCAAGGAACAGTCCCCCCAGCGCGAGCCACCAGATGAGGCCGGCTCTACCTTTTATGCCTGGGCAGGAATCAATAAATGCGATGACATCATCGATGCCACGGATCTTGATCGTGGATTGCACAGCGGTCTCCTTGTTTTATTTCTGTAAGAGGCCGCAGCAAGCTGCACGCAGGAAGAGACCATCCTACAGATGGTCTCTTATCTAGATCTGCAGGCAAACTCTAGGTTGAAAGGTTCAGGGTGTCAAGGAGGACAAGCGCGGGGACGCGTGCACATTGATCCGCCTCTATCAGCGCGATGCATGACGGCAACTCGGCAGGCGCATGACCTGGATTTCCGGTCCGGTACGTCTTTCACAGGACTTTGCTACATTGCTGACTGCTGGCGAAAACGGCCTCACGCGGCCGCCCCGCTCACCGCAAACCGACTTACCAAGGAGACATCGAATGCACGCCGCACTTCAACTTCGTTCGCTAATCAAGAGCAGCGGTGAACTCGAACTGTCGCTAGACAGCATCGACACCCCGAACCCCGGCCCGGATGAAGTGCTCATCCGCATTGAAGCCTCTCCCCTCAACCCGTCCGATCTCGGCCTGCTGTTCGGTGCGGCCGACATGAGCACGGCCAAGGCCAGCGGCACGGCGGAGCGCCCCGTGGTCACCGCGCGCGTCCCGGAAGGCGCGATGCGCAGCATGGCAGGCCGCATGGATGCGTCCATGCCGGTTGGCAATGAGGGCGCGGGCGTGGTTGTCGATGCAGGCTCGTCCCCGGCGGCGCAAGCGTTGCTGGGCAAGACCGTGGCTGCCATCGGCGGCGCGATGTACTCGCAGTACCGCTGCATTCCGGCGGACCAGTGCCTGGTCCTGCCCGAAGGCGCCACGCCCGCCGATGGCGCGTCGTCGTTCGTCAACCCGCTCACCGCGCTGGGCATGGTCGAGACCATGCGGCGCGAAGGGCATAGCGCCCTGGTGCACACCGCCGCGGCTTCCAACCTGGGCCAGATGCTCAACCAGATCTGCCTCAAGGATGGCATCAAGCTGGTGAACATCGTGCGCAAGCAAGAGCAGGCTGACCTGCTCAAGGCACAGGGCGCGGTCTACGTCTGCAACGCCGCGTCGCCCACGTTCATGCAGGACCTCACCGAGGCGCTCGTCGCCACTGGCGCAACGATCGCGTTCGATGCCACGGGCGGCGGCAAGCTCGGCGGCCAGATCCTCACCTGCATGGAAGCGGCCTTGAACAAGACGGCGCGCGAATACAGCCGCTATGGCTCGACCACCCACAAGCAGGTCTACCTCTACGGCGGCCTGGACACCAGCCCGACCGAATTCAACCGCAACTTCGGCATGGCGTGGGGCATGGGCGGCTGGCTGCTGTTCCCGTTCCTGCAAAAGATCGGGCGCGAGCGGGCCAGCGAACTCAAGCAACGCGTGGTGGCGGAGCTGAAGACCACCTTTGCCAGCCATTACTCGAAGGAGATCTCGCTGGCCGAGGTGCTGGACCTGGACGTGATCGCCGTCTACAACAAGCGCGCGACGGGTGAGAAGTACCTGATCAACCCGAACAAGGGCCTGGCCGGGTAAATCATCCCGGGGCGCCTTGCGCGCCCACCGTGTCAAGAATCAGCCGCTGCGCCGCGGCCAGCGGCGCGGCGCTGCCGGCCGGCAACGGGTGAGCGCTTTCCAGTTCCGCGGCGGCGTGGAAGCTCACCCAGGTGCCGCCCTGGCCGTCATCGCGCACCAGTACGCGCAGGGGCAAATCCAGCGCAACGCTGGGTGCCGCGAGCATCAGCGGCGTTCCCCCCTTGGGGTTGCCATAGATCAGCACCTGCGTCGGCGGCATCGCCAGCCCGGCGTTGCGTGCCGCCTCGGCATGGTCGATCCGCGCGAAGATCGTCATGCCCTTGTCTTTGAATGCCGCGAGCAGGCGCTCCACGGTCCTCGGAAAATCGTAGCGGCTGGGATAGGTTTCCATGACGGATCTCGTTGCTTGCCTGGATCACTCTATATCCCTGCCGCTCGCCTGCCATGCGCAACTTGGCGCAACGCCTTCGATGAAGTGCGCGAGCAGCATCTCGCCTAAATCTCGCCTAAATCTCGCATTAAGCCGGCGCGCATTTTTCGCCACAAATAATCCATCGGCGTCGGGTTTCCATGTAGCCATATAGCCCTTATAAATACGAGTGATTTGCATTTACAATTTGATCTATCGCACCGCAGCGACAACAATCAAGCACCGAACACCCAACGCCGAACCCCGTCTACATCACGCACACGCCAGCCATGCCGCCGACCCGCGATCCACTCACCCTGCCCGCCAGCCTGCGGCTCGCCCCGCCGCCGGTGCCGCGCCTGGCCTATCTGGGCGCCGGCACCCTGGTCGCGGTCGGTTACATGGATCCCGGCAACTGGGCCACTGCCATCTCCGGCGGCGCCAAGTACGGCTACAACCTGCTGGCGGTCATCGCCGCGTCCAGTCTCGTCGCCATGCTGCTGCAGTGGATTGCCGCGCGCGTCGGCGTGGTCACCGGGCGTGACCTGGCGCAGCTCAGCCGGGAACGTTTCTCCCGGCCCATCGTGCTCACCCTGTGGGTGGGCAGCGAGATCGCCATCATCGCCTGCGACGTGGCCGAGGTGGTCGGCTGCGCCGTGGCGCTGCAACTGCTGCTGCACGTGAACCTGTGGGCCGGCGTGCTGATCTCGGCGGCAGCCACCGTGGCCATGCTGGCCGTGCACCGCGAAGGACGGCGCACGCTGGAAGCGCTGGTGGGCACGCTGATCCTGCTGGTGGCGCTGTGCTTCGTCGCGCAACTGGCGATGGCGCAGCCCGACTGGGCGGCGGTGGCTGGCGGCTTCGCCCCCACGCCGGAACTGGTGCGCGATGCGGGCATGCTGTGGCTGGCAGCCGGCATCGTGGGCGCTACCGTCATGCCGCACAACCTTTACCTGCACGCTTCACTGGTGCGCAAGTACAGCCCTGGCGCCGTGCATGGACAGCCGCCTTCGCCCGCCGCCGCGCCGGCGCTGGTGCAGGCGCTGCGCGGCGTCAGCATGGACACCTTCGGCTCGCTCACCTTCGCCTTCCTGATCAATGCCGCGCTGCTGATCGTGGCAGCGGCCGTGTTCCACGCCGGCGGCATGACCGACGTATCGGACCTGGCCGACGCGCACCGCTTGCTCGACCCGCTGCTGCATTCCCAATGGGCCAGCCTGCTGTTCGCCGCCGCGCTGCTCGCGTGCGGCCTCAACTCCACCCTCACCGGCACGCTCGCCGGGCAGGCGGTGATGGAGGGCTTTCTCAACCTGCGCATGTCGCGCGTGCGCCGCGCGCTGCTGACGCGCGGCCTGGTGATCGCGCCGGCCCTGGTTGCGGTCGGCATCTTCGGCCAGCATGGCTCGGCGGAACTGCTGGTGGCCAGCCAGGTAGTGCTCAGCGTGAGCCTGCCCCTTGCCGTGCTGCCGCTGATCGGGTTCGCCTCCCGCGCCGACCTCATGGGCGCGTGGCGCTTGCGCGGCCTGCCTCTGGCGCTGGCGTGGCTGAGCGCGGGCGCCATCCTCTTCCTGAACGGCGCGCTGCTGTGGCAAAGCATCGCGGCATGAGGCCGCCAGGGTGGACCGCAAAGAAGCTAGTGAGCTAGTGGGCTAGTGGGGCGCCTCGCCCCGCGTGAACCGCGGCGGCCTCTTCTCCACGAACGCGCGCACGCCTTCCCGCGCATCGCCACTGCTCGCACAGGCCGCGAGCAACTGGTGCTCCAGCGCCAGGTGCTCCTGCAACCCGCGCGCCGGCAGCCCGCTGCACAGACGCTTGATCGCGTCCAGCGACCCGCCGGCCGCGCCAGCCAGCCGCGCCACCAGTGCCTCGGCGGCATCGGCCAGTTCGGCGTCCGGGTGCAAGGCATCGATCACGCCATGCTGCAGGCAGCGCTGCGCGTCGATCGTCTCACCGAGCATCAGCCACTGCTGCGCCCGCAACGCGCCGACGCGCCGGGCCAGGAAATACGAAGCACCGGCATCGGGCGACAGGCCGATCGCGGCGTAGCCGGTGCGCAGCGCCGTCGACGCTGCGCCGAGCACGAAATCGGCGCACAGCGCCAGGCCGATGCCCGCGCCGGCCACTGGCCCGCCGAGCGCCGCCACTACCGGCATCGGCGCCGTGGCCAGCCGGTACAACGCAGGGTGCAGCGGGGTGAGGATGTCGTCCACCAGCGTGTCCAGCGCCGTCCCCGCGGCGGCGAACTCGTCGATATTACCGCCGGCGCAGAAGATGCGGCCTTGCGCCGCCAGCAGCACCACGCGCGGCTGGCTTTCCAGGACTTCGCCGATGGCGCGCACCAGCGCCCGGCTTGCCGCGAGCGTAAGCGAATTCGCGTGCTCAGGCCGGCACAACGTGATGCGGCCGATATGGCCGGCCACGCCCCAGCTCACCCCTTCCGATTGCTGCATGGGTTCCTCCATACTTGCTTGAGACGCTTGCGATGCCTGAGATCGATCCGCGCCATCATGCCGCGAGCTTGCGCGCGATGAGTTCCTTCATGATCTCATTGGCGCCGCCGTAGATGCGCTGTACGCGCGCGTCGGCATACAGGCGCGCGATCGGGTATTCCATCATGTAGCCGTAGCCACCGAACAGTTGCAGGCATTCGTCGGTGACCTTGCCCTGCTGCTCGGTGCACCACCACTTGGCCATGTAGGCCGCCGTGTCGTCCAGCGTGCCGTCAAGCAGGCGTTGGATGCAGTCGTTGACGAAGCTGCGCACCACGTGCGCCAGCGTGGCGCACTCGGCGAGCTTGAAGCGCGTGTTCTGGAAATCGTACAGCGATTGGCCGAAGGCCTTGCGCTGCTGCGTGTAGTCGAGCGTCAGCGCCACCGCGCGCTCGATCACGGCGGCGGCGGGCACGGCAAGCAGCATCCGTTCGTACGGGAGCTGGCTCATCAGTTGGGCAAAGCCCCTGCCCTCCACCCCGCCCAGCAGGCAATCCGCCGGCACCCGCACGCTGTCGAAGGACAGCTCGGCGGTGTCCGATGCATGCTGGCCCAGCTTCTCCAGCCGCCGCCCTACCCGGAAGCCTGCCAGGTTCTCCGTCTCCAGCACCACCAGCGACACGCCCCGGCTGCCGGCTTCGCCGGTGCGCACCGCCACCACCAGCAGGTTGGCGGTAAAGCCGTTGGTGATGAAGGTCTTGGCGCCATCGATCACGTAGTCGCCACCCTCGCGCCGGGCACGGCTGTTTAGCGCCTGGAGGTCGGAGCCGCAGCCGGGTTCGGTCAACGCGATACCGGCCAGCATGTCGCCGCTGGCGAGCCTGGGCAGCCAGCGCTGCTTCTGCGCCTCGGTGCCGTAGTCCAGGATGTAGTGCGCGGCGATGGTGTGCACGGCGGTGTTGGCGGGCACCTCGGCCTTGGCCAGCTCGTCCTGCACCACGCACTGGTAGGCCAGGCTGGCGCCCGCGCCGCCATAGGCCTCATCCATTTCGGGCAGCAGGAAGCCCATCTGCCCGAAGGGGCCCCAGACCTCGCGCGGGATGTAGCCCTGGCGGCGCCAGCCGTCCAGGTGCGGCGCCAGCTCGCCGGCGACATAGCGGCGCACCTGCTCGCGAAAGGCTTCGATGTCTGCATCCATCCATTGATGGCGGTACGGTTGCGGCAGCATGGCTCAGATCCCCGTCAGGCCGCCGCTGCACATCAGCGTCTGGCCGCTTACATAGTCCGACTCCGGGATGCAGAACATGTACACGGCGCCCGCCGCCTCGTCCGGGGTGCCGCCGCGTCCCAGCGGAATGCCTCGCTCCATCGCGGCCATCAGGTCCGGGTTGACGCCGACCTTGATCTCCCGGCCTTCGATACTGGCGGTGGCCTGGTCCGCGGTGCTGCCTGTCAGCCGGGTCTTGATCAGGCCATAGGCCACGCAGTTGACGGTGACATTCATGCGGCCCCATTCCTTGGCCAGCGTCTGCGTCATGCCAACGATGCCGGCCTTGGCGGTGGCATAGTTGGCCTGGCCGGCATTGCCGAACAGCCCAGCCACCGAGGACGTGTTGATCACCTTGCGCACCACGCGCTGACCGGCCTCGGTTTCGGCCTTGACCAGCCCGCGCAGCACCGGCTGCGCGGCGCGCAAGATGCGGAACGGCGCCGTGAGGTGGCAGTCGAGCATGGCGTACCACTGCTCGTCGGTCATCTTCTGGATCACGTTGTCCCAGGTGTAGCCCGCATTGTTGACGATGATGTCCAGGCCCTGGTACGCATTGACGGCGGTGCCGATAAAGCGCTCGGCAAAGTCCGGCGCGGTCACGCTGCCAACGCAGGCCAGCGCCTCGCCACCGGCAGCGCGGATGGCCTGTACCACTTCCTCGGCCGGTTCGGCATCGAGATCGTTGACGACGATGCGGGCGCCTTCGCTAGCCAGCTTGAGCGCGATCGCGCGGCCAATGCCACGGCCCGAGCCGGTGATGAGGGCAATCTTGCCTTCGAGTTTGCGCGTCATGGGTGTGTCTCCTGCAGTCAGGTTCGGGTTCGGGTTCGGGTTCAGGCTCAGGTTCAGGGCAGCGCGACCAGCGCCTCGCCCACGATCTTGGTTTGTCCGAACTGGTTGGCGCTGTGCACCTCGATGCGCACGCAGCGCTCGCCGTTGACGTCGAGCTTCTCGAGCACGCGGCCGCCGCAGTGGATCACGTTGCCCAGGTGCGTGATGCCCTGGAAGCGCACATCGAAGCGGCGCAGCCGGGCTTGCGGCGCCCAGCCGGTCAGCAGTCGGCCCAGCCAGGCCATGCCCAGCATGCCGTGCGCGAACACGTCCGGCATGCCGGCGCGGCGCGCGAAGTCGAGGTCAATGTGGATCGGGTGGTGATCGCCGGAGGCACCGGCAAACAGCGCGAGCGTGCGGCGGTCCACCGGGGGCAGCGTCAGTTCGGGCAGTGTGTCGCCGACCTGCACCGAATCGAAACCAGGGGATGTCAACGCCATCATGTCGGTCATGTCCGCTCCTTCAGTTGCGCACCACGGTCAGCGACCGCAGCCTGGCCACGGGCTCGCCGCGCTGGTTCGTCACCTGCGATTCGGTCTCGATGAATTCGAGCACGCCGCCCTTCTTGTCGTAGATGTCCTTGATCCGGGAGGTGACCGTCACCGTATCGCCGGCCACGATGGGGCCGAGATACTCGAAGCTCTGCTCGCCATGCAGCACGTTCTGGATCGGCACGCCAAGCCGGTCGAGCAGGCCAAACATCGCGCCCGAATCGAGCTCGGCGGTAAAGAGAAAGGTGGGCGGCGCCGGCAGGTCGGCATAGCCCGCGTCGCGCGCGGCGGACTCGTCGAGGTAGACCGGGCTGGTCTCGCCGATGGCCTTGGCGAAGAACTTCAGCCGGCCGCGTTCGACCGGCAGCACCGAGCTGCCGATCTCAAAGCCAATCCATTTCTTGTCGACCACGATCAGACTCGCTCGTACAGGGTGACGACGCAGGCGCCGCCCAGGCCCAGGTTGTGCTGCAGCGCCAGCCGGGCGCCGTCCACCTGCCGCGCACCGGCGCGCCCGCGCAGTTGCCCGACCAGTTCCGTGCATTGCGCCAGGCCCGTGGCGCCGAGCGGATGGCCCTTCGACAACAGGCCGCCGGAGGGATTGGTGACCACCTTGCCGCCATAGGTGTTGTCGCCATCGACCACGAACTTCTCCGCGCCGCCGATGGGGCACAGGCCAAGCGCCTCGTAGCTGATCAGCTCGTTATGGGCAAAGCAGTCGTGCAGTTCCACGACGCCGATATCCTCCGGCCCGACACCCGCGGCCTCGTACACCTGCCGGGCGGCGCTGCGCGTCATGCCGAAACCGACCACGTCTCGCATATCGCGCGTGGCGAAGCTGTCGGGTGTATCGGTGGTCATGGCCTGGGCGCGGATGCGTACCGTCGCGTCAAGGCCGTGCTTCTTCGCGAACGCCTCGGAAACCAGGATCGCCGCCGCCGCGCCGCAGGTCGGCGGGCAGGCCATCAGCCGGGTCATCACGCCGGGCCAGAGCATCGGCGCGGCCATCACTTCCGCCTCGGTCACCACGTTGCGAAACAGCGCCAGCGGATTGTTGGCGGCGTGGCGGCTGGCCTTGGCGCGTATCTTGGCAAAGGTCTCGACCTTGGTGCCAAACTCCTGCATATGCGCGAGGCCCGCGCCGCCAAAGTAGCGCAACGCGAGCGGCAGCTCGACATCGGTCAGCTCGGCCGCCAGCGCGTCAAAGCGCTCGAAGGGGCTGGGGCGGTCGTTGAACACCGAGCCCAGCGCGCCCGGCATCATCTGCTCGAAGCCGAAAGCCAGCACGCAATCGGCCATGCCGCTGGCCACCGCCTGGCGGGCCAGGTACAGGGCGGTAGAGCCGGTCGAGCAATTGTTGTTGACGTTGACCACCGGGATGCCGGTCATGCCGACTTCGTACAGCCCACGCTGGCCTGCGGTGGAGTCGCCGTAGACGTAGCCGGCGTAGGCCTGCTGCACGCTGGCGTACTCGACGCCGGCATCGGCCAGCGCCGCACGCACGGCCTTGGCCACCATCTGCGGATACGGCTCGCTCGCTCCTGGCTTGGTAAATGGAATCATGCCGGCGCCGGCAACGATCACGGATGAGGTCATGGTGACTCCTTGTTGTATTGCGTATGGATGAATCAGCCCACCTGCCGCTGCTGCCCTTCCCAGAAGGGCTTGCGCAGTTCGATCTTGAGGATCTTGCCGGCGCCGGACAAAGGCAGGGCGTCGCGGAACTCCACGCTGCGCGGGCATTTGTAGCCGGCGATCAGCGTCTTGCAGTGGTCGATGAGTTCGCCAGCCGTGGCGGACGTGCCCGGCCGGCCCACCACCACGGCGTGCACGGCCTCGCCCCACTCGGCGCTCGGCACGCCGATCACGGCACTGGCGACCACGGCGGGATGCAGGGCAAGCGCGTTCTCCACCTCGGCGGAATACACGTTCTCGCCGCCGCTGACGATCATGTCCTTCAGGCGGTCGACAATAAAGATGAAGCCATCCTCGTCCATGTAGCCGCCATCGCCGGTGTGCATCCACCCGTCGCGCACGGCGGCGGCGGTCTGCTCCGGCTTGTTCCAGTAGCCTTGCATCACGGTGGGCCCGCGCACCGCCACCTCGCCCACGGTGCCGCGCGGTACTTCGCGGCCTTCGCCGTCGACAATGCGGACTTCGGAGGTGTAGCTGGCGCGGCCGGCGGCGCGCAGCTTGCCTTGTGCGCGCCCTTCGGCGGTGTGATACCAGGCGGGGTTGATGGTCGCCAGCGGCGACAGCTCCGTCATGCCGTAGGCCTGCACGAAGCCAACGCCCGGCAGCGCGGCCATGGCGCGCTCCAGCACCGCTTCGGAGATCGGCGAGGCACCATAGAAGATGGCCTGCAGTGCGCTCAGGTCGCGCGGCTTTTTCATCGCCGGGTGATCGACCATCATCTGGATCATGGTCGGCACCAGCAGCATATGGGTCACACGGTCGCGCTCCAGCGTATCGAGCACCAGCTCCGGGTTGAACGCCGGGATGATCGCGTGCGTGTTGCCCTCCATCCATTGCGGCATCGCCAGCCCCATGTCGGCCAGGTGGAACATCGGCGCGGCGTGCAGGTAGGTGCCGCCCGGCGTGGCCAGTCCTTCCGCGCGCAGTGCCAGGCCGGAGGCGCACAGGTTGGCGTGGCTCAGCATGACCCCCTTGGGAAACCCCGTGGTGCCACCCGTATAGAAGATGCCGGCGAGGTCCTCGTCGCGCCGCACGGCATCGGGTACCGGCGCGGCATTGGCCAGCAGCGCCTCGTAGCCATGCATGCCGGCAGGCACTTCGCCGTCGCCGCAGTAGATCAGCTCGCGCAGCGTCGCGGCGTCGCGGCGAAGCTGCACGGCGAGCGCACGGAACGTCTCGTCGACCAGCAGGATGGTCGAGCCCGAGTCGTCCAGCGAGTACAGGATCTCCGCCGCCGACCAGCGGGTATTGCAGGGGTTGAGCACGCCGCCGGCCCAGGGCACCGCCATCTGGTACTCGAGGAAGCGGTCGGAATTCAGCGATAGCATGGCAACGCGGTCGCCGCTTTGCATGCCCAGCTTGCGCAAGGCGCCAGCCAGGCGTGCCACGCGCTCGGCCAGCTGGCGGAAGCTGCGCTGGCGCTCGCCGTAGCGCACCGCGATGCGTTCGGGGTGTTGCTGCACTGCACGATGCAGGGCCTGGGTGAGGTACATGGTTGTCTCCGTCGCGTTGCGTGAAAGCGTTGGCGTCTTGTATTGTTTGTGCTGCCCATGGTAGAAACGCGCGGCTGAGCGTGCAATTGCGCATCGCCCCGAATGCATGGCAGAAGACCTCAACCCACCACGCCCGCCCGCTCCATGCCACCTCCCCCGGTCACCATCTCGATCGCCTTAGTGCACGGCATGCTGGCCGGGGTGCGGGCCCGCGGCCAGTCCTGCGACGTGTACCTGGCCGACGCCGGCATCGCGCCGGATCTGCTCCGGGAAGCCGGCGCGCGCGTCACCGGGGCCCAGTACATCGCGCTGTTCCGCTCGCTGATCGACCGCCTCGGCGACGAGGGCTTGGGCTTGCTGTCGCGCCCGCTCAAGCCTGGCAGCTTCGCCCTGACGGCGCGCTCGGCGCTGGGCGCGCCCGACCTGGAGACGGCCATCCGGCGCATTGCGCGCACCTTCCGGCTGGTGCAGGACGACATTGAGCTGGTGCCGGTGCGCGAGGCCGGCCTGGCCGGCCTCGCCCTGCACTTCACCCACGCCGCGCAGGCACGGCCTGGCTTCCTGGACGAGATGCTGTTACGCGTGTTCTGGCGCCTGCTGGCCTGGCTGGCCGGCGGGCAACTGCCGGCCGCGCGCTTTGACTTTGCCTTCGAATGCCCGCCGCATGTGGGCAGCTATGGCAAGGTCTTTCCCGCGCAGCTGAATTTCGGGCAACCGCGCACGGCCATCTGGTTCGACGCCGTGCGGCTCGAGAGCCCGGTACGCCGGGATGAGGCCGCGTTGTGGGACTTCCTGGCCCAGGCGCAGGCCAATGTCATCATGCCGCGCCGCCGTGAAGAGATGACCAGCGCGCGCGTGCGCGGCCACCTGCAGCGCACGCAGCCCGCCTGGCCCGATCTTGCCGCTACCGCCGATGCGCTGCATATGTCGACCTCCACGCTGCAACGCCGCCTGGCCACGGAAGGCACCTCGTTCCAGGCGCTGAAGGACGAGCTGCGCCGCGATATCGCGATCGTCCGGCTGAACACCTCCACGGTGGCCCTGGCCGCGCTGGCACAAGAACTGGGATTTACCGACAGCGCGTCATTCCAGCGCGCGTTCAAGGCGTGGACCGGCAGTGCGCCGGGGACGTATCGGCGCGGCGAGAGCGGTAGCTAGCCGCCGCCGATTTACAATTGCCGATACATGGTGGCGGCGAATTCCGGGA
Source organism: Cupriavidus basilensis (assembly GCF_000832305.1). Taxonomy (NCBI): domain Bacteria; kingdom Pseudomonadati; phylum Pseudomonadota; class Betaproteobacteria; order Burkholderiales; family Burkholderiaceae; genus Cupriavidus; species Cupriavidus basilensis. Next base: position 3,641,167 of record NZ_CP010536.1, read on the forward strand.
GGGGATGCGCCAAACCAACCATGCAAAAAATACAAAAAACACAAGAAACGCAAAGACACCGAGGAGACTGCCCGTGCCCCACCCGCTCAACCGCGCCACCCTGCTGTCCGCTGCCCTTCTGCTCGCATCGTTCGCCGCCCTGCCCGCCCGCGCCGACATCCGCGTGGGCATCGACGTCTCCACCACCGGCCCCGCCGCCTCCATCGGCATCCCGTCCAAGAACACCGTCATGATGTGGCCGCAGACCCTGGGCGGCCAGCGCGCGCAGTACGTGATCCTGGACGATGGCTCCGACCCGGCCGCGGCCGTGCGCAATGTGCGCAAGCTGATCTCCGAGGAAAAGGTGGATGTGGTGGTGGGCCCCAACATCACGCCCACCGCCATTGCCGCGCTGGATGCCGTGGCGGAGGGCGAAACGCCGATGGTGGCGCTGGCGGCGTCGGCCGCCATCATCGAGCCGCAGTCGGACCCCAAGCGGCGCTGGGCATTCAAGATGCCGCAAAACGATTCGCATATGGCGACGGTCCTGACCGAGTACATGAGCAACCATGGCATCAAGACGGTCGGCTTCATCGGCTTCAGCGATGCCTATGGCGAGAGCTGGTGGCGCGAGTTCTCCAAGCTGGCGGACGTGCGCAAGCTCAAGGTGGTGGCCAACGAGCGTTTCTCGCGCACCGATACTTCGGTGACCGGGCAGGTGCTCAAGCTGATGGCGGCCACCCCGGATGCCATCCTGATTGCCGGCGCGGGCACGCCGTCGGTTTTGCCGCAGAAGACCCTGGCCGAGCGCGGCTACAAGGGCAAGGTGTATCAGACGCACGGCATCGCCACCTGGGATTTCCTGCGGGTAGGCGGCAAGGATGTGGAGGGCACCCTGTTCCCGACCGGGCCGGTGGTGGTGGCGCGGCAGTTGCCGGATGGCCATCCGGTAAAGAAGGTAGCGCTGGAATTTGTGACGCGCTATGAGGCGAAGTACGGCGTGGACAGCATCACGCAATTCGCCGGCGATGCCTGGGGCGCATGGATGCTGCTGGACGATGCCGCGCGCCGTGCGGGCAAGAGCGGCGCGCAGCCGGGCACGCGCGAGTTCCGCCACGCCATGCGCGATGCGTTGGAGACGACCACCAACCTGACCATTCCCAACGGCGTGATGAACCTGAGCGCGAAGGACCATCAGGGCTTTGACCAGCGCTCGCGCGTGATGGGTGTGATCCGCGACGGCAAGTTTGCCTACGCGTCGGACAAGTAAGGATAGGGAAGGATATTTGAGATGAGCAAGACGACGATTGGCTTTATCGGCCTTGGCGCCATGGGCACGCCGATGGTGCGCCACCTGCTCGCCGGCGGGCACGCCGTGCGCGCGTACGTGCGCCGCCCCGAAGCCGCCGACGCGGCCCGCGCGCTTGGCGCCGTGCCCTGCACCACGCCTGCGCAAGCCGCGCGCGGCGCCTCGGTGGTGTTTACCAACGTCACGTCATCGCAAGACGTGCATGCCGTGCTGCTGGGCGAGCACGGCGTGATCGAAGGCGCGGCGCCGGGCACCATCTGCATCGACCACAGCACCATCTCGCCCATCACCACCCGCGAGATCGCCGCCAGGCTGGCCGAGCGCGGCATCGAAGCACTGGATTGTCCGGTCTCCGGCGGCACCGTCGGCGCCGAGGCCGCCAGCCTCACCATCATGGTGGGTGGCAAGGCCGAGATGCTGGAGCGCGTGCGGCCGCTGCTCGCGCTGCTCGGCAAGACCATCACCCACATCGGCGATCACGGCGCGGGACAAGTCGCCAAGCTGTGCAACCAGATCGCGCAGGTGGTCAATATCGAAGGCATTGCCGAAGCCATGCGCTTCGCGCAGGCGCAGCAGGTAGACAGCGCGCGCGTGCTGCAAGCCATGGCCACCGGCATGGCCGGCAGCCGCATGCTCGACATGATGGGACCGAAGATGGTCGCTCACGACTTTGCCCCCGGTATCGAAGCGCGGCTGCACGACAAGGACTTCGGCCTGGCCGCGGAAATCGCGCGCCAGCTCGGGCTGGAGCTGCCGGCCATGCAAGCCACCTCGCGCCAGCTCGGCACGCTGATGGAAAAGGGCTGGGGCAAGGACGATACGTCGTCGCTGCTGCGGGTGCTGGAGGGCTGAATGGCCGATTAGTGGCCGAGGAGTGGCCGAGGAGTGGGCGAGGAGTGGGCGAAGACTGGCCAAAGAGGAGGCGCTAAGCCACCCCCATCATCCGCCGCACAGCCAGCAGCAACGGGCTGTCGCCGTCGGCAAAATCATGCATCACGTTGAAATGGTGCCTGTCTGGCATCGGCACATGCGCCGCGCCCGGTGCCTGCGCGTTGGCGAGCCAGGCGGCGCGCAGCAGGTCGGTCTGCCGATGGTATTCGCCCGGCTCCAGCCCGCCTACCGCGGTGACCAGCGGCGCGTCCGTGGCCGGCGGCAGGAAGGCCGGCGAGAGCCGGTCAACATCGCGCGCCGACAGCTTCAGGTCGACCTGCAGGAAGTCGGCCCGGCGCAGCGGCTCCAGGTCATGCAGGCCGCTGACCGAGACCACGCCCTTGACCAGGTCGGCCGGCAGATCGCGGCCTACACGCGGCCACAGCGTGGTGAGCATCATCGCGGCCATGTGGCCGCCGACGGAATGCCCGCCCACGAAGATGCGCGCTTTGTCGTGGCCAAGCCGGCCGGACTCCCGGTACAGCCAGGCCACGCTGCGCACAGCCTGCAGCACGATGGTCTCCACCGTCACCGCCGGGCACAGCGAGTAATTGATCACCGCCACCGACACGCCGCAGCGCGGCAGCGCATTGGCCACCAGGCTGTGGTCGCGCTTGTCCAGCGCGCGCCAGTAGCCGCCGTGAACGAACACCAGCAGCGGCGGCGGCCCATCGGTGGCGCCTGGCTCGGCCGGGAAGTAGTCGAGCCGCTCGTCCGCTGCGTGCGGGCCAGGCTCGGCACCGGCATAGCTCAGGTCCTCCAGCCAGCCGGCGCGCTTGCGCACCTGCCGCGACAACTCCGCCCAGTGGGCCATGTGGGTGGCGTTGTCGGGCACGTTGGCCCGGTTGTTGTATTCGCGCGCATAGAAGGCGGGATCCTGCGACGGCAGCCGTGCAAGGCTGGCGAGGGAGGGCTGGGCTGACATATGGCTCCGGGGTGGATGAGCGAAACCGGGCGGCGCCGCGGCTGCCAGCATGCTAGCGAGTTCGCACAGCGCCAGATATCGACAACTTCCCGGATATCGGGCCGCCGCCCCCCCTTGGCCAGTTTCATCCGCTGTACCGCCCGCAAGCCGCCTGAATCCTGCGATCGCAGCCGGGCGACGCGAGACAAGCGCAGGCGCTGGGGCTGCGGATGGGACGCGCTGGGGGCCATCTACCGGGGCTAGTTGTGGCCTGGCAGGATTTGCGGCATAATTCCCGGCTCAGCACCGTGCTGGCACGCCGGACTCCCGGCAAATCCGCCAGCACCCACTCAGCCCGGGTGGTGAAACAGGTAGACGCAGGGGACTCAAAATCCCCCGCCGCAAGGCGTGTCGGTTCGAGTCCGACCCCGGGCACCACAATATTTCCCAAGAAACAAGCAGATACATAGATGCGTGCGCCCAAGGGCGAGCGCAGCTTCGCCACACGTCGATAGTCCGTACAGCGTGCTGGCCCGACGCCGGGACGCTAAGCCGGGAAAAACTCAACCCGCTCCCCGGCGCCAGCCATCGACTGCCCGAACGTAATCCAGCCGTGCCCTCTCAGCGCGACCTCATCGCGGCGCAGGATGATTTCGTCATCACCGTCGATGGCGACATGCGTACCGTTCGCGCTTCTGTCGATCAGCATGTACTTGCCGGCGCGGAACTCGATCATGGCGTGGAACCGCGATGTCTGCGGATCCGCAACGACGATCGTCATCGCGGCGTCGCGCCCTATCGTGACCGGCGGCGATGCGCCGTTCATGCGGACCTCCATCTCCCGATACCGCAGCGTTAGCAGCGCGGGGCGGATCGCGCGCTGGCTTACGTCGGCGAGGATGGTCATGTCGGCGTTCTGCTGCCATATCGCTTCGAACAACTCCACGGGCACGTCCTTGCCGCGCACCTGTATCGGGTAGAGGTAGCGCATCGCCTGGCGCAGGCTTGCCGGCAGATGCGCCACGGCGTCCTTGCTGGTGATGATCTGCCCCTGCGATGCGAGCTTGGTGAGGCGCGCGGCAAGGTTGACCGTGTCGCCGAACACGTCGCCCGATGCATCATGCAGGAGCGGGCCGTGGTGAAAGCCGATATGGATGGACATGGGGATGCCGGATACGGGCGGCAGCGCGGCAATCGCCATTTGCATGTCGAGTGCAGCCTGCATGGCATTTTCGGCGGAGGGGAACACTGCCATGACTTCATCGCCGATGGTCTTCACCACGCGGCCTTGCTGCGCCGACGAACAGGACTTCATCAGGGCGATGCACTGCCCGATCGCACCGAAGGCGGCCGCGTTGCCGGCCTTTTCATACAGCTTGGTGCTGCTGCTGATATCCGCGAACAGTACGGACCCGTCACCGTCGGACTTCGCAGGCATCGATTCCCGGTCCATATGCACCTCAAACTGCGCCTCAACCCGTTCGCTCGCCGCGCGCCTCGCGCGGCGCCCTGCACTGATGGTAGTACGCGGCCGAACGCTCAAAGGAATGTTTCAGCGATATCGATCGATGAGCGCTGGCCGAGTGCCTCGAAGTTTGCCGCGAGCCAGGCGTCGGCCCGCTCGCGCCCGAGCGTGAACAGGCCGCGCAGGAAGGCCCAGTCCGCGTTGAACTTGCTGGGCGCGCCCAGCCGGGCCATCTCGGTTTCGGCATCGATGCTGTGGATCAGCATGCGGCGGTAGCGTGCCGGGTCGAGTGCGCCTTCGTCGATCAGCCGGGTGATGAACTCGATGGCGCGCATCTCGCGCATCAGCGAGGAGTTGAAGCTGAGTGTGTTGATGCGGTCCAGGATTTCGCGTGCCGTGACAGGCACCTGGGGAATGTGGATCGGGTTGAGGCGGATGATCAGCACATCGCGGCTGTCGGTTTCATAGATCAGCGGATAGATCGGCGGGTTGCCCATGTAGCCGCCATCCCAGTAATACTCGCCGTCGATCTCCACGGCCTGGAACAGCGTCGGCAGGCAGGCCGAAGCCATCACGGCCTTGGCGCAGACCTCGCCGGTGCTGAACACGCGGATGCGTCCGCGCAGCACATTGGTTGCGCACAGGAACAGCTTGACGCTCTTGCTGCGGCGCAGCACCTCGAAATCGATGGTCTCGTCGAGGATGTTATGCAGCGGATTGAGGTTGCAAGGATTGAGCTGGTAAGGCGAGTAAAAGCGCGTGAGATGATCGAACATCATCCACGCCGGCGACATCTCCATATTGCCGCCGGCGCCCATCAACCAGTCCAGCCAGGTAGGCTGCAGGGGACTCAGCTTCGCGCAGTCGGACACCTTGCGCCAGCACGTCTCCAGGGCCTGCCGCGCGCCCTCGGGCCCACCGCTTGCCAGGCCGTAGGCAAGTACGGTGGCATTGACGGCGCCGGCGCTGGTGCCACTGATGCCGTCGATGCCGATGCGCTTGTCTTCCAGCAGCCGGTCCAGCACGCCCCAGCTGAATGCCCCGTGGGTGCCGCCCCCTTGCAACGCGATGTTGATGCGGCGGATCGCGGGGGGTTGCTTGGCTTGCATGGTGGCCTCCTGTTTGCGTGCCTTAGTGATGCTTCTGCCTCTGCGTGCCTGGGAGTGGGAGCGGCGCCGGCCGGGCGAGCGGCCACGCCAGGTTGCACCGGGCGCTGGTGTCGTAGCCGGCATCGTCCAGCCCTGGCAGCTCGGCCCGCGCTGGCCTTTCCGCCTCCCCTTTGGTTGCAGCGTAGTGCATGCGGGCGGACAACCGGCTCAATCCCGCGCATTGCCTGGCTTCGCCATCCATCCGGCCGCTTGGGACAAAAGAGACGGATCAGGTATGAAGCGGCGCCTGGACGCAAATGGAGAGATGGAAAGCGCCCAGATTTCTTTTGCCTTCTGCAGACCTGCATGGCGATGGGAACAGATGTTGCCGGGGTGCTACCCCTGCCCCGCTTGATACGGTTGCTCCCCCTATCAGCGCCTTGATCCACTCATGCACCACCCGCACCGCCTGCGAGGCCTTGAGCCGCGCCGACACCATCAGATCGTACGAATACGCCGATGACAAGCTGACCGGCGGCGACCGCACCCGTTGTCGGGCACCTCGCCCCCCCTCATCGGCAAGCCCGGAAGTGTCAATTTTTTAAAAAGATAACCTCAAGGCACATTACCGATTTCTGTTTGCAGATCGTCCATGCCGCAGGCGAATTCCTGCTGCGGCAAGTCCATTGCCTGACCGATAGTGGGCGCGTTACAACGCTAGCCGAGCCATGCAGCAGAGGCTTTGACCATCACGTGAATCGCGACTACACTCCCCGCGAAGTACCTCCGGAACCGGGTCGTCTGGAGAATAATGAAAAACAGGAGCGCGAGCATGGGCCAAAGAAGCCCGGCGGTGCGATTTAGCCGAAAGCATCGGTTATTTCGGGATTTTGGGGCGGTCACGGCGTGTATCGGTTGCGACCGGCGCGCTCGACTCGAGGCAGGCTTTACGCTGATCGAGCTGATGGTGACCGTGGCAATCATTGCGATTCTCGCGTCAGTCGCCTACCCGTCCTATCTCCAGTACGTCGTGCGATCCAATCGCGTGGCAGCGGAATCTTTCCTGCTTGAGGTTTCCAGCATGCAGGAGCGCTATCTGGTAGACAACCGGGCTTATGCGTCCAGCCTTGCCACGCTCGGCTACGCCAGCCTTCCCGCCACCGTCTCCCCGAATTACCAGATCACCGTCGCCGTGGTCGCGGGCCCACCGCCCGGCTATGTGCTGTCGGCAACGCCGCAAGGCGGGCAGGCCACCAACGACACCGCGTGCGGAACGCTTACCCTGTCAGGCAACGGGGACAAGAGCGCGTCGGGCGGCAGCTTGAACTGCTGGAAATAGCCCATGCGAAATTTCACTGCATGGCGCGCGGCCGGCCTTCTCCCCAAGCGCGGATTCACATTGATCGAGCTGCTGGCCACGCTGACGATATTGGCAATCATTGCGTTTGCCGCGGCCCCTTCGTTCTCAAGCATGGTTGCGACGCAACGCGCGCGTAATGCTGCGCTCGACCTCTCTGCCGCCGTGTCGTTGACCCGCAGCGAAGCGGTGAAGCGTAACAGCACCATCACCATGGCCGCATCGAGCGCCTGGGCCAGTGGCTGGTCCGTAACGGCAGGCACCGAGAAGGTGCGCAGCTTCGGCCCCTATGACGGCATTGCAATCACTGCCAGCGCGGGCAACTCCCTTGCGATCGGCAACGACGGCAGGCCCGCGACCGGGAGCCTGACGTTCCAGGTCGCGCCTTCCGTTTCCCCCCAGCCGGCTTCTACGATCTGCGTGCAAGTGAGCGGCACCGGGCGCATCGCTGTGGTATCCGGAGCTTGCACATGACTTCGCGCTCGTCACGCCATGGCAAGTGCGCGGCCCGGTCCTCGCAGTGCGGCGCCACACTGATCGAGGTCTTGATATCGGTCGTGATCTTGCTAGTGGCGCTGCTTGGAACTGCGGGCCTGATCGCGCGCTCCAGCCAGTCGGAGATGGAATCCTATCAACGCGTGCAGGCGCTGACACTGCTACAGGACATGGCGGCACGGCTGAATGGGAATCGCCAGGCCGCGCCCTGCTATGCCAGCGGCACAATCATCACGACGGCGGGCAGCGCGACCGTTGCCCCGCCGGCTTGCACGGTCGGATCCGCAGCCCAGGTGGCCATCGCCAATGCCGACCTGGCAGCCTGGGGTACCGAGTTACTCGGGAGCGCGGAGATCAGTGGCGGCAAGGCGGTCGGTGCGATGATCGGCGCGCTTGGCTGTATCGAAGCCGTCGATGCCGCGAACCAGATCTATCGCATCACGGTAGCGTGGCAGGGCCTCGCCAAGACCGCAGCCCCCGCGCTGCCTTGTGGCAGTGGGCAGTTTGGCAATGATGCGAACCGCCGCGCGGTAAGTATCCAGGTACGCATTGGAGTGCTCTCGTGACCAGGCTGCACATTGCAATGCGGCACCGTCAGCGCGGCCTTTCCTTGATCGAGCTGATGGTCGGGCTGACCTTGGGGCTGCTGCTCCTGACAGCGCTCGGGAGCCTGTACTTCTCCACCACGCGGTCACGCTCCGAGTTTTCCAATAGCGCAGAGCAGGTGGAGAACGGGCGCTACGTGCTGGACACACTCGGGCGCGAAATCGAGCTTGCGGGCTTTTTTGGCGCTGCCAGCGTAACTAGCGGTGCAACGGTGGCAGGCCCCGCCGCATGTGCCACGACACCCGATGCACTCGGCTTTGCCAGCTCGCCCGCCACAGTACCGCTTGCCGTGCAGGGCTACGCGCCAGGCACGGCACTCCCTTGCCTGCCTGGCCTCGCGCCAACCTCGGAGGTGCTGGTGATCAGGCGCGTCTCGACGACGCCAACCACGACACCCATCACCGGACAGGCCTATATGCAGGTTTCATTCTGCGCCAACGACGCCACATCGTTCGTGTTCGGCGCCAGCGCGCCGGCCTTCACGATGCGCACCAAGGCATGTGACGCGGCCACGCCCACGGTGTTGCGCCAGGCAGTCGTGCGCATCTTTTATCTTGCCGCCTGCGATGTGTGCTCCGGCAATGGCGACGGCGTGCCGACGCTGAAAATGGCCGAACTGATCGGCGGTGCCTTTCAGGTCAGCTCGATGGCGCAAGGCATCCAGGATATGCACTTGTCCTACGGGGTGGACCTCGACAACAACGGCTCCGCCGACTGCTATGTCAGCGACCCCGGCGCAAACAACCAGGCGATCTGCGCCTCAGCGCCGGCCTATGACTGGACGGTCGCCGCGCTCACCAACTGGCAGAACGTGACATCGGTACGCATCAACATCCTGGCCCGTGCACAACGGACCTCGCTCGGCTGGACCGACAGCCGCACCTATGATCTCGGGCGGCCCACCGCGAGCGGCCCATTCAACGACGGCTTCAAGCGCCATGTCTATGCCCGGGTGGCAAGGCTGGCCAATGTGGCAGGCCGCCGGGAGTAAGCCATGCAACACGCAAAACGCGGGGAGTCCGGCGCCACCCTGATCGTTACGTTGATCTTCCTCGTCATCTTCATGCTGATGACGATATCGCTGGTTGGATCCAGTGTCGTCAATGTGAAGGTCGCCGCCAACCAGCAGCATGGCGTCGAAGCGCAGAATGCAGCACAACAAGCCATCGAACAGGTCATCAGCAAGGACTTCACCGCCAGCCCGGCGGCGGCGGCCGCCAGTGTGCCGGTCGACGTCAATGGCGATGGCAACGCGGACTACACGGCACAGGTTGCCGTGCCTGCGTGCCAGACCAGCAAACCGATCAAGAATACCGATCTGGATACCACCAACGCCGACGATGTTTCCTGCTTCATCGGCAACGGCAACCAGAACACCGGCATGCTGACCGCCTCCGGAGCCGGTGGCGGCAATTCTTTATGCAACGCCACGCAATGGGACGTGAACGCCAGCGTCAACGATAGCGCCACCGGCACCAGCACCACCTTGCACCAGGGAGTTGCAGTACGCGTTCCGACCGGCACGGCTTGTCCGTGAGCTTGTCCCCGCCCATGGGCGGCTGATCTGATCATTTCACCTCGTACACCAGGACTCACCATGCGCCAATCCGCCGGATGCATCGCCTCGCGCATTGCCATTGCCGCGTTGTTCTCACTCTGCGTCGTGCGCCCGGCAATGGCGGAGGACATCGACTTGTACACGGGTTTGCAGCCACAGGCTGGCAAGCCCAATGTGCTGATCCTGTTCGACAACGCGTCAACCTGGGATGCTTCGGCCAGCTTCACCTGCTCCACGGCGAACGTGGTATCCAGCAATAACGCTGGCAAGGATGTCGGCGCCGAGCAGTGCGCACTCTATAACGCGGTGGCGTCCATCAAGAACAGCCCCGCCCTGCTGGGCAACCTGAATCTCGGGGTGATGATGTTCGGCACCGGGAATAATGTCGGCGGCTCGATGCGGTTTCCGTCGGTGGCGCCTTACAAGCTGCCGCTGATGGACAGCACCGGCGTGGACAATTTCCTGACGTATGTGAAGTCCATCGATCGCCAGGCCGACAACTCGAACAACTCGCAGGTTGGCGGAGGCATGCAGGAGTCATGGGCCTTCTACGCCGGGCGGACCGGCTTGTCGGGCACCAAGTACACATCGCCCATCGACAATCCCTGCCAGCGCAATTTCGTTATCTATATCGCCAACGCCGTCAACAACGGCAAGCCGCAGGACACTGGCCAGAACGTCATCAACGCGCTGGTAGCCGCGGGCGCGACTACCGCCCAGCAACAGCAAATCACGATTCCCGCCCCTTACAACGGATACCAGAGCAACTGGGGCGACGAATGGGCTCGCTTCATGTACCAGACCGACGTACAGGGCAACATGGCCAACCAGCAGAACATCGTGACCTACACGATCGCGGTGACTGATGGCAAGAACCCGGATTACGTCCAGTTCACAGATAGCATGGGGACCAATGGCGGCGGCAAGACCTATGTGGTCCAGCTCGGGGATGTCAACGGACTGACTTCCGCTTTGCTGCAGATCTTCAACGAAGTGCAGGCCGTCAACAGCGTCTTTGCCTCGGTGAGCTTGCCGGCATCGGTGAACGCGCAAGGCCAGTTCCTCAACCAGGTCTATGTCGGCATGTTCCGCCCGGACGCCACGGCCGCGCCACGCTGGATGGGCAATCTCAAGCAGTATCAGATTGGCTACAACAGCAAGGGCAATATCGTACTGCAGGATGCCAGCGGCAACAGCGCGATCAGCAACGCAGCGACCGGGTTCATTTCCCCGGGTGCCGTCAGCTACTGGACCGCTGAGCCCCCGCTCACGTTCAGCACAAGTGGCTATGGCACCGGCGGGGTGGCAAACTGGCCCGCCAAGGGCTTCTGGACGAACAGCCCATCGAGCACCGGATGGAACCTGGACTCGCCCGATGGAGAGGTGGTGGAGAAAGGCGGCGCGGGCGAGATGCTGCGCGCCCAATTGCTGACCAGCCAGGATAGCCGGGTACTGTTCACGTGCAACGGCGCGGGCAACTGCCCGACCAACGCCGCCATGCCAACGTTCGATACCGCCAATACATGGCTGAACGGCGCCAATGGCCTTGCGGCCGTCAACGCCGGAACCAGTGGTGCGGCAACCATCAGCAGTACGGAATTGCCCAAGCTGATCGCCTGGATGCGCGGTGCGGATGTGAAAGCGGCGGATGCCAGCAGCATCGCCGGCCAGGAGGCGCAGCAGGGTCCGGGCTCACCGGTCACCGTGCGCGGTTCGATTCATGCCGATGTGCTGCACTCGCGGCCGGCGGTCGTCAACTATGGTGGAAGCACGGGGGTCGTGGTGTTCTATGGCACCAACGACGGCGTGTTCCACGCGATCAACGGCAACCAGGCACAGGGGATCGGCAGCGTAAGGCCCGGGGGTGAGCTCTGGGGCTTTATTGCTCCGGAGTTTCTCGGCAAGCTCAGCCGCATCTATACCAATTCGCCGGAGGTAAAGCTCTCGACCACGCCGGGTGGCATTACCCCGGCACCGACACCCCGCGACTATTTCTTCGACGGCAGCACGACGGTCATGCAAGACCTGCGGGACCCGGCACATCCGCGCATCGTCCTCTACCTGACCGCACGCCGCGGCGGCCGGCTGATCTATGCCCTGGATGTGACCGACCCCGCCAATCCTCGCTACCTGTGGAAGCGCACCAACGCCGACTTCCCTGAACTCGGCCAGAGCTGGTCCCAGCCACGCGTGATACGCGCGCGAGGCAGCGCGTCCGCGCTCATCGTCATGGGTGCTGGCTACGACACGACGGAGGACAGTGATCCCGCACCAGGCACCGACATCATGGGGCGGGGCGTTCTGGTGCTCGATGCCTTGACCGGCTCCCCCGTATGGAGTGCCCTGCCTAGCTGCGCGGGCATGGGCGGCACCTGCCTGCCAGTGCCGGACCTGACTCGTGCCATCCCCTCGGATGTGACCGTGCTCGACCGCAACGGCGACGGGTACATCGAACGCTTCTATGTCGGCGACGTCGGTGGCAACATTTGGCGCGCGGATCTGGAGACTACCGCGGGGAATGCGCCGGCGAACTGGACCCTGAACAAGCTTGCCGCCCTAGGTGGCGCGTCCGGCACAAACGCCGCACGCAAGTTTTTCTACCCCCCCGATGTCGTCTCCACCGCTGGCTACGATGCCGTCACTGCCGGCACGGGAGACCGCGAGCATCCGCTTTACTCTGCCTCGACGACGCCGGGCACGGCCTACAACGTGGTCAATCGGCTTTACATGGTGAAGGACACCAACATCCTCGGCATGCCGTCGACCTGGAAGCCGATCACCGAAGCCGGCCTTGTCGATGCCACGACGCTGACGGGCACCTATGACGGATCGGGTTCGGGCTTCTACATCACGCTGACCAATCCCGGCGAGAAGGCGGTCAACGCACCGCTGACGGTCAGTGGCTACACCACGATCGGTACCAACACGCCAAGAGTGCCGGATGCCAACACGTGCTATCCGAATCTCGGGATCGCCCGTAGCTACTCCTTCAGCTTCCTGACGTCGGCCGGGCAAAACCCGGCCCGCTCGATCATCCTGGACGGCGGCGGCTTCCCGCCATCGTCCGTGTTCGGCATGGTATCGATCGGCAGCGGCACGAGCGCGACCGTGGTGCCGGTCTTGCTCGGCGGGGGGAACCAGACCGGTCCTGGCGGCGGCGATGCCACCTCCGCGCTAGGTGCGCAAAAGGTCAATATCGCTGGCGTCGGCAAACGCAAGCGCATCTACTGGTACCCGGAAAGCGACAAGCACTAGGCAGAATCGGCCCCGTCCTGCCACCAAGGGCGGGGTCGCGTCGCCAATGATGCAGTGCACGACGCCTCGCCGGTTCACATTTGTATCGAAAAATTTACATTGTTACAGTGGACTAACACTGTACGGGCCGCACGAATCTTAATCTCTGGGCATCCCCAATGTCGTCCTAAAGAGGAGATCGTGATGAGAGACCATAAGTCCGTTTATAGCGCGCTGGCACTTGGCTGCGCCGGCACATTCGGCCTGGCTGCGTGTGGTGGCGGGGGCGATGGCGGCACGCCCCAGGCGTCGCAGGGAACCTTGCAGGTTTCCATGACTGACGCACCCGCCTGCGGCTTCGATCACGTGTTTGTGACCGTCAACAAGGTGCGTGTGAACGGCAACGCCAACGTTGACGAGAACGGCTCGGGCTGGGTGGACATTCCCGTGTCACCGGCACAACGCATCGACCTGCTGTCACTCACCAACGGCGTGCTCGCCACCCTTGGCAAGACAGCGCTGCCTGCTGGCACGTACCAGCAGATCCGATTGCTGCTGACACCAAATGCGGGCAATTCGCTTGCCAATTCCGTCGTTCCTACCGGTGGCACGGAGACCGCGCTGGATACGCCGAGCGCCATCCAGAGCGGGATCAAGATCATCCGGCCTTTTACCGTTGCGCCAGATACGCTCACCGATCTCGTGCTCGATTTCGATGCGTGCAAATCGGTGGTGACGCGCGGCAATGGCGGCTACAACCTGAAGCCGGTGGTCACCGCGCTGCCCGTCGTCGTCAGCGGCAAGGTCACCGGCATGTTGACCGCGGCCGAGGCCGGCGCCCAGGTCTACGCCGAACGCAATGGCGTGGTCGTGAAGGCAACCGTTGCGGACAGCCTGGGCGCATTCACGCTTTCGCCCATCGAGCAGAGCAGCACCAATGGCAATGTCGATGTGGTCATCGTACCGGCCAGCCGCGCAGTTGGCATTGTGCGTAGTGTTCCAGTTGTTGCCGGTGCAAGCACCGTGGTGTCGACGTCAGGCGCCCCCATCGACTTGCCGGCTTCCACGGTCAACACGGTCTCGGGTTCCATGTCGCCGGCCAGCGCGGCTGGCAGCTTGCGCGCGCTGCAACTGACGGGGGGCAACAACTACACAATCGCAAGTGCGACGGCAAACAGCACAACGGGCGCTTACAGCCTGAATTTGCCCACGGCATCGCCATCGGTTGGCACTTACCAGGCAACCTTGCCGATCGCGCTCTTCCCGGATGTCAGCGCGGCCGGAAAGTACACCATCGAAGCAACCAGCGCGAGTGGCACCATCCAGTCGCAGCCCGTAAACGTCGGCGCCGGCAGCGTGACGCAGAATTTCGCGTTCTGACCGAAAACTGCGGCAGAAAGCCGCTTGAATGTGACCGTTCGATATGCAAGGAGAAAGTATGAAAATCATTCTGCTAGTGTGCGCGACAGCCGCTACCCTGTCGGGTTGCGCAGTCTATACGCCAAACGGTGCCGTGGTGGCGCCCGCTGCCGTGGTGGTGGATCCGGGCCCCGGTCCAGGTTTCTGTCCGCCTGGCCAGGCGAAGAAAGGGCGCTGCTAGCAAGCGCGCGGGGCGTGCGCTGCCGCCTGCTGGTGGATGCGCTGGGCGCGCGCTGGCTGGCGCATGTTTGCCGATACGCTGCGCGACGGCGGCGTGGAGGTGGTGCAGGCCCTGCCCATGCGCTCGCTGATGGCGGTGCTCAAAAGCAAGAGCGCGCGCCTCGACCAGCGCAATCACCGCAAGATCATGGCGGTGGACGGCAGCATTGGCTACATCGGCTCGCAAAACGTGATCGATGCCGAGTCGATGCCTGGACTGCCCAATGAAGAACTGGTGGCGCGCGTGACCGGGCCAGCGGCGGCCGCTGCCTACGCGGACCTGCCAAGATATTTGCCGATTGGCGGATTTGTTGCTGTAGATGTGACAACGCGACCCGTGGCTAGGGGTCGCGCCGGTAGTCATGCAAAAGCACGAGGACACCGAGAATCGGCAGGCGCCAGCAGGCTTAACGCGCTTCCACGTACCCCAACACCGTCTCCAGCATCGTCTTCAGCGTGGGCTGAATGCGCGTTGCCCGTGCCTCGTCATAGGCGAAGGGATAGGTCTCGCTCATATAGGCCGACTGCGTCAACTCGAGCTGCACTGCCTGCACGCCCTGCGCCGGCGCCCCGTACTGCCGCGTGATATAGCCGCCCTTGAAGCGCCCGTTAAGCACAGAGGTATAGCCCGGCAACGCGCCCGCGATATCCAGCAACTGGTTGGCCAGCGCGGCGTCGCAGCTGGCGCCATTGGCGGTGCCCAGGTTGAAGTCGGTCAGCTTGCCTTCGAAAAAGCGCGGCAGCACCGAGCGGATCGAATGCGCGTCCCACAGCGCCACGGTACCGTGCTCGGCGCGCAAGCGGGCCAGTTCTTCGGCGAGCGCGCCGTGGTACGGGCGCCAGATGGCGTCGCGGCGCGCGGCGATTTCATCGTCGGCGGGCAGGCCGCTGGCGTCGGCGTAGATCGGCGTCTTGTCGAAGGTATCGACCGGGCACAGGCCGGTGGTGTCCTGGCCGGGGTAGAGATTGGCGTTGTCGGGCGGGCGGTTCAGGTCCACCACGTAGCGCGAGTGGGTGGCCACCAGGATGGAGGCACCGAGCTCGCGCGCGAAATCGTACAGGCGCTCCAGGTGCCAGTCGGTATCGGGCACGGTGCGTGCCTCGGCGGTCAGCCGGTCGGACACGCAGGCCGGCAGGTGGGTGCCGACGTGCGGCATCGACACCAGCATCGGGCGCGTGCCGCGATGCAGGGTGAAAGCGGGGGTATCGGTCGAGAAGGCCATGTTTTCTTGTTTGCTGCTTTGCAACGTAAAGGCGCAGTGCTCATCAACGCGGGCCTGAAGCTTGTCGCGTCAAGCGACAAGCTTCAAGCGTCAGGCCGCGTGGTGCGCCGGGTTTTAGTCAGTCAGCAGGCTTGCGCGCGCAGCGGCAAAGCGCTTGCCAGCATCGGCCTGCAAGGCGTGCAGACCATGCTGCACGCGCATGCGGCCCGCCGTGCGGACTTCCGCTAGTGTCTCATGCCCATGGTTGGCAAACACATGGACTGCCAGCGCCTGGCTGCCCGACAAACCGGAGAGCGCGGGATGCGCCCCGTCCAGCACGACGAAATCCGCCTGCTGCCCGACGGCAATCGCGCCGATATCCCGGCCCGACGCGCGCGCGCCGCCAAAGGCGGCATCGAGGTAAAGGCGGTCCGCCACCTGCCTGTGCGCGTCCGACGCCAGCACATTGCGCTTTTGCAGCGCCAGCCGCTGGCCGTACTCGAACAGCCGCAGCTCTTCCACGACGCTGACGCTGGCGTGGCTGTCCGAGCCGATGCCCCAGACACCGCCTTGCCCCAGGTAGGGCGCGGCATCGAATACCCCATCACCCAGGTTGGCCTCGGTGGTCGGGCAGATGCCGGCCACCGCGCCGCTGTGCGCCAGCCGCCTGCGTTCATCCCAGTCCAGGTGCGTGGCGTGCACCAGGCACCAGCGCGCATCCACCTCGGCATGGTCGAGCAGCCATGCCACCGGGCGTGTGCCCGTGAGCGTGATGCACTCGTCGACCTCGCGCTGCTGCTCGGCGATATGGATGTGCACCGGCGCTGTTGCATCCAGCGCGTGCAGGCCCGCCACGGCGTCGGCAAGGCTCTGCGGCGGCACCGCGCGCAGCGAGTGCGGGGCAAGCCCCAGGCGAGCCTGGCCATGGCATTGCGGGGCCAGCCGGCCAAGCAAGGCGAGCATGGCGTGCGTCTCATGCAGGAAGCGGCGCTGATCCGGCACCGCGGGCTTGTCGCCAAAGCCGGCCGTCTGGTACAGCACCGGCAGCAGCGTGATGCCGATGCCGGCGGTCTGGGCGGCGCGCAGCAGGCGCAGCGACATCTCGGCAGGGTCGGCATAAGGCTTGCCGTGTGTGTCGTGATGCACGTAGTGGAACTCGCAAACGCTGGTGTAGCCCGCGCGCAGCATCTCGATATAGAGCTGCGTGGCGATGGCTTCCAGCGTATCGGGCGAAAGCCGCAGCGCGAAGCGGTACATCAGCTTGCGCCAGCTCCAGAAGGAATCGCTCTGCTGGCCGTCAGCCAGCGTCTCGCTGCGGAACTCAGTCAACCCGGCAAAACCGCGCTGGAACGCGTGCGAATGCAGATTGGGCATGCCCGGCAACAGCGGCCCGGCGGCGCGCGGCACGTCCACGGCGGGTTGCGCGCCGGCCTGCACCGTCGTGAATGCGCCAGCGTCGTCCCAGGCCAGCAGTACATCGCTGGCCCAGCCCGTGGGCAGCAAGGCCTGCGTGGCAAACAGGCTTCCGGCGTTCATGGCCGCACTCCTTGCACTGACGTGGCCGCAGGATAGACCTTGCCCTGGCGCACCACGGCGGCGGCGGGATTGCGCCCGAACCAGTAGGCCAGCTCGGCCGGCGAATCGACATTCCACAGCACGAAATCGGCGGCGCGCCCGGCGGCCAGCAAACCGTGCCGGTCGGCTGCGCCCAGCGCGCGCGCGGCGTGCGTGGTGACGCCTGCCAGCACTTCGGGCACGGTCAGCCTGAACAGGGTGCACGCCATATTCATCATCAGCAGCAGCGAAGTGACGGGTGACGTACCGGGATTGTGATCGGTGGAGATCGCCATCGGCACACCATGCCGGCGCAGCAGGTCGATCGGCGGCAGGTTGGTGTCACGCAGGAAATAGTAGGCACCCGGCAGCAGGACCGCCACCGTGCCCGACCCGGCCATGGCAACGACGCCGGCCTCATCGAGATGTTCCAGGTGATCGGCCGACAGCGCGCGGTAACGCGCCGCCAGCGCGGTGCCACCCAGGTTGCTGAGTTGCTCGGCGTGCAGCTTGACGCGCAAGCCGTGGCGCTCGGCGGCCTGGAAGACGCGCTCGGTCTGCGCCAGGCTGAAGCCCACGGATTCGCAAAAGGCGTCCACCGCATCGATGAGGCCCTCGTCGGCCAGCACGGGCATCATGGTTTCGCACACCAGCGTGATGTAGTCGTCGGCGCGGCCCGCGTATTCCGGCGGCAGCGCGTGCGCGCCAAGAAAGGTGGTATGCACCGTTACGCCGAAGGCATCGCCCAGGCGGCGCGCCACGCGCAGCTGCTTGCGTTCGCTGGCGAGATCCAGGCCGTAGCCAGACTTGATCTCCAGGGTGGTCACACCTTCGGCCAGCAGCGGCGCAAGACGCGCGGCGGCCAGCGCGAACAGCGTGTCTTCATCGGCGGCGCGGGTGGCGCGCACGGTGGAGACGATGCCGCCGCCGGCGCGCGCGATTTCCTCATAGCCTGCGCCGGCCAGGCGCATGGCGAATTCATCGGCACGCTGCCCGCCGTACACCAGGTGGGTGTGGCAGTCGACCAGGCCCGGCGTGATCCAGGCGCTGCCCGCGTCATGGCGCGGCAGCGCTGCGTACGCCTGCGGCAGCTCGGCCTGCATGCCGAGCCACACGATGCGGCCTTGCTGCACGACCAGCGCGGCGTCACGGATGGCCTTGGCGGGATCCCCGTCGGGCAGCAGGTGGCAGCGATGCCAGACGCCATCGGCGGACTTGGCGGATTCAGTGGACGAAGAGATAGCGGCGGCATGCGCCGGGTTCAGGTTCATTGCGGGTTCTCCAACTCCAACTCCAGGGTGACGCACAGGCAAAGCGCGGGCTCCGACATCGCCTGCAGGCGATATGGCACCGCTACGCCTTGGGCAAACAGCATGCCATCGTCGCTGGCCAGCACGGCTTGGCCGCCCTGGCCGGCAATGCCGTGGCGCCATGCCCCCTCAACCACAAACAACAACACCGCATGCGCGCCGGGCGCGATCGTGAATTCGTCGTGCGCCGCGACCACGCTCGCGCGGCACTGGCCGCGCCGCGTCATCACATTGAAGTCGCGCGTGGCGCCATCCAGCAGCGTGGCCTGCACGCCGCGCTCGCCGGCAAAGGCAAAGGGCTCGCCAACGGTATCGAGGCGATGATCGAAGCTGCCATCGTCAGCCAGCAGGCGCACGCCCTCGCCGTCCAGCAGCACGATCTGGCGGTCGATGCCGGGAAAGGCGGAGAACGGCCCATCGGCGGCGATGTCGGCCACGCTCACGCGCCACAGGAATGCGTCCATGCCAGCGCCCGGCGGCCACGCGGCGATCTCGCGGGTAACGCCGCCGCCGTTCTTCCAGGGGTGCGCGGCCAGCGCGCCGAGCGAGAAACGTTCGACGCCGTTCATACGCCTGCCGCCTTTGGCACCATCGGCAGGTTCAGGCCCTTCTCATGGGCGCAGTCGATCGCGCTTTCGTAGCCCGCGTCGGCGTGGCGCATCACGCCGGTGGCCGGGTCGTTCCACAGCACCCGTTCGATGCGCTTGGCGGCAGCATCGGTGCCATCGCAAACGATCACCACGCCAGAATGCTGCGAGAAGCCCATGCCCACACCGCCGCCGTGATGCAGGCTGACCCACGTGGCACCGCCCGCGGTGTTGAGCAGCGCGTTGAGCAGCGGCCAGTCGGACACCGCATCGGAGCCGTCGCGCATGGCTTCGGTCTCGCGGTTGGGGCTGGCAACCGAGCCGCAATCCAGGTGGTCGCGGCCGATCACGATCGGCGCTTTCAACTCGCCGTTCTTCACCATCTCGTTGAACGCCAGGCCCGCGCGGTGGCGCTCGTCCAGCCCCACCCAGCAGATGCGCGCGGGCAGGCCCTGGAAGGCGATGCGATCGCGCGCCATGTCCAGCCAGCGGTGCAGGTGCGCGTCTTCGGGGAACAGTTCCTTCATCTTGGCATCGGTCTTGTAGATGTCCTCGGGGTCGCCCGATAGCGCAACCCAGCGGAACGGGCCCTTGCCGCGGCAAAACAGCGGGCGGATATACGCCGGCACGAACCCCGGGAAATCAAAGGCATTGGCCACGCCTTCGTCAAAGGCGACCTGACGGATGTTGTTGCCGTAGTCCAACGTGGGCACGCCCATCTGCTGGAAGGCCAGCATGGCCTGCACGTGCTTGACGATGGAGGTCTTGGCAGCGGCCTCGACTGATTTGGGATCGGCCGTGCGCGCGGCTTCCCATTGCCCGACGGTCCAGCCCGCCGGCAGGTACCCGTTGACCAGGTCGTGCGCCGAGGTCTGGTCGGTGACGATGTCCGGGCGCATGCCGCCGGCCTGCGCCCGCTTGACCAGCTCCGGCATGATCTCGGCAGCGTTGCCGAGCAGGCCGACTGAGATGGCCTGCTTGTTGCGCGTGGCTTCTTCGATCATGGCCAGCGCTTCGTCGATGCTGGTGGCCTTCTTGTCGACATAGCGCGTGCGCAGGCGGAAGTCGATGCGCGACTCCTGGCACTCGATCGCCAGCACGCACGCGCCGGCCAGCACGCCGGCCAGCGTCTGCGCGCCGCCCATGCCGCCCAGACCTGCCGTGAGGATCCACTTGCCGGTGAGATCGTTGTTGTAGTGCTGGCGACCGGCTTCGACAAAGGTCTCGAAAGTGCCCTGCACGATGCCCTGCGTGCCGATATAGATCCACGAGCCGGCTGTCATCTGGCCGTACATCATCAGGCCAGCGCGGTCCAGCTCGTTGAACTTGTCCCAGGTGGCCCAGTGCGGCACCAGGTTGGAGTTGGCAATCAGCACGCGCGGTGCATCGGCATGGGTGCGAAACACGCCCACCGGCTTGCCGGATTGCACCAGCAGCGACTCTTCCTCGCCCAGGTTGCGCAGGCTGTCGAGAATGGCGTCGAAACACTCCCAGTTGCGCGCCGCCTTGCCGATGCCGCCGTACACCACCAGGTCCTGCGGGCGCTCGGCCACATCGGGGTCCAGGTTGTTCTGGAGCATGCGGTAGGCGGCTTCGATCAGCCAGTTCTTGCAGTGCAGCTCGGTGCCGCGCGGCGCGCGGATCTCGCGCTGGCCACGCAGGGGCGCCGCTTTGGTGAATTGGTGTTCGTTGGCGTTCATGTGGGGTTCTCCTGCCTGTTCAGTTCTGCGGTTCAGCCTGCGTTCGAGAGTGGCGCGCGCATCAAGCCACGCCCACCTGCGACGGCAGCACCTGCCGCACCGCCTCGGGCCAGCCCGCACCCGCGTCACCCTGCTGCACCCACTGCTTCATCGCCTCGATATCCGGCGCGAAGTAGCGGTCGCCTTCCACAAAGGCCACGCGCTCGCGAATGCGTGCGATCTCGCTCTCGATCAGCGGCGAGGACTCCAGCGGGCGGTGGAACTCGATGCCCTGCGCGGCGGCCATGGCTTCGATGCCGACCACCACGGCGGTGTTCTCCGCCATATCGCCCAGGCGGCGCGCGCCGTAGGTGGCCATCGACACATGGTCCTCCTGGTTGGCCGACGTCGGCAAGCTGTCCACGCTGGCAGGATGCGCCAGCGACTTGTTCTCGGAAGCCAACGCGGCGGCAGTGACCTGCGCGATCATGAAGCCCGAATGCAGGCCGCCGTCGCGCACCAGGAACGGCGGCAGGCCGGACAGGCCGGAATCGAGCAGCAGCGCGAGGCGGCGCTCGGAGATCGCGCCGATCTCCGCGATGGCCAGCGCGATGATGTCGGCGGCAAACGCCACCGGCTCGGCGTGGAAGTTGCCGCCCGAGATCACGTCGCCCTGCTCCGGGAACACCAGCGGATTGTCGGACGCGGCGTTGGCTTCGATCTGCAGTACGCGCGCGGCGTGTTGCAGGTTATCCAGGCAGGCGCCCATCACCTGCGGCTGGCAGCGGATGGAGTACGGGTCCTGCACGCGGCCGCAGCTCACGTGCGAGTCCACGATCTTGCTGCCATCGAGCAGCGCGCGCACGGCGCCGGCCACGGCGATCTGGCCGGCCTGGCCGCGCGCGGCGTGGATGCGCGCGTCGAACGGCTTGACCGAGCCCTTGATGGCTTCGAGCGACAGCGCGCCCGCCACCAGCCCGGCAGCGAAGATGTCTTCGGCGGCAAACAGGCCCGCCAGCGCCAGCGCGGTGGAAACCTGCGTGCCGTTGAGCAGCGCCAACCCTTCCTTGGGGCCCAGCGTGAAGGGCGCCAGGCCCGCGTGGGCAAGCCCTTCGGCGGCCGGGCGGCGCACGCCGTCGATCATCACCTCGCCCACGCCAATCAGCGTGCACGACATATGCGCCAGCGGCGCGAGATCGCCCGACGCGCCCACCGAGCCCTTGGCCGGAATGCACGGCGTGACGCCCGCGTTGGTCAGCGCCAGCAGCGCCTCGATGATTTCGGGACGGATGCCGGAATGGCCGCGCGCCAGGCTCACCGCCTTGATCGCCAGGATCAGGCGCACGGTGTCGCTGTGCAGGTCCGCGCCGGTGCCCACGCTGTGCGACAGCACCAGGTTGCGCTGCAACTCCGCCAGCTTGTCATGCGGGATGCGTGTTTGCGCCAGCTTGCCAAAGCCGGTGTTGATGCCGTAGACCACCGCATCTGCGTCGATGATGTCCTGCACGGTGGCCTGGGACGCGCGTACGCCAGCCCACGCGGATGCATCCATCGCCAGGCTCACTTCGCCGCGATGGATGCGGCGCAGGTCGGCCAGCGTGACGGAGCCGGGCTGCAAGGTCAGCAGCGGGCGGGAAGTTTGGTTGGCTTGGGTGGCGCTCATTTGTATGTCCCTGTCTATACAGCCTGGTTCGTGCGTTGGCTGGTGGATCTGAAAAAACTAACGGCCCTTGGCTGGTTCAGCCGAAGGCCGGGTTGCCATCGGCGCGGAATCGGCTGCCTAGGCGGTAGCGGTTGCCTGGGTGCAGGCAACGTACAAAGGTCACGGGAGTGCCGCCCGTCCAAGTGCGGCGGGTCAGCAGCAGGCACGGCTGGGTAGCCGGCATTTCCAGTTGGGCGGCCTGTTCCGCCGTGGCGGAAATGGCATCGACCACGTGTTCGATCTGGTCGTAGGGCACGTGGCGCAGCAGGTACTCGCCAGGCTTCACCGCGTCGGCGGCGGCAAAATCCTGGTTGATGAAGTCCGGCGCGACGCGCGGGTTCACATAGCGGTCTTCGAGCTGCACCGGCACGCCGTCCTCGCGGTGCACGCACACGGAGTGGAACACCGATTCGCCGGTGCGCAGATCCAGCGCGGCCGCTACCTCGATGGAGGCAGCCACGCGTTCCACCACCATGACGTCGCAAGCGTAGTCATGTCCGCGCATGCGGATCTCGTCCTGCAGGTTGACCACGTTGAGCAGCGTCGACTGCGGCTTGTGCTGCGCCACGAAGGTGCCCACGCCGGCCACGCGCACCACCCGGCCCTGCTCGGCCAGCTCGCGCAGCGCGCGGTTCACCGTCATGCGCGACACGCCAAAGCGGGTGACAAGCTCCTGCTCGGAGGGCACACGGTCCCCCGGCTGCCACGCGCGGCTCTGGATATGGCGCGCGATGTAGTCCTTCACCTGCTGGTAGAGCGCGGCGGGCGTGGCATCGGGAACACCCCGGCGGTTGGCGGTGGCAGCTTTCATGGCTTGGTTGGCAACTCAGTGTTCGGCGCAGGCCATGGCCTCGGCGCGGATTTCCTCGGTCAGTACCGCCTTGAGTTCCGAGAACGCCGGCGACGTCTTGATGGTGTAGTGGCGCGGATGAGGAAAGTCCACGTCGATGGTGCGCTTGATGCGGCCCGGGCGCGCCGAGAACACGGCAACGCGGTTGGCCATGAAAATGGCCTCGTCGATATCGTGCGTGACGAACAGCACCGTCTTGCGCGAGGCTTCCCAGATGCCCAGCAGCAGTTCCTGCATCAGCACGCGGGTCTGGTTGTCCAGCGCACCGAAGGGCTCGTCCAGCAGCAGGATCTTGGGGTCGTTGGCCAGCGCCCGGGCAATGGCCGTGCGCTGCTGCATGCCGCCCGAGAGCTGCTTGGGGAAATGATGCTCGAAGCCGCGCAGGCCCACGCGCTGGATAAAGAAGTCGCTGCGCTCGCGCTGGCCGGCCGCGCTCATGCCGCGCTCGCGCAGGCCAAAGCGCACGTTCTGCTCGATGGTCAGCCACGGGAACAGCGTGTACGACTGGAACACCATGCCGCGCTCCGCACCCGGGCCGGTGACTTCCTGCCCGTCGAGCAGCACGCGCCCGGTGGTGGGCGTATCCAGCCCGGCGACGATGCGCAGCAGCGTGGACTTGCCGCAGCCCGAGGGGCCGAGGATGGTGACGAAGTCGTTGTCCGCCACTTCGAAATCGGTCGGCTGCAGGGCCAGGGTCTGGCCGCCGCGCGGATTGACGAAGGTTCGCGAGACCTGCTGGATGGACAGCGCGCTCATTTGATCGAACTCCACGGGAACAGGCGCTGGTTGGCCAGCTTGAAAGCCAGGTCGGAGACCAGGCCGATGCAACCGATCACGATGATGCCGAAGATGATCTGCCCGGTGTTGAGCAGCGCCTGGCTGTCGGTGATCATATGGCCGATGCCGGAGGACGAGCCGATCAGCTCGGCCACGATGACATAGGTCCAGGCCCAGCCCAGCACCAGGCGCAGGATCTCGGCGATCTCAGGCGCGGCGCCCGGGATCAGCACGCGCCGCACGATGCCGCTGCTGTTGGCGCCCAGCGTGTAGGCCGCCTCCACCAGGTCGCGCCGCGCGCCACCCACCGCCACCGCCACCATCAGCACGATCTGGAAGAACGAGCCGATAAAGATCACCAGCACCTTCTGCGCCTCGCCGATGCCGGCCCACAGGATCAGCAGCGGGATGAAGGCCGATGCCGGCAGGTAGCGGCAAAACGAGACGAAGGGCTCGAAGAACGCCTCCGCCGCCTTGTACGCGCCCATGAAGATGCCCAGCGGCACGGCCAGCGCGGCGGCCAGCACGAAGCCGCCCAGCACGCGCCATACCGTCATGCCGATGTCACCGATGAAGTTGTACTCGGTGAATAGCAGCAAGCCTTCATGGGCCATGGTCGCCGGATCGGCCAGGAAGTTGCGCGGCACCATGCCGCCCAGGGTCACCGCCGCCCACGCGGCAAAGAACACCACGAAGAACGACAAGCCCAGCACCCAGCGCGCGCGCTGGGTGACCGGCGCCAGCGGCGCCAGCCAGGGATGCCGGCGCGCGGCCACCGGCGTCACCGCGGCGGGAGCGGGCGTTGTCGCCGCACCCGCGGCGGGCGAACCAATGTGAACCTGCGTCATGGCACCGACCTCGTTACTTGATGAAGCGCGCGTCGTACAGGGCGGTGACGTCCGGCACCTGGCGAATCACGCCGATCTCCAGCAGCACTTGCGCCGCTTCCTTGCTGAAGCTGGCCAGCTCGCCGCCGAAGAATTTACGGTTGGCGTCACGATCCTGCCAGCGCAGGTAGGCGGACGACTTGGCGAACTGCTCGCCGCTTTGCTTGACCGCCGCGCCCATGACGTCGTTCGCCTTGGCCGGGTCCTGCCTGATCATGTCGAGCGCTTCGAAGTAGCTGTCCACCAGCGCTTGCGCGGCCTTGGGATTGTCCTTGAGCCACTTGGGCGCGCAGCCCAGCGTGTCCATCACCATCGGGTAGTCCAGCGTGGTGGCGAGGATCTTGCCCTTGTCCGGGTTCTGGCGCACCGACGACAGGTACGGTTCATACGTCATGGCAGCATCGTTCTGGCCCGCGACGAAAGCCTGCGCGGCGGCTTGCGGCGACAGCGTGGTGGTCTTCACATCCTTCAGGCTCATGCCGTTCTTCTTGAGCATCCAGGCCAGGCCGAAGTAAGGCGCGGTGCCCGGCGCGTCCACGCCGATGGTCTTGCCCTTGAGGTCGGCAAAGCCTTTCACGTCGCCGCGCACGGCCAGGCCGTCGGCGCCGTAGGACTTATCGAGCTGCACGATCTGGGTGATGGGCACGCCGTTGGCATTCCAGGCCACATGGGTCTCGACCGTGGTGGCAGCGCACTGGATGGCACCCGCGGCAAGTGCCAGGTGACGGTCCTTCTGCGGAATCATCTTGATGTCGACGTCGACACCATGCTTCTTGAAGATGCCGGCCTTGTCAGCCAGCGTCAGCGGCGCGAAGCCGGTCCAGCCGCTCATGCCCAGCGTGACCTGTGTGGCTTGCGCTTGCGCGGTGCCTGCGGCACCCAGCGTGGCGACGACTGCTGCTACGGCGACGGCTAGCGACTTACCGCTACGGATACGAAATCCCATCTTCCTGGCTCCTTTGGTGTGATGCGAACGGGGCCGCGCCAGCGCTGGCGGCGGCCGGATCGCCCGGCTCGGGCGGCGCCGTACTTGCAGCGCCGGTCATTTGCCAGGCAATTTAGCAACCCTGTATATACAAGTCAATGCAGTAGTTAACCCGAGGCGAAGGGCAGAACTGGCGTGGCCGGCACTTAGGTGCGGCCGAGCCTGGAACGGCACGAAACGCGCACAAAACGGCGGCGTTACGGGATCAGGCCGGGTGCCCGCCGATGCCCGCTGACGGGGCATCCGGCGCTTGCCGCCTTCGCCTGCGCGCACCAGATCCGCGCACGGTTACGCTGAAAGCATCACTTGCTGTCTATACAGGATCGAGCGGCAACACCAACGCAAACGGTGTGCCACCAGGCGCCACCGGGGCGCCACCAGGATGCGAAAGGAAGGCGCTCCCGGGCGACGCCGAGAGCACCTGTATTCAGGCGTCGAAAAAGGAGGCCACGGTGGGATAGCGCAGCCGCAGGCGCAGCTCGCGTTTGAGACGGGCGTTTTCCAGCCGGCGCGATTCGCTCATGAAGCTGAGCAAGGTTGGCTCCACGGCTTCGCGCAATTGCGCGCGAGCCAGGCGCGGCGGGCGGGGCAGGCCGCGGCGGTCGGCCACCAGGTCGAAGTAATCGGCCATGCGCATTTCCGAATCGTCGCTGGCATGCACCACCCGCTGCGCGCGGCCGCGGAACAGCGACGCCACCATGGTGCGGGCAAGGTCCAGGGCATGGATGTGGTTGGTATAGACATCGTCCTGCGGCACCAGCGCCGGCGTGCCCTTGGCCAGGCGGGCCAGCGGCAGCCGGTCTTCGGCATAAATGCCGGGGATGCGCACGATGGAAGCGCGCCAGCCGGCATGGCGGCCAAAGTCCCGCACGGACTGCTCTGCCGCCACGCGGCGCCGGGCGCGCGCGGTTTGCGGGCGCACCGCCTGCGATTCCGCCAGCCTGGCGCCCCCCCGGTCGCCATACACGCCCGAGGTGCTGGCGTAGACAAACGCTGGCGGCGCAGCGCGTCGGCCGGACCTGCCGTAGCGTCGGTCGGGTAGAATGGCGGGCTTGGCAGACCATCCGCCCGGCCGTGCGGCGGACCGCCGCCAGGCGCCGCGCCGCAAGGCGCGCAGCAGCGCCAGCGTGCGGGGATCGCCCTCGCCGCGCGACGGCGGCGGCGCCAGGTGCAGCACCCTGTCGGCCAGCCCGGCCAGGCGCGCCAGCGTGGCGGGCCGGTCCAGGTCGGCTACCAGCGGCACGGCGCCGTTGTCCCGCAGCTCAGTGCGGCGGGACGGCTGCGAAGTGATGGAAAAGACGCGCCAGCGCGTCGATAGAATACGCAGGCAACGTGTGCCCACATCCCCACAGCCAACGATGAGTAGGCGCGGGCGACCCAGGCGGCGTCGCGACAGATTTTTGCTCATAGAGTTATTATGGCTTATCAAGTTACCGTCATGCCCAGCGGCCGCACATTTGAAGCGGCCGCGGATGAAACCATCCTTACTGCGGCCCTGCGCCACAGCATTGGCCTGCCCTACGGCTGCAAGAACGGCGCATGCGGATCCTGCAAGGGCCGTGTCACCGCTGGCGGCATCGAGCAGGGCGACCATGCGCTTTCCGCGCTGTCCGCGCAGGAAAAGACCGAGGGCCGCGCGCTGTTCTGCTGCGCCAAGCCCACCTCGGACATCACCATCGAGTGCCGCGAGGTGCAAGGCGCCGGCGACATCCCCATCAAGAAGGTGCCGTGCCGCGTCGCCACGCTGGAGCGCGTGGCCGACGACGTCATCGTGACCCGCCTGCAACTGCCCGCCACCGAGCGCATGCAGTTCCTGGCCGGCCAGTATGTCGAGTTCCTGCTGCGCGACGGCAAGCGCCGCAGCTACTCCATCGCCACGCCGCCGCACCAGGAAGGCCCGATCGAGCTGCACATCCGCCATATGCCCGGCGGCACCTTCACCGACTACGTGTTCGGCGCCAGGGAAGGCCAGCCGGCCATGAAGGAGCGCGACATCCTGCGCTTCGAAGGCCCGCTCGGCAGCTTCTTCCTGCGTGAAGACTCCGACAAGCCCATCATCCTGCTGGCCTCCGGCACCGGCTTCGCGCCGATCAAGGCCATCGTCGAGCACGCGGTCTACACCGGCATCACCCGCCCGATGACGCTGTATTGGGGCGGCCGCCGCCCGCGCGATCTCTACATGCATGCGCTGTGCGAGCAATGGGCGCGCGAGCTGCCCAACTTCCGCTACGTGCCGGTGATCTCCAACGCCCAGGACAGCGACGACTGGGACGGCCGCACCGGCTTTGTCCACGAGGCCGTGATGGAAGACCATCCCGACCTGTCCGGCTTCGAGGTCTACGCCTGCGGCGCGCCGGTGATGATCAATGCCGCGCGCAAGGACTTTTCCCTGCGCTGCGACCTGCACGAGGATGCCTTCTTCGCCGACTCGTTCACGTCGGAAGCGGACATGCATCCGGCGGGTTCGGCACCGGCGGCCTGAGCGCCCCGCTGCCCGTTTCCAAGCGACAACAATGCCCGGCTCCGCCAAAATTCGTTTTGACAGCCGGGCGCATGGGCCTTATATTGGCCGCCATGAACTACGCTATCGACAACCGACGCAGCTACCGTACGTCGCTCCCTACCGGGGTGCCTCGCGGCTGACCGTCCATAGCTTCTGTTCAGGTCAACAAGCCACGGGCAATCCCCGTGGCTTTTTGTTTTTCTGCTCTCCTCTCCCCTGTTTCACGCCGACCCCTGGAGTCCGCCATGGCATTTGCTGAGTACCCCGTCCAATCCCTGATGTACATCACCAACCGGCCCGAGCTCGTCTTTACCGAAGGCAAGGGCTCGTGGCTCACGGACCATAACGGCAAGCGATACCTGGACTTCGTGCAGGGCTGGGCGGTCAACTGCCTGGGACACTCCAACCAGGCCATGATCGACGCGCTGGTCGACCAGTCGAAGAAGCTGTTCAACCCCAGCCCGGCGTTCTACAACGAACCCATGCTCAGGCTGGCCAGGCAGCTCACCGATGCCAGCTGCTTTGACAAGGTGTTCTTCGCCAACAGCGGCGCGGAAGCCAACGAAGGCGCGATCAAGCTGGCGCGCAAATGGGGCCGCAAGCACAAGAACGGCGCGTTCGAGATCATCACCATGGACCACAGCTTCCACGGCCGCACGCTCGCCACCATGAGCGCGTCGGGCAAGGCCGGCTGGGACACCATCTTCGCGCCACAGGTGCCGGGCTTCCCCAAGGCCGACCTGAACGACCTGGCCTCGGTCGAAAAGCTGATCAACGACAAGACCGTGGCCATCATGCTGGAGCCGGTGCAGGGCGAAGGCGGCGTGATCCCCGCCTCGCGCGAATTCATGCAAGGCCTGCGCAAGCTGGCCGACCAGCACAAGCTGCTGTTCATCGTCGACGAAGTGCAGACCGGTTGCGGCCGTTGCGGCACCATGTTCGCCTATGAACTGTCGGGCGTGGAGCCGGACATCATGACGCTGGGCAAGGGCATTGGCGGCGGCGTGCCGCTGGCAGCCCTGCTGTGCAAGGCCGAAGTCGCCAGCTTCGAAGCCGGCGACCAGGGCGGCACCTACAACGGCAACCCGGTGATGACGGCCGTTGGCAGCGCCGTGATCTCGCAGCTGACCGCGCCCGGCTTCCTGCAAAGCGTGCAGGACAAAGGCGCCTACCTGCGCGAGCAGCTGCTGGCGCTGACGTCCGAGTTCGGCCTGGGTGGCGAGCGCGGCGAAGGCCTGCTGCGCGCGCTGGTGCTGAACAAGGACATCGGCCCGCAACTGGTGGAAGAAGCGCGCGACATGCAGCCGCAAGGCCTGCTGCTGAATTCGCCGCGCCCCAACCTGCTGCGCTTCATGCCCGCGCTGAACGTGACCATCGAGGAAATCGACCAGATGATCAGCATGCTGCGCACGCTACTGAAAAAGCTGGCCTGAGCCTCGTCCTGAAGCCGGCGCGCCGCCGGCCAGGCAAAAAGAAAAAGCCCCGCAAATCGCTTGCGGGGCTTTTTCCTTGCAGCAAACCACGGCGTCACACAGGCGGCATCACTCGCCCAGATACGCCGCGCGGACCTTCGGATCGTCCAGCATCTGCTTGGCGTCGCCGCTCATGGTGACCAGGCCCGACTCCATCACATAGCCGCGGTGGGCGGCCTGCAGCGCCAGCCGCGCGTTCTGCTCCACCAGCAGCACGGTCACGCCCAGCGCGGAGACGTCGCGCACCACCTCGAAGATCTTCGCGACCATGATCGGCGACAGGCCCATCGAGGGCTCGTCCAGCAGCAGCAGCTTGGGCTGGCTCATCAGCGCGCGCGCCATCGCCAGCATCTGCTGTTCGCCGCCGGACATGGTGCCGGCCAGCTGGTTGGCGCGCTCCTTCAGGCGCGGGAAGATGCCGAACATGCGGTCGATGTCGGCCTTGATGCCGGCCTCGTCGGTGCGCGTGTAGGCGCCCATCTGCAGGTTCTCGGTAATGGTCATGCGCGCAAATACGCCGCGCCCTTCCGGCACCATCGCCAGCCCTTGCTTGAGCAGCGTGTAGCTTGGCACCCCCTTGATGGACTTGCCCATGTACTCCACATCGCCGCCGGCCCATCCCTGCAGGCCGGTGATGGCCTTCATGGTGGTGGTCTTGCCGGCGCCGTTGGCACCGATCAGCGTGACCAGTTCGCCTTCTTTGATCTCGAGGTCGATGCCCTTGACCGCCTGGATGCCGCCGTACGCGACCTTCAGGCCGGATATCTTCAGTAGTGTTTCTTTCATTGTGTCTTTCCCCCGTCAGTGCGCCGGGGTACCGAGGTAAGCCTCGATCACCGCTGGATTGCTCTGGACTTCGTGCGGCAGGCCCTGTGCGATGACCTTGCCGTAGTCGAGCACGGTCAGGCGGTTGCACAGGCCCATCACCAGCTTCACGTCGTGCTCGATCAGCAGGATGGTCTTGCCATCGCTGCGGATCTTGTCGAGCAGGCCGCGCAGTTCCACCTTCTCGGTGGCGTTCATGCCAGCGGCGGGCTCATCGAGCGCCAGCAGCTTGGGCTCGGTGGCCAGCGCCCGCGCGATCTCCAGGCGGCGCTGGTGGCCGTAGGACAGGTTGCGCGAGGTGAAGTGCGCGTACTTGCCGATGCCGACGTACTCCAGCAGGTCATGCGCCCAGTCTTCCACCGAGTGCTCCTCGCGCCGGACCGAAGGCGGGCGGAACACCGCGCCAAAGAGGCCAGCCTTGGTACGCACGTGGCGGCCCACCATCACGTTTTCCAGCGCGGTCATCTCGCCGAACAGGCGGATGTTCTGGAAGGTGCGGGCAATGCCGGCCTTGGCGACTTCGTGCACGGCGGTCGGCTGGTAGGCCTTGCCGCCCAGCACGAACTCGCCGGAGTCCGGTGTGTACAGGCCGGTGATCACGTTGAAGAAGGTGGTCTTGCCGGCCCCGTTGGGACCGATCAGGCCGTAGATTTCGCCCGGCTTGATCTGCAGGCCCACATCGGACAGTGCCTGCAGGCCGCCGAATCGCTTGTTGACCCCCTGTACCGACAGGAGGAGATTCTCGTTACTCATGATGTCCTCCTGGTCAGAAACGGCCAACGCTGCCCGGGCGGCGGATCACCGGCCGGTCTTCCTTGCGCGGCGACGGCCACAGGCCCGCCGGGCGATACAGCATCACACCAACCAGGGCCAGCCCGAACAACAGCTGGCGCAGCACCTCGGCGTCGACGATGGTGTGGCCGAAGATCATGTTCTGCGCCGGCTCCGCCACGGCGCGCAGCAGTTCCTGGAAACCCACCAGCAAGATACCGCCCAGGATCACGCCGGGAATGTGGCCCATGCCACCCAGCACCACGATGGCCAGGATGTAGATGGACTCCCACAGCACAAACGACTCAGGCGACACGAAGCCCTGGAAGGCACCGAACACCGCGCCCGACGCGCCGCCGAACGATGCGCCCATGGCAAAGGCCAGCAGCTTGATGTTGCGGGTGTTGATGCCCATCGCCTTGGCGGCGATCTCGTCTTCGCGGATGGCCACGAAGGCGCGGCCGATGCGCGAGTTCTGCAAGCGCAGGCAGATGAACACGATGGCGATCACCAGCACGACCAGCAGGTAGTAGTACATGAACACCGGCGTGAACTTCAGCCCGAAGATCTCGTGTGACTTGGAGAAATCGAAGCCGAAGATGTGGACCGGGTCCACCGCGGTGATCCCCTTCGGGCCATTGGTGATGTTGAGCGGCCGGTCGAGGTTGTTGAGGAAAATGCGGATGATCTCACCGAAGCCCAGGGTCACGATGGCCAGGTAGTCGCCGCGCAGCTTGAGCGTTGGTGCACCGAGCAGCACACCGAACGTTGCCGCCACCAGCACCGCCAGCGGCAGCACGAACCACATGGAGAGGTGCAGGCCATTGGGGAAAAGCTGGTGGATCCACTCGAACTGGTTGGCCAGGTGGGGCGAGCCCAGCAAGGCCATCATGTAGGCGCCAACCGCATAGAAGGCGATGTACCCGAGGTCGAGCAGGCCGGCAAAGCCCACCACGATGTTCAGGCCTAGCGCCAGCATGATGTAGATCAGCGCGAAGTCGAGCACGCGCACCCAGTAGTTGCCGCCCAGCGTCTGCACCAGGAACGGGGCGCACAGTGCGATGATCAGGAAGCCAAGCAGCGCGGCCATGGTCTTGGCCGGCGTCTTGGTCAGCGGCGCAGCCTGCGCCGCCGGGGATGGAATCGGGGTATTCATGGATTCTCTCTCCTTAGGCGCGTTCGGAAACCCGCTCGCCCATGATGCCGGACGGACGGAATACAAGGACGATGATCAGCACGATGAAGGCGAACACATCCTGGTAGTTGGAGCCAAACACCCCGTTGGTGAGATCGCCGATATAGCCGGCGCCCAA
Organism: Cupriavidus basilensis; assembly: GCF_000832305.1. Taxonomy (NCBI): domain Bacteria; kingdom Pseudomonadati; phylum Pseudomonadota; class Betaproteobacteria; order Burkholderiales; family Burkholderiaceae; genus Cupriavidus; species Cupriavidus basilensis. The sequence continues at coordinate 3,674,147 of NZ_CP010536.1, forward strand.
CGCCTCGATCAGGCCCAGCAGCATGCCGCCGACCATGGCGCCGGCAAGGTTGCCGATGCCGCCCAGCACCGCGGCGGTGAACGCCTTCAGGCCAGGGATGAAGCCCATGTAGAAGTGCGCATTGCCGTAGTTGGTCGCCATCATCACGCCGGCCAGCGCGGCCAGCGCGGCACCGATCATGAAGGTGGCCGAGATGACGAAGTTCGGGTTCACGCCCATCAGGCCTGCCACCTTCTGGTTCTCGGCGGTGGCGCGCATCGCGCGGCCCAGCTTGGTGCGGTTGACGAGGGTCAGCAGGCCCGCCATGACCATCAGCGCCATGCCGATGATGACGATTTCCTTGCCCGTGATGGTGGCGCCGGTCGAACCGATATCGATCGGCGACGAGGGCAGCAGCTGCGGGAAGGTCAGCGGGTTACGCGACCAGATCATCATCGCCAGGGTCTGCAGGATGATGGACACGCCGATGGCGGTAATCAGCGGGGCTAGCCGGGGCGCGTTGCGCAACGGCCGGTAGGCGACCCGCTCGATGGTGTAGGCCAGCGCGGCGCAAACCGGCATGGCGATCAGCGTGGCAATCACCAGCGTGAGCCACTCCGGCAAGCCGGGGAAGAATTTCTGCAAGCCAAGTATGGCTGACAGGGCGGTCAGCGCGCCGATCATCAGCACATCGCCGTGGGCGAAGTTGATGATCCCGAGAATGCCGTAGACCATGGTGTAGCCGAGTGCGATCAGCGCATAGATGCTGCCGAGCACGAGACCGTTCACGATCTGCTGGATAAAGATATCCATGAAAACTCCTTGCTTCCGTCCAAATTCCCTCGGCATGGTGTGGATGTCGGGGGGACGTTGATATGTGGGTGGTTTGGTAGTGTCGATATTTGCTGGTAAGCGGCCTGCCTACTCCACCCATGGTAAGGATGCTGCACGTATGGCAAGGCTAAAAAAACGGCACCGCAACATACTCGCGGTGCCGTTCGGATGGGCCGGTAAGCCCGGTTTACATCTTCACGACATCAAGGACGGTCTTTTTCTTGTCCTTGTACTCATACAACGTGATGGTGCCTTCCTTCATGTCGCCCTTTTCATCGAAGGCGATGTTGCCGATCAGGCCCTTGTAGTTGGTCTTGGGCATCTCGGCCAGGATGGCCGCCGGCTCGGTCGAGTTGGCGCGTTTCATGGCGTCAACGATGACCATGACGGCGTCATAGGTGAACGGTGCGTAGATCTGCACCGGCGCATTGAAGCGAGCCTGGTAGCGCTTGTCGAAATCCGCGCCTTGTTCCATCTTGGACAGCGCCAGACCGGCTTCCGAGCAGATGATGTTGGACACGGCATCGCCGGCCAGCTCAGCCACCTTGTCGGTACAGACACCATCGCCGCCGACGATCTTGGAGCTGATGCCGAGTTCCTTGGCCTGCTTGGCGAACGGGCCGCCGGTGGCGTCCATGCCGCCATACATGATCACGTCGGGCTTCTTGCCCTTGATCTTGGTCAGAATGGCCTTGAAGTCGGTAGCCTTGTCGTTGGTGGCTTCACGTGCCACCACGTTCACGCCCGAAGCCTTGGCGGTCTTCTCGAACTCGTCGGCCAGGCCCTTGCCGTAGGCAGTGGCATCGTCGACGATGGCCACGCTCTTGGCGTGCAGGCTCTTGGTGGCGTAGTTAGCCAGTGCCGGGCCCTGCTGGGCGTCGGTGGCCACCACGCGGAACGTGGTCTTGAAGCCTTGCTTGGTGTAGTCGGGGTTGGTCGACGACGGCGAGATCTGCACGATGCCGGCATCGCTATAGATCTTGGAGGCCGGAATCGATACGCCCGAGTTCAGGTGGCCAACCACGGCCACGACCTTGGCGTCCACCAGCTTCTGCGCCACGGCGGTGCCCGTCTTCGGGTCGCCTGCGTCGTCTTCGCCAACCAGCTCGAGCTTGATCTTCTTGCCGTTGATCTCCAGGCCGGTCTTGTTGACTTCTTCCACGGCCAGACGGGCGCCGTTCTCGTTGTCCTTGCCAAGGTGAGCGATGCCGCCGGTGAGCGGTGCCGCATGGCCGATCTTTACTACGACATCGCCACTGCCTGCTGCCGGCGCGGTGGCCGCGGCAGGAGCCGATGCTGCCGCATCAGCGGGCTTTTCTTCTTTCTTGCCACAAGCAGTAACCAGCGCCACTGCGGCTGCGATCGGCAGAATCTTGGCAAACGTGATTTGCATGAGTGATCTCCTAGGATTCACATGATCAGGGTAAACCAACGCCCCCCGGACGCTTCCCTGAACCGCCTTAGTTTAGTTTCAATTTGAAACGCGCGAATTGTATTCCCTTTTTATACGGATGCAATATGCGACGCAACAACCTGAAGGATTAACCCACCAAATGAGCTAGGGAATTTCCCCAATGCACATATTGGGGCAATTCCCTCCCACATGAAGGCTAGCCGTTGATACTAACAAGATTCGTGCCTGCCGCTTGCCACAGGTTGGCTTTGCAGCCCTTAAGTCACTTGCGGGGTCGCGTATTAAATAGGTGTTTCATTTAATATCGACAGTCTCATTCAAATACAACGCGCGAGTGCGCCGGCACCATAATAGGGAAATCCCCAATTACAGGGATTTCCCTTATTTGTCTTTTAAATCAGACAAGCACGAGGCGGTTCGCGCCGGATTTGTGCATTATCCAAGGGATAACAGGCAATATGGAGCGCCATATATTGGTGCAACCCCGGCGAGAGAATGGTGCGCAACGGCGTGCAACCTGCGCGAGGAAGGTGCGCCGCCGCACAGACACGGCGGCGCAAAAAGCAACGGCCCGCTAGAGCGGGCCGTTTTGCCAGACGGTCGGGTAACGCGGGCGGATCAGGCGGATGTGGCCTGTTGCAGCCCCCGCGGCAAGGGGAACGACATCTTCTCCTCGATCCCTTCCAGCGCGCGCACGTTGCGCGCCCCCAGAAGGTGCAGGCGCGCGACGATGGCCTGTGCCAGCGCCTCAGGGGCGGAGGCGCCGGCGGTCAGGCCGATGCGGCGCTTGCCCGCGATCCATTCCGGCTGGAGCTGATCGGGTGAATCGATCATGTAGGCCGGCACGCCCAGGCGCTCCGCGAGCTCGCGCAAGCGGTTGGAATTGGAGCTGTTGGGGCTGCCCACCACGATCACCACCTCCACCTGGGGCGCCATGAACTTCACGGCATCCTGGCGGTTCTGGGTGGCGTAGCAGATGTCCTGCTTCTTGGGCTCGCGGATCCGCGGGAAGCGCGCCTTGAGCGCGGCGACGATCTCCAGCGTTTCGTCCACCGACAACGTGGTCTGGGTCACGAATGCCAGGCGCTCGGGATCCGCTACGCACAGCTTGGCGACATCCTCGGAAGACTCGACCAGCAGCATGCCGCCCTCGGCCTGCCCCATGGTGCCCTCGACTTCAGGGTGACCCTTGTGGCCGATCATGATGATCTCGCAACCCTCGGTGCGCATCTTGCCGACTTCCACGTGCACCTTGGTCACCAGCGGGCAGGTAGCGTCGAAAACGTTCAGGCCGCGCACGGTGGCGTCCGCGCGCACTTCCTTGGATACGCCGTGGGCGCTGAAGATCACGGTCGAGCCTGGCGGCACTTCCTCGAGCTCCTGCACGAAGACTGCGCCCTTGCGGCGCAGGTCTTCCACCACATAGGCGTTGTGGACGATTTCGTGGCGCACGTAAATCGGCGCGCCGTAGCGTGCAAGGGCGCGCTCGACGATCTCGATGGCGCGATCCACGCCAGCGCAAAAGCCGCGCGGCTGCGCCATCAGGATCTCGGCATCGGGGGCTGTGGTGGGTTCAGACATGCAAGGATTCGACTCAAGGGTGCCGGCACGAGGCCCGGCCGGTGGTCTGCTTAGAGAATGCCGATCAGCTGGACATCGAACAGGATGGTCTGTCCTGCCAGCGGGTGGTTGAAATCGAACAGCGCCGACGTCGTGCCGATCTCCTTGAGCACACCGGCGTACTTACCGCCGCCGGGCGCATTGAACTCAACCAGATCGCCCGGCGCGTAGTCCTCTTCAAATGAAGAGTTCTCGCGCAGCGTCGCCAGCGATACCCGTTGCAGCAGATCGGGGTTGCGCGGGCCAAAAGCGTGCTCCGGCGCCAGCCGGTAAGTCATGCGCTCGCCCTCCGGCATGCCCAGCAGCGCCTGCTCCAGGGTAGGCGCGAACTGGCCTTGCCCCAGCAGCAGCGTGGCCGGCTTCTCCGCGAAGGTACTGACGATCTCAGTGCCATTCTCCATGGAGATGCTGTAGTGAAGGGTCAGGAAGGAGTCCGCCTGCACGGTCTTGCGGCGATCCGCGGCGCCGTCCCCATCCTTCGGGCCGGAAGCAAAAGTTTGCAAAGTCATAGGTGCTCAACCAGTCAATAACCCGTATTGTAAGCGACTCGACCGAGCGCCGCCTTGTCCTCGGTGCCATTGTTCCGAGGGGATCGTGCCATGCGCATTACGGATTGGCCCAGCAGCGAGCGGCCACGCGAAAAACTGCTGAGCAGCGGGGCCGCTTCGCTCTCGGACGCCGAACTGCTCGCCGTGTTCCTGCGCGTGGGCGTAGCCGGAAAAAGTGCCGTTGACGTCGCCCGTGAGCTGCTGAACGATTTCGGCACGCTCAGCAGCCTGTTTGCGGCGGACGCCGGGCAACTGGCACGCGTCAAAGGCGTTGGCAGCGCCAAGTACACACAGTTGCAGGCGGCCCGCGAGCTGACCCGGCGCGCGCTGGGCGAGCAACTGCAATTGCCCGGGGCGCTGGATTCCCCAACGGCGGTGCGCGACTACCTGCGCCTGTCACTGGCGGGACTGACTTACGAGGCGTTCCTGTGCCTGTTCCTGGACGCGCGCAACCGCCTGCTCGCCAGCGAGGAGCTGTTTCGCGGCACGCTGACCCAGACCAGCGTCTATCCGCGCGAAGTTGCCCGCAAGGCACTTGCCTATAACGCTGCGGCAGTCATCGTCGCGCACAACCACCCGTCGGGAAACACCACGCCCAGCGCCTCCGATCTCACCATGACCCGCTCGCTGTCGCGCTCCCTGGCCCTGATCGACGTGCAAGTTCTTGACCATTTCATCGTCGCAGGTAGTAACATCCACTCCTTCGCCGAACACGGCCAGCTGTGATGCAAGATGCGATGCGCGTTGTGATGCGCACCGCACGGATGCACACCCCTGAACGGTAAACGAGGGAAAGCATTGATTCACCAGTGCCTTCCAGGCTATAATGCTCGTTTGCTGAAGTCTCAACCGCTGCAGTCCGGGCCAGCGCGCCTTTTGTTGATCTGTTGCGAACATTGTCCACGTAGAAGAGTTAGGAGTGCTTCATGGCACGCGTCTGTCAAGTGACCGGGAAAGCGCCGATGGTCGGCAACAACGTTTCCCACGCAAACAACAAGACCAAGCGTCGTTTTCTGCCCAATCTGCAGAATCGTCGTTTCTTTGTTGAATCGGAAAACCGCTGGGTGAGCCTGCGCGTCTCGAACGCCGGCCTGCGCCTGATCGACAAGAAAGGCATCGACACCGTGCTCGTGGATCTGCGCGCACGTGGCGAAGTCTAATTAGGAGCACATCATGGCCAGCAAGGGCGGACGCGATAAAATCAAGTTGGAGTCGACTGCAGGTACGGGTCACTTCTACACGACCACCAAGAACAAGCGCACGATGCCGGAAAAGATGGAGATCATGAAGTTCGATCCCGTCGCCCGCAAGCACGTGTCGTACAAGGAAACCAAGATCAAGTAATTGATCCTGTCTTCCGCATGCCGATCGCGCGGCATGTCTGCAGAAACCCCGCTCACGCGGGGTTTTTGCTTTTTCGGGCAGCATACGCCGCATTGCGCAGCCAACGCCTCTCACCCCCCGGCTCACGCATGGCTTGCCTGCCCACGCAAGCCCGCTGGCGGTGTACACTTTCCAGCTTTCCTGCCTCCCGACCGCGCGCCGCGCGTGTCTCTCGCACCATGAACTTCGATGTCGCCATTGTCGGCAGCGGACTGGCCGGTCTGACGGTCGCGCTGCAACTGGCCGACACCCATCGGGTTGTCATCATTTGCAAACGTGCCATGACGCAAGGTGCCAGCGACTGGGCCCAGGGCGGTATTGCCGCGGTCCTGGACTCAGGCGACAGCCACGATGAGCATACGCAGGACACCCTGGTGGCAGGCGCCGGCCTTTGCGATGACAGCGCCACGCGCTATATCGTCGAGCAAGGGCGCGAAGCGATCCAGTGGCTGATCGACCGCGGCGTGCCGTTCACCCGCGATGACCAGGCAGAACTCGGCTTCCACCTCACGCGTGAAGGCGGCCATAGCCGTCGGCGCATCATCCACGCGGCGGACGCTACCGGCCATGCCGTCGTGTCCACGTTGAGCGAGCAGGCGCGCCAGCACCCCAATATCACGATCATCGAGGACCACTTCGCGGTGGACCTGATCACTTCGCGCAAACTTGGCCTGCCGGGCAACCGCTGTTACGGCCTCTACGTGCTGGAAGACGCCAGTGGCGAAGTGCAGACCATTACCGCCACCCACACCGTGCTGGCGACAGGCGGCGCGGGCAAGGTCTATCTCTACACCACCAACCCCGACACAGCTACCGGCGACGGCATCGCCATGGCCTGGCGCGCGGGCTGCCGGGTGTCGAACATGGAGTTCATCCAGTTCCACCCGACCTGCCTGTATCACCCCTACGCCAAGTCTTTCCTGATTTCGGAAGCGGTACGCGGCGAAGGCGGCCTGCTGAAGCTGCCCGATGGCACTCGCTTCATGCCGGAGCACGACGAACGCGCCGAACTGGCTCCGCGCGACGTGGTGGCGCGCGCGATCGACTTCGAGATGAAGAAGCGCGGCCTGGATTGCGTGCACCTGGACATCAGCCACCAACCCGAATCCTTCCTGCGCGAGCACTTCCCGACCATTCACGCGCGGTGCCTGGAACTAGGCATCGACATCGCCCGCGAGCCCATCCCGGTGGTACCGGCGGCGCACTATACCTGCGGCGGCGTGGTCACCGATACCGCGGGCCGCACCGATCTGGCCAACCTCTACGCCGTGGGCGAGACCGGCTGCACGGGCCTGCATGGCGCCAACCGCCTGGCCTCCAATTCGCTGCTCGAATGCATGGTGATCGGGCGCGCGGCAGCCCTCGACATTGCGGGACAGGACAAGGCCGGCCAACCGGACATTGCCCTGCCCCAATGGGATGAGAGCCGGGTTGCGGATGCCGACGAGGAAGTCGTGGTGTCGCACAATTGGGACGAACTGCGCCGCATGATGTGGAATTACGTGGGCATCGTGCGCACCAGCAAGCGGCTCGAGCGCGCCCAGCACCGCATCACCCTGCTGCGCGAGGAGATCGCGGAGTACTACGCCAACTTCCGCGTCACCCGCGACCTGCTGGAGCTGCGTAACCTGGTGGAAGTCGCCTCGTTGATCGTGGATAGCGCGTATTCACGCCATGAAAGCCGTGGCTTGCACTTCAGCCGCGACTATCCCGAGACGTTGCCGAAAGCGCTGCCCACGGTGATGCAGCCGGCATTCAAGCGGGAACGGGCGAAGTAAGCCCGCGCCTGGGTCTCGCCATGAAAAAAGCGCGCCAAGGCGCGCTATTTTCATGGCCCGAGCAATCCCGCTTACTCGATGATCCGCAACGAATAATCGGTCGCGCGCACATCCTTGGTCAGTGCCCCCACGGAGATCCGGTCCACCCCGGTTTCCGCAAAAGCACGGATCGTATCCGCGCTGACCCCGCCCGAGACCTCCAGCAAGGCACGCCCGGCATTGATACGCACCGCATCGCGCATCATCGCCTCGGTAAAATTATCGATCAGGATCGACTTCGCGCCGGCTGCCAATGCCTCTTCCAACTCGGCCAGGCTTTCCACCTCGACCTGGACCGACACACCGGCTTCCAGCGCGGTCGCGGCCTGCATGGCGGCGGTGATGCTGCCGGCCGCGGCAATGTGGTTTTCCTTGATCAGGATGCCGTCGTACAACGCCAGGCGCTGGTTGTCGCCACCACCGACCCTGACCGCGTACTTCTGCGCCAGGCGCAGGCCCGGCAACGTCTTGCGGGTATCGAGCACGCGCGCCCGGGTGCCTTCGACAAGGTCAGCATAGCGGCGCGTGGCGGTCGCCACGCCGGACAGCAACTGCAGGAAATTCAGCGACGGCCGCTCCGCGGTCAGCAGCGAACGGGCCGGGCCGGTGATCTCGCAGACCACCGAGTCCGGCGCCATGCGGGCACCCTCGGCCTGCTTCCAGACGACCTGCAGCGCGGGATCGACCGCGCGCATGGATGCGTCGAACCACGGCTGGCCGCACAGCACGGCTTGCTCGCGCACGATCACGCGTGCGCGAGCCGGCTTGCCGGCGGGCACCAGCATGCCGGTCAGGTCGCCGCTGCCGACATCTTCGGCAATCGCTGCGCTGACATTGGCCTGGAGCGCCGCGGCAAGCGCCGGGCCGTAGCTGTCGAAGAGAGCGTTGCGGCTCGAATTCACGGTATTCACGGTATTCACATTTGGATTGCTGCTCATGCCGGGCCGATTCCCTTGAACAAGGCCTGTTCGCTCGCCAGGTCGGCCTTGGGCCGCACATTGGCCTTTTGCTGCGCGGCGAAGTCGAGCATGCGATCGATGCAGGTCACGGCCTGGCGGCCGATGTCCGCGTCGACATGGATTTCGTTATGACCGTTCTCCAGCACTTCGGCCAGATTGGTCAGTGCGTTCATCGCCATCCAGGGGCAGTGCGCGCAACTCTTGCAGGTCGCGCTGTTGCCGGCAGTGGGGGCTTCGATGAAATGCTTGTCGGGCGCGGCCAGGCGCATCTTGTGCAGGATGCCATTGTCGGTCGCGACGATGAACTCGCGCGCGTCCAGCTCCTTTACCGCCGCGATCAGTTGCGAAGTCGAGCCCACCACATCGGCCTGCTCGACCACATTGGCCGGCGACTCCGGATGCACCAGGATCTTGGCATTGGGAAACTCCCGGCGCAGCAGGTCAAGTTCGATGCCCTTGAACTCGTCATGCACCAGGCAGGAACCTTGCCACAAGAGCATGTCGGCGCCGGTCTGCTTCTGGATATAGCCGCCCAGGTGCTTGTCCGGGGCCCACAGGATCTTTTCGCCGCGCGCGTGCAGGTGCTCGACAATCTTCAGGCCAATGCTCGAGGTCACCATCCAGTCGGCACGCGCCTTCACGGCGGCGCTGGTGTTGGCATAGACCACCACCGTGCGATCGGGATGCGCGTCGCAGAACGCGGCGAATTCGTCGGACGGGCAACCCAGGTCAAGCGAGCAGGTCGCGTCCAGGTCGGGCATCAGCACGGTCTTTTCCGGGCTGAGGATCTTTGCGGTCTCGCCCATGAAGCGAACCCCCGCCACCACCAACGTCTTGGCCGGATGATCGCGGCCAAAGCGCGCCATCTCCAGCGAGTCCGACACGCAGCCGCCGGTTTCCTCGGCCAGGTCCTGCAGGTCGGCATCGACGTAATAGTGCGCGACAAGCACCGCATTGCGTTGCTTCAGCAGGGTCTTGATACGCGCTTTGAGCGCCGTGCGCTCCTGCGCCGACAGCACAGGAGGCACTTTGGCCCAGGCGTGGGCGACACAGCTGCCGCCCTCGGGGGACTCCGTCGAGAGGTTCGGCTTTTCGAACTCGACGGCTTTGATCGTTTGGGGGGTCATCTCCGATACTCCTCTTGGACAGCGTGCCTCGGAATTCCGCCTGGAATCCGCTATCGCTGCTGGCCCTGATATTGGGGGAGTCTAGCGAAAACAAAAGCCCCGCCAGAGGCGGGGCTTTTGGGCGATCTAAATTGTATCAGGCCACGCCAGCTCGGGCATCAGCCCGCATCAGGCGTAACGACGCAGGCGCAGCGAGAAATCGTGCAGTGCCTGGATGCCGCTGGCCTCGGCGCGGTGGCACCAGGCCTGCAGCTGCGCCAGCAACTGTTCGCGCGTCAGGTTGGAGCGGCCCCAGATCGCGGCCAGCTCGCGGCGCATTTCCACGAAGGTATGCAGCGACTTGTTCTGCTCCACGATGCTGGCCAGTTGCTGGCGCTGCGGATCGGCCAGCTTGGCTTCTTCGCGGTGGAACCACTTGCGAGCCGGCTTGAAGCTGCTGTACTCGGCCACGCGGGCTTCCTTCAGCTTCTCCAGTTCCTGCTTGTAGGCGCTCTTGACCGCCTTGGCATAGCGCGCCATCACGTCATAGCGATTGGCAATGATGGCTTCCAGCGTGTTGTGGTCAACCGGGCGGGCATCCACCAGGCGCGCCTTCGGCGGGGTCTTCTTGACCTTGGCCAGGCCAACCGCCTGCATGGCGCGGATGTAGCCCCAGCCGATATCGAACTCGTACCACTTGATCGAGAACTTGGCCGACGTCGGGTAGGTGTGGTGGTTGTTGTGCAGTTCTTCGCCACCGATGATGATGCCCCACGGCGAGACATTGGTCGAAGCGTCCTCGCAATCGTAATTGCGATAGCCCCACCAGTGGCCCAGGCCATTGATGATGCCGGCGGCGTGGATCGGGATCCACAGCATCTGCACGGCCCACACGCTCAGGCCGATCACGCCGAACAGGGCGACGTCGATGATCAGCATCAGGCCAACGCCTTGCCAGCCAAAGCGCGAGTAGACATTGCGCTCGACCCAGTCGTCAGGCGTGCCATGACCGAACTTGGTAATGGTTTCCTTGTTCTTGGACTCGGCGCGATACAGTTCCGCGCCTTCCAGCAGCACCTTGCGGATGCCACGGGTCTGCGGGCTGTGAGGATCGTCTTCGGTCTCGCACTTGGCGTGGTGCTTGCGGTGGATGGCGGTCCACTCTTTGGTGACCATGCCGGTGGTCAGCCATAGCCAGCCACGGAAGAAATGCGAAACGATAGGATGCAGGTCCAGCGACCGGTGCGCCATGCAGCGGTGCAGGTAGATGGTTACGCCCGCGATGGTGATGTGCGTCACCACGAGGGTGTAGATCACAATCTCCCACCAGGACCAGTTGGCGAGGCCGTTAGCGGCCCAGTCAAGAATAGTGTCGAACAAACTGTTCTCCGTCGATTAAACAGGGGCATTCAGTGCGGCGCGACAGGGCGAGCCGCAAACAAGGTGCAGAAAAAGGACTGCAAATTCAATGATTGCGTCATACGGCGCCTGCCGGAAACCCCGGCAGACGCCGGAGCCCCCAAGGCACGCGCGCCTGGCGCCATGGGCAAAACTGCTGCCTGCCGGCGGACTGGACACGAGCCGCTGCAATCTGGCGGCTGTCTGGTGTGGGGCGGGAGGTCGAACAAACTCACCCGAACGAAACGTGCTTTTCGAATGAACCCGCAACTACCTTGGATTCTACCGGAAGCGCATCGCGCGGACATCCGCTTTTTCCCTCAGTTTGACGCTAAGCAACACGGATTGTTCCATAAGGTGGCCTAAACGCCCCGTGAACGCTCAGGATGCCGATCCACCGAGGGCACCCGGCAGATCGATACGTGCCTCTTGCGCATCTTTTATCGGACCACCATTGCCATCGGCTTCCACTTTCCCCAACACCCGCACCTCGCGCTGCGGATACGGGATCGAGATGCCATGCTCCCTGAACTTCCGCCATATCGCCCTGTTCATCGCCGATTGCACGCCCAGCTTTCCATTCTGGGGATCGGCGATATAGCCAGCAAGCTCGTATTCGATGCCATTGTCGCCGAACAACACCAGAAATGCTGACGGCCCCGGCTGTGGCATCAAGCGCGGGATATCCTGCGCTGCCTCCACGAGCAGAGCGAGCACCATTTCGGGATCCGCCGCGTAATCTGCCTGCACACGTGTCGCCACGCGCACATGGGTATTGGAGAACGAATGGTTCTGCACCGCCTGCGCCACCAATTGCTCGTTCGGCACCAGGGTTTCGCCATCGCCGTTGCGCACCACGGTGTACCGCGTCCGGATCTGCGAAACGATCCCCGTGTACTTGTCGACGGTGATCTGGTCACCCAGCTTGACCGAGCGGTCCAGCAAGATGATGAATCCGGAGATGTAGTTGCTGGCGATCTTTTGCAAGCCCAGCCCCAGGCCAACGCCGAGCGCGCCGCCGAACACGGACAGCACGGTGAGGTCGATGCCGACCAGCGACAGGCTCAGCAACAGGGAAACGAGCAGCAGCAGCGCCTTTGAGATCCGGGTCAAGACCACTTTCAGGTTGCTGTCCAGCCCGGTCGAGCGCATCAAGCGCTCTTCCAGCCACGAGCCGAACCACATGGCCACCAGCACGGTGACCAGGATCCAGACGACGGCCACCAGCGTGTCCGCCAAGCTGATCTTCTGCTTGCCGCCCAGCGAAAAGCGGATATCGTCCATCCAATTCACCACATCCCACAGCAAACCCAGCACATAAAGCGCCATCGCCGCCCAAACCAGGGTCGTCAGCACTTTTTCGACCAGTAGCAGCATGCCGCGCAACTGGTCATTGCCCGACATCACGCGACGCAGGATGTAAAAGGCAAAATAAAGGAAGGTAATGCCGGAAAGGGGTACCAATGCGAGCCGTAGCACGCTGATGGACATCATCGGCTCCAGCCCGAAGCGCGCACCCATCACCAGCAGCCAGCCGAACAACGGGAACATGGCGCGTTCCAGGCTGGCAGCGGCGAAACGCAGGGAGAAGCTGGATCCGGCGTAGCGGGCTTCGAGGCGCTTGACGATCAATCTGGCCAATGGCCAGGCCACCGCCAGGCAAGCGGCGAGCACCGCCAACTGCCAGATGAAGCCAGGGCCACCCGCGTCGCGGATCAGGTCATCGAGCATCTTGCCAAAGGCCGGATGCTCGACATGGAGTTCGTTCAGGGAAATGGGGTTCATGCTCTGCCGTGGCTGGCAGGGTCCATCCGGTCAGGATCGGTGGTCCCTGGCAAGGTAAGCGGGACACTGCATGACGTGACTGCATGCCCCGCGGCCAAAAAGTCAGCCATTCTAGCCGCCCTGCCCCCGCGCGACGCAGGATTGGCGCCGGGCCCGCCGGGCAAACAGGTCAATATGCCGAGCACTGTCAGTTGCACCTTCGCCGGCAATCCGGCGGGCGACGCCACGGCTCGGCGATGCGCTGCAGCCGATCCCGCAAGTCTGCCCCAGGATGCAAGGGGCCACATAGCAGGTCGATGCAGTAGTCGATCACCCGCGCCCGCCCTGGCGGGTTCAGCATGCCGTGGTCCAGGCCATCGACGATCTCGATCTGCAACTGCGAGAAGCCGGCGAGGCCGGCCAGCGTCGGCCCGAAGAACCGCGCCAGTTCGAAGGGTCCGGGATCGTCCGGGCCGAACAGCATGCGCAGCGCCGTGCCGCGTGCGTCGAGCGACTGGAGCAAGCCTTCGATCTCGCGCTGCTCGTGCGCGGCAGGCTTGGGCAGGACCGATGCCGCATTGATGCCGGGCGCGCCCTCTTGCGCCGTGGGTGCGCTGCGGCCATGGATCAGCCACCGGGGCCGGGTGAAGGCCTCCCGGCGCAACAAGCGCTGCAGGTTGACCAGCACGGCGCCCACCAGGCCGGGGTGCGCGCCCGCGGCGTGCAGGCTGACATTGGCGCCGTAGCTCACGCCGAAGGCCACCACCTCGCGATGACCGTGGGCAAGCAGCCAGTCGCAGGCGGCGACGGCATCGCGGTACCCCTCCGGATCGGCCGGCACCCCCGCGATGGCCTGCGCGCCAACGGATGCGTCCCCGATACCCCGCACATCGATGCGAAACGAGGCGACACCGCGTGCCGCCAGCCGCCTCGCCAGCATGACCCCGCAACGCCCAGCACCGACGTGATGCGTGCCGCCGGAATTGTTGATCAGCACTGCCGGCCGCTCGATGCGCGGCCCGAGCGGCTCGCACAACATGCCGAACAGGCCCTGGCCGAAGCGCACCGGCGTTTCCACCCACTCGCCAGCGCGCAGGCACGAAGCCGTCCCTGCCGCCATCGCGCGGCCATCCGGGGCTGGCTCGCCAACTGGCGCCGCCGGCCCCAGATCGGCAATCCAGCCGGCCACCTCCGCGAACGTCGCATCCGGTGGCGTGCCATGCAACGGGTCCTGCAGCCAGTCGATCAGGTCAGGGAAAGGCACCATCCGCACCTGCGCGCCCAGCGTGCCGTAGTGGCGCGCCAGCGGGGCCATCTGAGGCTCGCCGCCCGCGATCAGGATTTGCGGGGCGGGGGCACAAGACGCATTGAGCAGGTCGATGCCGCCAAGGCCGTCGATCGCGGCATCGGTGAAATGGATGCCCAGGATGTCCATGCCGGATTGCCGGCCAGCGCCAGGCGCCGGACCCGGCTCCACAGCGCGGCAAGCAAGCGAGCGCCAGGTCTGCGCAATCATCTTCATCTCCCGCACCAGCATCCTGCCGCTGGCCACGGGCGCAAGCAACGCCAGCGCATCGACGCGCCGCCCGGCCACGCCGCACCCGGCGGCCAGTGCCGCCAGCGAGGCGCCCCCGCGCACGCCCAACAACACGAGTTCCCGGGCACCGGACAAGCGCCTGAGCAACTTGCCGGCGGCATCGATCCCGGCAAGCCACGCATCGACACAGGACGCACCCGGCGCGCCGGCATGTTCGAGGTCGGCGGAGTCACCGGTGCCGGGATAGTCGAACCTGAGCACGGGCACGCCCTGGGCCGCGAGCCGCTCCGCCAGCCGCGCCAGGCCGGCATGCGTCCACAGGGCTTCATGCCCGATCGCATTGCACAGCAGCACCGCGCGCTGACCCTGGGCCGGGTGGTACCAGCCAAAGCATCCGTCGAAATGCAGTGGCGTCATGGCGCAAACGCCTTGCGGCTCGCCTGCCGTGCGTCCCCCGCGCCAACGGCCAGACGCTCGCAGCGCGCCTGCAACTGGCCGCGGTCGATCTTGCCGTTCACGTTCACGGGAAGGCCGTCGAGGCAGACGATGCGATCCGGCTGCGCGTAGAGCGGCAGGCTCTGCCGACACGCTTGCCGGATCCGCACCATGCGCGCACCGAGTTCGCCCGGCGAGGCATCGCCCGATGCCTGCACAAAGGCGACCAGCCCCGTCGGCTTGCCGGCGCTATCCAGTGGCCACGCCAGCACGGCACACTGCGCGCTACCGCTGGCAGCCTGCACCACCTGCTCAATCTCCTGCAGTTCCACGCGGTTGCCGCGAATCTTCACCTGCATGTCAATGCGGCCGTGATAAAGCAGGCCGTCGGGGGATTCGGCCACGGCATCGCCGGTGCGGTACCAGCGTCTGCACGCCCGTTCGGGATAGCCGCGGGTAAAGAAGCGCTGCGCGTCCAGCGGGTTGGCACCGAGATAGCCCTTGGCAAGCTGCGCGCCGCCAATCAGCAGTTCACCCTGCGCGCCGGGCGGCACCGGCGCAAGCGCATCGTCGACAACCATCAGCTCGACGCCGGGATATGGCTTGCCGAGCGGCACCGCAGGGCGCGACGCATCGGCAAGAAACGCCTCGGTCAGCTCGAAGGTGAGCATGATCACCGTCGCTTCGGTGGGTCCGTAGCCATTGACGATGCGCGTGTTCGGCGCCGCCCGCGACCACGCCCGCGCCAGCGTCTTGGGCAAGGCCTCGCCCCCCATCAAGGTCATCCGCACGCTGGGAAACGCGCAGGGCGTGAGCTTGCGAAACTGCTGCATCAGCGCCAGCACGGAGGGCACACTGGCCCAATGGGTAATCCTGTGCTCCTGGATAAAACCGGCCAGGTAAAGCGGGTCTTGGAGCGCGGGCACGTAGAGGCAACTCCCGTTCGCCCAGCAGACGTGCATGTCATGCACCGAGAAATCGAAGGTGAGATCGGCGAACTGGCTGAAGCGGGCGCCAGGCTCGCTTGGAAAGCGCCGCATCTGCGCGCTGACATAAGCCACGGCACTGGCATGCGGAATCATCACGCCCTTGGGCGGCCCGCTGGTGCCGGAGGTGAAGATCAGGTAGGCAAGGTCGTCTCCCGAGACAACGGCAAGCTGGCCGGGCGGGTCATGCACGAAAGGCGCCGGCGGCAGCGGGGCGAAGCGCGCGCTGCCGCCCGGACATCCGGTTGCCGGCAGCGCCTCCGGATCCAGCAGGACGATGTGCAAATCCGGGGGTAGCAAGGGCAACAACGCATCAAGCTGCGGTGCGCATGCACGATCGACCAGCATCACCCGTGCGCCCGAGCGCGCGACGATGGCGGCGTTGCGTGCCGATGGGAACCTCGGATGCAACGGCACATAGGCCATGCCCGCCGCGAGCACGCCGAGCAGGCCGGCGTACGCCGAGACGCTGCGGTGCGCGAACAGGACGCAATTGCGGCTCCCGCCCCCTGCATACGCCGCCAGCGCGGCACTCACGCGGCCTGCGCGTGCGCGCAGTTCCTCGTAAGCGTAAAAACGTCCGTCGACCCACAAGGCGTGGTCGCCGGGCCGCCGCGCAGCCGTATCGAAGAAGAATGAATGCAACATCCCGCCCCCCACGAACCGAGCGCGCCACCCCCGTTGCGGGACCGGCGCGTTCTGAAACCCCGTCCGAAAATTGTGCCGGCGCCGATCCGCCCTGCACGGTCGCGCGCCGTTGTACTTGCCTGACGCGCGTTGTCTTGCCAACTTAGGCTGCATTGCCCGAGAAGACAAGTTGCGCCACCTTAAATGTATTGAACTTAAGATCTTTTGCATTCGTGCGAATGGGGGGGCAAATGGACGCGGACCGCGCACGACGATGGCGACCTTCACGTAGCCCGGAGCGGGTATGCGCCGGCCAGCCTCGCGCTGGCAACATGCATGGCCGGCTTCCCCGCGCCAACGCGCGCCACAAAGGATGAGGAGCCGCCCAGAAGGCTTAGTCCATCAGGATCTGCGTATCGACACACACCGGACACACACCAGACACACCGGCGGCGTGCGCGCGGGCAGAGCGACGCAGGCGCATTGCGTGCCGGCAGGGAATCGTGGATGGAAAAAGAAAGAGAGAACGGGAGAGGCGGCCGGGGCCGAATGGCCCCGGCGCGAAACAGGCGCCAGCCGGCCGGGCACCACGGGGATGCTTCCCCGGCGCGGCCGCCTGGCGGATACGGCTTTAGCTGACGCGCTCCAGTACGGCGGCGAAGAAGCCGTCGGTCTGGTGCAGGTGCGGGTAAAGCGCCAGCATCTCGGCATCCTCCGGCAAGCCGGGCACCGTGATCTTTTGCTCGGCCAGCACCTGTGCGGCGGGCACCAGGCGGAAGGCCGGGTGCGAGGCCAGGAAACCGCGCACGATGCCTTCGTTCTCGGCCTCCAGCACGCTGCAGGTCGCGTAGACCACGCGCCCGCCCACCTTCACCAGGCGCGCGGCGGATTCGAGAATGGCCGCCTGCTTGACGGTCAGCTCCAGCACCGATTGTGGCGACTGGCGCCATTTCAGGTCCGGATTGCGCCGCAGCGTGCCCAGGCCGCTGCAGGGCGCATCCACCAGTACGCGGTCGATCTTGCCGGCCAGGCGCTTGATCTTGGCGTCGTGCTCGGAGTCGATCAGCACGGGGTGCACGTTGGACAACCCACTGCGCGCCAGGCGCGGCTTGAGGTTGGACAGGCGCTTCTCGGACACGTCGAACGCATAGAGGCGGCCGGTGGAGCGCATCAGCGCACCCAGGGCGAGCGTCTTGCCGCCCGCGCCTGCGCAGAAATCGACCACCATCTCGCCGCGCTTGGGCGCGACCAGGTTGCACAGCAGCTGGCTGCCTTCGTCCTGCACTTCGACCAGGCCGTTGACGAACAGCGGCAACTGGTTAAGCGCCGGCTTGCCGGCCAGGCGGATGCCGGACGGCGCCATCGGCGTCAACTCGGCCTTCAGCCCCGCAGCGGTCAGTTCGGCCAGCGCGGCCTCCTGCGTGGTCTTGACCAGGTTGGCGCGCAGGTCCAGCGGCGCCGGGCGCAGCCAGGCATCGCCCAGCGCTTCGACAAAGGCTTCGTCGTGGCGCGCGGCCAGCTGGTCGAACAGCCATTCGGGCAGGTTGGCGCGCACGCGCGGCGCCAGGCTGGAACGCTCGATCGTGGTCAGGCGATCGAGCCACTCGCCCTCTTCCGGCAGCAAGAACGGCGTCAGTACGTCGCGGCCCAGTGTGGCGGCCAGGCCCAGCAAGGCCAGGCGGCGCTGCGAAGCACCCGTGCCGCTGGCGGCGAACTGTGCAAACTCCACGCGCCGGCGCAGCACGGCAAACACGGCCTCGGCGATGATGCCGCGTTCGCGATGCCCCAGCTTGGGGTTTTCGCGGAAGTAGTAGCTCACCACCACATCGGACGGGCGCGTGAACATCAGCACCTTGCCCAGCAGGCGGTCAATATGCTGGATATGGACGGCATGCAGCCCGCCATGCGGCCCGCGGCCTTGCTGCGGGGCCTGGCCGTCGTTCGCATCGCGCGAGCGCGACAGGCGGATGGGCGTGCCCTTGTGGTCTTTGTTCTTGTTGCGGACGGGCTGGCGGGCCCCTGCGGTATTGCGGCTCATGACTGCACCTCCGTAGCGGCAGCAAAGGCCGTAAACAGCTGGGATTCGGGTGGTTCGACCCGGACTACGCCGGCATGCACTTGCAGCCGGTCCTCGATAAACCAGCGCACAGCGCGCGGGTAGATAACGTGTTCGCACGGCAACAGGCGTGTGGCCAGGCTCTCGGGCGTGTCGTCGGGCAGCACGTCAAGCGCGGCCTGGACGATAACGGGGCCGTGATCGAGCTCGGGCGTGACGAAATGCACGCTGGCGCCGTGGACCTTGACGCCGGCCTCGATGGCTTGCCGGTGCGTATGCAGCCCCGGAAAGCACGGCAGCAGCGACGGATGGATATTCAGCATGCGCCCGGCGTACTTGTCGACGAAGCCCGGCGTCAGGATGCGCATGAACCCGGCCAGCACCACCAGGTCCGGCGCGAAAGCGTCGATGGCAGCGGCGAGCGCAGCGTCAAAAGTGGCGCGATCATCATATAGCGTGTGGTCCACCACGCCGGTAGCCACGCCGTGGCCGGCGGCGAACTTCAGACCTTCGGCGTCTGGCCGGTTGGACAAGACCGCCGCTACGCGCGCCGGCCAGCCTTCGGCGGCGCAGGCGCTGACGATGGCTTCCATGTTGGAGCCTCGCCCGGAAATCAGGATAACGATATTTTTCATCGCGCAATTCTACCAAGCCGGGGCCAGTACACGACCAAAGCGAGCGCATTAGGCACTTAAAACACGCGAAACCCTCGCCGCGGCGCCATTTCGCATGGCCTATACGCAACGTGAACCCGCGTCCGGTGGATTGTGACGCCTCGCCCGCTCTGCTAGAGTGGCTGCTATCGTCCACGCGCAGTCCGTTAACTCGGCTTCAAGTGACAACAAGGACGAACTGGGAAATTAGACGGGAAATCGCATGTCGAACGCTGCACCGACCTTGTTGGTGGTCGATGATCATCCTATGGCCTTGTCCGGCACTACCGCGTTTTTGGCGGAAGTGATGCCCGACGTTGCCGTCCATGCTGCCGGAAGCGCCAAAGAAGCGTTGAATACCTTGCAGCAAGGACTCAGGCCTGACATCGTGCTGCTGGATATCTGGCTGACCGATGGTACCGGCTTCGACGCCATGCAGGCGCTCAAGACACTGGTACCTTCCGCTCGCTTTATTTTCATGTCGGCCGAGGCCACGCCGGAAATCGTGGGCCGCGCGCGCGCGCTTGCCGCCTGTGGCTTCGTCGGCAAGCACCTGGACGCCAACGCATTCACCGCCGCCGTGCGCAAGGTGCTGGCAGGCGACACCTCCTTCCCGTCGGACGAAGCGCTCAATGGCCGTGCTCAATCCTTCGGGCCGGCGCACGGCATTCCGGTCACGCCGGCGGAACTCGGCCTGACCCCGCGCCAGGGCTCGGTGCTGGCGCTGGTGCTCGAAGGCCTGCCCAACAAGGTCATCGCGCGGCGGCTCGGCCTGACGGAAAACACCGTCAAGGAACATGTCTCGGCCATCCTCCAGCGGCTAGGCGTGCGCACCCGCATGCAGGTCATGTCGCGCATGGAGCGATTCCGCCTGCGCCAGTAACGCGCACCGGCAACGCCAGCTGCTCCCTGGGCAGACGGCGAACAAAAAAGATGGGCCAGCGTGTCATGCGCCGGCCCATTTTTTATGCCTTCGCCGCTCAGGCGGGCCGCAGCCAGCGCCGCAGCAACAGCCTCAGTGCAGCGGGGTCGACCGGCTTGGGCAGCACGAAGTAGCCTGCCTCCTCGGCCGCCGCCAGCGCGTCGGACTTCAGGTCGCCCGACAAGAGCGCGCTGCGCGCCTGCGGCTGCGTGTTCTGCCAGCGTTCCAGCAGGTCCAGTCCGTTTTCGCTGCCGGGTAGGCGCAGGTCGCAGAAGATGATGTCCGGCTTGAGCCCCTGGAGGAACAGGCGGTCGGCATCGGCGCCGTGCGCGGCGCAGGCAACCTGGATGCCCCATGCCTCCATCAGCGCAATCCATGCCTTGCGGATCTGAGTATCGTCGTCGACCACCAGCACGGTGCCGCGCAGGTGGTCGGGCTTGGCGTCCTCGGCCAGCGCGTTGGCCCGCACGGCACGGATGGTTGCCACGGTCTCGGCCGCCACCGGCGCCAGCGAGAACCAGAACACCGACCCCCGGCCCGGCACGGAGCGCACGCCGTAGGTGCCGCGCATCAGCCGCACGCATTCCTTGAAGATCGCCAGCCCGAGTCCCAGGCCCTGGGACGGGTCGCGCTGCGGGTTGTGCACCTGGTAATACGGCGAGAAGATGTCCGGCAGATGCTCGGGCGTAATCCCGGCTCCGGTGTCCCACACCTCCACGCGGATATGCTTGCGGCGCTCGCGCGCGGTCACCAGCACGCCGCCGCGCCGGGTATAGCGCAGGGCGTTCTGCACAAGATTGAACAGCGCGCGGCGCAGCAGCACCGGCTCGGCCATGGCGTACAGCTCTTCGGGCACGCGCGGGGTCAGGGTCAGGCCGCTTTCCCGCGCGTCGGCGGCAAACTGGCTCATGACCTCGCTGATCAGGTGGCTGAGCTCGCACGGCTCCAGCGTGGGCAGCACCTTGCGGCCCTCGAGCTTGGACAGGTCCAGCAGCGAGCGGAACAACAGGTCGATGGTCTGGGTGCCGGCGGCTACCTGCTCCACCAGCGGATGGAGCGAGGATGACTTGTTGCGGGCACGCAGCGCCTCCACCAGCATCACCAGCGCGTGCACCGGCTGGCGAAGGTCATGGCTCGCGGCGGCCAGGAAGCGCGACTTTTCCTCGCTGGCATGCAGTGCCCTCTCCTTCTCCTCCTGGAATTGCTTGGCCAGCCTGCGGCTGTCGCTTTCCAGCTGGATGGCCCGCACCAGCGTGCGCTGCAGGTTCAGGGCATGGCGCGTGAGCATGATGGCGTAGACCACCAGCAGCAATTGCACATAGGTGCCATGGCCCGGGAAGGCGTACTCGGCCAGCAGGATGTTGGGTACCAGGATCGGGATACCGGCGTAGACCAGATTGGAGGGCACCGGCGACTGCGCGGTAACGCCGCCCGCCAGCACGCCAAGCGCCAGCAGGTACAGCACGCTGGAAAAGACGGTGGAGCCGGTATAGAGATGCAGCAGCGCGGAGCTGCCCCAGGTCAGCCCGGTCAGGAAGGCCATCGCCCGCATATTGGCCCACCACTTGCGCGTGTGCGCCGAGCGGCTCATGGTGGCGCAATCACGCAGGTAGCCGAAGTAGAACCAGCAGGTGGCCGCGGTCAGCACCAGCATGACGCCGCACCAGCCCACCAGGGCACTATGGTCTGCGGCCGACCAGAAGGCGATCGCGGTCAAAGCCGGAAGCACCACCGAGGCGACGATGGCGGTGGGGGAGACGCGATGGATGGTCGCCAGCAGCTTGGCCCGCGTTTCGGTATCGAGCGGAGGCCCTGGCGGCGGCAGGATTCGGTTTAGCAGCGCGTTCAAAGGAGGGCTGGGGGGCAGCGAGTGCAATCCGCCATATCATGCCGCCTTTTGGGGCGCAACGCCACGGCGATGAGTCGATCCGTGCACAAAAACGCCAGTCCGGGCATGACGGCCACCGCCGCCGGGCCAAACTTGTCCACCATTCGCCTTATAATGCTCGCTTTATCCAAACGCTTGTTGCCGTCCTCGTGAAAGTCTTCCGTGGCCTGCCCAACGCCGAAAGCCGGGCGCCTTGCGCCCTCACCATCGGCAATTTTGACGGTGTGCACCGCGGCCACCAGTCGCTGCTCGCGCGCGCGCGCGCTGCGGCGGATGCACGCGGGCTACCGCTATGCGTGATGACATTCGAGCCGCATCCGCGCGAATTCTTCACGCCGGACAAGGCGCCAACGCGCATTGCGCTGCTGCGCGACAAGCTGGAAAGCCTGCGCCGCAACGGTGTCGATCGTGTTGTCGTTGAGCACTTCAACGCACACTTTGCCGCGCAGTCCCCGCAAGCATTCGTCGAGAACGTGCTCTGGCACGGCCTGCACACGCGCTGGCTGCTGGTCGGCGACGACTTCCGCTTCGGTGCCAGGCGCGCCGGCGATTTTGCCTATCTGCAACAGGCCGGCGCACAGTTCGGCTTCGACGTGGAGCAGATGGGCTCGGTCTCCGAAGGCGGCGTGCGCATCTCCAGTTCCGCCGTGCGGCAGGCGCTGGGCGATGGTGATCTCGAACACGCGCGCCGCCTGCTTGGCCATGGCTATGCCATCAGCGGGCATGTGGTCCACGGCCGCAAGCTCGGTCGCGACCTGGGCTTTCCCACCATCAACCTGCGTATTTCCCACAAGCGGCCGGCAGTCAGCGGCATCTTCGTCGTGCAGGTGCATGGACTGGCAGAGCACGCCATACCGGGCGTGGCCAGCATCGGCGTGCGCCCGACCATCGAAGATGCCGGCCGGGTGCTGCTGGAAGTGCACCTGTTCGACTTCAAGCAGAACGTCTACGGCAAGCTGGTGCGGGTCGAGTTCATGAAGAAACTGCGCGACGAAGCCCGGTTCGATGGCCTGGAGGCGCTGACCGCCGCCATTGCCAAGGACAGCGCGGACGCGCGCGCCTTCTTCGGCCTGACTGTGCCGGTCTCGGCCGAGGGCACGCTCCCGGCCGCGGGCAGCCGCGACTTCGCCACCTCCGCCACCGACCGAATTAGCTAGCGCCCCGTTCCCGCGCGGCGGGACCCGGGTCGCTACCCCAACCCGAAGCCAGCCCGCGGCACCCTCCGCAGCCGGTCCACGCCGTACCGCGCGCCCGCACCCAGCAGAGCTGGTGCCGCGCGCCAACCGAATTGCCCCGAGAATCGACATGTCCAACGACAAACGCGCCAAGCCCGAAAAAAGCAAGTACCCGGTCAACCTGCTCGAGACCCCCTTCCCGATGCGCGGCGACCTGCCCAAGCGCGAGCCGTTGTGGGTCAAGCAATGGCAGGACAAGCAGCTCTACAAGAAGATCCGGGCCGCTCGCAAGGGCGCCAAGAAGTTCATCCTGCACGACGGCCCCCCGTATGCCAACGGTGACATCCACATCGGCCATGCGGTCAACAAGGTCCTCAAGGACATGATCGTCAAGGCGCGCGGCCTGACCGGGCTGGACGCCGTCTATGTGCCGGGCTGGGACTGCCACGGCATGCCGATCGAGATCCAGATCGAAAAGCAGTTCGGCAAGGGCCTGCCGGTGCAGGAAGTGCAATCGCGCGCCCGAGCCTACGCCACCGAGCAGATTGCCCGCCAGAAGCTGGACTTCGAGCGCCTGGGCGTGCTGGGTGACTGGGAACATCCCTACATGACCATGAACTTCAGCAACGAAGCCGACGAGCTGCGCGCGCTGAGCAAGATCATGGAAAAGGGCTACGTGTTCCGCGGCCTGAAGCCAGTGAACTGGTGCTTCGACTGCGGCTCGGCGCTGGCCGAGGCCGAGGTCGAGTACAAGGACAAGACCGATCTGTCCATCGACGTGGGCTTCCCCTTCGCCGAAACCGACAAGCTGGCCCATGCCTTCAAACTGCCAGCCGAACAGCTCGCCGCCAAGCCGGGCTGGGTGGTGATCTGGACCACCACGCCCTGGACCATCCCGTCCAACCAGGCGCTGAACATGCACCCGGAAGTCGAGTACGCGCTGGTCGATACCTCGCGCGGCTTCCTGATCCTGGCCACCGAGCGCGTCGAAGAGCAGCTCAAGATCTACGAACTGGAAGGCAAGGTGCTGGCCACCACCACCGGCGCAGCGCTGTCGGAGATCCGCTTCCACCACCCGCTGTCCAAGATGGACGCGGGCTACGACCGCCTGTCGCCGATCTACCTGGGCGACTACGTCACCACCGATACCGGCACCGGCATCGTGCACTCGGCGCCGGCCTACGGCGTGGAGGATTTCCAGTCGTGCAAGGCGCACGGCATGAACGACAAGGACATCATCAGCCCGGTCATGGGCGACGGCGTCTATGCCAGCACGCTGCCGCTGTTCGGCGGCCAGAAGATCTGGGACGCCAACCCCAAGATCGTCGAAGTGCTGAAGGCCTCGGGCAACCTGTTCAATTCGCACAAGTACACCCACAGCTACATGCACTGCT
This sequence comes from Cupriavidus basilensis, assembly GCF_000832305.1. Taxonomy (NCBI): domain Bacteria; kingdom Pseudomonadati; phylum Pseudomonadota; class Betaproteobacteria; order Burkholderiales; family Burkholderiaceae; genus Cupriavidus; species Cupriavidus basilensis. The sequence continues at coordinate 3,698,642 of NZ_CP010536.1, forward strand.
GGCGCCACAAGACGCCGATCATCTACCGCGCCACCTCGCAGTGGTTCGCGGGCATGGACGTGGATCCGGTCAATGAAGACGGCACCAACGGCCCGACCCTGCGCGAAACCGCGCTCGCCGGCATCGAGGCAACCGAGTTCTACCCGGCGTGGGGCAAGCAGCGACTGCACAACATGATCGCCAACCGGCCCGACTGGACCCTGTCGCGCCAGCGCCAGTGGGGCGTGCCGATGGCCTTCTTCCTGCACAAGGAAACCGGCGCGCTGCACCCGCGCACGCCCGAATTGCTGGAGGCAATCGCCAAGCGCGTGGAAGTGCACGGCATCGAAGCCTGGCAGGCGCTCGATCCCAAGGAACTGCTGGGCGAAGAAGCCGCCATGTACGAGAAGAACCGCGACACGCTCGACGTGTGGTTCGACTCAGGCACCACGCACTGGACCGTGATCCGAGGCTCCCACCGCGAAGACCTGTACGACGCATCGGCCGACCTGCCCGACGGCCGCCTGGCTGACCTGTACCTGGAAGGCTCGGACCAGCATCGCGGCTGGTTCCATTCGTCGCTGCTGACCGCCTCGATGCTGTATGGCAAGCCGCCCTACAAGGCGCTGCTGACCCACGGCTTCACGGTGGACGGCGAAGGCCGCAAGATGTCGAAGTCGGTCGGCAACACGGTATCGCCGCAGGACGTATCGAACAAGATGGGCGCCGAGATCATCCGCCTGTGGGTGGCCTCGACCGATTACTCCGGCGAACTGTCGATCTCCGACGAGATCCTGAAGCGCGTGGTGGAAGGCTATCGCCGCATCCGCAACACGCTGCGCTTCCTGCTGGCCAACCTGGCCGACTACGACCACGCGCAGCACGCGCTGCCGGCGTCGGAATGGCTGGAAATCGACCGCTACGCGGTGGCTCTGACGGGGCGCCTGCAACAGGAAATCCTGTCGCACTACGATGGCTACGAGTTCCACCCGGTGGTCGCCAAGCTGCAGACCTTCTGCTCGGAAGACCTGGGGGGCTTCTACCTGGACGTGCTGAAGGACCGCCTCTACACCACCGCGGCCAACGCGAAGGAACGCCGCGCCGCGCAGAACGCCGTGTACCACATCACCCAGGCGATGCTGCACTGGATGGCACCGTTCCTGTCGTTCACGGCGGAAGAAGCCTGGCAGATCTTCGGCCATGGCACCGAGCACACCGACACCATCTTCACCAGCACCTACTACGACGTGCCGGCGATCGACCAGGCCGACGACCTGTTGCAGAAGTGGCACGTGATCCGCGAAGCCCGCGCCGAAGTCACCAAGCAGCTCGAAGCGGTGCGCGTGGACGGCGAGATCGGTTCCTCACTGCAAGCCGAAGTCACCATCCAGGCCGGCGGCCCGGTGCTGGCCGCGCTGCAGAGCCTGTCCGACGACCTGCGCTTCGTGCTGCTGACGTCCGCTGCCAAGGTAGCCCCGGCGCCGGAAGGCGGCGACCTGCTGGTTACCGTGACGCCGTCGGTGCACGCCAAGTGCGAGCGTTGCTGGCACTACCGTGCCGACGTTGGCCGCGACCCGGCCCACCCCACCCTTTGCGGCCGCTGTGACAGCAACCTGTTCGGCGCCGGTGAACACAGGAGCCACGCCTGATGGCCGCCACCACCACGCGCACCACGCGCGGCACCAAACGCGCCGGCAGCAAGGGCACCAAAGGCAGCAACGCCACCCCGCTGCTGTGGATGGCGTTCGCCCTGCTGGTGATCGTGCTGGACCAGTTCTTCAAGATCATCATCGTGCGGACCTTCGCCTACGGCGAATCCCGTCCGGTGACGCGCTTCTTCAACCTGGTGCTGGTCTATAACAAGGGCGCCGCTTTCAGCTTCCTGGCGGATGCCGGCGGCTGGCAGCGCTGGTTCTTCACCGGCCTTGGCGTGGTGGTGGGGCTGTTCATCATCTGGATGTTGTACCGCCATACCGGGCAGCGCCTGTTCTGCTTTGCGATCTCGCTGATCCTTGGCGGCGCCATCGGCAATGTGGTGGACCGCGTGGTGTACGGCCATGTGGTCGACTTCCTCGACTTCTATGTGCGCAACTACCACTGGCCGGCCTTCAACGTGGCGGACTGCGCCATCACGGTGGGCGCTGTGCTGCTGATCGTGGACGAACTGCGCCGTGTTCGCCGGCACTGAGGCTACGCCGGCATTCGAACCGCGCCCGCGTCATGCGGGCGTTTTTCATGGTGCTGCCTGACTGGCAGGATGGCAGCGCCGCCAACGCGCGCGCGGGCAAGCCGGTATTATTGACGTTTCTCCGGCGCGGGGACGGCAAGCGCTGCCGCCCGCCGCGACAACCGGACAACCACTTCAAGCGAAGAGCATATCCATGGATCTGCGAGGCAAGCATCTCGTCCTTGGCCTGACCGGCGGCATCGCCTGCTATAAATCGGCCGAACTGGTCCGCCTGCTGACCAAGGCCGGCGCCACCGTGCAGGTGGTCATGACCGAAGGCGCGACCCAATTCATCACGCCGGTGACCATGCAGGCACTCTCCGGGCGCACTGTCTTCACCTCCCAGTGGGACGCACGCGTGGGCAACAACATGGCCCATATCGATCTCTCGCGCGAAGCCGACGCCATCGTGGTCGCGCCCGCTTCCACCGATTTCCTCGCCAAGCTGACGCACGGCCTGTGCGACGACCTGCTGACCACCCTGTGCATCGCCCGCAACTGTCCGTTGCTGGTGGCACCGGCCATGAACCTGCAGATGTGGCAGGCGCCCGCCACGCAGCGCAACGCCGCGCAGTTGCGCAAGGACGGCGTAACCCTGCTGGGCCCCGGCAGCGGCGATCAGGCGTGCGGCGAAGTCGGTGACGGCCGCATGCTGGAGCCCTCGGAACTGCTTGCCGACATCATCGCGTTCTTCCAACCCAAGCCCTTGGCCGGGCGGCGTGTGGTCATCACGGCCGGGCCCACCTTTGAAGCCATCGACCCGGTGCGCGGCATTACCAACCGTTCCTCTGGCAAGATGGGCTTTGCCATCGCGCGCGCGGCCCGCGAGGCCGGTGCCGACGTGGTGCTGGTGGCCGGCCCGACGGGGCTGCCCACGCCGCGCGGCGTGGCTCGCACCGACGTGGAAAGCGCGCAGCAGATGCACGATGCGGTGATGGCGGGCTTGCCAGGCGCCGATGTGTTTATTGCGGTCGCGGCCGTGGCCGACTGGCGTCCCGCCGAAGTCGCCAGCCAGAAGCTGAAGAAGGCCAACGATAGCGACACGCCGACGCTGCACTTCGTGCAGAACCCCGACATCCTCGCCGCCGTGGCCGCAAAGCCGAACGCGCCCTATTGCGTGGGCTTTGCCGCCGAGAGCGAAAAGCTCGAGCAATATGGCGAGCAAAAGCGCCAGCGCAAGAACGTGCCGCTGCTGGTGGGCAATATCGGCCACAACACGTTTGGCATGGACGACAACGAGATCGTGCTGTTCGATGCCCAAGGCATGACCCGCCTGCCGCGCGCCGACAAGCTGACGCTGGCGCGCGATCTGGTCGCGGCCATCGCCCAGCGCGTGCCCGCGCGCCGTTGATTCCAAGCGCCCAGCCCCCCGAACATCACCTGGCCCCGACCTTCGATATGTCCGCAAGCAAACCCAGACTGCGCCTCTCGGTACTCGACCAAAGCCCGGTCATCGCCGGCCATCATGCGCGCGACGCGCTGGCCGCCACCGTGGAGCTGGCGCAGGCCGCCGAAGCGCTGGGCTACACCCGCTATTGGTGCGCCGAGCACCACGGGCTGCGCGGCGTGTGCAATCCGGCGCCTGAAGTCATGCTGGCGCGCTTGGGCAGCGTGACCAAGCGCATCCGGCTGGGCTCGGGCGGCGTCATGCTGCCTTACTACAGCCCCTTCAAAGTGGCGGAGCAGTTCCGCATGCTGGAGGGCCTGTTCCCGGGCCGCATCGATCTTGGCGTGGGGCGCGCGCCGGGCGGCGACATGCGGACCGCGCAGGCGGTGGCCATGGGCCAGTACAACCGGGGCGACCAGTTCGAGGAGCAAGTGCGGGACCTGTCCTGGCTGTTCCGTGGCGAGCTGCCGCCCGGCCATATCGCCGAGGGCGTTGTGCTGCAACCCGAGATCGATACGCGGCCGCAGCTGTGGGTGCTGGGCTCCAGCGACTTCGGCGGCGCCCTGGCGGCGCGCCTGGGGCTGCGCTTTGCCTTTGCCCACTTTATCAATCCGCATGTGGGGCACGCCGTCGCACAGCAGTACCGCCGCGATTTCGAGGCGGGCTATGACGAGCAGCCTTATAGCGCGGCGGCGATCTTCGTGATCTGCGCTGACACCGAGGCCGAGGCGGCGGAGCTGGAGCGCGCCGTGGACCTGCGCCGGCTGCAGATGGCCTATGGCGTCAACGCGCCGATCCCCTCGCTCGCGCAGGCCGCGCAGCACGAGCTCAGCGAGCGCGACCGGCTGATCGTCGAGCGCGAGCGCCCCCGCACCATTTGCGGCACGCCCGAGCAAGTGGCGCAGCGCATGCTGGCTTTGCGCGATCACTTCCTCGCCGACGAACTGGTAGTGCTGAGCGTGGCCGCCAGCTACGCGGCGCGGCTGCGCACCTACGAGTTGCTGGCGCAGGCGTTCGACCTGTCGGGCGAGTGAGGGCGAGTGAGGCACAACCAGGGGGCGACCAGGCTCGGCTATCATCTCGGGTTGCCAACGTTTTGTTGTTTTGTTTTAGTTTTCCCGAGACCGACCAGCCATGACATTCGAAGCCAACCCCACCGTCGAAATCAAGGTGCTTGACGCACGCCTGCATGAATGGGGCCTGCCGGCTTACCAGAGCGATATGGCTGCGGCGATCGACCTGCACGCCTGCCTGGACGCCGCGCTCACCATCGAGCCGGGCACGCCGGCGCAACTGGTGCCTGCCGGCATCTCCGTGCACATGGGCAACCCCTACATGGCAGCCACCATCGCGCCGCGCTCGGGCCTGGGCCACAAGAAAGGGCTGGTACTGGGCAACTCGATCGGCGTGATCGACGCCGACTACCAAGGCCCTATCATGGTGAGCGTGTGGAACCGCAATGCGCCCGGCACCGAGCCGATCGTGATCCAGCCCGGCGAGCGCATCGCGCAGATGATGTTCGTGCCGGTGCTGCGGCCCGTGTTCAAGACGGTTGAAACCTTCTCCGAAGACACCGCGCGGGGCGCCGGCGGCTTCGGCTCAACCGGCGTGCATCACGCCAAGAGCGGCAGCTAAGCGGGAAGGGAAAAAGACGGCGCGCTCGACGCTACTGCCTTAGCGCGCCTGCTCGAACAGCAGCGCCACGCCGCCGGCCAGAGAGGCGGGAATCAGGCTCTCATCGGGCCCCAGGTCGAGCGCCTCGACGCGCGCCTCGCGCCAGCCGCGGCGGGCCGCGGCCAGGTCGCTGGTGCGCAGCCTGATGGCGGCGTACCCCGGCACGGCGCGGCGCACATGCTCGGTGCCGGTCGCAGCGGCAAGCGCCTGCGGCGTGGTCACCACCAGCGTGGCGCCATCCAGCGCCAGGCTGCAGATGTGATCGCTCAGTTGCGTCATCTCGCCGCCGGTCAGTTCGGCGTAGGCACGCCCGGCAGCCTCCACCAGGGACGGCGCCACCACCAGGAACATCGTAGCAATGCCCACAGCGCCGTTGGCATGCGTAGTCCATTCGGGACGCCACAGCAGCTCCGGCGTGCGGTGTTCGCAGATGAAAAAGCGCGCGCCCGGCGCATCGTCGATCGCGGCGACGCGGAAGGTCGCGGGATGCTCCGTGCCATCGTCCAGCCGCACCGGCCGCGAGAACTCGATCGGGTCCGAAGTGTGCCAGCCGCCACCGCGCAGCTGTGCCGCAGCGGTGAACGTATCACTGCTCTTGCACGACAGCCCCGCGCAGCCGCCCCCGGCCTCCTGCGCATCCCAGTAATACTGCCGCGTCGGGCTTGGCGCGGTGACATGCAACAGCTCGAGATAGTCGCGCGTCAGCATGACGCAATGGTTCTGCGAGCCGAGCGTGTGGTAACCGCGCGGCGTCAGCGTGAAGCCAAACCCGCGCCAGGCTTGCGCCGCGGCGTCAAGGTCGGGACACACCATCACAGCGTGGTCTAGCGGTTCCATCGTCATCGCACCCTCTCGCTTCAATCGAACTGGATATTGGCCTTGCGCGCCACTGCCTGCCATTTGTCGTGCTCGTGGCGCACCAGGCTGGCCAGCTCGGCGGGGCTGCCGCCGACGATCTCGAAACCCTGCATGGCCAGCGCATCCACCACGCGCTGCTGCCGCAACGACTGAACCAAGGCATCGTGCAGGCGCGCAACGGTCGGCTCCGGCAACCCGGCCGGGCCAAACACACCGATCCATGAATAGGCTTCGAATCCGCGATAGCCTTGCTCGGCCACGGTTGGCAACTGCGGGAACTGGCGCAGGCGGGTGGTGCCGGTCACGCCGAGCAGCTTGATCGTCTTGGCAGCCACATGCGCCTGCACCGCCGCGTAACTGGAGAAAAATACGTCGACTTCATTGGACAGAACAGCCTGCACCGCCGGGCCGCCACCTTTGTACGGCACGTGGAGAAAGCGCACCCCGGCCTCGGTCGCCAGCGCCTCGGCGGCAAGCTGGTTAAGGCTGCCGATGCCGGAAGACGCGTAGCGGACGCTCTCCGGCTTTTGCCGCGCCATGGCGACCAACTCCTTCACGTTGGACGCGGGCAACGACGGGTTGGCCGCGATCACCAGCGGAAATCGCACCAGTTGCGAGATCGGCGTGAAGTCGCGGAAGGTATCGTAGGGCAGGTTCTTGTAAGCAAACGGGTTGATGGCATGGGTGTCGAACGCCATCAGCAGCGTACTGCCGTCCGGCTTGGCCCGGGCCACGGTGCTCGAAGCAATCAGGCCACCGGCGCCTGGCTTGTTGTCGATCACCACCGTCTGGCCGAGCCCGCTTTTCAGGCCGGGCTGCAGCTGGCGTGCGACGATATCGACGCTGCCCCCGGGAGGGAACGGCAACACCATGGCGATCGGACGGCCGGACGCGCCTGTCGTGGCATCGCCACCCAAGGCAGCCAGGCCAGGCACGGGAATCAGGGGCATCGCGCCAAATGGCAACGATTTGAGCAGCAGGCGGCGCAGCCGCGAGCGTTGGGATTGGGACATCGGGTACTCAGACGGATGACGGGCGCACAGCTGCGGTGCGCAGCCGAACCCGGCCAAAACAAAAAGGGCGGCATCGCTGCCGCCCTGTATTTTGCCCGAGGATAGCACGAATTGCAGGCAAGGTCCGCTCTGCCTGCCCCCCGCGCGTTGCCCTAGACTTCCGCTTTCTCGTTTTCCGGCGCTTCCGGCGGTTCCGCGGCAGCCTCGGCAAAGTCCAGCTTGATCTGGTCCTGCTCGTCGAGATCCACCACCACCCGGCCACCGGACACCAGCTTGCCGAACAGGAGTTCGTCAGCCAGCGCCTTGCGGATCAGGTCCTGGATCAGGCGCTGCATCGGCCGCGCGCCCATCAGCGGGTCGAAACCCTTCTTGGCGAGGAACTTGCGCAGGTGGTCGCTGAAGCTGGCTTCCACCTTCTTCTCGTGAAGCTGCTCCTCAAGCTGCATCAGGAACTTGTCGACCACGCGGAGGATGATTTCCTCGTCGAGCGAGCGGAAGCTGATGATGGCATCCAGCCGGTTACGGAACTCCGGCGTGAACATGCGCTTGATGTCGACCATCTCGTCGCCCTGCTCGCGCGAGGACGTGAAGCCGATGGTGGCGCGGTTCATGGTTTCCGCTCCCGCATTGGTGGTCATGATGATGATCACGTTGCGGAAGTCAGCGCGGCGGCCATTGTTATCGGTCAGCGCGCCATGGTCCATCACCTGCAGCAGGATATTGAAAATATCCGGATGCGCCTTCTCGATTTCGTCCAGCAGCAGCACGCAGTGCGGCTTCTTGGTGACGGCCTCGGTCAGCAGGCCGCCCTGGTCAAAGCCCACATATCCCGGCGGCGCGCCGATCAGCCGGCTCACCGCATGGCGTTCCATGTATTCGGACATGTCGAAGCGCAGCAGCTCGATGCCCATGATGAAGGCAAGCTGCTTGGCCACTTCGGTCTTGCCCACCCCGGTCGGGCCGGAGAACAGGAAGGAGCCGATCGGCTTGTCCGTCTTGCCCAGGCCGGCACGCGACATCTTGATGGCCGAAGCCAGCGCCTCGATGGCCGGCTCCTGGCCGAACACCACCGATTTCAGGTCACGATCCAGGGTCTGCAGCTTGCTGCGGTCATCCTGATTGACGCTCTGCGGCGGGATGCGCGCGATACGCGAAACGATGTCCTCGATCTCGCCCTTGCCGATGGTCTTCTTCTGCTTGGACTTGGGCAGGATGCGTTGGGCCGCACCAGCCTCATCAATCACATCGATGGCCTTGTCCGGCAGGTGGCGGTCGGTGATGAAGCGCGCCGACAACTCGGCCGCCGCAGTCAGCGCCGCAGCCGCGTACTTGACGCCATGGTGCTCTTCGAAGCGCGACTTCAGGCCGCGCAGGATCTGCACGGTCTGGTCGACCGACGGCTCCACCACGTCAATCTTCTGGAAACGGCGCGACAGGGCCGCGTCCTTCTCGAAGATGCCTCGGTATTCGGTGAAGGTGGTCGCGCCGATGCACTTGAGCTGGCCCGACGACAGTGCCGGCTTGAGCAAGTTGCTGGCGTCCAGCGTCCCGCCCGAAGCGGCGCCCGCGCCGATCAGCGTGTGGATCTCGTCGATGAACAGGATCGCGTTCGGATTGTCCTTGAGCGACTTGAGCACGCCCTTGAGGCGCTGCTCGAAGTCCCCGCGGTACTTGGTGCCGGCCAGCAGCGCGCCCATGTCGAGCGAGTACACGACCGCCTTCTCGAGGATGTCGGGCACTTCGTTCTTGGTGATGCGCCAAGCCAGGCCTTCGGCGATCGCTGTCTTGCCGACGCCCGCCTCGCCCACCAGCAACGGGTTGTTCTTGCGCCGGCGGCACAGCACCTGGACCACCCGCTCAACCTCGCTCTCGCGGCCGATCAGCGGATCGATCTTGCCGGCCTTGGCCAGCGTGTTCAGGTTCTGGGTGAACTGCTCGAGCGGACTCTCCTTGCCATCACCGCCTTCGCCCTCGGCCGTGCCGTCGCCATGCTTGGCAGGCTCGGCCTGGTCCTTGCGGATGCCATGGCTGATGAAATTGACCACGTCCAGCCGGGTCACGCCCTGCTGCTGGAGGTAGTACACCGCGTGCGAGTCCTTCTCGCCAAAGATCGCCACCAGGACATTGGCCCCGGTCACTTCCTTCTTGCCGTTGGAAGTGGACTGGACATGCATGATGGCGCGCTGGATAACGCGCTGGAAGCCCAGCGTTGGCTGGGTATCCACCTCGTCGGTACCAGGCACCACGGGCGTGTTGTCCGCGATGAAGTTCTTCAGACTGGTGCGCAAATCCTCAATATTGGCTGCGCAGGCGCGCAAGACTTCCGCTGCCGTGGGGTTGTCAAGCAACGCCAGTAGCAGGTGCTCCACGGTTATAAACTCGTGGCGTGCCTGCCGGGCTTCAACAAACGCCATGTGCAGGCTGACTTCCAATTCTTGCGCAATCATGCTTCCTCCATCACGCACTGCAACGGATGACCCGCCTGCCGTGCGTGGGTTGACACCAGCTCGACCTTCGTTGCTGCGATATCCCTGGTATAGATGCCGCAGACCCCCTTACCCTCCCGGTGGACGGTCAACATGATCTGCGTTGCCGTCTCCCGGTCCCTGCTGAAATACTGCTGCAGGATCATCACGACGAACTCCATCGGGGTGAAGTCGTCATTCAGCAGCAACACCTTGTACATGGCGGGCGGTTTGAGCGCCTGCTCTTTCCGCTCCAGTACGGTGCCTGCTTCGCGTTGTGGGACATTTGCCAGCCGTGTAGCCATGGCTTTATTCTAACCCTTACGCACAACTCTGCAATTTGGGGAAAAGACACCGGATTCAAGAGGCCGATGCAGCGGCCATCCAGACTCCGTGGACGCCGAAGGCATCCGGGTTCACTCGTGGGTCAACTGAACGGGAGGGCGCACGCCTTCGCGGTGCGCCCTTTCCCTCCAAAATACCATCTACAGCCGTTCCTTTCCCGCCACACCCTACCGGGAGTGGGGAATCTGCCAACTTGACAGTGCGCAGGTTTGACAGAAGAATCGTTCGCACATTCACGTCTGGTTACGCGAGCCAAGCAATCATCCGGACTGAGTGATCCGTGAGCAGGGAGGCCCACGAATCCAGCGGCGGCGAGTCAGCACATCAAACTGGCCACCACGCGGTGCCCGCACAGTCGTGCCTTTGCGCCCGACCCGGTTCCATCCGGGCAGCGTGCAGGAACACTAGCCGGGCGCCCGCTGGCCGCGGCGCTTTCCCCCGCTCGTATCTTGCTTTTTTTGTTGGGGGAGTTTATGGCAAGCGGTATCGTCAAATGGTTCAATGACGCCAAGGGCTTTGGGTTCATCAAGCCGGACGACGGCGAAGAAGAACTGTTTGCGCACTTTTCGGCCATCCAGATGAATGGCTTCAAGACCCTGAAAGAGGGTCAGCGCGTATCCTTCGAAATCATCCAGGGCCCCAAGGGCAAACAAGCCACCAATATCCAGGATCACGCCTGAGGATTCGGTGCGCGGCCGCACCAGCCGGTAGAGCTTGAGGCGGCCACGACAGGATGCGGGGGGTCACCCCCGGAACGGGATCGGCCTGCCCCGCCCCAAAGTACGCAGGCTGGACAGCAGTACGTAACGCATCCGATAAAAAGCCCGGTCAGGTCAATGCCGGGCTTTTTGTTTGGCCTGGTCGCGCCTGTTAGCCTGCCACTTCGATTCCTCATTGATTTCCGGTCGTTTTTGTAGCTCTTTGGTGGCTTTTTGCACAATTTTGGCTGGTTCCGCACGTTCATACACCTCGAAATGTACGGCATTAGACGCAAAATATCTTGCCCTCCAGTGCCGGCACTATCCAGCCAGTAGATCAACAGGAAGTCGCCGCCAACTTGGCATTCGCGATGGTCGGCCCAGCCGCCCATGAGGGCATGGTCCAGCCACTCAGGCCCGAACGGCGCGTCGTCGGCCTGTGGAAAGATGGCTAAGCACTTACATCGAGATGGCCGACCATGGCGGCAGCGCTAGTCTGCCGTGGGGGTAGGTGACGGGCCGCCCAGGAATCCGCGAGCAGGAAGGTGCCGACGAAGAGCGCCACCCCTACGCAATAGGAGGCAATGATGCGCCACCGCCCAGGAGCACGTAGAACAAGCGCTAGCAACACAGGCACCAGGCCAATCAGAGCCAGGAGACAAGCCAGAACAAGTGCGGCGCCGGCAACCGCCACCAGAGTGCCGGTCGTCACCTGGTCAATGGTTGTTATCGGCGTAGCTACTGTGTAGGCGCCAAAGGCCACGCCCAGGAGCGCTAGGCCGATACTGATGCAGTCCACGGCGCGTGCAAGCCTGCCACTGGCCCGTTTCATCGGAGCCCTTCGTCAGCAACTCGCTGCGCTGGGGCGGTCCAACGACGCGGGCTGTCTGGCATTACATGCGCATAGTAGAAATGCCCTTCCCCTTTGTCTGCAATCATTTGTTTGCCGAGCAACGGTGCCGCCACAGCAAGCTCTGCCCATGGCATCCCGGCGTAAATCGGATCTCCATACTCAGTCAGATTGATTACAGTGGTCTTGCGAATACCCTTGTGGCTGCGCAGATCGGCGAGAAACCCTGCCTCGATAGGTGACCCCACCAATACGAGATGATCAATCACGTGCCCGGCACGAGCATAAGACCATGCCGTCTGAGCCGCTAGCAGTGACCCATAGCTGTAACCTATCAGATTGAATTGGGGAGCCTCTGCCGCCATGCCGCTTGTGATTGTCCATTCCCCGTCATCGCGTGAGCGGATGGCCAGACCGGACCGAATGGCATCAACCAACGTGCCCGCAAATGCATAGGCCGTGCCCTTGGGAAGATCGGCAGTCGCCGAGTTTGTAAGGCCTGCAAAGCAGTGGGTAACCCCGGCCTTCCGGAATGCCTCGAGTTGCGGCCGCACGTAGCCTCCATCAAGTCCGGCCCCACCCCAATACAGAGTCCCGCGAGGCCGCAACAGATAGACCTTCACAGGCGCGCGCTTCTCAATCGGAGTCAATGGAATTTGCATCGTTTTGATTGGTTGCATCAGGCATCCTCCCCAAAAATCTCCAGCGTCACGGTCGCTGCGGTATCGCTCGAAATGCGCTCGGTCATACCGCTGTCGTCCGTTCGCGCCTCAATCGATCCGCCATCGCCTGTGATGGCGGTAGCGCCGGCGTGCCAGGGGTTGGCCGGAGTTTTCGTCCAGAAGTTGCACCTGTTGGTCGTGACGGGGATTAGAGGCCAGGAAGGGCGCCGCTGCTGGGAAATCAGTTGTGCCCGCGATAACTTCCTGCACGCTTGCCATTCCAGCACTGTCGGCTTCGTCGTCGCACCAAGTCTCGCCGGCGAGAGTGGCGATAATGCTCGGATGTGTCGGGCACTTGCAGAGCACGATATCGCCATCAGCCGCCGTCTCGCCCATGAAGCTAATACGGCTCGGTCCGCCAGCCTTTGCAATGATGCCGGTGGTCTTGCAGGCTTCGCAGTAGGCTTGCCCACCGATAAGCGCTATCTGGTGGCCGGCACCGTCGCCAATAGTGAAAACTGGCCCGTCATACGGGAGGATGACGCCATCTGGTGAAAGCCTGTCGCCCACACACGCAACTCTGCGCATCATGGTTTGGCCTCCCAAGTTGCGGTCAACTGCTTCACGTTGTGCATACGTTCTCCCATGGATTGATTGATAGGCGTTTGGCACCCCCTATTTGTGCGCAATACAGCACCAAAATCAATCAGACCTTTCTGCACGTGCGGAGAGCATTTTCCTTATGTGTCCTATTCGGTCTTTTCTTATGTCGATGACCTGGCCGTAGTACCTCCTGATACGACGGGATAAAAAAACCCCGGCGACCGTCGAGTCGCCGGGGTTTCGGTTCAGGCTGAGACGGCCCGAACTGCGATTACATATTGTCGATCATCACCTGCCCAAAGCCCGAGCACGACACCTGTGTCGCGCCTTCGAGCAAACGGGCGAAGTCATAAGTGACCTTCTTCGACAGGATGGACTTCTCCATCGAGGAAATGATCAGGTCGGCGGCTTCGGTCCAGCCCATGTGGCGCAGCATCATTTCCGCGGAGAGGATTTCGGAACCCGGGTTCACATAGTCCTTGCCGGCGTACTTTGGTGCGGTGCCGTGGGTGGCTTCGAACATGGCCACGGAATCCGACAGGTTGGCGCCCGGGGCAATGCCGATGCCGCCAACCTGGGCCGCCAGCGCGTCGGAGATATAGTCGCCGTTCAGGTTCAGCGTGGCGATCACCGAATATTCAGCCGGACGCAGCAGGATCTGCTGCAGGAAGGCGTCGGCGATGGCGTCCTTGATGACAATTTCGCGGCCGGTCTTCGGGTTCTTGAACTTGCACCACGGGCCGCCGTCGATCAGCTCGGCGCCGAATTCCTGCTGTGCCAGCTCGTAGGCCCAGTCACGGAAGCCACCTTCGGTGAACTTCATGATGTTGCCCTTGTGCACGATGGTCACCGACGGCTTGTCGTTGTCGATCGCGTACTGGATGGCCTTGCGCACCAGACGCTTGGTGCCTTGCTTGGAGACCGGCTTGACGCCGATGCCCGAGGTATCCGGGAAGCGGATCTTCTTCACGCCCATTTCGTTCTGCAGGAAGGCGATCAGTTTCTTGGCCTGGTCGCTTTCCGCTTCCCATTCGATCCCGGCGTAGATGTCTTCCGAGTTCTCGCGGAAGATCACCATGTCGATCTTTTGCGGCTCGCGCACCGGCGAGGGCACGCCCTTGAAGTAGGCCACGGGGCGCAGGCAGACGTACAGGTCCAGCTGCTGGCGCAGCGCCACGTTGAGCGAGCGGATGCCGCCGCCAACCGGCGTGGTCAGCGGGCCCTTGATGGACACCACGTAGTCCTTGAGGACTTCCAGGGTTTCTTCAGGCAGCCACACGTCTGGGCCATACACCTTGGTCGACTTCTCGCCGGCGTAGATCTCCATCCAGGAGATCTTGCGCTTGCCACCGTAGGCCTTGGCCACGGCTGCATCGACAACCTTGATCATCACCGGGGTGATATCCAGGCCCGTACCGTCGCCTTCGATGAATGGAATGATCGGATTGTCCGGAACATTCAGCGAAAAATCCTGGTTGACCGTGATCTTTTCGCCGGCCGGAACCTTGATGTGTTGATACATGACGTCTCCAGTACGGAACGGGGGGTTGCAACGAGCCGCCGGATTCGTGACCAGACGGCGAGATTTGGGTGGCGCGCGGGCATTTTAACGGCGATTGGCGCGCAGGCGATGCCGCTGCGCACCACACGCGGACTGCCCGGCTATGCGTCACACGCACACGGGTCTTATATAAGACATAAGACCTTTTCGTATTATGCAGCAAAATTTCATGATCCGCCATCCTGGCCGGCCCCGCGCCGCCCGGCCGGGGCTACGGCATACTGACGCACCATACTGAAGCCATTCAAGCGCCCACCCGTGCGCCAGACTCCATTACTCTCGATGACGCTGATCGCACTGAACAAACCCTTCGGCACCATGAGCCAGTTCTCCGCGCACCCGTCGCGCCCGACTCTCGCCGACTGCGTGCAGCGGCCCGGCGTGTATCCGGCGGGAAGGCTCGATGCCGACAGCGAAGGCCTGCTGCTGCTGACCGATGATGGCATCCTGCAGGCGCGCATCGCCGATCCGCACCACAAACTGCCCAAGACGTATCTGGCCCAGGTCGAAAACGTGCCCGGCGAAGCTGCGCTGGCGCACCTGCGCAGTGGCGTCGACCTCGGAGACTTCCGCACGCTGCCGGCGCGAGCGCGCTGCATCGACGAGCCAGATTTTCTGTGGCCACGCCATCCGCCGGTGCGGTTTCGCGCCGCCATCCCGACCCAATGGCTGGAACTCGAGATCCGCGAGGGCAAGAACCGCCAGGTGCGCCGCATGACCGCGGCAGTGGGATTTCCGACCTTGCGCCTGGTGCGCGTGCAAAT
Source organism: Cupriavidus basilensis (assembly GCF_000832305.1). NCBI lineage: Bacteria > Pseudomonadati > Pseudomonadota > Betaproteobacteria > Burkholderiales > Burkholderiaceae > Cupriavidus > Cupriavidus basilensis. Next base: position 3,713,728 of record NZ_CP010536.1, read on the forward strand.
TGGCATGCTCGACCTGCGCACGCTCGGGCTCGCGCCGGGGCAATGGTGCGAGATCGACCCGAGCGCGCTCGGTCTGGAAGCCGTAGCCGTAACCGCACCACGCCCCCGCGCGATCGTGCGCGGGGGCGGGGGCGGATCGGGGGCGGCACCCATCCCGGCGCAGCGGCGCCGCGCACGCCCTCGCGCAAGAAGTTACAAATATTAACAAGTCGTGGGTCAACGGCTCACCGCCTCGTTTCGTTTTTGACACTGACACGTCGCATACGCGTCAACTCTTCCGAATCGATTTACCTTCGAGGTTGTTAAGCATGAACAAACTGATCGCTGCTCTGGTTGCCGGCCTGTTCGCCACCGGCGTTTTCGCCCAAGCCGCCGCACCCGCACCGGCAGCCCCGGCTGCTGCAGCGCCTGCCGCTGAAGCACCGGCTGCAAAGCCCGCGACGAAGAGCGCCAAGAAGTCCAAGAAGCACGCTCACAGCAAGACCAAGGCTGCTCCGGCTGCCAAGGCTGAAGCTGCTGCAACGAAGTAAGAGTTTGCAGGCAGGCCGGGCTTTGCGCCCGGCAAGCAAGGCAGGTTGCCCGCAGGGCGCCTGCCTTTTTTCTTGCTCGCGGTAGTAAGGCCCTGTGCAACGAAGTGGAATATTTGTCCGTGCCGCTCGCGCGGTAGCTGCGCTATGCTGGCGGCTGTCCCGAACCCGTCATTCGCCGCTCCAACACATGCGCCCTTTGCTCAAGAACCTGCTCGTCAGCGGCTGCTCGCTCGCCGCCATGGCCACCGCCTGTGCCCAGTCCCCGGCCAGCCTGCCGGTCAGGCAACTCACCGCTGGCATGTACGCGATCAAGGCGGAAATCGCCGCCACGCCGGAAGCCCGCGAGCTCGGCCTGATGTACCGCAAGACCATGCCCGCCAACGAGGGCATGCTGTTCGTGTTCGAAGAGAAAGCCGGACACTGCTTCTGGATGAAGAATACCGACCTGCCCCTGTCGATCGCCTTCCTGGCCGATGACGGGTCCATCGTCAATATCGAAGACATGGCGCCCCAGACCGAGGACAACCACTGCCCGCGCGCGGCCGTACGCTACGCGCTGGAGATGAACAAGGGCTGGTTTGCGCAGAAGGGCCTGAAGGCCGGCGCGAAGATCGGCGGCTTGCCGCAGGCGCGCTAAAGAAAAAGCAGGCGCGCGGCAGCATGGCTGCCACGCTTGCCGGCGACAGGATCAGTCGCGGAAGTTGTTGAAGTCCAGCGGCGCTTCGGGGACGTCCTTGCGCAGCAACGCAATCACGCTCTGGAGGTCGTCGCGCTTGGTCCCCGTGACACGCACCGCGTCGCCCTGGATGCTGGCCTGCACCTTGATCTTGCTGTCCTTGATCATCTTGACGATCTTCTTCGACAGGTCGCCGGTGACGCCCTTCTTGATGGTGATGACCTGCTTGACCTTGTCGCCGCCAATGCGCTCGGTCTTGCCGTAGTCGAGGAAGCGCACGTCGACATTGCGCTTGGCCATCTTGCTGATCAGCACGTCCTTGACCTGACCGAGCTTGAAATCGTCATCGGCGAACGCGGTGAGCTCGTTCTCCTTGTGCTCGACCCGCGAATCCGAACCCTTGAAGTCAAAACGGTTCGTGATTTCCTTGTTGGCCTGCTCGACCGAGTTCTTCACCTCGATCATGTTCGCTTCGCACACTACGTCAAACGACGGCATTGCATTCTCCTTGTCTTGCTGCGTGTTGCTTATTGCCTGTACCGGGCGCGCGCCGGCTGGCGGCGGCGCTTACGTATAATCCAGCCTACCCTGCAGTCCGGTGCCGTCGACCCCGGCGGGCCGCTTCACCTTTCCCTTGCATGGCAGATTTCCTCGAATTTTATCCCCTGCGCCGCCACAATACATTCGGATTCGACGTGCGCGCGCGCTTTGCGGTGCATGTGCGCAGCGAAGCCGACCTGCTGGCCGCCCTGGCCGATCCCCGCGCGCAAGGCTTGCCGCTGGTGGTGCTCGGCGGCGGCAGCAATGTGGTCCTTACGCGGGACCTCGACGCGCTGGTGCTGCTGATGGAGATTCCCGGCTACGCGGTGGCCTCGGCGGATGCCGCCCACCTGGTCACGGCCGGTGCCGGGGAGAACTGGCATGCGCTGGTCAGCCGCACGATCGCCGACGGCCTTCCGGGCCTGGAAAACCTGGCCCTGATCCCCGGCACCGCGGGCGCGGCGCCGATCCAGAACATCGGCGCCTACGGCGTGGAGCTGCGCGAGCGCTTCGACAGCCTGCGCGCGTTCGACCGCCATAGCGGCGAATTCGTCCACCTGACGCTGGAGCAGTGCCAATTCGCCTACCGGGACAGCCTGTTCAAGCGTGAGGGGCGGGACCGCTACATCATCACTGCCGTCACCCTGCGCCTGCCGCTGCCGTGGCAGCCAGTGCTGGGCTATGCGGAACTGGCGCGCGAGCTGGCGCAAGATTCCGCAGCGCATTCCACGGCGGACCGCATCCGCGACGCGGTGATCGCGATCCGCTCGCGCAAGCTACCCGATCCGGCCCAGGTCGGCAATGCCGGCAGCTTCTTCAAGAACCCGGTAGTGGGCGCCGAACAGCGCGACGCGCTGCTGGTCCGGTATCCCGACCTGGTCAGCCATGCACAGCCTGACGGCAGCTACAAGCTGGCGGCCGGCTGGCTGATCGACCAGTGTGGATTCAAGGGGGTCAGCGACGGCCCGGTGGGCGTCTATGGCAAGCAGGCGCTGGTGCTGGTGCACCACGGCGGCGGCACCGGGCAGGCGCTGCTGGCGCTGGCGCACCGCATTGCCGATGCGGTACAGGCCCGCTTCGGCGTGCGAATCGAACCCGAGCCGGTGGTGCTTTAAACCGTCCGGGCTGCCGTGCTCAGCCGAAGTGGCAGACGTAGTCCAGCGTTTCAGTCACTTCGATATCGAAGCTGCTGTCGCCGGGCACATTGAACTGCTGGCCAGCGCCATAGGTTTGCCACTGGTCTTCGCCAGCCAGCTTGACGCGGCACACGCCGCCATTGATTTCCATGATCTCCGGGGCGCCGGTGTTGAAGGTCAGCGCAGCGGGGAAGATCACGCCCAGCGTCTTGCGGGTGCCGTCCGGGAACAGCACGGTGTGGCTCACGCACTTGCCGTCGAAGTACAGGTTGGCTTTCTTGACGACGGATACGTTGTCGAACTGGCTCACGCTATTTCTCCTTGATGCTCTTGGTTCTGGATGACTGGATCGGGAATACCGGAGGGCAAGGCGGCGCAAAAAAGGGGCCATGACGGCCCCTCTTCTGTTGCATGCCTGCGGTCTGGCTTACTCGCCGCGCTGGCGGCGAGCGTTTTCGGCGATGCGCATGCGCAGCGCGTTCAGCTTGATGAAGCCGCCGGCATCGGCCTGGTTGTAGGCGCCGCCGTCATCGTCGAAGGTCGCGATGGTCTTGTCGAACAGCGTGTCCTTGGAGTCGCGGGCGACCACGATCACATTGCCCTTGTACAGCTTGACGCGGACCCAGCCATTGACCTTGGCCTGGGTGTGGTCGATCAGCACTTGCAGTGCGCGGCGCTCCGGGCTCCACCAGTAGCCGTTGTAGATCAGGCTGGCGTAGCGCGGCATCAGGTCGTCCTTCAGGTGAGCCACTTCGCGGTCGAGCGTGATCGACTCGATAGCGCGGTGGGCCTTCAGGATGATGGTGCCGCCAGGGGTTTCGTAGCAGCCACGGCTCTTCATGCCGACGTAGCGGTTTTCCACCAGGTCAAGGCGGCCGATGCCGTGCTTGCCGCCCAGGCGGTTCAACTCGGTCAGCACTTCAGCCGGGGTCATGCGCTTGCCGTTCAGGCCAACGATGTCGCCGCCCTCGAACTCGACGTCCAGGTACTCGGCCGCGTCCGGTGCATTCTCCGGCGACACGGTCCAGCGCCACATGTCTTCCTCGGCCTCGGCCTTGGGGTCTTCCAGGTGGCGGCCTTCGAAGGAGATGTGCAGCAGGTTGGCGTCCATCGAGTACGGGGCGCCGCCCTTCTTGTGCTTCATGTCGATGTCGATGCCGGCCTTTTCAGCGTAGGCCAGCAGCTTCTCGCGCGACAACAGGTCCCACTCGCGCCACGGGGCGATGACCTTCACGCCCGGCTCGAGGCCGTAGTAGCCCAGCTCGAAGCGAACCTGGTCGTTGCCCTTGCCGGTAGCGCCGTGCGACACAGCGTCGGCGCCGGTGCTGCGCAGGATCTCGATCTGGCGCTTGGCGATCAGCGGACGCGCGATCGAGGTGCCGAGCAGGTACTCGCCTTCATAGACGGCGTTGGCGCGGAACATCGGGAAGACGAAATCGCGCACGAACTCTTCGCGCAGGTCGTCGATGAAGATGTTTTCCGGCTTGATGCCGAACTTGAGCGCCTTCTGGCGTGCAGGTTCGAGTTCCTCGCCCTGGCCGATGTCGGCGGTAAAGGTGACCACCTCGCACTGATAGGTGTCTTGCAGCCACTTCAGGATCACCGAAGTGTCCAGCCCGCCGGAGTAGGCGAGCACGACTTTCTTGATATCGCTCATGTTCGACTCGATGCGAAAAGTAAGCGCGGCCGGCCACAAAGCCAGTCACGCGAGAAAAAGGAATGCGGAAAGACCGCTATTTTGACACGTCCGCCCCGGCTTGGGCGGCACTTGGCGAGCCGGGCGAGCATGCGGGTACCGGATTGGCGCACCACATGTGCATCAATCGTGGCGCCGGGCCGCCAGCGGTCAGTAGCGCCCGCAGAGCAGGTATTCCATCAGCGCCTTTTGCACATGCAGGCGGTTCTCAGCCTCTTCCCAGACCACACTCTTGGGGCCGTCGATCACGGCGGCCTCGACTTCCTCGCCGCGGTGGGCAGGCAGGCAGTGCATGAACAGGGCATCGTCGCCAGCGCGATCCATCATGGCGGTAGTCACCATCCAGTTCTGGAAGGCGCGCTTGCGGGCGTCGTTCTCGGCCTCGTAGCCCATGCTGGTCCACACGTCGGTGGTGACCAGGTCGGCACCCTGGCAGGCGGTCAGCGGATCGTCGAACACCTTGACCAGATGAGCAGCCGTTGCCGGCACCATGGCGGGATCGAGCTGATAGCCGGGAGGCGCGGAGAAATGGAACGTGAAGCCGAGGCGCTCTGCCGCCTGGATCCAGGTGTAGGCCATATTGTTAGCGTCACCGATCCATGCGACGGTCTTGCCGCGGATGCTGCCACGCTGCTCGATGTACGTGAAGACATCGGCCAGCACCTGGCAGGGATGGTATTCGTTGGTCAGCCCGTTGATCACCGGCACGCGCGAATGCGCGGCGAAACGCTCGATGATTTCCTGGCCGAAGGTGCGGATCATGATGATGTCGACCATGCGCGAGATCACCTGCGCCGCATCCTCGATCGGCTCGCCGCGCCCCAGCTGGGAGTCGCGGGTATTGAGGAAGACGGCATGGCCACCGAGCTGGTGGATGCCGGCCTCGAACGACAAGCGCGTACGAGTCGAGTTTTTCTCGAAGATCATGGACAGCGTGCGGTCGTGCAACGGATGCCATGTCTCGTAGTTCTTGAACTTGGTCTTCAGAATCCGTGCGCGGTCCAGCAGGTACTCGTACTCGTCGGGAGTCAGGTCGCTGAACTGGAGGTAATGCTTGATCGAAGTTGGGCTCATAAAACAAAGAAGGCGGCTCGGTGGTGGCATGCCGCCATGAAGGGTTCATGACCTGGCCATGCCGCGGAGCCGCCTTTCGCGTCGCTTACGCAATTTAACTGTAAGAATCATAAGGGATTATTGTGGCTTTGGCGAGCATGCGCGGCACCTCGCCCGGCACGGAGGCTTATGCGCGAGTCTTATATAAGATATAATACCGGCTGATTCACGCGGGGCCCGGCATACCCATGCCACCGCCCGCTGCCGGCATCAAAAGTGCCCCCGCCGACACCGGCGCCCCCGCCGCCACGGCCGGAATGAAACGAACTTATTGTTTCCTGGCCGCGTCAAACGGGCTTCCGTTTGGTCAGTCTGGCGGGTTTACCGTCGAGTCACCCGTCTTATCCCCGCAGTCTCATGAATCCCACAGTTCGCGAATACTTCATCCAAGGCATCACCAAGGAAGGCAAGACCTTCCGCCCAAGCGACTGGGCTGAACGACTGTGCGGCGTGATGGCGCAATTCCGCCCCGAAGGCGACACCGGCGACCCCCGCATTACTTACTCACCTTACGTGCGGCCAGTGATAGCTGGCGGATTGAAGAGCGTGGTGGTCGATGCGCGGCTGCGCGACATCGAGCCCAAAGCGCTCGACTTCGTGCTCAACTTCGCCCGCGACAACAACCTGCAACTGGTCGAGGCCTGCTCGCTGGAGTGAGCTCGCACTGAAGAAGCCTCGGCATGGCCGCATGCTAGCCGCACGCACCACCGGGGCAGGCACCAGCCCAAAGGACAAAGCAAAAAAAGCTCGTCGAATGACGAGCTTTTTTATCGGCTGGATTACCGTCAGGCAATCCACCCTGCCGACTGGCGACCTGGCCAGGACCGCGATACGCCGCCGAAGCAGCGCGATCACGCAATGGCCGACGACAGCCGGAGGTGCCTGGCTTGCGCCCGGCACCAGAGCCTATATCAGGCAGCCATCGACTTGATAGCCGACGACAGGCGCGACTTGTGGCGTGCAGCCTTGTTCTTGTGCACGATCTTCTTGTCGGCGATAGCGTCGATGATCGATTGCGAGTTCTTGAAGATCTCGGCAGCAGCAGCCTTGTCGCCGGCTTCGATCGCCTTGCGAACAGCCTTCACTGCGGTACGCAGACGCGAACGCAGGCTGGAGTTGTGGGCGTTCTGGGCGACGGCCTGGCGCGCGCGCTTGCGAGCTTGTGCGGAATTTGCCATTTAAGTAGATTTCCTGAATTCAGATGCGTGCCCGACGGGAGGACGGAGCAAACCGCGGACACAATTAAGTGCACATCAAGCGACCCGGGATGCACTGGCACACGAATCCGGAACGCAACTAGCCTTGTGAATCGGCAATTATACACACAAGAAAAAGCGGCTGGCAAGCCGAGCCACTGCTCATCTCGAGCAGGGCGAAGCAAAGGCCGATATACGTGCATATCCGGGCGCCTGCGGGGCCAAACCGTATAATACGCGCCACACCGGCCCCGCCCTCGCGTGGCCTCGATGCAACTTTGGCGCGCGCCCGGCATCTGAACCCGGTTCGCACCGGCGGTCCGACCCACGCTGCTGCCGCCACCCCTTGCCGCCGAACCATCTTGAACCTGCTCAAAGCGCTCGCCACCATCAGCAGCCTGACGATGCTGTCGCGCATCACAGGCCTCATCCGCGAGATCCTGATCGCACGTGCCTTCGGCGCCTCGGACATGACCGACGCCTTCAACGTGGCGTTCCGCATCCCCAACCTGCTGCGCCGGATTTTCGGCGAAGGCGCGTTCTCGCAAGCCTTCGTGCCAATCCTGGGTGAATACCACAGCAAGCGCGGCGAGACCGATACCCGAGCGCTGATCGATGCCGTTGCCACGGTCATGACCTGGGTGCTGATGGGCGTCTCGCTGCTTGGCGTGATCGGCGCGCCTGTGGTCATGATGGTGGTCGCCACGGGCTTTCGCCAGCATGGCGGCGAAACCTATGACGCCGCGGTCTTCATGACGCGCGTGATGTTTCCCTATATCGGGTTGATCTCACTGGTGGCGCTGGCCTCGGGCATCCTGAACACCTGGCGCCGCTTTGCCATGCCGGCCTTCACCCCGGTGCTGCTCAATATCTGCCTGATCATTGCCGCGCTGTTTGTCGGCCCCCATATGGCGCAGCCGATCTACGCGCAGGCCTGGGGCGTGCTGGTGGGCGGCATCCTGCAACTGGCGGTGCAGATTCCGGCGCTCCGGCGCCTGGGGGTGATGCCGCGCCTGCGCTTGAACCTGCGCGCGGCCTGGGCGGAGCCCGGCGTGCGCCGCGTCATGCGGCAGATGGCGCCGGCGCTGCTGGCTGTCTCGGTGGCCCAGATCAGCCTGATCATCAATACCAATATCGCCTCGCGCCTGGCCGCCGGCAGCGTGTCTTACCTGACTTATGCTGACCGCCTGATGGAGTTCCCGACCGCGCTGCTGGGCGTGGCGCTGGGCACCATCTTGCTGCCGAGCCTGTCGAAAGCCAGCGCCGAGGAAAACCGGGCCGAATACTCCGGGCTGCTGGACTGGGGCCTGCGCCTGACCTTCCTGCTGGCCGTGCCGTGCGCGGTCGGGCTGTTCGTGTTCGGCGCGCCGCTCACGGCGGTACTGTTCAACTATGGCAAGTTCGACGCCCATGCGGTGGAAATGACCCGCCAGGCGCTGGTCTCCTACGGCATCGGCCTGCTGGGACTGATCCTGATCAAGATCCTGGCGCCGGGCTTCTATGCCCGCCAGGACATCCGCACACCGGTCAAGATCGCCCTGCTGGTGCTGGTGATCACGCAGTTGTCCAACTACGTCTTCGTGCCGCGCTTTGGCCATGCGGGCCTGGCGCTGTCGATCAGCTTCGGTGCCACCGTCAACGCGCTACTGCTGTTCCTGGGCCTGCGCAAGCGCGGCTTTTACTCGCCGGCCAAGGGCTGGTGGCTGTTCCTGGCCCAGTTGCTGACCGCCGTAACGCTGCTGGCGGGCATGCTGTTGTGGTTCGCCCGCAACTTCGACTGGGTCGCCCTGGGTGCCACGCCATTGTTGCGTATCGCCCTGCTGGCCTCGTGCCTGGTACTTGCGGCAGTCGTCTACTTCGGTACACTGTGGCTCATGGGGCTGAGATACTCCGCGTTCAAGCGGAGAGCCGGCTAACAAGCCCCCGCCTGCCAAACCTGCCCTTTTCGCCAGTGCCAGACGGCATCGGCCAGGGGTCGCGGCAGCGCGCGGTGCAGGGTCAAGGCTACTGAGGTTGTGTCAGAATGAGACGAAGCGGTTCTGCCCAGGCGCGCGACCGCGGACGGTACCAACACCCTACCGTTCGGGAACGCACGCCACGCCGCCAGCATTCATCTGGAACAGCCGCCAGGCCGCATTCAGGAACGCCGCAATGACAACCACGAAAGTCCTGGAATACTTTGCCAGTCTCGTGGCAGACGAGAACGGTATCCCGCTGACAGAGACCGTGCTCTCGATCGCCCAGGATGCCTATCCGGACCTGGACCTGCAGGCCGAGCTCGCAGCGCTCGACATGCTCGCGGTACGCCTGAAACGCCGCGTCGCCGAAGGTACGCCGGCCATTCAGCGCATGCGTCTGCTCAATCATTTCTTCTACCGCGACCTGGGCTTCGGCGCCAACGCGAACGATTACTACGACCCCGACAACTCATACCTGAACGTCGTGCTCAAGCAGCGGCGCGGCATCCCGATTTCGCTGGCGGTACTCTATATGGAACTGGGCCAGCACATTGGGCTGCCGCTCAAGGGCGTGTCCTTCCCCAACCATTTCCTGGTGCGGATGTCGATTCCGGCCGGCGAGGTGGTGGTGGACCCGCTCACCGGCGAGACCTTGTCAAAGGAACAGTTGCAGGACATGCTCGATCCGCACCTGGAGCGCGAGGGCATCGCGGATCCCAACGAGGTGCCGCTGGGCCTGTTCCTGCAGGTGGCCAGCCACCGCGAGATCGTGGCGCGCATGCTGCGCAATCTCAAGTCGATTTATCTGCAGGAGTCGCGCTGGCAGCGATTGCTGGCGGTGCAGAACCGCCTGGTGATCCTGCTGCCCGGCTCGATCGAGGAGGTGCGCGACCGCGGGCTGGCGTATGCCAACCTGGAGTGCTTCCGCCCGGCGCTGGCCGACCTGGAAGCCTATGTGATGGCGCGCCCGGATGCGGCCGACACCACGCAGATCCGCGACCGCATGCCGGCGCTGCGCATGATGAGCCGCAGCGTAAGCTGAAAGTGAGCTGAAACTCAGGCGGGGCAGGCCAATGCCTGCCCACGCTGACTCAGGAAGGACGGCGCTTGCCGCCCCGCACGAGCTTCCACAGGCCACCCAGCACCAGCGGCACCACGGCCGCGCCGATGCCCGCCAGCACGATCAGGTTCAGGTACTGCTTGATGAACGGCAGGTTGCCGAAGAAGTAGCCGGCAAACACCAGGCCCAGCACCCAGGCCGCCGCGCCAATCACGTTGAACAGCTGGAACTTGGCGAAAGTCATCTGCGACACGCCGGCCACGAACGGCGCGAAGGTACGCACGATCGGCAGGAAACGGGCCATCACCAGCATCTTGCCGCCATGGCGCTCGTAGAAATCGTGCGTCTTGCGCAGCGCCTGCTGGTCCAGGAAGCGCCAATGGCCATCGAACACTTTCGGCCCGACCCAGCTGCCGACAAAGTAGTTGACCGTATTGCCACCGGTCGCCGCCACCAGCAGCAGGCCGACCAGCGCCCATTCATTCATGGCGTGCGTGGCGCAGAAGGCGCCGGCGATAAACAACAGGGAATCGCCCGGGAGAAAAGGCAGCACCACAAGCCCGGTCTCAGCGAACACGATGGCAAAGAGGATGGCGTAGACCCACGCACCGTAGTTCTGGATGACGGTGCCAAGGTATTTGTCGACGTGCAGCAGCATGTCGATGAACTGCAATGCAATATCCAATTCGATCCCCGTTCGATAATTTGCCGACATCATACAAGACCGGACAGGCGCCAAAGTCACCTTGCCCAGCCACTTTTCATCCATCGCGCGCCCATGGGCCAGGCGGCGCACCCACGTATAATTCCGCCCATGCCCGCCCAAGCCCCGCACCCCGCCCAGCCGCTCCGTCCCATCCGCCCCCTGCCCGACCAGCTGATCAGCCAGATCGCGGCCGGCGAGGTGGTGGAGCGCCCCGCCTCCGTGGTCAAGGAACTGCTAGAGAACGCGCTGGACGCCGGCGCCACCCAGCTCAACCTGCGCCTGGAGGAAGGTGGCGTGCGCCGCATCGTGATTGCCGACAACGGCTGCGGCATTCCCGCCGATGAACTGCCGGTCGCGCTCAAGCGCCACGCCACCAGCAAGATCGCCTCGCTGGACGAGCTTGAAGCGGTGCTGACGCTCGGCTTTCGCGGCGAAGCACTGGCCTCGATCGCCTCGGTATCCGAGCTGACCCTGACCAGCCGCACCGCCAGCGATACCCACGCGATGCAGGTGATCGCCGACACCGGCGTGGTACAGCCGGCATCCGGCGGCGTGGGCACCACCGTCGACGTGCAGCACCTTTACTTCAACACGCCAGCGCGCAGAAAGTTCCTGAAATCCGAACAAACCGAGTTTGGCCACTGCCTGGAGATGGTGCGGCGCGCGGCGCTGGCGCGCCCGGACGTGGCCATCTCGGTCCATCACAATGGCAAGCCGATGGAGCACTGGAACGCCGGCGACGTCGCCACGCGCACCGCCCAGGTGCTGGGCACCGACTTCGCCAACGCCCGGCTGCCGCTGGATGAAGAGGCCGGCAGCTTGCACCTGTATGGCTTTGCCGGGCTGCCCACCGCCTCGCGCGGGCGCCCGGACCAGCAGTTCTTCTTCGTCAACGGCCGCTATGTGCGTGACAAGCTGCTGACCCATGCCGTGCGCAGCGCTTACCAGGACGTGCTGCACGGGGACCGCTTCCCCTCCTACGTGCTGTGCATGGACCTGCCGCCCGAGATGGTGGACGTGAACGTGCACCCATCCAAGATCGAAGTGCGTTTCCGCGAATCGCGCTCGGTGCACCAGTTTGTCTACCACGCCGTGCAGCGTTGCCTGGCGCGGCAGGCCGGCGAGCAGGGCGACAGCCTGCATACGTCGGTCGACTCGAACAATCCGGCGGCGGCCGAGCCGATTGGCGGCGCCGGCGGATTCCCGGGTGCGCGAAGCTTTGGCGGCGGCTCCGGTGGTTCCGGTGGCTTCGCCGGATCCGGCAGAAGCGGCGGCATGGGTGGCGGCATGGGCGGCGGCGCCAGCCCGCGCCCATGGGTCGACTACACTGCCGCCGCACGGCAGACCGAGCTCGGCGTGGCCCAGCCCCGGCAGGCCTACCTCGGCATGGTGCGCGACGCGATCCAGCCGGGCGGCGGGTTTTCACGCGGCCCCTCCGCCTATGTCCCGCCGGACGGCCCGGGCACCACGCCCCCGGCCTGGCTGGCCGATGCGCAAGCCGCGCGCGAGAACGACCCGCCCGGCCTGCTGGACCAGTTGGCCCGCCAGGAACTTCCCGAAGACGAGGCCAGCCCGCTGGGCTATGCCATTGCGCAGCTGCACGGCATCTATGTGCTGGCGCAGAACGCGCGCGGCCTGGTGCTGGTGGATATGCACGCCGCCCACGAGCGCATCCTCTACGAGCAGATCAAGACCGCGCTCGAAGCGCGCGAGCTCGCGGTGCAATCGCTGCTGATCCCGGTCACGCTCACAGCCAGCCCGGTGGAAATCGGCACGGCCGAGGAGCACCAGGAAACCCTCACCCTGCTCGGCTTCGACATCGCGCAGGTCTCGCCCACCACCCTGGCAATCCGCGCGATTCCCGCGCTGCTCAAGCAGGCCGACACCGAAGCCCTGGCGCGCGACGTGCTGCGCGACCTGCAAGCCTTCGGCGGCTCGCGCGTGCTGGTTGAGCGCCAGAACGAACTGCTGGCCACGCTGGCTTGCCACAGCGCGGTGCGCGCCAACCGCAAGCTCACGCTGGAAGAAATGAACGCGCTGCTGCGCCAGATGGAGCAGACCGAGCGCGCCGACCAGTGCAACCACGGCCGGCCCACCTGGGTGCAGCTGACCGTGGCGGAACTCGATCGCCTGTTCCTGCGCGGGCAGTAAGCCGCGTGCCCAACGACTTGATGACAACAGCCTCACCCAGCGGCACCGCCGCGCCCGCATCAGGCCACGCGCCGGTGGTCTGCCTGCTCGGCCCCACCGCCTCCGGCAAGACCGCCGCGGCACTGGCGCTGGCCGCGCAAACGCCGATCGAGATCATCAGCCTGGACTCGGCCCTGGTCTATCGCGAGATGGACATCGGCACCGCCAAACCCTCGCCCACCGAGCTGACCGCGGTGCCACACCACCTGATCGACATCATCGACCCGGCCGATAGCTACTCGGCTGCCCAGTTCGTCACCGACGCCGAGCGGCTGATCGTGGAGATCCGCGCGCGCGGTCGCGAACCGCTGATCGTCGGCGGCACCATGCTGTACTACAAGGCGCTGACGCAGGGCCTGAACGACCTCCCGCAAGCCGATCCGGCGCTGCGTGCCGAACTGGACGCGCTGGCCGCCGAGCGCGGCTGGCCGGCGCTGCACGCCATGCTGGGCGAGGTCGATCCGGTCACCGCGGCGCGCCTCGCGCCCAACGATGCCCAGCGCATCCAGCGCGCACTGGAGATCCACCGCCTGTCCGGCCATCCCATGTCGGCGCTGCTGGCGCGGCAGGCCGACGAGCGCACTTTTGCCGGCGCGGCCGACCTGCGCTACCGCGTGATCGCGCTGGAGCCGTCGGACCGCGCCGTGCTGCACGCGCGCATCGCCACCCGCTACGACGCCATGCTGGCTGGCGGCTTTATCGAGGAAGTGCAACGGCTGCGCGCGCGCGGCGACCTGCAGCCCGCGCTGCCCTCGATCCGCTGCGTCGGCTACCGGCAGGTGTGGGAATACCTCGACGGCGAGACCGATTTCGACACCATGCGCGAGCGCGGCCTGGCCGCCACCCGCCAGCTCTGCAAGCGCCAGCTGACCTGGCTGCGCAGCACGCCCGAGCGTGAGGTTGTGGACTGCCTGGCGCCGGACTACGTCGCGCAGGTGGCGCGGCTGGCGCGGATCGGGCAAGCGTAGCGTCAATGGGGAATGGGGAATGCGGGACAGGTGTGACGAATAAGCGATAATCGTCGTTTGTATCTTGCCGATGACGTCAAATCCCGCCATGCCTGCCACCGATTTCGTACTGCGCCCCGCCACTTCCGACGATTGCGAAACCTTGCTCGCGCTGATCACGGGACTGGCCGAATACGAGAAACTCACCCACCTGGTCGAAGCCACGCCGGAAAAACTGCGCGAGGCGCTGTTTGGCCCGCGCCCGCATGCCGAGGCTGTGCTGGTGGAAGTCCCCGGCACCCAGGGCCCGCAGGCCGTCGGGTTCGCCTTGTTCTTCCACAATTTCTCGACCTTCCTGGCCAAGCCCGGGCTGTATCTGGAAGATCTCTATGTCGACCCCGCCTGGCGCGGCCATGGGCTGGGCAAGGTCCTGCTCAAGCATCTTGCGGCGCTGGCGGTGGAGCGCGGCTGCGGCCGCTTCGAATGGAGCGTGCTGGACTGGAACACGCCTTCCATTGATTTCTACCGGGCAATGGGTGCGGACGTGATGCCGGACTGGCGCATTTGCCGGGTGACCGGGGACGCGCTGGCGAAGCTGGGCGCGACGGAGTAACTGGGCAGATCATCGCCATTGCAAACGGTCATGGCCTGTCCCGCAGGCTTCGTTCAGCGCCCGGCGGGCATAAAAAAAACGGCGCATGCCTGAGCATGCGCCGTTTTTTTATTGGAGCGGGACCGCTCAGGCCACGATGGTCTGTGCCTGGCCTTCTTCACGCTCGCGGATCTCGCCGATCTGCCACACGGCTTCGCCAGCGGCTTGCAGATGGCGAATGGCGCGGTCGGCGTCTTCCTTGGCGACGATCACCACCATGCCGATGCCGCAGTTGAACACGCGGTGCATTTCGTCGTCAGCGACGTTGCCCTGGGTTTGCAGCCACTGGAACAGCGGCGGAAGGGCCCAGGCGTCGCGCTGCAGCACGGCGGTCACATTCTGCGCCAGCACGCGCGGCACGTTCTCTGTCAGGCCGCCGCCGGTGATGTGGGCCATGCCCTTGACCGGCAGCGTCTCGATCAGCGACAGCAGCGGCTTCACGTAGATGCGGGTGGGCGCCATGATGGCATCCTGCAGGCGTTGGCCGTGGAAGTCGCCGTTCAGGTCCGGCTTGGCCACTTCGATGATCTTGCGCACCAGCGAGTAGCCGTTGGAGTGCGCGCCCGACGAAGCCAAGCCCAGCACCACGTCGCCCGGCACGATGGTGGTGCCGTCGATGATGCGGCTCTTCTCCACGGCGCCAACCGCGAAGCCGGCCAGGTCGTACTCGCCATCGGGGTACATGCTGGGCATTTCGGCGGTTTCGCCACCGATCAGCGCGCAGCCGGACAGCTCACAGCCGTGGGCGATGCCTTTGATCACGGTCGCCGCGGTTTCCACGTCGAGCTTGCCGCAGGCGAAGTAGTCGAGGAAGAACAGCGGCTCGGCGCCCTGCACCAGGATGTCGTTGACGCTCATGGCAACCAGGTCCTGGCCCACGGTGTCGTGGCGGTTCAGCTGGAAGGCCAGCTTGAGCTTGGTGCCCACCCCGTCGGTGCCGGAGACCAGCACAGGTTCCTTGTATTTCTTGGACAGTTCGAACAGCGCGCCGAAGCCCCCGATGCCGGCCATCACGCCTTCGCGCATGGTGCGCTTGGCGAACGGCTTGATGCGGTCGACGAGCGCGTCGCCCGCGTCGATATCGACGCCGGCATCGCGGTAGGAGAGGCCTGCCTGGCCGGAAGTGGGGGATGCGCTCATGGGAACCTGCTTTTCCTGGAGTATGAAGTGAGGAATGCGGCGCTCACGACGGCGATTTGCGGCCGCGAGTCCAGTAGAATTGCAATTTTAACGGATACGGGCTTCCGGCTTCCAGTTTCCGGTGTTCCGTGTCATGAAGTATCGTCCGCAGCCATTCCCGATGAAGATGATTCCGGCAGCCACCGGCCGTTCTGCCCGCGCCCTACAGGCGGTCAGCGCATGCCAGCCGCGACGCGTTTACCTGACAGATGATCCGCACCCAAAGTAATCGATAAGTCATGTTTCAGCGTCCCAAGCAGCTATCGCTTGAACTTGGCAGTCCGCCGCCCTCGACCTTCGAGAATTTTTTCGTTGCGGTCAACCGCGAGCCGGTGCAGCGCCTGCGCGACCTGGCCACGGCGGTGGCGCAGGAACGGGCCGCCGACCGCCTGATTTACCTGTGGGGCGAAGTGGGCTCGGGCCGCACCCACCTGCTGCATGCGGTCTGCGACAGCGGCTACCAGGCCGGCATCCGTTGCCGCTACCTGAGCCCGCATCACGCCTTGTCGGACTTCATCTTCGACCCGAGCTGCCAACTCTACACCGTGGACGATGTGGAGCTGCTCGACGAAGCGCGCCAGATCGCCGTGTTCTCGCTCTACAACGAGGTGCGGGCTCACGTGCGCACCGCCATCGTGGTGGCCGGCAGCCAGGCGCCGCTGGCCATGCCGGTGCGCGAGGACCTGCGCACGCGGCTGGGCTGGGGCCTGGTCTATCAGTTGGCACCGCTGTCGGACGAGGACAAGATGGCGGCGCTGGTGCAGGCCGCGCGCGAGCGCGGGCTGCAGCTTTCGCCGGAAATCCCGCACTGGCTGGTCACGCGCAAGTACCGCGACATGCCCAGCCTGATGGCGCTGCTGGACGCGCTGGACACCTATTCGCTGGAGCGCAAGCGTGCCGTCACGCTGCCCCTGCTGCGGGAAATGTTTGCCGAGTTACGCGAGTGAACCAGGGCCTGCGCGCCAGTGCGCGTGACCCATGGCATGCACCGTGCTTGCCTTTGTTGGCATCCGGAGACGTTAAGAAAGCTCTCACAGTCACGTTAATGTAAAATCGCCGCCCATGAATCTGGCATTGTTCGACCTCGACCACACCTTGCTCCCGACCGACAGCGACCACGAATGGGGCCGCTTCCTGGTGCGCCTGGGCGTTGTCGACGAGGAATTCTACCGCCGCAGGAACGACGAGTTCTTCGGCCATTACAAGGCTGGCACCCTGGATATCCAGGCTTTCCTGCGTTTCGCGCTAGCGCCGCTGGCGGCCAATCCGCGCGACCGCCTGGAAGCGTTGCGCAGCCAGTTCATGCGTGAAGTGATCGATCCGGTCATCACGCCGCAGGCGCGCGCACTGGTCTACAAGCACCTCGACGCCGGCGACCTGTGCGCCGTGGTCACCGCCACCAATAGTTTCGTCACCGCCCCGATCACGGCGGCCTTCGGCATCAAGCACCTGATCGCCACCGAGCCGGCCACCGCCAACGGCAAGCCCGACGGCGCCTTCACCGGCGAAGTGGCTGGCATTCCCAGCTTCCGCGAGGGCAAGATAGCCCGGGTGGAAGCCTGGCTAAAGAGCATGGGCACCCAATGGGATGCCTTCGAAAACACCACCTTCTACAGTGATTCGGCCAACGACCTGCCGCTGCTGGAGAAGGTCAGCGAGCCGATCGCCGCCAACCCGGACGATCGCCTGCGTCACCACGCCGCCGCGTCAGGCTGGCGCATCATGGACCTGTTCTGACGTGATCAAAAAGCTAATCAACCGGCTGCTAGGCAAGCCGGGCACCCAGCAGCGCCCCGTCAAACGCCGCGGCCAGCGCGCCCATACGCCGAATATCGTTGCGCATGCCGAGCACCAGATCGACCAGTCGCTGATCTCGCGCAACGCCATCAAGGTCACCTCCACGCTGCAGCAGGCAGGCTACGAGGCGTTTATCGTCGGCGGCGCGGTACGCGACCTGTTGCTGGGCATCAAGCCCAAGGACTTCGACGTCGCCACCAACGCCACGCCTGACCAGGTGCAGGCGCTGTTCCGCCGCTCGCGCATCATCGGCCGGCGCTTCCAGATCGTGCACGTGACGTTCTATGGCGGGCGCGAGCAGGAAATCATTGAGGTCTCCACCTTCCGCGCGCTGGTCGACGCGGTCGCCAGCGAGACCTTGCCCGAAGGGCGCCGCCTCAAGCGCTCCGAGCTCGACAGCAAGACCCACGCGATCGATGCCTCTGGCCGCGTGCTGCGTGACAACGTGTGGGGCTCGCAGGCCGAAGACGCGGAACGCCGCGACTTCACCATCAACGCGATGTACTACGACCCCGCCCAGCAACTGGTGTACGACTACCACCAGGGCATGGAGGACATCCGCGCGCGCACGCTGCGCATGATCGGCGATCCGGTCACACGCTACCGCGAAGACCCTATCCGCATGCTGCGCGTGGTGCGCTTCGCCGCCAAGACCGGGTTCACGATCGACGAGGACACCCGCCAGCCGATCGCCGACCTGGCCTCGCTGATCCACAATGTGCCCAGCGCGCGCCTGTTCGACGAGATGCTCAAGCTGCTGATGTCGGGCCATGCCTGGGCGTCGCTGCAGGAGCTGCGCAAGGCCGGCCTGCACCGGGGCCTGCTGCCACTGCTGGATGTCGCGCTGGAGCAGCCGATGGGCCAGCGCTTCGTGCAACTAGCGCTGGACAACACGGACCAGCGCGTGCAGGTTGGCAAACCGGTCTCGCCGGGCTTCCTGTTTGCCGCGCTGCTATGGCACCACGTGCTGCAGCGCTGGACCACGCTGCGCGAGCAAGGCGAACATGCCATCGCCGCGCTCAATATCGCCATGGACGACGTGCTGGAGCGCCAGACCGGCCAGCTCGCCATCCAGCGCCGCTTTGTCACCGACATGCGGGACATCTGGGGCATGCAGCCGCGCTTCGAGAAGCGCGTGGGCCGCATGCCGTTCCGCCTGATCGAATCGCCGCGCTTTCGCGCCGGCTTCGATTTCCTCTACCTGCGCTGCGAATCCGGCGAGCAACCGGCCGAACTGGCGAAATGGTGGCAAGACTTCCAGGATGCCGATAGCCACGGCCGCGAGGACCTGATCGAGGCCGTGCGCCCGGTGCGCGGCGCCGGCAGGCAAGGCGGTGGCGGCAGCGGCGGCGCGGGCGATGCCGACGGCTTTGAGCCCGCCGGAGATGGCGACAGCGGCGATAGCGGCGGCCCGGCACGCAAGAAGCGCCGTCGGCGCAGTCCGCGGAAATCGGATAAAGTTTCTCCGCGGAGTGATATGGACGCGAGCCAGGAATCCGGCTCCACTGCAGACCGGAAAACCGGCAAGGTACGCGTCCAGCCGGAGGAATCGTAATGACACTTGCCTTTATCGGCATCGGAGCCAACCTGGGTGACGCCCGGCAGGCTCTGAAAGATGCCATCGTGTGCCTGGCCCAGCAGGTCGGCATCACGGTGCTGGCGAGATCGTCGCTCTATCGCACGGCCCCGGTCGATGCGGCGGGCAACGACTATTACAACGCGGTGGTCAAGGTAGAGACCTCGTTTACTGCCGCCCAGCTATTGCGCATCTGTCACCACATCGAGGATCAGTTCGGCCGCGAGCGGCCTTTCCGCAACGCGCCACGCACCCTCGACCTGGACCTGCTGGTCTTTGGCGACGAAATCCACCAGGGCGAAAAGCTGGTGGTGCCGCATCCACGCCTGGCAGAGCGCGCCTTCACGCTGGTGCCGCTGCTTGAGCTGGATGCCGAACTGGTTATCCCCGGCCTTGGCCCTGCGGCGGATTACCTGGCCGCGGTCAGCGCGCAGCGCGTCGAGAAGGTCTCCTTTTGCAAGTGCACGCGGCAACTGGACGCGCGCAGCGATTCCTGAAGCCATGGCCGGCAGCGGCAAGCCGGTCCCGCTTTGTCCGCCCTGTACTATGTAGTTCCCCCTTAGCCGACCGGACCCGCCCATGCTCGAACACTTGCGCCGCATTGTGGTGGAAGGCCCCATCGGAGCCGGCAAGACCGCGCTCGCACAACGCCTGGCGCAAACCCTGCGCACCGGCGAATTGCTCGATGCGGCGCGTGAAAACCCCTTCCTTGAACGCTACTACCGCGAGCCCGCGCGATACGCGCTGCCGCTGCAGCTGTCGCTGATGAACCAGCGCGCGCAGCAGCTCATGGCCTGGCAGGCGGCACTGCTGGCGGGCCAGCGCATGGTGGGCGATTTCCTGCACAACAAAGACCGCCTCTACGCCGGGCTGACCCTGCCCGAGGACGAACTGGCGCTGTACGACGCCCTCGCCGCGCGCCTGCCGGCCCAAGGCCAGCGCGTAGACCTCGTCATCGTACTGCAGGCCTCACCCGCGCTGCTGCGCGAGCGCATCGCCCGGCGCAACGCGCCTGGCGAGTCCAGCATCGACGATGCCTATCTGGAGCGGTTGTCGGATGCCTACGGCGAGCTGTTCCATCGCTACGACGAGGCACCGGTCATGATCGTCGACACCGCCCACTTCAGCCCGGTAGACAACGACGCCGATTTCCGTACACTACTGTCGCGCATCGAAAACATGCGTGGCCGCAAGGCCTTTCTCAATCTCGCTGCGCCCTGACAGGCTCTCCCGCCTGCCAGCCTTCACCATAACGACAGCAGTCGCTGCCGCGAATCCCGTGGCCCCATCCTGGGGCCGAGCGCCTCGCGCAGTACGAACTGAAAGGGGCAAAAGGCCTTGCCGCACGGATGCAGATGCGTTGATGCACCGATCATGAATGCACTGCCGCATCGCGGCCGGCCCGGCTCCCGTCTCTCTACCGGCCCAACGTCATGAGTTACCTCCTCGACCCCTCACGCAAGACCGTCACCATCCCCAAGCTGCAAGCGATGCGCGCCGCTGGCGAAAAAATCGCCATGCTGACCGCCTACGACTCCAGCTTCGCCGCGCTGCTCGACTACTGCGGGGTCGAGGTGCTGCTGGTCGGCGACTCCCTTGGCAATGTCATGCAAGGCCAGCAGACCACGCTGCCCGTGACGCTCGAACAGGTTGTCTATCACACCGAATGCGTGGCACGCGGCAACCAGAGCGCGCTGCTGGTGGCGGACCTGCCATTCGGCACCTATCCCACGCCGGAAGCCACCTTCACCAGCGCCGTCGCGCTGATGCGGGCCGGCGCGCAAATGGTCAAGCTGGAGGGCGGCGACTGGCTCGCGCCCACCGTCAAGTTCCTGGTCGAGCGCAGCATTCCGGTGTGCGGCCACATTGGCCTGACGCCGCAGTCGGTGCACGCGCTGGGCGGCTTCAAGGTGCAGGGCAAGACCGACGAGAGCGCGGCGCAGCTCAAGCGCGACGCGCTCGCGCTGCAAGCCGCGGGCGCCCAGCTGATCGTGATGGAAGCGGTGCCGGCGGCTGTGGCCGGCGTAGTCACCGGCCTGCTGACGATCCCGACCATCGGCATCGGCGCCGGCGCGGATTGCTCCGGCCAGGTGCTGGTCCTGCAGGACATGATCAACGTCTACCCGGGCCGCAAGGCCAAGTTCGTGCGCAACTTCATGGAAGGCGCCGGCTCGATCGAGGCCGCCGTGCGCGCCTACGTGGCGGCCGTGAAGGATGGCAGCTTCCCGGCCGCCGAGCACACCTTCTCGGCCTGAGCGCGCGCCGGCAATGGAGATCGGTGCCGCCACCGCCGCGGCCTTTGCGCTTCTGGCCAACGGTGACGGCGCCATCTGGTTCATCGTCTGGACCTCGCTGGTGGTAGCCGTGCTCGGGCTGGCGCTGGCCGCCGTGCCGGCCATCGGCGCGGCCTACCTGATCGCCACCCACGATTTTCCCGGGCGGCGTGTGGTGGTGGTGATGGCGCAGGCCTTTCTCTCCTTGCCGACCGTGCTGGTCGGGCTGATCCTCTACCTGCTGTTCACCCGCCACGGGCCGCTGGGCAGTTTCTCCCTGCTGTTTACCCGCAGCGGCATGGTGCTCGGGCAGGCGGTGATCGGCTTCCCGGTGGTGCTGGCGTTTGCCCTGTCCACCCTGCAGGGGGCGGATGCGCGGCTGCGCGAAACCGCCTGGGTACTGGGCGCCGGGCGCTGGCGGACCTTTTTCACCGTCCTGCGCGAGCTGCGCTTTGGCCTGATGGCCGCACTGGTGGCGGGCTTTGGGCGGGTCATTGCGGAAGTCGGCTCGGCGCTGATGATCGGCGGCAATATCGAAGGCGCCACCCGGACCATCACCACCGCCATCGCGCTGGAAACCAGCAAGGGAGAATTCGCCCAGGGTATTGCGCTGGGCGTTGTGCTGATCGCACTGGCAGTGCTCGTCAATGTGATGCTGGCGTGGCTGCAAGGCGCGGGAGGATTTCGCCGATGAGCACCCTGCCCGCGCGCCGCACGCCTGACGGGCAGGCGCTGCCGCCTTCCCAGCTGCCACCGCTGCTGACGGTGCGCGGCTTGCAGCGCCAGGTAGGCGCGCGGCGGCTGTTCGATATTGCCGAGCTTGCCTTCCCGCGCGCCGCTGTGGTGGTGCTGACCGGTGTCAATGGCGCGGGCAAGAGCACGCTGCTGCGCATGGTGGCGGGGCTGGAGCGCGCACCCGGCGCGAGCGTGGCCTGGACCGGCGCGGACGGCACGCCGCGCAACGCCGCACTCGATCCGCTGCCCGCCGCGCTACGCCAGCGCATTGCCTACCTGCACCAGCATCCCTACCTGTTTCGCACCTCGGTGCGCGAGAACATCGCCTATGGCCTGAAGGCGCGCGGCATGCCCGACGACGAAGTCAGGCGGCGCGTGGGAGCCGCGCTGGGCTGGGCCGGCATCACGCACGTGCAGGATACCGCCCCCGAATGCCTGTCCGGCGGCGAGGTGCAACGCGTGGCACTGGCCCGCGCCAAGGTGCTGGAGCCCGATTTGCTGCTGCTGGACGAGCCCACCTCCAGCCTGGACGGCCACGCTCGCGAACAGGTGATCGGCCTGGTGCAGGACCTGGCCGCCGAAGGCCGCAGCGTGGTGATGGTCTGCCACGATCGCGAGCTGATCAACCTGCCGGGCGTGGTGCGCTGGAAGCTTGGCGACGGGCGGCTGGATACGCGCCACCCCTGAACGCCTGGCTCAGGCTGTTGCCGGCAACTCCGCCAATAGCACGCCCCGCAACGAATTCGCCAGCGCTAGTGCCTCCGCGCTCAGCAGCATGGCCTGCGTGACAACCGCCTCGCGCACCGTCGCGCCGAGGTAGCGTGCACCATCGCCTAGCACCGCAGCGCGCATCACCCCGGGCAGGATATCGGCGGCCAGCGGCGGCGTCAGCCACTCGCCTTCCGCCTTGACGAACACGGAACTGCGGCCGCCTTCGAGCAGTTCGCCTCGTGTGTTGAAGAACAGGCTGTCGAAGGCGCCGGCGCGCTCGGCCGCTTGCCAGCCCGCATCATAGACGGCGCGCGCGCTGGTCTTGTGGCGGCGCAACGCGTGCGCGACCGGCAGCGCCTGCGCGGCCAGCACTACGCGCACCGGGACTGCGGCGAGCGGCGCCAGCGGGCCGTGGGCAACGGTGAAGCTGCCCGCCTTGTCCAGCGCCAGCCGCAGGCGCCAGGTGCCGGCCCCGAGCTCCACCACGGCCGCCTGCACCAACGCCAACGCACGAGCGCGCTCAAACCCAAAGCCGAAGCACGCAGCGGAAGCCGCCAGCCGCGCCAGATGCTGATCCAGGCGCTGGCACTCCCCGTCTTCCACCCGCATGGTTTCGAACAAGGTAAAGCCCGGATCGTGCGCGGTCAGGAAGCGCGCCTTCCAGCCGCACTCGGCAAATTCGCCCGCGGCGTCGCTGTCGTGCACGATGCCACCGCCCACGCCCATCTCACCCGCGCGCAGTCCGTCGGCGCCCTGCGCGCCCAATACCAGCGTGCGGATGGCGACCGACAGCGCAAAGGCACCCGGCCATGCCTGCGCTTGCCCTTCACCAGGCGCATCGATCCAGCCGAGCGAGCCGGTGTAAAGACCGCGCGGCGCGCGCTCCAGCTCGCCGATGATCTCCATGGTGCGCCGCTTGGGCGCGCCGGTGATGGAGCCGCAGGGAAACAGCGCGCGCATCAGATCCGCCAGGCTGGTGCCGGCGCGTGCCTTGGCGGTCACGGTGGAGGTCATCTGCAGCACCTGGCCGAAGGGCTGCACCACGAAGCGATCGGGCACAGCCACCGTACCCGGCACCGCGATGCGGCCCAGGTCGTTGCGCAACAGGTCGACAATCATCACGTTCTCGGCGCGGTTCTTGGCGTCGGCCGCCAGCGCCAGCGCGGCCTCGGCATCGCGCGCGTCGTCGCCCGTGCGCGGCGCCGTGCCCTTCATCGGGCGGGTGAGCAACTGGCCCTGGCCGTCATGCCGGACGAACAGCTCCGGCGACAGCGACAGCACCCAGCCATCGCCCGGCAGCCGCGCCAGCGCGCCATAGGGCACCGGCTGGGCGGCACGCAAGGCGGCATAGAGCGCAAGCGGATCGCCAAACTCGGCAAAGCGCAGGCGCTGCGTGAAGTTGACCTGGTAGGTGTCGCCAGCTTCGATCCATTGGTGAATGCGAGCAATGGCGGCGTGAAAAGCCGGCTCCGGCGTGTCGGCCAGGACATCCATCAAGCCGGCCGGCTGGTCCGGGGAGCGCGCCAGCCATTGCGCGACCTGCGCTTTGTCCAGCCGATGCATCTGCCTGAACCACAGCAGGCGCAGCGCGCCATCGTGCAAGGGCAATGCGCAATCGACATGGACCGCCGCGCCAACCAGCGGGCCGCCGAATTCATAAGGCGCAAACAGCGTGGCGTGCCAGCCCTGGCCCCAGCCATCGGCCAGCAAGGCATCGAGCGTGCCGAGCGCGGAGGCATCCGGCAGCACGTCTTCACGGGCAAAGCCGGTGTACAGGCGCGATGCCGCCTCGCCCGGCGCGGCGATGGCATTGTCGAGCAGGACGAAAGGCTCGGCATTGGCCGGGGAGGGGAACGTGCGGATCGGGGAAACTGCCACGGGAAATCACCAGCGTAAATTGAGGTCGCCGGGAGGCGGGCGACATCGCATTATCGCGCGCCCGCCCTGTCCCCGGCCCTATCCCCTCAGGGGCAGAGGGCCGGGGACAGGGGTGGCTTGGCCCGGACCTGCTTGAAGTGAAGCCAGCGTTTGAGCGGCGCCCAAAAAACAAAAAAGCCGGCCACGCATCAAAGCGTGGCCGGCCGCATGCCCCAGGCCGTATCAGCTGAAGAAGCTCTTCACCTTGTCCAGCCAGGATTGCTCCTGCGGGCTGTGGCGCGAGCCACCTTCATGCACCGAGCGGTCGAACTGGCGCAGGATGTCCTTCTGCGCCTCGGTCAGCTTGACCGGCGTTTCCACGTTCACGTGCACATAGAGGTCGCCGGGGTAGCCCGAGCGCACACCCTTGATACCCTTGCCGCGCAGGCGGAAGGTCTTGCCGGGCTGGGTGCCTTCCGGCACCGGGAAGCTGGCCTTGCCGCCCAGCGTGGGCACTTCCAGGTCGCCGCCCAGCGCCGCGGTGGCGAAGGAAATCGGCATCTGGCAGTGCAGGTCGTCGCCGTCGCGCTCGAACACCGCGTGCTGCTTGATGTGAACTTCCACATACAGGTCGCCCGGGGGGCCGCCGTTGATGCCCGGCTCGCCATTGCCCGAGGAGCGGATGCGCATGCCCTCGTCGATGCCGGCGGGAATCTTCACTTCCAGCGTCTTCTGCGACTTCAGCTTGCCCTGACCGTGGCACTTGGTGCACGGCTTGGGGATGTGCTTGCCGGTGCCGTGGCACTTGGGGCAAGTCTGCTGCATCGAGAAGAAGCCTTGCGACACGCGCACCTGGCCCGCGCCATGGCAGGTCGGGCAGGTTTCGACGTTGGTGCCGGGCTCGGCGCCATTGCCGTGGCAATGCTCGCACTCGTCCCAGTGGGGCACCCGGATCTGCGCGTCATGGCCGTGGGCGGCCTGCTCCAACGTGATTTCCATGCTGTAGCGCAGGTCGGCACCGCGGTACACCTGCGGGCCGCCGCCGCCACGGCGTCCGCCGCCAGCCTGGCCGCCCTGCTGGCCAAAAATATCGCCGAAGATGTCGCCGAAGGCTTCGGCGAATCCGCCGTAGGCCTGGCCGCCGCCGCCGAAGCCGCCCGCCATGTTGGGGTCGACGCCGGCGTGGCCGTACTGGTCGTAGGCTGCCTTCTTCTCGGGGTCCGAAAGCATCTCGTAGGCCTCTTTGACCTCCTTGAACTTCTCTTCGGAATCCTTGCTGTCCGGATTGCGGTCCGGGTGGTGCTTCATCGCCAGCTTGCGATAGGCCTTCTTGATCTCGTCGTCGCCGGCGTTCTTGCCCACCCCGAGCACTTCGTAAAAGTCACGTTTTGCCATGGTGGCTGCTTACCTGATGGGCCCGGAAGCGTCCAAAGCCCGCCCGGGCGAAATAGCAAAAAAGCCGAGCGAGGCATTCGACGGCGGTAACCCGCTTGGTCCAATGTCCGTCGCCCGGCGTCGGGATGGGGGCTGGCGCTGGTGTTGCGCACCGCGCCCCCGCCCCGCTCTTCCATTACTTCTTGTCGTTGACTTCCTTGAACTCGGCGTCCACGACGTTGTCGTCCTGCGGATGGGCTTGCTGATGGCCCGCGCCGGCTGCACCGGCACCGGCACCGGCCGCGGCGCCAGCCGCACCCGCTTCGCCGGCCTGGGCCTGCATGTCCGCGTAGACACGCTCACCCAGCTTCTGGCTGGCTTCGGACAGCGCGCTGACCTTGGCATCGATCTCGGCCTTGTCGCCGCCGCGTGCGGCGTCTTCCAGCTCCTTGATCGCGGCTTCGATCTTTTCCTTCTCGCCCGCTTCCAGCTTGTCGCCGTATTCGGTGACAGCCTTCTTGGTCGAGTGGATCAGCGCGTCGGCCTGGTTGCGGGCATCCGCCAGCTCACGGGCCTTCTTGTCTTCTTCGGCGTTGGCCTCGGCGTCCTTCACCATGCGCTGGATCTCGTCTTCCGACAGGCCCGAGTTCGCCTTGATGGTGATGCGGTTTTCCTTGCCGGTCGCCTTGTCCTTGGCGCCCACGTGCAGGATGCCGTTGGCGTCGATGTCAAACGAGACTTCGATCTGCGGCGTGCCGCGTGCGGCCGGCGCGATGCCTTCGAGGTTGAACTCACCCAGCAGCTTGTTGCCGGTGGCCATTTCGCGCTCGCCCTGGAACACCTTGATGGTCACGGCCGGCTGGTTGTCGTCGGCGGTCGAGAACACCTGCGCATGCTTGGTCGGGATGGTGGTGTTCTTGGTGATCATCTTGGTCATCACGCCACCCAGGGTTTCGATACCCAGCGACAGCGGCGTCACGTCCAGCAGCAGCAGGTCCTTGCGGTCGCCCGACAGCACGGAACCCTGGATCGCGGCGCCAACGGCAACGGCTTCGTCCGGGTTCACGTCCTTGCGCGCTTCCTTGCCGAAGAACTCCTTGACCTGTTCCTGCACCTTGGGCATGCGGGTCATGCCGCCGACCAGGATCACGTCATCGATTTCGCTGACCTTGACGCCGGCGTCCTTGATGGCGATGCGGCACGGCTCGATGGTGCGCAGGATCAGTTCCTCGACCAGCGATTCCAGCTTGGCGCGGGTCATCTTCAGGTTCAAGTGCTTCGGACCGGAGGCATCCGCCGTGATGTACGGCAGGTTGATTTCGGTCTGCTGCGAGCTAGACAGTTCGATCTTGGCCTTTTCAGCGGCTTCCTTCAGGCGTTGCAGCGCAAGTACGTCCTTGGACAGGTCGACGCCCTGGTCCTTCTTGAACTCACCGATGATGTAGTCGATGATGCGCTGGTCGAAGTCTTCGCCGCCCAGGAAGGTGTCGCCATTGGTCGACAGCACTTCGAACTGCTTCTCGCCGTCAACGTCGGCGATCTCGATGATCGAGATGTCGAACGTGCCGCCACCCAGGTCATACACGGCGATCTTGCGGTCGCCCTTTTCGTTCTTGTCCAGGCCAAAGGCCAGCGCGGCCGCGGTCGGCTCGTTGATGATGCGCTTGACGTCCAGGCCTGCGATGCGGCCAGCGTCCTTGGTGGCCTGGCGCTGCGAGTCGTTGAAGTAAGCCGGCACCGTGATCACGGCTTCGGTCACCGGCTCGCCGAGGTAGTCTTCGGCGGTCTTCTTCATCTTGCGCAGCACTTCGGCGGACACCTGCGGCGGTGCCAGCTTCTGGTCGCGCACGGACACCCATGCGTCGCCGTTGTCGGCCTTGACGATGGTGTACGGCATCAGGCCGATGTCCTTCTGCACTTCCTTTTCTTCGAACTTGCGGCCGATCAGGCGCTTCACCGCATACAGGGTGTTGCGCGGATTGGTCACCGCCTGGCGCTTGGCAGGCGCACCCACCAGGATCTCGCCGTCTTCCATGTAGGCGATGATCGAAGGGGTGGTACGCGTGCCTTCGGCATTTTCGATCACCTTGGGCGTATTGCCTTCCATGATCGCGACGCAGCTATTGGTGGTACCGAGGTCGATACCGATGATCTTACCCATTATTCTCTCCTCTTGAGCCCCGCTATCCGCGGGGACTGCAATTCATCCTGAGGCCGAAATGTGGCCGTCCGGGGCCATTTCAAGGGCCAGAAGTGCAATTCCGACTAAATTCCTCGGCTTCTCCCTCTGATCAACGGCTGGCTGGCTGGCCAAGTTGAAGGGTGTTAGGAGACGTTGCGCGCCAAGCGTGGTTTTTGTGCTTCTTGCGTCATTTAAAACAGAGGCGGCTAACGGCCTCGCTGCCATAGGACATCGCTGCCCCCGCCGGCCCGGTTGAGCACGCGCGACAGTACGAACAGCAAGTCGGACAAGCGGTTCAGGTACTGGCGGGGCGCCTCGTTCAGGGCTTCTTGCGCGCCCAGCGCCACCAGCGCGCGCTCGGCGCGCCGGCACACCGTGCGGCACACATGCGCCACCGCCGCCGCCCGGCTGCCGCCCGGCAGGATGAACTCGGCCAGGCGTGGCAGGTTGGCATTGTAGTGATCCAGCCATTCGTCCAGTTGCAGCACCTGCTCGGGCTTGACCAGCACGTAGCCGGGGATGGAGAGCTCGCCGCCAAGGTCGAACAGATCGTGCTGGATATGCAGCAAAGCCGAGCGGACGTCGTCGGGCAGCATCTCGGTGAGCAGCACGCCAAGGTTCGAGTTGAGCTCGTCCACATCGCCGATGGCGGCAATGCGCAGGCTGTCCTTGCTGGTGCGGCTGCCGTCGCCAAGCCCGGTGGTGCCGGCATCTCCGGTGCGGGTGGCGATCTTGGAGAGGCGATGGCCCATGCGGGTCTCCTGCGTTGGCGAATCCAGCATTATGGCGCGCATCCGGCCCTTCGCGTGAGCGCGCAGCCCGGCGCTGCCCGGCGCCGGGTGGCGGTTGCGGCGCCCGCCCAGCGAGCCGCCCCGGGCGCGGCGTAGAATAACGGGATTCGCTTGATACGCTACCGGGTGCGATTGCCGGCGCCGTTCAGCGCGGCCTTGCCATGGCCGGCGCTGCGCGTCCCCGGCCCCCACAGACCCGCCGGAGACGCCATGAACCAACCCCTTCCCCACGCCGCGCTGGTGCGCCAACCGCTGCCCGTCGCCGTGCGCGACGCGTTGCAGGCCCGCTTCGGCGAACGCTTCTCCACCTCCCCCGGTGTCTGCGACCACCACGGCCGCGACGAGTCGCCCTTCCCGCCGGCAGCGCCGGACGGCGTGGTCTTCGCCCACACCACCGAGGAAGTTGCCGAAGTGGCCCGCCTGTGCAACGAGCACCGTGTGCCGCTGATCGCCTACGGCGCCGGCTCCTCGCTCGAAGGCCACCTGCTGGCGGTAGCCGGCGGCATCAGCCTGGACCTGTCAGAGATGAACAAGGTGCTGTCGGTGCAACCCGAAGACCTGAACGTGACGGTGCAGCCGGGCGTGACCCGCAAGCAGCTGAACCAGGAAATCAAGGACTCCGGCCTGTTCTTCCCGATCGACCCGGGCGCCGATGCCTCGCTGGGCGGCATGTGCGCCACGCGCGCCTCCGGGACCAACGCGGTGCGCTACGGCACCATGCGCGAGAACGTGCTGGCGCTGACGGTGGTCACCGCCGACGGCCGCATCATCAAGACCGGTACCCACGCCCGCAAGTCCTCCGCCGGCTACGACCTGACCCGCCTGATGATCGGCAGCGAAGGCACGCTGGGCATCATCACCGAGGTGACGGTGCGGCTGTACCCGCAGCCCGAAGCCATCTCGGCGGCCATCTGCAGCTTCCCCAGCATGGGCAGCGCGGTACGGGCAACCATCGAGACCATCCAGCTGGGCGTGCCCGTTGCGCGCGTGGAGTTCGTCGACGCGCTGGCCATCCGCGCCATCAACCGGCACGACAACCTGTCCATGCCGGAGGCGCCGCACCTGTTCTTCGAATTCCATGGCACCGAGGCCGGCGTCAAGGAGCAGGCCGAGACCGTGCAGCAGATCGCCGCCGACAATGGTGGCCAGGGCTTCGAGTGGGCCACGCGGCCGGAAGACCGCAGCCGCCTGTGGAACGCGCGCCATACCGCTTACTTCGCCATGCTGCAGCTCAAGCCGGGCTGCAAGGCGGTGACCACCGACGTGTGCGTGCCGATCTCCCGCCTGGCCGATTGCGTGACCGAGACCGAGCGCGACCTCAACGCGTCCAGCCTGCCCTGCCCCATCGTGGGCCATGTTGGCGACGGCAACTTCCACGTCGCGATCCTCACCGACCCTGAGAAGCCCGAGGAGCTCGCCGAGGCCGAGACCATCAACCGGCGCATCGTGGAGCGCGCGCTGGCCATGGGCGGCACTTGTACCGGCGAGCACGGCGTGGGCCTGCACAAGATGGATTTCCTGGTCAGCGAGCACGGCGAAGACGCGCTCGACCTGATGCGCGCCATCAAGAACGCGCTTGATCCCAACCACATCCTCAACCCGGGCAAGATCTTCCGCCCGGTACGCTAAGGGCGCGCGCGGCATGGCATCCGTGTTCAACCGCGTCCCGCCGCTGCACCTGCTGATCGCGTTCGAAGCCGCCGCCCGGCTGGGCAGCTTCGCGCGCGCGGCCGAGGAGCTGTCGGTCACGCCCAGCGCGGTGTCGCACCGCATCAAGAACCTGGAGGAGCTGTGGGGCGAGGACCTGTTCGTGCGCGCCAACGCCGCGCTGCGGCTAACAGCCGCTGGCACGCGCTACCTGCGCAGTGTGCAGGATGCCCTCAAGGCGCTCAACGAACTGGCCCGGCCCGAGTACAACAAGCTGCGCACCCGCCTGCGCGTGGCAATCCCGCCCACCTTCGGCCGCCAGCACCTGGTGCCGCGCCTGCCCGAGTTCACGGCGCTGTACCCGCACATCGACACCGAGCTGCACCTGGCCATCCCCTTCCTGGACGTGAAGGCGGAAGACACCGATGTGGAGATCCGCTACGGCACCGGGCGCTACCCCGACCTGAAAACCACCAAGCTGCTGGTCGAGCCCGTGTTCCCGGCCTGCGGGCGCGAATACTACGAGCGCATCGATGGCCGCGCCATCACCAGGCCCGAGCACCTGCACAACCTGGTGCTGCTGCGCAGCCCGCTGGAACCCTGGAAGCCCTGGTTCGAGACCGCCGGCCTAGACTGGCCCGAGCCCCAGACCGGCCCGCAGTTCAACGACATCGGCCTGATGCTCGAAGCCATCGCCTCCAACCAGGGCGTGGCGCTGGTGCGCCAGCGCATGGCCCGGCACTGGCTGTCGCTGGGCCAGATGGTGCGGCTGCTGGACATCGAATCGGTGTCGCCGCACGGCTACTACATCGTCGAGCGCGAACAGGCACCGCTCAAGCCGGAGGCGCGGTATTTCGTCGACTGGCTGCTCAGCCTGGACTGGTAAGTCTGGCCAGTTGTCCGGCCGGCCCCTTTCGGATCCCCCCCACCATGCAGATCCGCCTGCTCACCCCCACCGACGCTAGCGCCTTCCAGGCACTGCGTCTCGCAGGCCTGCTGGAGGCGCCCGCTGCCTTCGGTTCCAGCTTCGAGGAAGAGCGTGACCTGCCGCTGGCCACCATCGCCGGCCGCCTTGAAGCAACGCCCGAAAAGGCCGTGATCGGCGCCTTTGAAGCCACCGGGGGCGGTACCGCGCTGGCCGGCGTGGTCGGGGTAATGCGCGAGGACAAGGCCAAGCAGCGCCACAAGGCGTTTATCTGGGGCATGTATGTGGCGCCGGGCTATCGCGGCCGGCGCCTCGGGCGGCAACTGATGGAGCAAGCGTTGGCGGTGGCCACCGCCATGCCCGGGCTGCGCCAGGTCACGCTCGGCGTCAACCTCGTCAATGCGCCAGCGATTGCGCTCTATGAGGCCATGGGCTTCGTGCGCTACGGCGTGGAGCCGCAGGCGCTCTATGTGGCACCGGACTATCACGACAAGCTGGAAATGGTGCATGTGCTGGCGGCGCGCGGACATTAAAGCGCCCCATTGCCGCCTTGCGCCTCGCCGGTGCTAAGCTGGATTGATACCGGCCAGCCCGCGAGGATCCTGCCAGCCACCGCCCGCATGGCACGTTTCGGGCCCATGCCGTCATGAGCGATTTTGATCGGCCTGCCATGCGGAATTCACGTCGCCACGGGACTGCGCAGCCACCTGGCTGCGCTATAGTCCTTGCTCCCCACCCGCGCCCGCCCTGCCATGGCGTGCGCCGGCGGCCATAACAGGAGTTGCCATGAACGCCCCGCACGAAGTCTCACTGGTTGCCGACGACGCACGCCGCAGCGCGTTGCTCGCCGGCCTGGCGAAAATCCTGCCCGATGCGGCGTTGTTGTGGAAACCCGAAGACACCGTGCCCTACGAGTGCGACGGCCTGGCGGCCTACCGCCAGGTGCCGATGGCCGTGGCGCTGCCCGACAACGAGGACCAGGTCTGCGCCATCCTGCGCCTGTGCCACTCGCTGCAGGTGCCCGTGGTGCCACGCGGCGCTGGCACCAGCCTGTCCGGCGGGGCCATGCCGATCGCCACCGGCCTGGTGCTGTCGCTGGCCAAGTTCAAGCGCATCGTCAGCGTGGACGTGCGTTCGCGCACCGCGGTGGTCCAGCCCGGCGTGCGCAATCTCGCCATCTCCGAGGCCGCCGCGCAGTACAACCTCTATTACGCCCCCGATCCGTCCTCGCAGATCGCCTGCACCATCGGCGGCAACGTCAGCGAGAATTCGGGCGGCGTGCATTGCCTGAAGTACGGCCTGACGGTGCACAACGTGCTGCGCGTGCGCGCCGTCACCATGGAGGGTGACGTGGTGGAGTTCGGCTCGGAAGCGCCCGACGCGCCGGGGCTGGACCTGCTGGCCGCCGTGATCGGCTCCGAAGGCATGCTGGCGGTGGTCACCGAGGTGAGCGTCAAGCTGATCCCCAAGCCGCAGCTGGCGCAGGTGATCATGGCCAGCTTCGATGACGTGGCCAAGGGCGGCAACGCGGTGGCCGATGTGATCGGCGCCGGCATCATCCCGGCCGGGCTGGAGATGATGGACAAGCCCGCCACCGCCGCGGTCGAGGAATTCGTGCGCGCCGGCTACGACCTGGACGCCGCCGCCATCCTGCTGTGCGAGTCCGACGGTACGCCGGAAGAAGTGGCCGAGGAAGTGGAGCGCATGAGCGAGGTGCTGCGCGCTTCCGGCGCCAGCCGCATCCAGGTGTCGCAAAGCGAGCCCGAACGGCTGCGCTTCTGGAGCGGGCGCAAGAACGCCTTCCCCGCCGCCGGGCGCATCTCGCCAGACTACTACTGCATGGACGGCACCATCCCGCGCAAGCATATCGGCACGCTGCTCAAGCGCATCGAGGAGATGGAGCGCAAGTACGGCCTGCGCTGCATGAACGTGTTCCATGCGGGCGACGGCAATATGCACCCGCTGATCCTGTTCGATGGTGCGGACCAGGACGAATGGCACCGCGCAGAGCTGTTCGGCTCCGACATTCTGGAGAGCTGCGTGGAGCTGGGCGGCACGGTGACCGGCGAGCACGGCGTGGGCGTGGAGAAGCTCAATTCCATGTGCGTGCAGTTCTCCGCGCAAGAGCGTGACCTGTTCTTTGGCGTCAAGGCGGCCTTCGACCCGGCGCGCCTGCTCAACCCCGACAAGGCCATCCCCACGCTGGCGCGCTGCGCCGAGTACGGCCGCATGCATGTGAAGCGCGGCCTGCTGCCGCACCCCGACCTGCCGCGATTCTGAACATGGCCGCTCCAAACGCCACGCAACGCGCCCGCAGCAGCGCGCAAACCCGCCAGCGCCTGGGCAAGCCCGAATCCGGCTGGCGCGAGCGCTGGTACACCATCATCTTCGAGGCCGACACGCGCAACGGACAGCTGTTCGACATCACCCTGCTGCTGGCCATCGTGGCCAGCGTGCTGATTGTGATGTTTGACAGCCTGCCGGCGGTAAACCTGCGGTTGGGCCGCGTGTTCACGGTGCTCGAGTGGCTGTTCACGCTGCTGTTTACCGCCGAATACCTGATGCGCATCGTGGTGGTGCGCCGCCCCTTGCGCTATGTGTTCAGCTTCTTCGGCGTGGTCGATTTCCTGTCGATCATCCCCACGTGGCTCGCCTTCTTCGTGCCCGAGCTGGCGTTCCTGATCGACGTGCGCCTGCTGCGGCTGCTGCGCGTGTTCCGGATCCTCAAGCTGACGGTGTATTTCGAGGAGGCGCAGATCCTGTACCGCGCGCTGGCCAACAGCCGGCGCAAGATCTTCGTCTTCCTTGGCACGGTGTTCATCATCACTGTGATCCTCGGCACCGTGATGTATGTGGTGGAAGGCCCGCAGCACGGTTTCACCAGCATCCCCGTGAGCATGTACTGGGCGGTGGTGACGCTGACCACCACCGGCTTCGGCGACATGGTGCCCAAGACGCCGCTGGGCCAGTTCATCACTTCGCTGACCATCCTGCTGGGCTACGGCATCATCGCCTTCCCCACCGGCATCGTGGGCGCGGAGCTGGCCGCCAGCATCATGAAGCGGCCGCTGACCACGCGCACCTGCAGCCACTGCCTGACGCAAGGCCACGATCCCGACGCCGGCTACTGCAAGCACTGCGGCAGCGAGCTGCCGCCTTATCAGGGCGAAGACAAGGGCGAGGGCGAACGCGAGCCGGCAGGCTTGCGCGCAAGCGCCCAGACGCCACCTCGCCGTCCCACTTCTTCCGCCTGACTTAGTTCACGCCGACACCCGCCCGCCACCATGCCAGCCACGCCAGCCGACCAGCAAGCCACCCTCACCGCCTTTCGCGATGCCATCCGGCATGCCACCGGCACGCGCACGCCGCTGCGCCTGCGCGGCGGCGGCAGCAAGGATTTCTACGGCCAGCACCCGCAAGGGACCCTGCTCGACACGCGCGCCTACAGCGGCATCGTCGACTACGACCCGCCCGAGCTGGTGATCACCGCGCGCTGCGGCACGCCGCTGGCGCAGATCGAGGCGGCGCTGGCCGAGCGGCGCCAGATGCTGGCGTTCGAGCCGCCGCATTTCAGCACCGGCGCCGATGGCAGCGACGTGGCCACGATCGGCGGCGCCGTGGCCGCCGGCCTGTCCGGCCCGCGCCGGCAGGCGGTGGGCGCGTTGCGTGACTTTGTGCTGGGCACACGCGTGATGGATGGACGTGGCGACGTCCTGAGCTTTGGCGGCCAGGTCATGAAGAACGTAGCCGGCTATGACGTCTCGCGGCTGATGTCCGGGTCGCTCGGCACGCTGGGGCTGATCCTGGAAGTCTCGCTCAAGGTGCTGCCGGTGCCCTTCGACGACGCCACGCTGCGTTTTGCGCTGGACGAGGCTGCGGCGCTCGATCGCCTCAACGACTGGGGCGGCCAGCCCCTGCCGATTGCCGCTTCGGCTTGGCACGACGGCGTGCTGCACCTGCGCCTGTCGGGCGCGGCGGCCGCGCTGCGCGCCGCGCGCGCGCGGCTTGGCGGCGAAGCCGTGGACGCCGCGCAAGCCGATGCATTGTGGCGCGCGCTGCGCGAGCACAGCCACGCCTTCTTCGCCCCGGTGCAAGCGGGCCGGGCACTGTGGCGCATTGCCGTGCCAACCACCGCCGCGCCGCTGGCGCTGCCTGGCGGGCAACTGATCGAATGGGGCGGCGGCCAGCGCTGGTGGCTGGGCGGCAGCGACAGCGCGGCCGACAGCGCCATCGTGCGCGCCGCGGCCAAGGCGGCCGGCGGCCACGCCACGCTGTTCCGCAACGGCGACAAGGCCGTGGGCGTGTTCACGCCGCTGTCCGCGCCGGTGGCTGCCATCCATCAGCGGCTCAAGGCGACGTTCGACCCCGCCGGCATCTTCAACCCGCAGCGCATGTACGCCGGCCTCTGAGCCACGGGCCACACCGCACCACACCGCATCGATCCCCAGCCAAGGCACCGGAGAGTCCCCGAACCATGCAAACCACACTGGCCGAATTCCTGCGCGATACGCCCGACGGCGAAGAAGCCAAGTCCATCGTCGGCAAATGCGTGCATTGCGGCTTCTGCACCGCGACCTGCCCCACCTACCAGTTGCTCGGCGACGAGCTGGACGGCCCGCGTGGCCGCATCTACCTGATGAAGCAGGTGCTGGAGGGCCAGCCCGTCACGCAAAGCACACGCCTGCACCTGGACCGCTGCCTGACCTGCCGCAACTGCGAATCCACCTGCCCCTCGGGCGTGAAGTACGGCCGTCTGGTCGACATCGGCCGCAAGGTGGTAGATGACCGCCTGGAGGCCCAAGGCATCCAGCGCCCGGCGCGCGAGCGTTTTGCGCGGTGGGCGCTGCGCGAGACCATGACGCGCCCGGCGCTGTTCGGCACGGCCATGCGCATGGGGCAGCGCGTGCGCCCGCTGTTGCCGCAGGCGCTGCGCAACAAGGTGCCGCAGGCGGTCGACGCCGGCGCTTGGCCGCGCACCACGCATGCGCGCAAGATGCTGTTGCTCGACGGCTGCGTGCAGCCCTCGATGTCGCCCAACATCAATGCCGCCACGGCACGCGTGTTCGACCGCCTTGGCGTGCAGCTGGTGATGGCGCGCGAGGCCGGTTGTTGCGGCGCCGTGCGCTATCACACCGGCGACCACGACGGCGGCCTCGACAATATGCGGCGCAATATCGACGCCTGGTGGCCGGCGGTGCAAGCCGGCGCGGAGGCCATCGTGATGACGGCTTCGGGCTGCGGCGTGATGGTCAAGGAATACGGGCACCTGCTGCGCAACGATGCCCACTATGCCGATCGCGCGCGCCAGATCTCGGCGCTGACCAAGGATCTGTCGGAACTGCTGCCGAACTTCGCCGACGCCCTGCAAGACGCGGCCGCCGAGGCAGGAAGCAGCAAAGGCACCAATGGCACCGATGGCCAGCGCGTGGCCTACCATCCGCCCTGCACGCTGCAGCACGGCCAGCAGATCCGCGGCAAGGTGGAAGCCCTGCTGACGGGCCTGGGCGTGGACGTCAAGCTCTGTGCCGACAGCCACCTGTGCTGTGGCTCCGCAGGCACGTACTCGGTGCTGCAGCCCGCTTTGTCCTATCGGCTGCGCGACGAGAAGCTCGCCAATCTGCAGGCCTTGAAGCCTGAGGCCATCGTCTCGGCGAATATCGGCTGCATCACGCACCTGCAAAGCGGCACCGGCACGCCGGTGATGCACTGGATCGAGCTGGTGGACCGCATGCTGGGGTAAGTACCCCCGAAGTGCCGGCCGAAGCAGACAAGTCAGGCCAAGGCCGCGCGCCATGACGACGGCTGCCTCTCCCACAAGTGGGAGAGGAGAGCAAACCCGCTGCAGGAAGAGGCCGCTCCGGGTTACCATGCGAGGGCTCCAATCCCGGCCGTCCCCGCACCCGCATGCTCCAGACCTTCGCCATCCTGCTGGTTTTCCAATCCGTCGGGGAAGCGCTCAGCTATTCCCTGAGCCTGCCCGTGCCCGGGCCGGTGATCGGCATGATCCTGCTGTTCGGCTGGCTCACGTTCGACGACCGGCTGCTGCCGGTGATCCAGGGGACCACGTCCGAGCTGCTCAAGCACTTGTCGCTGCTGTTTGTGCCGGCCGGCGTCGGCATCATGGTGCATGCGCACCGCATCGGCGGAGAGTGGCTGCCGATCGTGGTGGCGCTGGTGGTGTCCACCTGGCTGGCGATCGCCACCACCGCGCTGGTGGCACGCGCGCTGATGGGCAAGCCCCGGGCGCCTGAGGATGCCGGCGCGCAAGCCGGTTCGGGAGAACAAGCATGACCCCGCGCCTGAACGAGATCTGGGTCTATCTGGCGGCCAGCCCGCTGCTCGGCCTGACCGCTACCTTGCTGGCCTATGTCTTCGCGTTCCGCGTCTATGAGCGCGCGCGCTTCTCGCCGCTAGCCAATCCCGTGATGATCGCGGTCGCCATCCTGGTCACGCTGCTGACAGTAACCGGCACGCCGTACAAGACCTATTTCGATGGCGCGCAGTTCGTCCACTTCCTGCTCGGGCCCGCCACCGTCGCGCTGGCAGTGCCGCTCTACATGCAGCTGCCCAAGTTGCGCAAGCATGTGTTCCCGCTGCTGGGCGGGCTGCTGGCGGGATCGCTGGTGGCGGTGGTATCGGCCGTGGGCATCGCCTGGCTGCTGGGCGCTTCGCCCGAGACCATGCGCTCGCTCGCGCCCAAGTCGGTCACCATCCCGATCGCCATGGGCGTGGCCGAGAAGATCGGTGGCCTGCCCTCGCTGACCGCCGTGCTGGTGATGGCCACCGGCATCATCGGCGCGGTCAGCGCCACCAAGCTGCTGAACCTGCTGCGCATTTCCGACTACACCGTGCGCGGCTTCGCCACCGGCGTGGCAGCGCACGGCATCGGCACCGCGCGCGCCTTCCAGGTCAACCAGGAGGCCGGCGCCTTCGCCGCGCTCGGCATGGGCCTGAACGGCGTGCTGACCGCCGTGATGGTGCCGATGCTGGCGGCGTGGATGCCGCGCTGATCCCTGCTGACAGGACGTTGTCAGGAGCCCTCGCGCATGATCCGTCTCTCCATCACCCCTCCCCTGAGAGAGACCATCATGAGCGGACTAATCAACTGGCTTGAAATTCCTGTCGCGGACATGGCCCGTGCCATCCGGTTCTACGAGCAGGCCTTCGAGACCACCCTCAAGCGCGAAACCATGGCGCAGGTCGACATGGCTATCTTTGCCAACCATGAGCCTGGCGGCGCACTGGTAGCCGGCGAGGGCTTCCGCCCTTCGGCCGACGGCTGCCTGCCTTACCTACACACGCCGCAACTCACGGCGCTGCTGGC
Source organism: Cupriavidus basilensis (assembly GCF_000832305.1). Lineage (NCBI taxonomy): Bacteria > Pseudomonadati > Pseudomonadota > Betaproteobacteria > Burkholderiales > Burkholderiaceae > Cupriavidus > Cupriavidus basilensis. Next base: position 3,752,499 of record NZ_CP010536.1, read on the forward strand.
GCGTGTTACCGCGGCCGGCGGCAAGACCGTGTTCGGCCCGCTGCAGTTGCCTGGCGATATCGGCCATATCGCGCATATCATCGACAGCGAAGGCAATCGCGTCGGCCTGCATCAGCCACTGGTAGGATAGCCGGCCACCGCGACCGTTTTACCAATACCCGCATAGCACCAAGATGAAGCCTCGATGAGCCGCCGCGCCGACCGCCTTTTCCAGATCGTCCAGGTACTGCGCGGGCGCCGCCTCACCACGGCGGCGCTGCTGGCGCAGCGGCTCGGGGTGTCCGAGCGCACGGTGTACCGGGACATCCAGGCGCTGTCGCTGTCGGGCGTGCCGGTCGAGGGCGAAGCGGGCATCGGCTACCGGTTGCGGGCCGACTATGACGTCCCTCCGCTGATGTTTACCGCGATCGAAGTCGAAGCGATGGTGGCCGGGCTGCGCCTGCTCAAGGCCTGGGGCGGCGGGGCGCTGGCCGCCGCGGCCGATCCCGCGCTGGAAAAGCTGGTGGCGGCGCTACCGCCCGCGCGGCGTCATGCGGCGCAGCAAAGCCGCGTGTTCGCCCCCGAATTCGTCAACCTGCCGCAGGTGCGCGACGCCTTTGACGTGGTGCATGGCGCCATGAACGCGCAACGCCTGCTGCGCCTGGACTACACCGACGCGCAGCAGCGCGCCACCGACCGCATCGTGCAGCCGCTGGGCCTGTTCTTCTGGGGCAATAGCTGGCTGCTGGCCGCCTGGTGCGCCACGCGCACCGACTATCGCAGCTTCCGCCTAGACCGCTGCCGCGGCATCGTCATGCTGGAAGACCGCTTCCACGAAACCCCCGACCGCTCGCTCAACGGCTTCCTGCGTGCAGTGCAGCACACCAGCGGCTAGCCGGCCTGTCGGGTGATCGGCTGACCGGCTGATTCGGGACGCGCCCTACGCCGACTCGGCCAGCAGCGTCTCGATGTCGCGCTTGATATCCTCGGGCTTGGTGGTGGGCGCGTAGCGCTTGAACACCGTCCCGTTGCGGCGCAGCAGGAACTTGGTGAAGTTCCACTTGATCGCTTCCAGGCCAAGCACGCCCGGCTTCTCCGAGGTCAGCCAGCGATACAGCGGATGCGCGTTATCTCCCTTGACGTCGATCTTGCCGAACATCGGGAAGGTGACATGGAAGCGCGACTCGCAAAACTGGCCGATTTGCGCGGCGTCGCCCGGCTCCTGCTTGCCGAACTGGTTGCAGGGAAAACCCAGCACTTCAAGGCCGCTGGCCGCGTACTGGTCCTGCAGCGCCTGCAGGCCGGCATATTGCGGCGTAAAGCCGCACTCGCTGGCCGTGTTCACGATCAGCAGCACCTTGCCGCTGAATTGCGACAGCGGCACCGGCAGGCCGGCCAGGGAGCTGGCCTCGAACTGGTAGACATTGCTCATGACAGAATCCTCGGGTGACACGGCGGTGGAGGCGATGCGCGCCCGCCGCCGGACAGTGTACTTGGCGTACGTTGCCGTGAGTGCTCAGATCACGTTCAGGTGTTCGGTGCCGGCGCCCAGGTCGGTCTCGCGGTCCATGGTGCCGTGCAGCTTGATCATCAAGCGCAGGTCGTTGAGGGAGTCGGCATTGCGCAGCGCGTCTTCGTAGGTGATCTTGCCAGCCTCGTAGAGATCAAAGAGCGCCTGGTCGAACGACACCATGCCCTGCTCGCGCGATTTCTTGATGACTTCCTTGAGCGCATGGATCTCGCCCTTGAAGATCAGGTCGGCCACCAGCGGCGTGCCGAGCATGATCTCCACTGCCGGCACCCGGCCCTTCTGCCCCTTGCGCGGCAACAGGCGCTGCGACACCATCGCCTTCAGGTTGAGCGACAGGTCGATCAGCAACTGCTGGCGCTTTTCCTCGGGGAAGAAGTTGACCACGCGATCGATGGCCTGGTTGGCATTGTTGGCGTGCAGCGTGGCCAGGCACAGGTGGCCCGTTTCCGCGTACTGCATCGCGTACTCCATGGTTTCCCGATCGCGGATTTCGCCGATCAGGATCACGTCGGGCGCCTGGCGCAGCGTGTTCTTCAGCGCCACGTGCCAGGAGTCGGTATCGATGCCGACCTCGCGCTGCGTGACGATGCAGTTCTGGTGCGCGTGCACGTATTCGATCGGGTCCTCGATGGTGATGATGTGCCCGTACGAATGCGCGTTGCGGTGATCGAGCATGGCCGCGAGCGAGGTCGACTTGCCCGAGCCGGTGGCGCCGGTGACGATCACCAGTCCGCGCTTTGACATCACGATGTCATGCAGCGCGGGCGGCAGGTCGAGGTCTTCCACCGAAGGAATGCGCGTATTGATGGTACGCACCACCATGCCCGCCTTGCCCTGCTGGATGAACGCTGAGACGCGAAAGCGCCCGGCGTTGGGCACGGAGATGGCGAAGTTGCACTCGCGGCTGCCGTCGAACTCGCCCGCCTGCCGCTCGTTCATGATGGAGCGCACCAGGCCGAGCGCCTGGGTCGGGTTGAGCGGCTGCTGCGAGACTGGCGTGATCTTGCCATCGACCTTGATGGCCGGCGGAAAATCGGCGGTGATGAACAGGTCCGAGCCACGGTTGCCCACCATCAGCTCGAGCAGGTCGTTGATGTACTTGGCAGCGGATTCGCGATCGAGCATGGCAGTGTCCTGGTTCGGATGCGGCGGACTCGCCTCAGCCCGTGAATGAGTCGGGGTTCTTGGCAATGGCGCGCGCATCGTTGTAGTTGATGATGCCGCGCTTGATCAGGTCCGACAGGCACTGGTCCAGCGTCTGCATGCCAAGTCCGCTGCTGGTCTGCATCATCGAGTACATCTGCGCGATCTTGTTCTCGCGGATCAGGTGGCGGATCGCTGGTGTGGCGATCATGATCTCGTGGGCCGCCGTGCGGCCGTTGCCGTCGCGCGTCTTGAGCAGCGTTTGCGAAATCACCGCTTCCAGCGATTCCGACAACATGGTGCGCACCATGTCTTTTTCTTCGGGCGGGAACACGTCGACAACCCGGTCGATGGTCTTGGCCGCCGAGCTCGTGTGCAGCGTGGCAAACACCAGGTGGCCCGTTTCGGCCGCGGTCAGCGCCAGGCGGATGGTTTCCAGGTCGCGCAGCTCACCCACCAGCACCACGTCGGGATCCTCACGCAGCGCGGAGCGCAGGGCGTTGGCGAAGGAATGCGTGTGCGGCCCCAGCTCGCGCTGGTTGATCAGGCTCTTCTTGGACGTGTGCACGAACTCGATCGGGTCCTCCACCGTGAGGATGTGGCCCATGTCCTGATCGTTGCGGTGGTCCACCATCGCAGCCAGCGTGGTGGACTTGCCCGAGCCGGTCGGGCCGGTCACCAGCACCAGGCCGCGCGGCTTCATGCACAGGTCAGCGAATACCGCCGGCGCGCGCAGGTCTTCCAGCGACAGTACCTTGGAAGGAATGGTCCGGAACACGGCGGCGGCGCCGCGCTGCGTGTTGTAGGCATTGACCCGGAAACGCGAGAGGCTGGCGATCTCGAAGGAAAAGTCGATTTCCAGCCGTTCCTCATATTGCTTGCGCTGGGTGTCGCTCATGATGTCGTACACCATGGCGTGGACATCCTTGTGGCCCATCGCGGCCACATTGATGCGGCGCATATCGCCGTGGATACGCACCATCGGCGGCATGTCTGCCGAGAGATGGAGATCGGACGCCTTGTTCTTGACGGCGAAAGCTAATAGCTGCGCGATGTCCATCTATAATGACCCCACCCTTTTTGTCGTACTTTTGTTGTACTTCTTGATATGTTCGCCGGATTATGTCTGTAATCGCCGCCAACTTGCAAGCCGTCAACCGGCGCGTCGCGGCAGCCGCACAACAGGCCGGGCGGCCGGCCGGTGAAGTCACGCTTCTGGCGGTTTCGAAGACCTTCCCCGCCGCCGCCGTGCAGGCTGCGTTCGACGCCGGCCAGCGCGCCTTTGGCGAGAACTACGTGCAGGAGGGCGTGGACAAGATTGCGCAGCTTGGCGATTTGCGCGACCAGATAAGCTGGCACTTTATCGGCCCCCTGCAAAGCAACAAGACGCGTGTCGTGGCCGAACGGTTCGACTGGGTCCATGCCATCGACCGCCTGCGCATCGCCGAGCGGCTGTCAGCGCAGCGGCCCGCCGGCATGGCGCCGTTGCAGGTCTGCCTGCAGGTCAATATCAGCGGCGAAGCCAGCAAGAGCGGCGTCGCGCCAGACGAAGTGCCCGCGCTGGCACGCGCCGTAGCGGCGCTGCCCGGGTTGCGGCTGCGCGGCCTGATGGCCATTCCGGAGCCGCAGAGCGATATGGAGGCCCAGCGCCGGCCGTTTGCCGCGCTGCGCGCCCTGGCCGACACCTTGCGCGCCGCCGGGCTCGATGTGGACACGCTCTCGATGGGCATGTCCGCCGACATGGAGGCCGCCATTGCCGAGGGCGCTACCGTGGTGCGCATCGGCACCGCCATTTTCGGCGCACGCGACCATGCCACGGCACCCGAGGCGACACAGGCCAGGCCGGCCTGAACGCCGGCCCCCTTCTTCCCAGACGATTCCAGACGATTCCCAGCAAGAGACCGATATGCTCAAGACTCTCACCTTTGGTTTCCTCGGCGGCGGCAATATGGCCACCGCCCTGATCGGCGGCCTGATCGCCCGGGGCGTGCCAGCCACCTCGATCCGCGTGGTCGATCCGTTCGATGAAGCGCAGGCGCGCCTGCGGCGCGACCTCGGGGTGCATGCGGCAGGCGCGCCCGACACCGCCTTTGGCAAGAGCGATGTGCTTGTGCTGGCGGTCAAGCCGCAGCAGTTCCGCGAAGCGGCGGCAGCGCTGCTGCCGCACCTGGGCGACAGCCTGATCGTGAGCGTGGCCGCCGGCATCCGCCTGGCCGACATGCAGCGCTGGTTCGGCGGGCGCACCCGCCTGGTGCGCGCCATGCCCAACACCCCGGCGCTGGCCGGCATGGGCATGACCGGCCTGGCAGCGGTAGCCGGGCTGGCGCAGCAAGACCGCGACATCGCCAGCGCGCTGGCCGAAGCCGTGGGCAAGTGCGAGTGGGTGGAAGGCGACGCGCAGATCGACGCAGTGACCGCCATCTCCGGCAGCGGTCCGGCCTACGTCTTCTACTTCATCGAAGCCATGGAGAAAGCGGCCGTCGAACTCGGCCTGAGCGCCGCGCAAGGGCGCGCGCTGGCGGTGGAAACCTTCCGCGGCGCCGCGGCCCTGGCTGCCCAGTCGGAAGAGCCGGTCAGCCTGCTGCGCGAGCGCGTGACCTCAAAGGGCGGCACCACCTACGCCGCGCTCACCGCCATGCAAGCCGCCGGTATCGGCGAAGCCTTCGTCAAGGCCATGCGCGCCGCCGCTGAACGCGCGACGGAAATGGGCGCGGAGTTTGGCAAGGACTGAGTGAGGTGCGTCTTTTCCCGCCGCGCGGGAGAGGACGCAAAGCGCCAGGACGCCTGAGCGCAGCGTCAGCGCAACGCGTAAGCTGCCGCCACCCCGGCAAACACACAAGCACCCAGCCAGTTGTTGTGCCGGAACGCGGCAAAGCACTTCATGCGATCCCGCTCGCGGATCAACGTGTAGTGATACGCCGCGCATCCCGCCGCCGCCGCCAGCCCGATCCAGTACGGCCAGCCCAGCCCGAACTGCGTACCGGCCCAGGCCATCAGCCCCAGGAACACCGCATAGCAGATCATGATGGCGGCGACATCGAACCGCCCGAACGTGATGGCCGACGTCTTCATGCCGAGCAGCAAGTCATCGTCGCGGTCCACCATGGCGTAGGCGGTATCGTAGGCCACCGCCCAGAACACATTGGCCAGCAGCATCACCCACGCCACCACTGGCACATGGTCCTGCACCGCGGCGAACGTCATCGGGATGCCAAAGCCGAAAGCAATGCCAAGGTAGGCCTGCGGGATGGCAAAGAACCGCTTGAAGAACGGATAGGTACCGGCAAGCACGGCCCCGACCACCGCCAGCCACTTGGTAAACCCATTGAGCGGCGTGATCAGCGCGAAGGCTGCCAGCGCCAGCACCACCGCCACCGCCACGGCCTCCCACGCGGCGATCTTGCCCGCGGTCAAGGGCCGCTCCTTGGTGCGCTTGACGTGTTTGTCGAAGTCGCGGTCGGCCCAGTCGTTCATGGCGCAGCCGGCAGAGCGCATCAGGAAGGTGCCGATGAAGAAGATCCAGAACAGGCTCCACACCGGCTGGCCGCCCGAGGCCATCCACAGTGCCCACAGCGTGGGCCACAGCAGCAGCAGCGTGCCGATGGGCTTGTCGATGCGCACCAGGCGCGCGTACAGGGCTAAGCGTTCAAACATGGCAAGGGGCCGCGGCGCGGGGTCGGGCAAGGCAATGGCATTCAACGAAAAACGCGCCGCGACCCGGTCAGGGCGCGGCGCGCATGGCCGGCAGCACACCAAGGCCGCCGGTGGCGTCGATCAGGGCATCAGGCCAGCATCGAGCGCAGCATCCACGCGGTTTTTTCATGCGTCTGCATGCGCTGGGTCAGCAGGTCGGCGGAGGGTTCGTCGCCGGCGGCGTCGATGGCCGGGAACAGCGAGCGCGCGGTGCGCACCACGGCTTCCTGGCCTTCGACCAGCTTGCGGATCATCTCGGTGGCTTCGGGCACGCCCTCTTCCTCCGGGATCGACGACAAGCGGGCGTATTCCTTGTAGGTGCCCGGCGCCGGGTAGCCCAGCGCGCGGATACGCTCGGCGATCGAGTCCACGGCGAGCGCCAGCTCGGTGTATTGCGTCTCGAACATCAGGTGCAAAGTGTTGAACATCGGACCCGTGACGTTCCAGTGGAAATTATGGGTCTTGAGGTAGAGCGTGTAGGTATCCGCCAGCAACTTGGACAGGCCTTCCGCGATCTTCTTGCGTTCTTTGTCGGAAATGCCGATGTTCACGGTCATCTCATTCTTCTTTGCCATGATAGGTACGCTCCAGTCTGGGGTGGCTCTGACAACTGCCGCGCCACGGGACGCGGCACAACCCGCACATTATGGCATCACCCGGTAAAGGCGGACAAACCCGTGGCCGCGTCCAGGAACATCGCGAGCGCGCCCAGCGCGACTACCGCCAGCCCGATCTCCGTGCGCCACAGCCTGCGCTGCAGGCGCGCCGCATCTGCGCGGCGTGGGCGGTCGTGGGCAACGTGCTGCAACTGCTGAAATTCGCTGACGAACAGTCTGAACATGGCCATGATGGTTCTCCGTGCCGGGCTTTCCAGGTGGCCCCGGCTCGGGGCCACCCGCACTGCCCTGCTTCATTGCTTGCGCATTACTTCAGGTCGAGCGCGCGCTTGACGCCCTCGCCATAAGCCGGATCGGCCTTGGTGAAGTGCTCCAGCTGCGCCCGCACGATGCTTTCCGGCACGCCCTGCATGGCCGCCGCAATGTTCGCGTAAAGACGCTGGCGCTGGCCCTCGTCGAACAGGCGGAACAGCGCGCCGGGCTGGCTGTAGTCATCGCTGTCGACACGATGGTCGAAGCGGTCGGCCGCGCCATCCAGGGCCAGGGGCGGCTCGATGGCGCGCTCGCTGGCGGCGTAGGCGCCCTCGCGGTTCGGCTCGTAGTTGAGCTTGCCGCCCTGGTTGCCGTCCACGCGCATCGCGCCATCGCGGTGGAAGGTATTGTGGAACGGGCACTTGGGCGCGTTCACCGGGATCTGGTTGTGGTTCACGCCCAGGCGGTAGCGCTGCGTGTCGCCGTACGAGAAGAGCCGGCCCTGCAGCATCTTGTCGGGCGAGAAACCGATGCCCGGCACGATGTTGGAGGGGTTCATCGCCACCTGCTCCACCTCGGCGAAGTAGTTGTCCGGGTTGCGGTTGAGCTCCAGCACGCCCACGTCGATCAGCGGATAGTCCTTGTGCGGCCACACCTTGGTGAGGTCGAACGGGTTGATGTGGTACTTGGCCGCATCGGCTTCGGGCATGACCTGCACGCGCACGTTCCAGCGCGGGAAGTTGCCGCGCTCGATGTTCTCGAACAGGTCGCGCTGCGCGCTCTCGCGGTCGCCCGCCACCACCTTGGCCGCTTCCTCGTTGGTCCAGTTGGCGATGCCCTGCTGCGACTTGAAGTGGAACTTCACCCAGAAACGCTCGTTGGCCGCATTGATGAACGAGAAGGTATGCGAGCCGAAACCGTGGATCTGGCGATAGTTCTGCGGCAGGCCGCGGTCGCTCATCAGTATGGTGACCTGGTGCAGCGATTCCGGATGGCGCGACCAGAAATCCCACACGGCAATCGGGTCGCGCAGGTTGGTGCGCGGATTGCGTTTTTGCGTGTGGATGAAATCCGGGAATTTCAGCGGGTCGCGCACGAAGAACACCGGCGTGTTGTTGCCCACCACGTCCCAATTGCCTTCATCGGTGTAGAACTTGACCGAGAACCCGCGCACATCGCGCTCGGCGTCGGCGGCGCCACGCTCGCCGGCCACCGTGGAGAAGCGGATGAAGATCGGCGTCTCCTTGCCTACGCTGGCAAAGACCGAGGCCTTGGTGAAACGCGAGATGTCATGGGTGAGCGTGAACTTGCCGTGCGCGCCCGAGCCCTTGGCGTGCACGCGCCGCTCGGGGATGACTTCGCGGTCGAAGTGAGCGAGCTTCTCCAGGAACCACACGTCTTGCAGCAGCATCGGGCCGCGCGGGCCTGCGGTCTGCGAATTCTGGTTGTCGGCTACCGGCGCGCCGGCGGCGGTGGTGAGAGTGTCCTTGTTCTTGCTCATCTTGGCCTCATTTTTCTTGGGGGTGGAACGGGGAGCCTGGCTGGGGCGGGCTGCGGCAAAGCCGCGGGGAAATGTCAGTACACCGTGGCGTAACAGGCCAGGCAGTCGGCCATGCGGCCGGCCAGTGCGCTCAGGAGATCGCCGGCGGCAGTCAAGCTGGGTGTTTCGCCTTTCATGTGCGACTCCTTGTGGATGACAGCGCGCAATGCGCCGATGCATGAAGTCTACGGAAAGGCTATTGAATTTCAAATTCAATTATTTCTAACTATGAAATAGAGCATGCCTATTCCTGCCTGCGCGCCAGCCTGGCATGGGGCAAAGACACGGTGAAGCCAGAAAAATCGAGGGGGAGAAAAAACAAGGCAGGGCAAAGCCTGCCGCCGGCGCGGAGCGCCGGCAGGCAGGGCGCGCTCAGGCGGCTTCAGCCAGTTCCTTGGCGGCCAGCATGCTGACGCCAGGCAAGTCGCAGGCAGCCACCGCGCGGCGCAACGCTTCCATGGCCGGCAGGCGGGTAAAGCTCTTGCGCCAGGCCAGCACCACGCGCCGGTCGGGCACGGGATCGGTAAAGGGCACGTAGGCCAGCAGGTCATTCTTGTTGGGCTTCAGGTCCGGCACCGAAGTCCGCGGCAGCACCGTGATGCCAACGCCACTTGCCACCATATGGCGGATGGTTTCGAGCGAGGAGCCTTCGAAGGTCTTCTGGATGCCGTCGGCCGCCTGCGAGAAGCGCGATAGCTCCGGGCACACGCCCAGCACCTGGTCGCGGAAGCAATGCCCACTGCCCAGCAACAGCATGGTTTGCTGCTTGAGTTCGTCGGGATCCACCTTCCCGGCATGCTCCAGATGGTGGCCACGCGGCACCGCCACGACGAAGGGCTCGTCATACAGCGGCTGCACGGTCAGCCCGGAATCGGCAAAGGGCTCGGCCATGATGGCGCAATCGATCTCGCCCTGCTTGAGCAGCTCGATCAGTTTGACCGTGTAGTTCTCCTGCAGCATCAGCGGCATCTGCGGCACGGTCTGGATCATTTCCTTGACCAGCGTGGGCAGCAGGTAGGGCCCGATGGTGTAGATCACGCCAAGGCGCAGCGGCCCGGCCAGCGGGTCCTTGCCCTGCTTGGCGATCTCGCGGATGGCCATGGTCTGCTCCAGCACGCGCTGGGCCTGCGCCACGATCTGCTCGCCGATCGGCGTCACCGAGACTTCGGACGTGCCGCGCTCGAAGATCTGCACATTGAGTTCGTCTTCCAGCTTCTTGATCGCCACCGACAGCGTCGGCTGCGACACGAAGCAGGCTTCGGCCGCCCGGCCGAAATGGCGCTCGCGCGCGACCGCGACGATGTACTTGAGTTCGGTGAGCGTCATGACTTATCAATTTTCGTTAATCGATAGATTTTACCTTCGATTCGACGTTCTGTCAGAGATGACAGGCAAAGCGGCGCAGGCGATACCTGACCGTCTGCATCAGGTGAGCCCCCACCGTCACATCAGGCCTTCAGGTAATGCTCCCTGCCACCCAGCCAGCGCAGCAGGTGCGCTTCTACCGCCTCCGGAAAGCGCGCCAGCATCAGCTCGGCGGCCTCCTGGGCATAGTCGACCAGCCAGGCGTCGGTGTTGAGATCGGCGAAACGCAGCATCGCCTCGCCGGACTGGCGCGCGCCGAGAAACTCGCCGGGACCGCGTATCTGCAGGTCGCGCCGGGCGATCTCGAAGCCGTCGGTGGTCTCGCGCATGGTTGCCAGGCGCTCGCGCCCGGTGGGCGACAGCGGTGCCTGGTACATCAGCAGGCAGACCGATTCCGCGCTGCCTCGCCCTACCCGGCCACGCAACTGGTGCAGCTGCGCCAGGCCGAAGCGCTCGGCATGCTCGATCACCATCAACGAGGCGTTGGGCACGTCCACCCCTACCTCGATCACGGTGGTGGCTACCAACACCTGCAGCCGGTTGGCGGTAAAGTCTTCCATCACCGCGGCTTTCTCTGCCGGTGGCAGGCGCCCGTGCACCAGTCCCACCTTGAGCTCAGGCAAGGCGGCGACCAGCGTTTCATAGGTTTCCACCGCGGTCTGCAGTTGCAGCGCCTCGCTCTCTTCGATCAGCGGGCAGACCCAGTAGACCTGGCGGCCATCGGCGGCGGCGTGGTGCACGCGCGCGATCACCTCGTCGCGGCGCGCGTCGTTGACCAGCCGGGTCACCACCGGAGTGCGCCCGGGCGGCAATTCGTCGATCACCGAGACGTCGAGGTCGGCGTAGTAGGTCATGGCCAGCGTGCGCGGGATCGGCGTGGCCGACATCATCAGCTGGTGCGGCACGGTTTGCGCAGCCTTGCCAGCCTTGCCCTGCGCGGCGGTGGCATCGGGGTCCGCCTTGCCGCGCAGCGCCAGCCGCTGGGCCACGCCAAAACGATGCTGCTCATCGACCACGGACAAACCCAGGCGTGCAAACTTGACGCTGTCCTGGATCAGCGCGTGGGTGCCGATGGCCAGCTTGGCCTCGCCGGACTCGACCTTGGCCGCGGCCTCGCGCTTGGCGCGTGTCTTCAGGCTGCCGGCCAGCCACACCACCGGCACGCCCAGCGGCTCCAGCCAGGCGGAGAGCTTGCGGTAATGCTGCTCGGCCAGGATTTCGGTGGGTGCCATCAGCGCGGCCTGGTAGCCGGCATCGATGGCCTGGCAGGCGGCCAGCGCCGCCACGATGGTCTTGCCGCTGCCGACGTCGCCCTGCAGCAGGCGGTGCATCGGGTGGGGCGCGCCCATGTCCCTGGCAATCTCTTCCACCACACGCTGCTGCGCGCCGGTCAGCTTGAACGGCAGTGCGGCCAGGAAAGCGGTCAGCAGGCCGCCCGCGCGGCGCGGCATGGGTGGCGCGCTCTTGTCGCGCCGCGCCGCCTGGGAGCGCTTGAGGGAGAGCTGCTGCGCCAGCAGCTCATCGAGCTTGATGCGTTGCCAGGCCGGGTGCGAGCGCTCGATCAGCGCGTGCTCGTCCACATCCTGCGGCGGTGTGTGCAGCAGGCGCAGGCACTCGGGCAAGGCTTGCAGCTTGAGCTGGGCTAGCGGGCCTTGCAGCACGGGCACGGGCAGGGTCTCGGGCAACGGCGTGCGTGACAGCGCGCCGCCGATGGCCTTGCGCAGGTAGCTCTGCGGGATGCCGGCGGTGCTCGGGTAGACCGGGGTCAGCCGCTCGGGCAGCGCCTCGCCGGGGGTGACCGCGCGCACCGTGGGATGGACCATCTCCGCGCCGAAGAAGCCGCCGCGCAGTTCGCCGCGCACCCGCAGGCAGGCGCCTTCGGCCATCAGCTGGGCCTGGCTGCCGTAGAAATTAATGAACCGCAGCGTCAGCTCGCCGGTATCGTCGGCGATCTTGACCACCATCTGGCGGCGCGGGCGCAGGCTGACCTCGTTGGAGGTGACCACGCCCTCAACCTGCACCGTCAGCCCCATGCCCGCGCGCCCGATGGCATCGGCGATCGGCAGCAGCGTGGTCTCGTCCTCGTAGCGCATCGGCAAGTGCAGCACCAGGTCGACGTCACGCTTGAGCCCGAGCTTATGCAGCCGGGCCATGGCCGAGGACGGCTTGCCGGCGGCAGCGCCCTTGGCCGCCGCCTTGCCCGCACGGCCCGGCTTGTCCCCGGCGCGCGCCGCGGGCGGGCTGTCGTTGGTTTCCGGGGTTCGGTCGGGAGCGGTTCCTGGCATCTGGGACGTGGCTGGCGATTCGGGTCGGGGCGCGCGCCTGGTGGCACGCGCTGGTTGGCGCAAATAGGCGATATCACGCGCGCCCGGGCGGCGCAGCCGCCCCAAGCCTTACAATATCGGATTCGCCGATTGTACCTATGCCGGCCGCGCCACCGCGCGGTCTGCGGCCGTTTTTGCCCCCATGATGCTGACGCTGTCCGATTTTGACTTTACCCTCCCCCCCGAACTGATCGCCCAGACCGCCTTGCCGGAGCGCGGCGCGAGCCGGCTGCTGGTGGTGGATACGGACGCCCCGGGGGGCACCACCCGCCTCGCAGACCGCGCGTTTACCGACATCGTCGACTACCTGCGTCCCAACGATTTGCTGGTGTTCAATGACACCCGCGTCATCAAGGCGCGCTTCTTCGGGCAAAAGGGCAGCGGCGGCAAGGTCGAGGTGCTGGTCGAGCGGGTGCTGGACAGCCACACCGTGCTGGCCCAGGTACGCGCTTCCAAGACGCCGCCGGTGGGCAGCCTGCTGCGCCTGGCGGATGCCTTCGACGTCACAGTTGGCCCGCGTGTGGACCAGTTCTTCACGCTCACCTTCCCCGAGCCGGCGCTGGACCTGATCGAGCGCCACGGCCGCCTGCCGCTGCCGCCATACATCACCCACGATCCCGACGCCTTCGACGAAACCCGCTACCAGACGGTCTACGCCCGCGCCCCCGGCGCGGTGGCCGCGCCGACTGCCGGCCTGCATTTCGACGAGGCCCTGTTCGCCCGGCTCGACGCGCTGGGCGTGCGCCGCGGCTTCCTGACCCTGCACGTGGGTGCCGGCACCTTCCAGCCGGTGCGCACCGAGAACCTGGCCGAGCACAAGATGCACGCCGAGTGGTACGAGGTGTCGGACGCGCTGGCCCAGGCCGTGCGCGAGACGCGCGCCGCCGGGGGCCGCGTGATCGCGGTCGGCACCACGTCCCTGCGCGCGCTGGAGTCCGCCGGCGCCACCGATGGCACGCTGGCCGCCGGCCGTGGCGACACCGAGATCTTCATCACGCCCGGCTACCGTTTCCGCGTGGTCGATGCGCTGATCACCAATTTCCACCTGCCCAAGTCGACCTTGCTGATGCTGGTGTCGGCGCTGGCCGGGGTGGAGCCCATCCGCGCCGCCTACCGCCATGCGGTGGCCGAGCGCTACCGCTTCTTCAGCTACGGCGACGCCATGCTGCTGACGCGCCAGCCCCAGCCCCAGCCCTGAGCGCGCCGCGCCAGCCCGACCCTGAATCCCGAATCCAGCCATGCTCAACTTCGAACTGCTCACCACCGACGGCAACGCCCGCCGCGGCCGCGTCACCCTCAACCACGGCGTGGTCGAGACCCCGATCTTCATGCCGGTCGGCACCTATGGCTCGGTCAAGGCGATGTCGCCACTCGAGCTCGGTGAGATCAACGCTCAGATCATCCTGGGCAATACCTTCCACCTGTGGCTGCGCCCCGGGCTGGAAGTGGTGGAAAAGCACGGTGGCCTGCACCGCTTCATGGGCTGGGACAAGCCGATCCTGACCGATTCGGGCGGTTTCCAGGTGTTTTCGCTGGGCGCGCTGCGCAAGATCACCGAGGATGGCGTGACCTTTGCCTCGCCGGTCAACGGCGACAAGCTGTTCCTGTCGCCCGAGATCTCGATGCAGATCCAGCGCACGCTGAACTCCGACATCGTGATGCAGTTCGACGAATGCACGCCGTACGAAATCGACGGCCGCCCCGCCACCCACGCGGAAGCGGCCGCCTCCATGCGCATGAGCCTGCGCTGGGCCAAGCGCTCGATCGACGAGTTCAACAGCCTGGGCAACCCCAACGCGCTGTTCGGCATCGTCCAGGGCGGCATGTTCGAGGACCTGCGCGATGAGTCGCTGGCCGGCCTGTCGGAGCTGGACTTCCACGGCTACGCCATCGGCGGCCTGTCGGTCGGCGAGCCCAAGGAAGACATGATGCGCGTGCTGGAGCACGTGGGCCCGCGCCTGCCCGCGCACAAGCCGCACTACCTGATGGGCGTGGGCACGCCCGAAGACCTGGTGGCCGGCGTGGCGTCGGGCGTGGACATGTTCGACTGCGTGATGCCGACCCGCAATGCCCGCAACGGCTGGCTGTTCACGCGCTTTGGCGACGTCAAGATCAAGAATGCCGTCCACCGCAACGACACCCGCCCGCTGGACGAGTCCTGCGGCTGCTATACCTGCCGCAACTTCTCGCGCGCCTACCTGCACCACCTGCACCGGGTCGGCGAGATTCTGGGCGCGCGCCTGAACACCATCCATAACCTGCATTACTACCTGGAGCTGATGAGCGAGATGCGCGAAGCCATCGAGGAACACCGCTTCGAGGCCTTCCGCCTCCGGTTCGCCGCCGATCGCGCGCGCGGGGCGCAGCCGGCCACGCCCGCCCCGGCGTGAACTTTCTGCACGGCGCCGGTCGAACAGCGGTGCCTGCAACTGCCAAGCGGCTCACAAGGCGCCCCGAACAAACCCGTACTACACCGTAAATGCCCGGATCGGGCATGGAATGCGGCCGCAAGCGGGTGGTAGAATGACCGACTAACTGATTGACTTTGTGACGGAGAAGCAACGTGCTGATTTCTAACGCATTTGCCCAGACTGCCGGCGTGACCGGCGGCGCGGCGGGTGGCCTGATGAGTTTCCTGCCTATCATCCTGATGTTCGCTGTGCTGTGGTTCATCATGATCCGCCCGCAGATGAAGCGCCAGAAAGAATCGAAGGCAATGCTGGAAGCACTGGCCAAGAACGACGAAGTCGTGACTGCCGGTGGCATCCTCGGCCGCGTCACCAAGGTCAACGAACAATACGTGACCATCGAAATCGCCACGGGCACCGAAATCACGGTGCAAAAGAGCGCGGTTACCACGGTGCTGCCCAAGGGCTCGCTGAAGTCGCTCTGAGCACCGCGGCTGCGGGCGTGGCGTCGCTTGACTCAGGCGCCGCCCAGCTTCTCCCGCACCGCCCGCCTGCTTTTTCGCCCTTCCCGGCACGCCGCCTTTAGCGCGCGTGCCCCTGCAGCCGCCTGATCCAGCCCGGGTTATCCGTGGATGCCAGGCGGCTGTTTGCCAACCGGTGCGGTGGTGCCAACTGCCCGCTGACGGTCTCGTCGGCACCGCCAACCGAAGAACGACTGGCCAAAGATGAATCGTTATCCGCTTTGGAAATACCTCGTGATCCTGGTGGCTCTGGCCATCGGCATCACCTATACGCTGCCGAACTTCTTCGGCGAGGCGCCTGCCGTGCAGGTCTCCTCCGCCAAGGCCACGGTCAAGGTCGACCTGGCCATGCAAAAGCAGATCGAGCAGGTGCTGGCGCAGAACAACCTGCAGCCCGA
The DNA here is from genome assembly GCF_000832305.1 of Cupriavidus basilensis. Taxonomy (NCBI): domain Bacteria; kingdom Pseudomonadati; phylum Pseudomonadota; class Betaproteobacteria; order Burkholderiales; family Burkholderiaceae; genus Cupriavidus; species Cupriavidus basilensis. The sequence continues at coordinate 3,768,270 of NZ_CP010536.1, forward strand.
CGGCATGTTCTTCGACCTGAACGGCCAGTCCGGCTCGGTCAAGGCGCGCTTCAAGACGCCCGACGAGCAGCTCAAGGCCAAGGACGTGCTGACCCGCGCGCTCAACCCCGACCCCAATGACGCCACCTACGTGGTCGCGCTGAACCTGCTGTCGGGCTCGCCGCGCTGGCTCACCGCCATGCATGCGCTGCCGATGTACCTGGGGCTGGACTTGCGCGGTGGCGTGCACTTCCTGCTGCAAGTGGACATGAAGGGCGCGGTCGACAAGAAGCTCGACAGCCTGGCCGGCGACGCGCGCACCCTGCTGCGCGACAAGGGCATCCGCCATGGCGGCATCGACCGCGACGGCGACCGCCTGACGGTGCGCTTCAACAATGCCGACGACGCCACCAAGGCCCGCGGCATCCTGGCCGACAACCTGCGCGAGCTGGCGTTCAGCCCGGATGGCAACAACATCTCCGGCGTGTTCACCGATGCGGCCCGCAAGGCGGTGCAGGATGCGGCGGTCAAGCAGAACATCACCACCCTGCACAACCGGGTCAACGAGCTCGGCGTAGCCGAGCCGGTGATCCAGCAGCAAGGCGCCGACCGCATCGTGGTGCAGTTGCCTGGCGTGCAGGACACCGCAAAGGCCAAGGACATCATCGGCCGCACCGCCACGCTGGAAGCCCGCCTGGCCGACCCCGACGCGCCGCGCAACCCGCGCCCGGGCGACCCGATCCCCTTCGGCAGCGAGCTGTTCACGCAGGGCAACGGCGCCCCGGTGGTACTCAAGAAGCAGGTGATCTTCACTGGCGACCGCATCGAAAGCGCTTCGGCGGGCTTCGACCAGAACCAGCGCGCCTCGGTCAACATCAAGCTCGATGCCCAGGGCGGCCGCGTGCTGCGCGACGTCTCGCGCGAGAACATCGGCAAGCCGATGGGCATCGTGCTGTTCGAGAAGGGCAAGGGCGAAGTGCTGACGGTGGCGACAATCCAGTCCGAACTGGGCTCCAGCTTCCAGATCACCGGTTCGTACTCCACCGAAGCCGCCAACGACCTGGCCCTGCTGCTGCGTGCCGGCTCGCTGGCCGCGCCGATGGAAATCATCGAAGAACGCACCATCGGCCCGTCGCTGGGCGCGGACAACATCAAGAAGGGCTTTGACTCGGTGGCCTACGGCTTTGGCGCCATCGCCGTCTTCATGATGCTGTACTACATGCTGTTCGGCGTGTTCTCGGTGGCCGCGCTGGCCATCAACCTGCTGCTGCTGGTGGCGGTGCTGTCGATGCTGCAGGCTACGCTGACGCTGCCCGGCATCGCCGCTATCGCGCTGGTGCTCGGCATGGCCATTGACGCCAACGTGCTGATCAACGAGCGGATCCGCGAGGAACTGCGCGCGGGCGCTTCGCCGCAGATGGCGATCGCTGTCGGCTTCGACCGCGCCTGGGCCACCATCCTGGACTCCAACGTGACCACCCTGATCGCGGGCCTGGCGCTGCTAGCCTTCGGCTCCGGCCCGGTGCGCGGCTTTGCCGTGGTGCACTGCCTGGGCATCATGACCTCGATGTTCTCGGCGGTGTTTTTCAACCGCGGCCTGGTGAACCTCTGGTACGGCCGCAAGAAGAAGCTGCAAAGCGTGGCGATCGGCCAGATCTGGAAGCCGGGCTCGGACAGCCAGGGCACCGTCGCCAAGTAAGCATCATGGATGTCCGCGCGCAGAACGCGCACGGACATCCAACCAGCATAGAACGGCAGCAGGCGCTGCCGTACAAAACAGGATTCAACATGGAATTCTTCCGCATCCGGCGCGATATTCCGTTCATGAAGCGCGCGTTGATCTTCAACGTGATTTCCTTCCTGACGTTTGCCGCCGCCGTATTCTTCCTGGCGCACAAGGGCCTGCACCTGTCGATCGAGTTCACCGGCGGTACGGTGATGGAGGTCAACTACCAGCAGACGGCCGACCTGGAGCGCATCCGCGGCCAGGTCGGCAAGCTTGGCTACACCGACGTGCAGGTGCAGAACTTTGGCACCTCGCGCGATGTGATGATCCGCCTGCCGCTGCAAAAGGGCCCGGACGGCAAGCCCGTCACCTCGGCCCAGCAAAGCGAGCAGGTCATGACCGCCCTGCAGGCGGCCGCGCCTGACGTCAAGCTTCAGCGTGTGGAGTTCGTCGGCCCGCAGGTGGGCAAGGAACTGGCCACCGACGGGCTGCTGGCGCTGCTGTGCGTGGTGGTCGGCATCGTGATCTACCTGTCGTTCCGCTTCGAGTGGAAGTTCGCGGTGGCCGGCATCATCGCCAACCTGCACGACGTGGTGATCATCCTGGGCTTCTTCGCCTTCTTCCAGTGGGAATTCTCGCTGTCGGTGCTGGCGGCAATCCTGGCGGTGCTGGGTTACTCGGTGAACGAATCGGTGGTGATTTTCGACCGGATTCGCGAGAACTTCCGCAAGTACCGCAAGATGACCACGCACGAGATCATCGATAACGCGATCACCAGCACCATCTCGCGGACCATCATCACCCACGGCTCGACCGAAATGATGGTGCTGTCGATGTTCTTCTTCGGCGGCCCCACCCTGCACTACTTCGCGCTGGCGCTGACCGTCGGCATCTTGTTCGGCATCTACTCCTCGGTGTTCGTCGCCGCTGCGCTGGCCATGTGGCTGGGCGTCAAGCGCGAGGACCTGGTCAAGGGCGAGAAGAAGCCGGGCGACATCGACCGCGAAGACCCGAACTTCGGCGCGCAGGCCTGACGGGCCCGCCGCGGATAGCGCGTCAAGACAACAAGAAAGGGCACCTTCGGGTGCCCTTTCTTGTTCTGCCGTTGCTACTCGGCACGCGCTCGGAACGCGCTCAGAACTGCTCGATCCACACGGCCAGGCGATCCGCAGCAAACTCCGCGGTGCGATCCATGGGGCGGTAGACGATGGAGTCACCCTCCCGCACGGCCTTGAGCGCGCCGCCGGTTTCATCCAGCCACAACAGCCCCGCCAGCCAGGTAGCGTGCTGCGCGGACACTTCCTTATCCACCGGCTCGCCCAGGTACTCGGCAAGCGCGGCGCCCTGGATCCACACCAGGGCATCGCCGTCGCGGCGCACGTTGGCTGCGCCTTGCGTCGCGGCCAGCGTCTCGGCCAGTGCCGCCACCGCATCGCCCACTCCACGGCCGGCGAGCTGCGTGCGCAGCGCGGCGAGCTTGGCCGCCACCGCGTGGCCGAAGGTGCCGCTGCGCCGGCTTTCCGCCGCCACCAGGTCGGCGTAGTCCATCAGCAGCCAGTCCGGCTCGGGATTCTGCACGCCGACCAGCGCGGCCGAGGCCAGGTAGGTGTCCACCGGCTGGAAGCGCTCCGGGCCGATCAGGCTGGCCGACAGCGTGCGGATCAGGCCGATGCGCGCGGCGATGGTCTGCCGCTGCAGCACGCTCAGCTTCTCGCGCAGCAGCTGGTCGCGCTCCTTGCGCAGGCCGGCCATCTCAAGCGCCTGCTTGAGCTCCATGCGCAGCGAGGTGATGTCCCACGGCTTCTTGATATAGCGATGGATCTGCCCCTCGTTGACGGCCGCGACCGTATGCTCGATCTCCGAGTAAGCGGTGGTCAGGATCCGCACGATATACGGATAGCGCTCGCGCGCGTAGCGCAGCAGCTCGTTGCCGTACTCGCCCGGCATGCGCTGGTCGGAGACCAGGACCGCAAGGCTGTCCGCGTGCGCATCCAGCAGCGCCTTGCCCTCTTCGACCGAGCCACCGGTCACGACCGGCGCCAGGGCTCCGATGGCACGCTGGAAATACTTGACGGCCGTCGCCTCGTCATCGACGAACAGAATCGCCGGTGATGGTGCCTGCGTGGCATTCGGTTCGTTCATCGATCACTCCTATGCATTCGACTCTTGGTATTGGGGAAATCCAGCGTCACTGTGGTACCCGCACCGGACGTAGACTCGATCCGGATGCCGCCACCGAAAGACTGCATGACGCGGTTGCAAAAAATCATGCCCAGCCCGTTGCCGCCGGTACTCGCATGGGTGGTGACCGGATCCACCAGAAGGCGCCCCATCACCTCAGGTGGGATGCCCGGGCCGTTGTCGCAGATGCGGATCGCGGCATCGGGCTCGGCCGCCACCACGAAGCGCAGCGAAGGCGAGTCGACGCCGTCGAGCGCTCGAAGCGCATTGGACAACAGCGACGACAGCACCAGCGCGACGCAATTGGGCAGCGTGCGCACGGCAAAGTCGTCATGCATTTCGATCTTTATCCACTCACGCTGCGGCCCGGCGAAGGGGTAGGTGTCGAGCAGCGCGGCGATCAGGCCGCCTGCGGTCACTTCCCGGCTGGCGCCCGCTTGCGTGCTCGGCCGGCTGCCGCTGCTGCGCACCGACTGCAGGAAAGACGAAATCACGGCCAGGCAATACTGCGCGTTGTCATGCATCGACGTGGCCGCCTGGCCAATCTCGCTCTGGCGCAGCGGATTGTATTGCGCCGCGACACGGCTTTCGATACCCCGCGCAAAATTTGCAATCGCCGCCAGCGGCGTGTTCAGTTCATGCGCCAGGAAGGCCAGCGTCTCGTCGATCGCCATCAGGCGCTGATGGCGGATCGAGCGTTCGCGATAGCGCTCGGCGGCAAGCCGCAGCGCTTCGCGCACTTGGCCCAGCTCGATGGGCTTTTCCAGGATGCGGAACACCTCGCCGGTATTGACCGTCCGCAACAGCATGTCCTTGTCCGCGTAGGCGGTCACCAGGATGCGTACGATCTGCGGGTACTCGAGCGCAACCTGGCGCAGCAGGTCGCCCCCATCGCGCCCCGGCATGCGGAAATCCGTCACCAGCACGGCGATGCGCGCGCTCTCCCGGCGCAGGATGCGTACCGCTTCGTCGGCGCTGCTGGCGACCAGCACCTCGTACTCCGTGCCGACCGCGCGGGCGAAGTACTTGCATGCCATTTCCTCGTCATCGACGTAAAGCACGGTAAGCCGTGGTTGACGGGCGTCGCTCATGGCATTCTCAGTCGGCTCGGGGCAGGTCGAAGCTGAACGAGGCCCACTTGCCCAGTTCGCTCTCGGCAAACAGCACGCCGCCGTGACGCTCGATCACCGCGTAGCTGATCGACAGGCCCAGGCCCAGGCCCTGGCCGACTTCACGCGTGGTGAAGAACGGCTCGAACACGCGCGCCAGGTGTTCTTGCGCAATGCCCGGCCCATTGTCCTTCACGGTCACATGCAGCCGGCGCTCCACCCACTTCACGGTGGTATGGATGGCCGGGCCCTGCGTGCCGGCCTTGCGCATGGCCAGCGCTGCGTTGGAGAACAGGTTGATCAGCACACCGATCACTGCGGCTTCGTCGCCCAGCACCAGCGTATCGGTCGGCAGCTCACGCGTGACGGCCACCCCGCGCAGCTCATGCGCGGTCAGCCGGATCGAGGAATCGAGCGCCTTCTCGAACAGGAAGGGCGTGCCCTCCGCTTCGGCGCCGGGCTTGCGATAGGCGAAGGTCTTCAGGTCCGACACGATGTGCTGGATGCGTTGCATTCCCTGCTTGGCGTCGACCAGGCACTCCTGCAGCATCGGTTCGCTCTTGGCCACCGGCTCTTCCAGCGCGACCTCGATCGCCATCAGGCAGAAGTTGACCGGATTGTTGACCTCATGCAGCAGGCCCGCGGCCAGCGTGCCGATGGCGGCCATCTTTTCCTGCTGCAGCATCTGGCCCTTGATGTCGACCAGCTTGCGGTTGATCACTTCGAGTTCACCGTTCTTCTCCGCCACTTCGGCCTTCAGCCGGAACAGCATGAAGCGCGCCCGCTCATTGAAGTAGGTATATACAGCGCTGGCCGCCGCGGCAAACAGCAGGAACAGCGAATTGACGATAAAGGTGCCGGCCGGCTCGATGCCGCCGGAATGCAGCACGCAGGCAAGCAGGTAGAACAGGTAGGACAGGATCCCGAAGACCAGGTTCTGCCACAAGCCGAACGGCAGCGCGATGCCCGACGCGAAGATGGCGAGATTCAGCCCGACGTAATACGGCGACTCCACGCCATCGGTATGCCAGATCATCCACGAGATCATGATCTGCGGCAGCAGCAGCCACGACAAGGTCAGCCACGGCGCAAACCGGCGCCCTGCCGTGCTGTACAACAGCATCACGATGCCGGCGATCAGCAGCGACACCAGCACGCGCGCCACGGCGAAGGGCGCCTGCAACTGCGGATACTGGCCGTAGTCCAGCCCCACGCCGAGCAGCACCAGCACGATGGCGGTATAGGCGCCGCCGCGGCTGAAGGCCAGGCGGAAATCCGCCAGCTCGGTCTGGTAACCCGCGTAAAGTTGATTGGTGCTCATGGCTGGGCCGGCTACTGGCGTTTCAGAGGATGATCGCTTCCGCGAACACATTCACCCCGGTCTGGTCGACATAGAGCTTGTGATCGCGGGATCGTTCGGGCAGCAGCATACTCATCCTGGCCTCGTCGCGATAGATCAGGTACCACTCCAGCAGGTGTTCCATGCCGAATTTCTCCGGATTGGCCGAATGGACGTTGGTTACCAGCAACTGGCCGCCCGGGCGCGTACGCGCGGCAAAATAGCTCAGCAGGCGGGAACACACCTTATCGGACAGGTAGTCGAACAACCCGGCGCAGTACACGGCATCGAACTCGCGCAGCCCGGCATCGTCCGGCGCGATCTTGCGCTTGAGCAGTTCATGCACCGATTGATGCACCATCTCCACCGACACCTTGTGCCCCGCCGACGCGGCCGAGCTCTCGATGGAGGACTTGGTGTAAGCCAGGGTCTCCTCGCTGAAGTCGACCAACTGGAACGACAGTAACTCGGGCTGCGGATACTCGCGCACGAAGCGCTGGATCTCGAAGGCGGGGCCGCAGCCGACATTGAGGATGCGAAACGGCCTGCCGGCCGCGCGAGCGGCATCGGCCTGGCGCGACAGGAAATCGACCAGCAGGTCGATCCGGTTGCGGTGAGCGGTCGCCACCGCCGCCTTGAGGAAGGCCGTATTGACGATCTGGAAGTAGGTGGTCGGGCCCTGCTGCGGATCGTTCAGGATCTGGTTGACCATCTCATAGTCGCCCGCATAGCCCAGCGGCTTGGTGAAGGTGCGGTAGACAAAGGGGGCGCGCAGCAGCAGCGGATGCAGGGCCGATTGCGCGTATGTGCGGTGCACCGGCGCGATCTCCGCCTCCACCTGCTCGGCCTCGCCTTCGAGCCGGTCAAGGTAGGTCTTGACCTTGAGCATGATTGGCGTGGCGAGCTCGTAGAACACGTCTTCGCGCAGCCGTCCGTCGGTCTTGGGCAGGTTCTCGGTCAGGTCGACCTGCTCGACCCAGCGCGAGACTTCCGAGAGAAACGCGCGCATTTCGTTGACCACGATCTGGTAATCGCGCCGGATATTGAAGCGCGCATCCCAGTCGTTGATGAACAGCTCGGCCTCACGCCCGACCGATTTGGGCTCATTGGGCAGGTCGCTCAGCTCGCGCCATTCATCGATCAGCGTCAGCGATACCACCGCGGTGAGGCCGGTGTTCACCAGGCTCATCACCACCGCCTTGCCCAGGTAGGCGTTCTTGCTGCCCATGCGCACACTCAGCTCGCTCAGCACCTCGCTGACCTGGACGATCGAGTATGGATTGTAGATTTCCATCACCAGAGCTTTTCTCTGGAGATTGATAATTGTGCCCCGCACCTGCTCGCCCTGCGAGTTGCGGAAACTAACCACCGGATCGATTTGCGTTTGGGAGTACACGGTATTGCGCCAGAGAAATCCGAAAAACGCTGCCGGCCGCCCAGTTCAACAATGCATCATCGACTGGCCGGGTACAGCTCGTAGGGCGATGGATCGCTACGCTAGGCCAGTATCAGGGGGTACTGCTGGGATACATGTCGGTAATCGGTTGCGGGCATGGGCGTCCTGATGATGGCACGCGCGCGGCTACACCCTGGTAACTGTGACTGAGACTGAAACTGAGTGAGACTGAGTAAGACTGTACTGAGTAGGACTGTAACTGAATCTTAGCGGATCATTGTACTGTGGGCGCCAAGTGCAGACAACATAACCTGCGCAAGCCCGCCCGCCGAGCCGGGAACGACTGGACAGCACCGGAAATAAAGCAAAAGGCCGGGAATGCTCCCGGCCTTTTGCCTTGCTGCTTGCATGCGCGACGCCACGGGGACAAGCCCAGGGCATCGCGAAGCCTGTGCCGTCCGTCCTGGCCGGCCTTTAGTCGACGATCAGTCGGCCTTTATTCCGCCTTTACGCCTTCGACCTGGATCGCCAGCTTGACCTCGGGCTTGAAGCCCATCTTCACGCCATAGTCGATACCGAAATCGGCACGACTGAAGGTGCCCACCGCGTCAGCACCACAGGCTTCGCGCTTGAGCATCGGATGCTGGATGCACTTGAACTCGCGGATCTCCAGCTTGACCGGCTTGGACACGCCGTGCAGGGTCAGCACGCCATCGACTTCGGTCGGCACATCGCCGTTGAACTTGGAGAACTTGCCCTTGTACGTGGCGTCGGGGAAGGCTTCGACGTTGAACATCTCAGGGCCCTTCACGTGCTGGTTCAGCTTGCTGTTGCCGAAGTCGACCGAGGCGGGATCGATCTTGATATCCACCGAGCCGGTCTTCGCGACGCGGTCCAGCGTCACCACGCCGCTCGACTTTTCGAACTTGCCGCGCCACGTCGACAGGCCACCCAGGTGGTCGGTTTCGAAGCTCGGGTACGTGTGGGTGGGGTCGAGGTTGTAGGTCACCGTGTTGGCGGATGCGACGCCGACGGCGGACAGGGCCGCGACAGCGGCGAGGATGGTGCGCAATTTCATGAGAGCTCCCGGCAAAAAGTTGGGGATGAACAGCAAAGGAATGGCAGGGAAGATGGGCGCCGCGCGCTTACTTCTTAGCCAAGGTCACGATACGGAATTTGATCTGGACATCGTCGGCCACTACGGAAGTGTCCTTCCATTCGCCGTCGCCGATGTTGTACACGGTGCGCTTGATCGGCAGCACGCCCTCGAACACCTGCCCACCGGCATCCTGGCGATAGCTTGCCGGAATCACGACGTCCTGGGTCTTGCCCTTGATGGTGAGCTTGCCCGCCACCTCATACTTGCCGGCGGCGCCGGCCTTGATGCTGGTCGACTGGAACACCGCCTTGGGGTACTTGGCGGCGTCGAACCAGTCGCGTCCCTTGACCTCCTTGGTGGTCTCGGCGTCGCCGATCTCGAAGCTGGACACGTCGATCTCGACCTTGGCCGAGGATGTTGCCAGCTTGGCGGGATCGAACGCGACCGTGGCGTCGAACTTCTTGAACTTGCCCTCCATCGGCACGCCGATCTGGCGAGCCGTCGCGGTGACCGAGCTCTTGGCTGCGTCGACCTGGGCCCAGGCGTAGTTGGCTGCGATGCCGGCAGTGGCCAGCGTGGCTGCCATCAGGAGCGCGCTCGGGCGGGGAATGCGTTTCATTAAAAACTCCTGTCGCTAAGAGGGCCTTGCGGCCCTCGGTCATTTGTCGGTTTGCCGATATGCCGGCTTACTTGAGGAACGGCAGCATGCGCGCCAGCGTGCCGTCGCGCTCGATGAACTGATGCTTGATGGCAGCGGCCGCATGCACTACGACGATCACGGCCATCAGGTAGTTCAGCCAGATGTGGACCAGCTTGAGGATTTCCTTGAGCTCATCGTTCCTCTCGATCAGCGCGGGCAGTTGCCAGATGCCGAGGTAGACCACTGGAACCCCTGATGCCGAGCTATACAGGTAGCCCGTGATGGGCACCACCACGATCAGCGCGTAGAGCAGCAGGTGAGCCGCGTGCGCGGCCTTGGCCTGCCAGGCCGGAGTGCCCGCGGCCGGTGCCGGCGCGCGGTGGGTGGCGCGCCACAGCACGCGCAGCACGGCGATGGCAAAGACGGTCACGCCGATCCACTTGTGCCAGGAAAACAGCTTGAGCTTGAGCATCGACAAGCCCGGAATGCTGGTCATGTACAGGCCCAGCCCGAAGGCGGCGAAGATCAGCAGCGCGATGATCCAGTGCAGGCCGATCGCCGTGGCCCCATAGGCTGACGTCGGCTGCGGCGCTACGGCAGCGCCGGCGTGGGCGCCGGCTTTGGCTTGGGAATGCATGGATAAGGACCCCTGCCCTTGTGGGCGTTTCACAATCTTTTACTGAACGGCAATTACTGCTGCTCCTTGAATTCTCGCATTATTGTGCGGCAGGCAGGTTGCGGAACGGTCTGAAATTCATGGAATCATTCAAACCATTTGAAGTGACATTTCGCCGCAGCTGGCAAGCCGTGCCGGCGCGGGCCGCCCATCAACAAAAAAGCCACCCCCGGGGATGGCTCTTTTTGCAACGCGCCGGCCCGCGGGCCGGGAGAATCACACGCGTTCGGCGAGGCTGACGGCGCGGCCGATATAGGTGGCCGGGGTCATTTCCAGCAGCAGCTTCTTGGCGTCGTCGGGAATCGCCAGGCCGCTGATGAAGGTCTGCAGCGCCTCGCGCGAGATGCCCTTGCCGCGCGTCAGCTCCTTGAGCTGCTCGTAGGGATTGGGCACGCCAAAACGGCGCATGACGGTCTGCACCGGCTCGGCCAGCACTTCCCAGCAGTTGTCGAGGTCTTCGTCCAGGCGCTCGGGGTTGGTTTCCAGCTTGCCCAGGCCGCGCAGGCAGGCCTCATAGGCCAGCAGGCTGTAGCCGAAGGCCACGCCCATGTTGCGCAGCACGGTGGAATCGGTCAGGTCGCGCTGCCAGCGCGACAGCGGCAGCTTTTCCGACAGGTGGCGCAGCACCGCGTTGGCCAGGCCCAGGTTGCCTTCCGAGTTCTCGAAATCGATCGGGTTGACCTTGTGCGGCATGGTCGACGAGCCGATTTCGCCAGCCTTGGTGCGCTGCTTGAAGTAGCCCAGCGAGATATAGCCCCAGATGTCGCGGTTCAGGTCGAGCAGGATGGTATTGGCACGGGCGATGGCGTCGAACAGCTCGGCCATGTAATCGTGCGGCTCGATCTGGATGGTGTAGGGGTTGAAGGTCAGGCCCAGGCGCGTTTCGATCACCTGCCTGGAGAAACCTTCCCAGTCGAAGCTGGGGTACGCCGACAGGTGAGCGTTGTAGTTGCCGACCGCGCCGTTCATCTTGCCCAGCAGTTCCACGCGCTGGATGCGCTCGATGGCGCGCGCCAGGCGTGCCGCCACGTTGGCCATTTCCTTGCCCAGCGTGGTCGGGCTGGCCGGCTGGCCGTGGGTGCGCGAGAGCATCGGCTGGCGGGCATTGGCATGCGCCAGCTCCACCAGGCGCGCGTGCACGCGTTGCAGCGTGGGCAGGATCACGCCTTCGCGGGCGCCCTTGAGCATCATGCCGTGCGAGGTGTTGTTGATGTCTTCCGAGGTGCAGGCGAAATGGATGAACTCGCTCGCGGCTTCCAGCTCGGCGTTGCCCTTGACCTGCTCCTTGAGCCAGTACTCCACGGCCTTCACGTCATGGTTGGTGACCGCCTCGATCTCCTTGATGCGCGATGCGTGGGCTTCGGTGAAGTTGTCCACCAGCGCCAGCAGGGCCGCTTCCGAGGCCGGCGAGAACTTCGGCATGTCGGGCAGGCCGGCTTGCGACAGCGCGATCAGCCAGTGCACTTCCACCTTGACGCGGTTGCGCATGAAGGCCGCTTCCGAGAGCCACTCGCGCAGCGCATCGGCCTTGGAGGCGTAGCGGCCGTCGATGGGAGACAGGGCGGTGAGCGGGGAGAGCGAGGAAGAAGACATGCTGGGAGACCGGAGGGATAGAGGGAAGTGGTTACGCAAGCGTCGCCTGGCGGGCAGATTGCGCAGGCAAAATGGCCGGGCGAGGCCCTCGCGGGCCGAAGTGGCCGGTGACAAGGCGGAACCGGTCTAAAGAGGGGAAAAGACACAAAAACAGGTCCAATTCGCCCAAAAAAGAGAACAATTCGGCGCAAAAACCGACTGACGGCACGACGGAAAGCGGGCATTTTACCATCGTGGCCCGCCTTCTGTGGACGCGTTCGCGGGGCCGCGCAGCTCGCGCGTCTCGGCATGACGACACGGCGGGCAGGCGCCGCGCTCGCCCGGCGCATCCCGGACGGGGCACGGGTATACTCGCGCTCGCCGATCCGCTAGCCTGTTATGAAGTGCATCGGGCATGCCGGCCGCGCAAGGCGCGGCCGATGCACTTCATAACAAGCTCGAGGGGAGTCCATGAAGCTGTATGCATCGCAAACCAGCCCTTACGCGCGCAAGGTGCGCGTCGTGATGGCGGAAAAGAAGATCGATTACCAGATGGTCGAGGTTGACGTGTGGTCGCCGGACACCACCATCTCCCAGTTCAATCCGCTGGGCAAGATACCGTGCCTGGTCATGGAAGACGGCGGCGCGATTTTCGACTCGCGCGTGATCGTCGAATACGTCGACACCCTGACGCCCGTCAGCCGCATGATCCCGCAAGGCGCCCGCGAACGCGTCGAGGTACGCTGCTGGGAAGCACTGGCCGACGGCCTGCTCGATGCCGCCCTGCTGGCGCGCCTGGAACACACGCAGCGCGAGCCCGAGCAGCGCAGCGAGCGCTGGGTCCAGCGCCAGCTCGGCAAGATCGACGCGGCGGTGGCCGCCATCGCCGACGGCCTGGCCGACCGGCCCTGGTGCTCGGGCAACCATTACTCGCTGGCCGACGTGGCCGTGGGCTGCGCGTTGTCGTACCTCGACTTCCGCTTCCCGGACATCGCCTGGCGTGAGCGCCACCCGCGCCTCGCCGTGTACCAGGACAAGCTTGCCAAGCGCCAGTCGTTCATCGACACGGAACCGCCGCGCGCCTGAGCCTTGCGTGCGCCTGCTGCCGCGCGAAGATGAAAAAAAACCGGCCATCGAGCCGGTTTTTTTCATCTCATCGCACTCCGCGCGCCTCACCGGATAATGCCGCCACCCAGGCAGACGTCGCCGTCGTACAGCACCGCGGACTGGCCAGGCGTAACCGCCCACTGCGCCTGCGTGAACGTCAGTTGCAGGGCATCGTCTCCCGCCCCCGTCACCGTGCAGGGCGCATCGCTCTGCCGATACCGCGTCTTGGCCGACAGCGTGGCGCCTGCCGCCGGGCCGGTGCCCGCCACCCACGACAGGTCGGCAGCGTCGAGCGTGGGTGTCAGCAGCCACGGATGCTCATGGCCCTGCACCACATACAGCGTGTTGCTGGCCATGTCCTTGCGCGCCACGTACCAGGCGTCGCCATTGCCCGCGCGGCTGCCGCCCAGGCCGATGCCCTTGCGTTGCCCCAGCGTGTAGAACGCCAGACCGATGTGCTGGCCGACTTCCTTGCCGTCCGGCGTCCTCATCGGTCCCGGCTTGGTCGGCAGGTAGCGGTTGAGAAAATCGCGGAACGGCCGCTCGCCGATAAAGCAGATGCCGGTGGAATCCTTTTTCCTGGCATTGGGCAGGCCGATCTCGGCAGCGATCTCGCGCACGCGCGTCTTGGGCATCTCGCCCAGCGGAAACAGCGTGCGCGACAGCTGCGCCTGGTTCAGCCGGTGCAGAAAGTAGCTCTGGTCCTTGGTGTGGTCAAAGGCCTTGAGCAGCTCGAAGCGGCCAGTGCCGGCACCCACATCCGCCCCCGCTTCGCGCACGCGCGCGTAGTGGCCGGTGGCGATGGTGTCCGCGCCCAGCGACATGGCGTGGTCCAGGAAGGCCTTGAACTTGATCTCGGCATTGCACAGCACGTCGGGGTTGGGCGTGCGGCCGGCCGAGTATTCGCGCAGGAAGTCTGCAAAGACACGGTCCTTGTACTCGGCAGCGAAATTCACCGCTTCCACGTCGACGCCGATGAGGTCGGCCACCGAGACCACATCCAGCCAGTCCTGCCGGGTCGAGCAGTACTCGCTGTCGTCGTCGTCTTCCCAGTTCTTCATGAACAGGCCGATCACCTCGTAGCCTTGCTGCTTGAGCAGCCACGCTGTCACCGACGAATCCACGCCACCCGACATGCCCACCACCACGCGCTTGCCCTGGCTCATGACAGCACTCCGCCGCCCACCACGGAAGGATGGGTGTAGAGCGCGTCGAGCGCGAAGCGCTTGCCCGCCAGATAGTCCTCGATGCAGGCCAGCAGCAGCGGCGTGCGATGGCGCTCGGGGCAGGCACGGATTTCGTCGGCGCTCATCCACACGGTGCGCACGATGCCCACGTCGAGCTGGCGCCCGGCATCGAGCGCGCCCAGCTCGCCGGTAAAGGCGAAGCGCACATAGGTAATGTCGCCGCCCGGGCGCGCGGCCGTGCCGGCCGAGTGCGGGCGGGCCATGTAGCAGCCCAGCAGCGCGCGCGGCTCGAACGTGTGCGCGGTTTCTTCCAGCGTTTCGCGGATGACGGCGTGAATCAGGCTCTCGCCCGGGTCGAGATGGCCGGCAGGCTGGTTCAGCCGCAGGCCGTCGGGCGTTTCTTCTTCCACCAGCAGGAAGCGGCCGCCGCGTTCAATTACCGCGGCAACCGTGACGCTGGCCTTCCAGTCGTGTGACATGATGCACAAATTTTAGGCAATCCGGCATTCTACCGGTTGCCGCCCTTTCGCGCATCCAGCGCATCCGGCGCATCCGGCGCCACGCCCGCGCCAACGCTAGGCCGGCAGCAAAGTGCGCTCCACGTCCTCCACCGCCGGCAGCGAAGCGATCACCTGGTCCAGCCGTTCGCGCAGCGCGCGGCTGGCCGGCACCAGTGGCCGCCTGACCTCGGAACTTGCCAGCCCGCACAATGCCAGCGCGGACTTGACCGGTGCGGGATTGGGCTCGGAGAACAGCAGCGAGATCAACGGCGCCAGGCTCGCGAACAGCGCACGCGCTGCGGCAACACGGCCCTGCGCCACCAGTTGCAACAGCCGCACGAACAGATCCGGGCGGATGTGCGCGCAAGCCGGCACCACGCCGCCGCCACCCGCTAGCAGGTGGTCCAGCATGGCCGCATCCTCGCCGCAGAAGACCGCGAGCCGATCGTTGCCGGCCAGGGCGCGAAGCCCCGCCGCGTCACATTCCTTGACCGCGACGACGCGCGGATGCGCGGCCAGCCGCTGCACCAATGCCGGTGACATATTGCAGCCGGTGCGCTTGGGCACGTTGTAGAGCATCAGCGGGCGCCAGGTGGCATCCGCCACGCGCTCGACGTGCCAGGCAATGCCCTCATCGCCGGGCCGCAGGTAGTACGGCGGCGGCACCAGGTAGCCCGCCAGGTCGAAGCGGTCGAGCTGGCGCACCTGCTCGCAAACCACGCGGGTATCCACGCCGCCAACGCCAGCCAGCACTGGCAGCGCACCGTCCACCGCCTCCAGCACCGCGGCGGTAAACATCAGCCGCTCATCCCGCGTGAGCAAGCCGCCCTCCCCGGTCGTGCCCAGGATGACCAGCCCATCCACGCCGCTGGCCACATAGTGCGCGGCCAGCCGCTGCGCGCAGGCCAGGTCCGGCTCGCCGCCCTGCATCGGTGTCACCAGCGGCAGCCACAACGTCGCGCGGCTGTCTTCGCGCAAGCCCGCCATCATCTCAGTGCGCGGCATGGTCTTGTCCTAGCACCGTGGTGGCGCCGAACTCGGCGGCCGGCAGGGCCATCATGATGGCGTGCATGGCAGCGTCGCGGCCGCCGCGCTCGACTTCCACATGCAGCGTGGTCTCGCCATGGCGGTGGTCCACCTCGACCACGTAGATGCGCGCCAGTTGCCCGATCGCGCGATGCAGCGACTGGCGCAGCGCGAAGACCTGGCTCGACGCCACCGCCAGGCGCAGGCGGATCCAGCTGCGCGCGGTGTCCACGCCAAGCGCGGGCGCGACGGCCTGCGCGGCTTGGATGCCGGATGCGTCAAGGCGCGCGGTGCGGGATCCGGTGCGGGTAAGACGACGGCGTGGCACGCAAGCAAAGGCCACGGCAAGGCTCGACTGTCGCATTTGAGCGGGACCCGCGCTGGGCGGGTCGTCTGTTGGAGATGCAACCATGCTATGCATGGCCGCCTCAAGTTGATGCAGTAATCGCCGCCGCCGCCATCAAAATGTCATCAAGATGGCGCGGCATGCTCAGAACGTCTTGGTGAGCGACGCGAAGGCGGCTGCCTTGCCGATATAGCGGCCGGGCACATTGGTGTAGACCGACTTGTTGGCATTGGTGTCGATATAAGCGATCGCCAGCGCAAAACCCTTGCCCAGGTCCTTGGTCAACCCCAGCTTCCAGTCCGTGTACGAGGCGTCCGTGACATTCCTCACCTTCTGGTAGCCGACGTGCGCATTGAGTGTCAGGTCCCAGACGTTCAGCGGCACATTGGCCGACAGGTCTACGTAGTAGCTGTTCTTGCTGTCGTTGAAGCCGAACAGGTTGGTCACCGCGTGCGAGTATTTCAGGAACACCGGGCCGTAGCCGATGCCGCCGTACAGCTCCGTCGTGTACGGGCGTGTGTAGCCGGCCGGATAGTCGCCGGGATAGTAGTACTCCAGCACGCCCACGTCGTAGTTCCATTCGAGCCCGCCCAGCATGATGGTGTTCTTGAAGCCGCCGTAGAAGTCCATCTCGATCGGCGCCGACACCTTGGCGTTGCTGTCGCCAAGCCAGCTGATGCTGGAGTTCCAGTTACCCACGTAAAGGCCGCTCGAATGCGTGTAGTCGAACCCGCCCTGGATCGCCGGGCGGCGGTTGGACTGCATCAAGCCCCGGTAGCGATATTCGCTGGCCAGCGTGACGTTGGCCGTGAAAGTGTGCGGCGACGCGTCGGCTGATGCGGCGGCGGCTGCTGCATCGGGTGTGCCCTGCGCGAAGGCGGCCGGCGTGGCGAGAAGCGTGGCGCAAGACAGGGTGGCGAGACAGGCGTGCGAAACGTTGAAGCGAAGAGCAGTCATGGATAACTTGGCAATGGGAAGAACTTCGATCGGTGGACAGCCACGCATGAGGCGATGGCCGAAGCCACGGCGAGCGTCAGGATGAGAGTGGCCGCGGCGCGACCGGAACAGTACGGGCACGCGCCTAAAATCGGTGTCAAGAAAATACCGGCCCGCCAAGGGATGGCGTAAAAATCGTAAAGGGAGGAACGTCCCGGCATGCCCCGGGATGAACCAACAGGGTCCGAGAGGCGGTGATGCGGTTGCGCAAAAGCCGACCAGCCGGTCACCACATATCTTCAGATTCCTGTAAGCTGCGAAAAAATTGTGCGCTGCGTTCGGCCTGGCCGGGCGCATGGCAGACACAAAGGGCAGACACAAAAGGGCCAAAGACGTCCGCCCGCCTAGCAGATCAGTGGCATTGTCAGAATGAGCCGAAGCGGTTCTGGTCAGGCGCGTTGCCATGTCGTAGCAGTCGTACGACCAGCTCGCGCGCCAACGCCAGAATCATTTTGACAGCGCCTCAAAGACGCCAGCAAAAAGGAGAAATTGACGATGCACATCGGCATCCCGCAGGAGACGCGGGCAGGTGAGACTCGTGTCGCCGCCACCCCGGAGACGGTCAAGAAGTACGTGACCCAGGGCCATCAGGTCATCGTCCAGTCGGGAGCCGGCGTACGCGCCAGCGTGCCGGACTCGGCGTATGAGGCCGTCGGTGCCACCATTGGCACCGCGGCGCAAGCCTTCGGCACGCAGTTGGTGCTCAAGGTCCGCGCCCCCGTCGATGCCGAGCTCGCGCTGATGAAGCCGGGCGCCGTGCTGGTCGGCATGCTCAATCCCTTCGACGCAGAGAACAACGCGCGCATGGCGAGCGCCACGCTGACCGCCTTCGCGCTGGAAGCCGCGCCGCGCACCACGCGCGCGCAGAGCATGGATGTGCTCTCTTCCCAGGCCAATATCGCCGGCTACAAGGCCGTACTGGTCGCCGCGCATCATTACCAGCGTTTCATGCCCATGCTGATGACCGCCGCCGGCACCGTCAAGGCGGCCCGCGTGCTGATCCTCGGCGCCGGCGTGGCGGGCCTGCAGGCCATCGCCACCGCCAAGCGGCTGGGCGCGGTCATCGAAGCCTCCGACGTGCGTCCCGCCGTCAAGGAACAGATCGAATCGCTGGGCGCCAAATTCCTCGATGTGCCCTTCGTCACCGACGAAGAGCGCGAGATCGCGCAGGGGGTGGGCGGCTATGCCCGCCCCATGCCGCCCGACTGGATGCGACGCCAGGCCGAACTGGTGCACGAGCGCGCCAAGGCCGCCGACATCGTCATCACTACCGCGCTGATCCCGGGCCGCCAGGCGCCGGTGCTGCTCAAGGAAGAAACGGTGCAGGCGATGAAGCCGGGCTCGGTGGTGGTCGACCTGGCCGCGGCGCAGGGCGGCAACTGCCCGCTGACGGTCGCTGACGAAGTGGTGGAACGCCACGGCGTCACGCTGATCGGGCACACCAACCTGGCCAGCATGGTGGCGGCCGACGCGTCGGCGCTATATGCGCGCAACGTGCTCGACTTCCTCAAGCTCGTCATCGACAAGGAAGGCCAGTTCACGCTGAACCTGGAGGACGATATCGTCGCCGCCTGCCTGATGTGCAAGGACGGCCAGGTGGTCCGCGGCGCTTCCTGAAGCGGCAGCGGGCCCGCCGCGGCCCGGTTTTTTTAGAACGGTGCGGCCGCCCGGCGCGCGCACCTGGGCGACCATCTCATCATCTGCTCCTACGCGCCGATGAGCGATGAGGAGATCGCCACCTACAAGCCGAAGATCATCCTGTTGGACGACAACAACGCCATCAAGGAAATCAAGAAGGTGCAAGCGGATGAGGACATCGCGCCGGGAGCCAACGTCGGTGCGATGCCCGCATCCGGCATGCGATTTTCGGATTTAGCCGTACCCTCACCCCCGGGGTGAGGGTACCTACGTGACAGACGACGACGCGGCACCAGGCGGGGCATCGATGCAGCAGGCGCTCACAGGCGCCTGGCCAGGCAAAAGAACACGGGACAACCGCGCAGCGAAGGCATTCAAGCAACGGAGGAGAAGTCGATGGAAATGGTGAACCACACGGTGATCAACCTGATCATCTTCGTGCTGGCGATCTACGTGGGCTACCACGTGGTCTGGACGGTGACGCCCGCCCTGCACACCCCGCTGATGGCCGTGACCAATGCGATCTCGGCCATCATCATCGTCGGCGCCATGCTGGCTGCCGGCCTGACCGAGGGCCCCGTGGGCCGCACCATGGGCACGCTGGCGGTCGCGCTCGCCGCGGTCAACGTGTTCGGTGGCTTCCTGGTGACGCAGCGCATGCTGGAGATGTTCAAGAAGAAGGAACCCAAGGCCAAGTCTGGCAAGGGTCATGAGGAGGGCGCCAAGTGAGCATGAACCTCGTCACCCTGCTCTACCTGCTCGCCTCGGTGTGTTTCATCCAGGCGCTCAAGGGCCTCTCGCATCCCAGCTCCGCGCGGCGCGGCAATGCCTTCGGCATGATCGGCATGGCCATCGCCGCGGTGACCACGCTGGTGCTGATCGCCAAGCTCAAGAGCGAGTTCCTGGCCATCGGCGCGGGCCAGTCCTCGGTCGCCGAAGGCATGGCGCTGATCTTCGGTGCGCTGGTGGTTGGCGGCGGCATCGGCGCCTACGTGGCAAGAAAGGTCGAGATGACCAAGATGCCCGAGCTGGTGGCCGCCATGCACTCGCTGATCGGTATGGCCGCGGTCTGCATCGCGGTGGCCGTGGTGGCCGAGCCGTCGGCGTTCAGCATCACGCCGCCGGGCTCGCACGATATCCCGTTTGGCAATCGCATCGAGCTGTTCATCGGCTGCTTCGTCGGTGCCATCACCTTCTCCGGTTCGGTGATCGCCTTCGGCAAGCTGTCGGGCAAGTACAAGTTCCGCCTGTTCCAGGGCGCGCCGGTGTCCTTCGCCGGGCAGCATCTGCTGAACCTGCTGCTGGCGGTGGCCATGATCGGCTTCGGCATCATCTTCTGCCTGTCGCAGGACTGGCTGCCGTTCCTGCTGATGCTGGCGATCGCCTTCGTGCTGGGCGTGCTGATCATCATCCCGATCGGCGGCGCCGACATGCCGGTGGTGGTGTCGATGCTCAATTCGTACTCGGGCTGGGCCGCTGCGGGCATCGGCTTCTCGCTGAACAACCCGATGCTGATCATTGCCGGCTCGCTGGTGGGATCGAGCGGTGCCATCCTCTCGTACATCATGTGCAAGGCAATGAACCGGTCGTTCTTCAACGTGCTGCTGGGCGGCTTCGGCGGCGCGCCCGCGGCGGCCGCTGCCGGCGGCCAGGCGCAGCGCAACGTGAAGTCCGGCTCGGCCGACGACGCGGCCTTCCTGATGGGCAATGCCGAGACCGTGATCATCGTGCCGGGCTACGGCCTGGCGGTGGCGCGCGCGCAGCACGCGCTGAAAGAACTCACCGAGAAGCTGGTCGAGCGGGGCGTGACGGTGAAGTACGCCATCCACCCGGTGGCGGGCCGCATGCCGGGCCACATGAACGTGCTGCTGGCCGAGGCCGAGGTGCCCTACGACCAGGTCTTCGAGATGGAGGACATCAACAGCGAGTTCGGCCAGGCGGATGTGGTGCTGGTGCTGGGCGCGAACGACGTGGTCAACCCGGCCGCCAAGACCGATCCCAACTCGCCGATTGCCGGCATGCCGATCCTGGAAGCCTACAAGGCCAAGACCATCATCGTGAACAAGCGCTCGATGGCCGCTGGCTACGCGGGCCTGGACAACGAGCTGTTCTACATGGACAAGACCATGATGGTGTTCGGCGACGCCAAGAAGGTGGTGGAAGACATGGGCAAGGCGGTCGAGTAAGCACGCCGGAAGCACCGGATACGGGCATCGGCCCGTATCCGCCGCCACGAAGAGCGCGACACTGTCGCGCTTTTTTCCATCTCGCCGAGGTCCGGTTGCGCGCGAGCGCGAGCGCGCTATACTGGTTTCCGGTCACCGGCCATGGCACGCGCCGGTCATCCAGAAAGGGCCAGGTGTAGTCCAGCGCGGTGGGCCGCTCCGAACCGATCCGTCCGCTGGCCTTGCCGCACCGGATCTCCAGCCGCGCCAAACCACCCGCCCGAAGTGTCTGCCGACACCGGAGCCGAACGCAACATGACATTCAACCCCCAGGACAGGAATCTGTCGGTCTTCCATCACCCGATCCTCACGGTGCTCGTCGACGACAGTAAATCGTTCATCGACAGCCTGGCGTTCCAGATGGATCCGTCGCGCCCGGTGGTGACCTTCACCGACCCCCGCGAAGCCCTGCAATGGATCCGCGAGACCTACACCACACGCTCGACCGGCTTCCTGCCCGTGCGGGTCACGCACGACGACCTGACCTTCCTGACCGAGCGGCGCACCGTGCAGCTCGATATCGACCGCATCTACCGGCAAATCCACGACTACAAC
Source organism: Cupriavidus basilensis (assembly GCF_000832305.1). NCBI lineage: Bacteria > Pseudomonadati > Pseudomonadota > Betaproteobacteria > Burkholderiales > Burkholderiaceae > Cupriavidus > Cupriavidus basilensis. The sequence goes on from NZ_CP010536.1 coordinate 3,789,567, forward strand.
CGCTTTGTGCAGCCGGGCGTGATCGTGGTCGATTATTCGATGCCGCAGATGAACGGACTGGAGTTCTGCCAGGCCCTGCAGGACCTGCCGTGCAAGACCATCCTGCTGACCGGCACCGCCGACGAAGGCATTGCCGTGCAGGGCTTCAACCACGGGCTGATCGACCGCTACGTGAAGAAGCACGACAGCAATATGGTCGAGCGGCTGGACCAGGAGATCGACGCACTCCAGCAGCAGTATTTCGCCACCCTGTCGCGCACGCTGCGCGATCTGCTGACGCGCCACTCGTTTTCCTTCCTGTCGGACCCGGCGATCTGCGAGCGGGTGCGCCAGGTCACCGCGCGTTACGGCTTTGTCGAGTACTACCTCTACCCCAACCCGGCCGGCATCCTGATGCTGACGGCGCAGGGCCAGGCCACGCTGATGGTGATCGAGACACGCGCCGGCCTGATCAACCAGGTGGAATCTGCGGAAGCTTACGATGCGCCGGCGGCCCTGATCGAGGGACTGCGCGAGGGCCGCATCGTGCCTTTCTTCTGGCCAGGCAACGGCATGTACACGCCGGCCTGCATCGACTGGGAGCAATATTGCCTGCCGGCCGAGCGCTGCGAAGGGCGCGAGGATTATTTCTACGCGCTGTTCGACCTGCCGCGCCATCTACTGCAGGAGCCGGTGGTCAGCTTCCAGGGTTTCCTGGACGATTTTGCCCGTCACCCCGAGCGGGTCACCGGGCGCGCAGCGCGCTAAGCCACACCGCGCAGGAGAGCAAGCCTCTCCTGCGCGCGCCGCATCAGGCCGAAGGCTGCGCGGGGGCGTTGCGGTTGCCGCCTCGCACCATGTCGAAACGGAACAGCCGGCACTCGATATTGCCGTTGTACAGCGGCGTGCGGCGCGACTCCTTGAGCCGCAGGCGGCGCGGCAGCGTCAGGTCGCCAGTGAACACCCATGCCTGCCAGCCCGCGAAATGCTGCTTGAGCGTGGTGGCAAAGGCGCTGGCGAACTGATTGGCGGCCTCGTCATCGATCTCGTCGACCGGTGCTTCGTCCATCGGCCGCCGGCGTTCACCCCGCACGGCAATCCGCTCACCATACGGCGGGTTCATCAACATCAGGCCGGGGGCCGCGAACGGCGGCTGCGCAAAGCGCGCATCCACCTGCTTCAACCGCACTTCGCCGGGCAAGCCCGCGCGTTCCCAGTTGGCTTGCGACATCGACAGCATGTCGGTGGAAATATCGCTGCCAGCGAGTTCCAGGGGCTCGGACGCGACGCGCTTGCGCGCGGCCTCCTCGTCATCCCGCGCAGCCGCCTTCAGCGCATTCCACGTCTTGTTGTCGGCGCCTTTCAGGCGCTCGAAGCCAAAGCTGCGATTCGCGCCAGGAGCCAAGCCAAGGGCCACCTGGGCAGCTTCCACCAGGAAGGTGCCGCTGCCGCACATCGGATCGTAGAACGGGCGTTCGGTCTGGCCTGGCACCCATCCGGCCAGGCGCAGGATGCCAGCGGCCAGGTTTTCCTTTAGCGGCGCCTCTCCCTTCTCCAGGCGCCAGCCCCGCTTGAACAGCGGATCGCCCGAGGTGTCGAGGTAGAGCGTGCAATCGTGCTCGGTCAAGTGAGCATAAATCCGCACATCCGGATTCACGGTATCGACGCTGGGCCGCTCGCCCGAGCGCTCGCGCATGGCGTCGCAAACCCCGTCCTTGATACGCAGGGCAATGAAATTCAGGCTCTGCAGCGGCGAGCGATGCGACGTGACGTCCACCCGCAGCGTCTCATCCGGCGTGAACCAATGATCCCAGCGCTGGGCGCGGACCAGGTCATAGATGTCGTCTTCGCGCCGGTAGCCGCGGTTGGCAACCCGCATCAGCACCCGGCTGGCAATGCGCGAGTGCAGGTTGACTGCATAGGCCGCGGCCATCTCGCCCGAGAAAGTGACGCCACCGGGCATTTCGCGATGGACCTGGATGGGGGCGAGCCTGGCCAGGCCGGGCCGGGCTGCGATCTCGTGCAACTCTTCGGCAAGTGCGCTCTCGAGGCCGCGCGGGCAGGAGGCAAAAAAGGCTTGGGACATGGCTTGGGAATTCCTGCAAACAAAAACGTCCGCCGTAGCGGACGGGGTCGGATAGCGCGCAGTGTACCGCGCTCCGGGGCTTCAGCCCGCCGCGAGGGCGCGATCGAGGAAGTCCAGGCGGTCCTGGCCCCAGAAAGGCTGGCCGTCATAGACGTACCACGGCGCGCCGAACGCGCCGACGGAAACCGCATCCTGGGTATGCTGCGTATAGGCGGCCTGGACAGCCTGCGCGTCACTCGCCTTGAGCAGCGCCGCGCCTTCCAGGCCGATGCTGTCGGCCAGCTGCGCCAGCGTGGCGGCGTCGGCGATATTGCGTTGCTCGGCCCACAGGGCGCGGCCAATGGCGCCGATCAGCTCCATCGCGCGGGCGGTGCCATGGGCCAGTTGGACAGCGATGACCAGCTTGCTGGCGGCGTCGCCGGAGACCGGAAAAAAGGTCGGCTGCGGGTTCAGCGGCAGGCCGAGAAACTCGCTCCAGCGTGCCAGTTCGACCAGGCGGTAGGCCTGGCGCTGCGGCGGACGCTGCGCCAGCGGCAAGCCACCCGAAACAGAGAACACGCGGCCCAGGTCGCAGGGCTTGAGATTGACTTGCACGCCATGCTTGGCCGCAATCGCGGTGAAGCGTTCGTGGCCAAGGTAGACGAAAGGCGATTGCGGGGTGAGATAGTAGTCGACCTGCTTGCTCATCATGTCCTCTGGACGGAGTGGGGCGAGACAACCGCGCGGTGAATGCGGCAATGCTGCGTGAAACGAACGAAATACGATACGAGAGAAAACCCAGACCCAGCGGCCCGCGCAGGCGATGCGCGCGGCTGCCGGCCAACGCGCGTCAGAACGGCTTGACCACCACCAGGATCACCACCGCCAGCAGCACCAGCACCGGCAACTCGTTGAACCAGCGATAGAAGGTGTGCGACCGCGTATTGCGCCCACCCTCGAACTTCTTGAGCAGCACGCCGCAGCCATGGTGATAGCCGATCAACACCAGCACCAGCGCCAGCTTGGCATGCATCCATCCCTGCCCCGGACCGCGCCCGATCCCGTAGCCGATATACAGCCACAGCCCGAACACCAGCGCCGGCACCGCCAGCATGGACATGAAGCGGTAGAGCTTGCGCGCCATCAGCAGCAGGCGCTGCACGCTGGCCGGCTCACGCTCCATGGCGAGGTTGACGAAGATGCGCGGCAGGTAGAACAGGCCAGCGAACCAGGAGACAACGAAAACGATGTGCAGCGCTTTAACCCAGAGCATCTGGCCTTTTTTCTGGTTGGGTTCCCATGGGAACGCATGGAAACAGTGAAACGGTGGGGATGCGCAACGGGAGGCGGCACGGCACGCGTGCCGCCAGCCCGCTCAGGTGCGGATCTCGCCGTGGCCGAACACCACGTACTTCAGCGAAGTCAGGCCTTCCAGGCCGACCGGGCCGCGTGCGTGCAGCTTGTCGTTGGAGATGCCGATCTCGGCGCCCAGGCCGTACTCGAAGCCATCGGCAAAGCGCGTCGACGCATTGATCATCACGCTGGCCGAGTCCACCTCGCGCAGGAAACGCATGCCGGTGGTGTAGTTCTCGGTGATGATGGAATCGGTATGCGCCGAGCCGTAGGTATTGATGTGCTCGATGGCCTCGTCCAGCCCGGCCACGGTGCGGATCGCCAGCACCGGCGCCAGGTACTCGAGCCGCCAGTCTTCTTCGGTGGCGTCGACCAGGCCGGTGAAACCGGCCGCTTCCAGCGTGGCGCGGGTAGCGGCGCACACGCGCAGCTCCACGCCCTTTTCCTGGTAGATGCGGCACAGCGGCGGCAGCGCCGCGGCGGCGACAGCGCGCGCGACCAGCAGCGTTTCCATCGTGTTGCAGGGTGCGTAGCGCTGGGTCTTGGCGTTGTCGGCAACGCGCACGGCCTTGTCCAGATCCGCGTCCACATCGATATAGACGTGGCAGATGCCATCCAGGTGCTTGATCATGGGCACCCGCGCTTCTGCCATCAGGCGCGCGATCAGGCTCTTGCCGCCGCGCGGCACGATCACGTCGACGTATTCGGTCATAGTGACGAGGCGGCCAACCGCGGCGCGGTCGGTGGTCGAGATCACCTGCACCGCTTCGGGCGGCAGGCCGGCGGCGGCCAGGCCCTCGGCCACCAGGGCGGCCAGCGCGGTATTGGAATCGATCGCCTCGGAGCCGCCGCGCAGGATGGTGGCGTTGCCCGACTTCAGGCACAGCGCGGCTGCGTCGATGGTCACGTTGGGGCGCGATTCGTAGATGATGCCGATGACGCCCAGCGGTACCCGCATCTGGCCCACCTGGATGCCGGTGGGACGGAATTTCATGTTGCTGATCTCGCCGATCGGGTCCGCCAGCGCGGCGATCTGTTCCAGGCCGGCGGCCATGGTGTCGATCGCCTTGTCCGAGAGCGTCAGGCGGTCGATGAAAGCGGCATCCTGACCGTTGGCTCGCGCACGCTCCACGTCGCCGGCGTTCACGGCCTTGAGGTGCGCGGCGTCGCGGCGGATGGCGGCGGCGATGGTCAGCAGCGCGCGGTTCTTGTCCGCGGTGGAGGCGCGCGCCATGGCGCGGGAGGCGGCGCGGGCCTGCTGGCCGACGCGGTCCATGTATTGCTTGAGATCGAGCTCGTTCATATTCCTGGCCAGGGGACCCGGCCCTCAATGCTTGGTTTTTTGTCGGCTACGGCTGGCTATGCGGGTCACTGGCAGTGATCTCCAACGACCGCGCTACCGGCTACCGGCCTGCGGGCTTACCGGGCGATGGTCAGCGCCAGCTGCAGCAGGCCATCCCAGGGCTCGGCCGGCATGCCTTCGGCGCGCAGGCCCTTGACCTGCCGGTCCAGCTTGGCGGCCATGCCCAGCGCCGCTTCCAGCTGCGCCAGCGAGAGGCGCTGCGCGGCCTGCGGCACCAGCTTTTCGCGCGGGCCCCAGATACGCAGTTCACGCGTCAGGACACCGATCTGCTTGCCTGCCGCCAGCCCTTGCCGGACCTTGGATAATACGCGAATTTCCTCGGTCAGCGCCCACAGCACCAGCACCGTGGCCTCGCCCTCCCCGCGTAGCCCTTCGAGCATGCGCACCAGGCGCGGCACGTCGCCGCTGAGCATGGCTTCGGAGAGCTTGAAGACGTCGTAGCGGGCCACGTTGAGCACCGCATCGTGCACCTGCTCGAAGGTCAGCGGACCAGCGGGATACAGCAGGCCGAGCTTCTGGATTTCCTGGTGAGCGGCCAGCAGGTTGCCTTCGACCTTGTCGGCGATGAACTGCAGCGCGCGCCGCCCCGGTTCGCCGGGCTCGACCCGTTGCTGCTGCAGCGCCAGCCGCTCGCCGACCCAGGCCGGCAGCCGGGTGCGGTCGACGGAATCAACCTTGATCGACACGCCGGCGGCGTCCAGCGCCTGGAACCAGGCCGACTTGGCCGTGGCAAAGTCCAGCCGCGGCAGCGTGATGAACATGACCACGTCCGGCGAAGGCTGGGCAGCCACCGCGCGCAGCGCCTCGCCGCCGTCCTTGCCGGGCTTGCCGGAGGGAATCCGCAGCTCGACGATCTTGCGGTCGCCGAACAGCGACATCGATTGCTGCGCCTGGACCACGTGGCCCCAGTTGAAGCCGCGCTCGGAAGACAGCACCTCGCGCTCCGTGAAGCCGGCCTCGCGCGCAGCCTGGCGCAGGCGGTCGACCGCCTCCAGCACCAGCAGGTGCTCATCGCCATGCACCACGTAGAGCGGAGCCAGGCCGCGTCCCTTGGCCTGGCGCAGGTGCGCTTCGAGTCCATCGAGCTTGAGCTGCATGCCGTGCGCTTCTTTCCTCTGTCCTTGCCTGTTGGGCTTGTCTGGCCGGCGTTTATCGCGCCGCTCAGATGGCCTTGACCGCGCTCAGCCGGCGAATCAGCTGCTGCACGATGTCACGCTGCATGTCGCGATAGAGCTGCTGCTCTTCGTAATCCTTGGCCAGCGTGTTGGCTTCGTTGTAGGTCAGGTCGCGCGTGAGCACCAGTTGCGACGGCGCGATCAGCTCCTGGCCGCCGGCGTCACGCAGGCGGAAGGTGAAGCGCTGCGTCAGGCGATACTCGCGCACCACGCCGGTGGTGGTGATCGACAGCACTGTCTTGGTACGCGTGTCCTGCAGCACATCGAGCAGGGCATCCGCCTCTTTCGGGTCGGTCACGATCTGCGTGTCCGACCCGTTGCGGATGGCGCGGCGCAAATCGGAGCCCATCAGCGTATTGGGCGGAATGCTCACATACAGCCGCTTGAATGCGAAGTCCGCGTTGCCGCGCATGTGAAACCCGCAGCCGCCCAGCAGGCCGGCCAGCAGCAGCGTGGCCAGGACCTTGCGGCGGCCCTGCAGCGGTCGATCCAGCTTCTGTCCATCCATGTGGGCAGCTCCCTTGTTGGCTTCTCTCAGCGCTAGTTACAGCGCCACATTAAAGAACCACGTTAACGAGGCGGCCCGGGACCACCACGATCTTCTTCGGCGCGGCGCCTTCAGCGAACCTGGCAACAATCTCGCTGGCGGCGGCCATGGCCTCGATGGCGGCGCGATCGGCAACGGCCGGCACCTTCAGGCTGCCGCGCACCTTGCCGTTGATCTGCAGCACGAGGTCCAGCTCGCTTTGCACCAGCGCGGATTCGTCCACCTGCGGCCACGCTGCGTCGAGCAAGTCGCCGTACTGCGTGGCGTAGCCGAGCTCTTGCCACAGCCCGTGGGTGATGTGCGGCACCACCGGGTACAGCACGCGCAGCAGGATGCCCAGGCCCTCGCGGCGCGCGGCGGGCGTGGCCTGCTTGGCGTCTTCCAGCGCGTTGAGCATCTTCATGGTGGCGGACACCACGGTGTTGTACTGGATGCGCTGATAGTCGTAGTTGGCCTGCTTGAGCACGCCGTGGATCTCGCGACGCAGCGCTGCGTCGGCGTCGCCGGACGGCACGGCATTGCCCGCCGCTGCAATCGCCTCGGCGTTGGCATAGCCATAGTTCCACACCCGGCGCAGGAAGCGCGAAGCGCCCTCCACGCCCGAGCCGCTCCACTCGAGCTGCTGCTCGGGCGGCGCGGCGAACATGACGAACAGGCGCGCGGTGTCGGCGCCGTACTGGTCGATCAGGGCCTGCGGGTCGATGCCGTTGTTCTTGGACTTCGACATCTTCTCCACGCCGCCGATCACCACCGGCTGGCCATCCGCCTTGAGCACGGCGCCCAGCGGGCGGCCGCGCTCATCGGTGCTGACGTCGACTTCGGCCGGGTTGTACCAGGTCTTCTTGCCCGCCGCGTCCTCGCGGTAGTAGGTATCGTTGAGCACCATGCCCTGCGTGAGCAAGTTGGAGAACGGCTCGTTGAACGTGACCAGGCCCATGTCGCGCATGACCTTGGTCCAGAAACGGGCGTACAGCAGGTGAAGGATCGCGTGCTCGATGCCGCCGATGTACTGGTCCATGGGCATCCAGTAGTCGTTGCGCGCGTCGACCATGGTGGCCGCGTCCGGGCAGGTATAGCGCATGTAATACCAGCACGAATCGATGAAGGTATCCATGGTGTCGGTCTCGCGGCGCGCCGGCTTGCCGCACGACGGGCAGGTGCACGCGAGGAAACGCGGGTCCTTGGCCAGCGGGTTGCCGGTGCCGTCCGGCACCAGGTCTTCCGGCAGCACCACCGGCAGGTCCTGCTCCGGCACCGGCACCACGCCGCAGCCGTCGCAATGGATCAGCGGGATCGGCGTGCCCCAGTAGCGCTGGCGCGAGATGCCCCAGTCGCGCAGACGCCAGGTGATCTTCTTCTCGCCCAGGCCCTTGGCACCGAGATCGGCTGCGATGGCTTCTACCGCAGCCTTGTAGTCCAGGCCGTCGTATTTGCCGCTATGGATGCAGGTGCCGTGCTCCTTGTCGCCATACCACTCCTGCCAGGCTTCGGTGGAGAACGGCTGGCCCTTTTTGGCGTCAACCATGTCGACCACTTGCTTGATCGGCAAGCCGTACTTGTTGGCAAAGGCGAAGTCGCGCTCGTCGTGCGCGGGCACGCCCATCACAGCGCCGTCGCCGTAGCTCATCAGCACGTAGTTGCCAACCCACACCTCGACCTGCTCGCCGGTCAGGGGGTGCACAACCTTCAGGCCGGTGGGCATGCCCTTCTTTTCCATGGTCGCCATATCGGCTTCCATCACCGAGCCGTGCTTGCACTCGTTGATGAAGGCGGCCAACTCAGGATTGGTCGCGGCGGCATGGGTGGCCAGCGGGTGCTCGGCGGCGACCGCGCAGAAAGTCACGCCCATGATGGTGTCGGCGCGCGTGGTGAACACATAGAGCTTGCCGTCGCCGATCAGCTTGCCGTCGTCACCGGCGATGGCATGCGTAAACCCGAAGCGCACGCCCACGCTCTTGCCGATCCAGTTCTGCTGCATGATCTTGACGCGCTCGGGCCAGCCCAGGTCGTCCAGATCGCCGAGCAGTTCCTCGGCGTAATCGGTGATGCGCAGGTAGTACATCGGGATCTCGCGCTTTTCAACCAGCGCGCCCGAGCGCCACCCGCGCCCGTCGATGACCTGCTCATTGGCCAGCACGGTCTGGTCGACCGGATCCCAGTTCACCGTGCCAGTCTTGCGGTAGGCGATGCCCTTTTCCAGCATCTTGAGGAACAGCCACTGGTTCCAGCGGTAGTAGTCCGGGCTGCAGGTGGCGACTTCGCGCGACCAGTCGATGGCCAGGCCCATCGACTGCATCTGCCGCTTCATTTCAGCGATGTTGTTGTAAGTCCAGGCTGCGGGCGCCACGCCATTGTTGAGCGCGGCGTTTTCCGCCGGCATGCCGAACGCATCCCAGCCCATCGGCATCAGCACGTTGTGCCCATTCATGCGCAGATGGCGCGCCATCATGTCGTTGATGGTGTAGTTGCGCACGTGGCCCATATGCAGCTTGCCCGACGGGTAAGGCAGCATCGAGCAGGCATAGAACTTCGGCTTCTCGCTGCCGTCGGCCAGCTTCGCCTCTTCCGATACGCGGTAGGCATCGATGGCTTGCCAGTGTTGCTGGGCGGCTTGTTCAACGGCTGAGGGAAGATATTTGTCTTGCATGTTCAGGACAACGGCGCGGTGCGTCGGCGTGCGAAAAGCGTGGAAAAGATAAGCGGCGGGCAAGCCTTGCGGCGCCCGCCTGCGCTGGAACGGCGAAAGTGCCGATTATAACCGTCGGCACTTTCGGCGCAGGGCCTGCCGGGGCCTTACTTCAGGCCAAGCACGTCCTGCATGTCGAACAGCCCGGTGGGCTTGTCGGCGAGGAAGCGCGCCGCGCGTAGCGCGCCCTCGGCATACGACTGGCGGCTCGACGACTTGTGCGTGATCTCGATGCGCTCGCCGGTGCCGGCGAACATCACGGTGTGGTCGCCCACGATATCACCGCCGCGCACGGTGGCAAAGCCAATGGAATTGGGGTCGCGCGGGCCGGTGTGGCCTTCGCGGGCAAACACGCCGCAGGTCTTCAGATCGCGGCCCAATGCCTTGGCCACCACCTCGCCCATCGCCAGCGCGGTGCCCGACGGGGCATCCACTTTATGGCGGTGGTGCGCCTCGATGACTTCGATGTCGTAGCCGGACGACAGCAGCTTGGCGGCGACTTCCAGCAGCTTGAACGTGGCATTGACGCCCACGCTCATATTGGCGGAGAACACCACGCCAATGTGCTTGGCAGCTTCGGCGATGGCGGCACGGCCGGCGTCGTCAAACCCGGTGGTGCCGGTGACCACCTTGACACCCAGGCGCCTTGCCGCTGCCAGGTGCACGAGCGTGCCCTCGGGACGGGTGAAGTCGATCAGGCAGTCGGCGCCAGCGAGGGCAGCTTCGATATCCGAGGTGATCACCACGCCCGTGGCGCGGCCCAGCAGCAGCCCGGCATCCTGGCCCAGCGCCGGGGCCCCCGGCACATCCAGCGCGCCCGACAGGGTGACGCCTTCGGTGGCGAGTACGTGTTCGATCAGCATACGGCCCATGCGGCCGGAGGCACCTGCGATGGCGATATTCATGGCGTGTCAGCAGTCAAAATACAAGCCGGCCGCGTGATGCGGCCGGCATTCGGGCCTGAAGGCTCAGTTGGTCGGGCTGGCGGGGCCACCGGCTGCGGCGGACGAGGCGGCGGCAGCCGGCGCTGCAGGCGCCGCAGCCGCTTCCGACGCCGCGGCACCGGTTTCAGCCGGTGCCTTGGGCGTCGGTATCTTGCCCGCCTGCATGGCCTTCATGCCGTCGATTTCGGCAATCAGTTCATATTCGGACGGCAGTTCGTCACCACCGAACTTGACCAGCTTGTCGCCATCGAAGAACACGGTATAGCGGCGCTGCTGCACCACCGGCGTATTGCCGCGGCGGAACGAGAACACATAGTCCCAGCGATTGCCGTGGAACACATCGGCCAGCAGCGGCGTGCCGAGCAGGAACTTGACCTGCTCGCGCGTCATGCCTTCACGCAACTGGGCGGCGGCTTCACGCGAGACAAAGTTGCCTTGCACGATATTGATACGGTACGGCGTGATCGCGTTGGCGACCTTGCGCGACGTATTGTCATAGGTGGAGCACGCAGCCGTTAGCAGAGTAGCTGCAGCCAGCACAGTAGTAACCAGCGTCGGACGCATGGCGGACGAACGAAATGAACGCATGTATCTCGCTTCTAGAAGGGAGAGAAAAGTGCCGATTCAGGCCCTCACGGCGCTTACCATGAGGCGGCAGCGGCGATGGATCATCGCGAGCGCAGCCTAGGGCTGGTGACCGAGCCCCGGGCAACCGCCGGGGCGACTTTTGCCGCCAAAACCCTTATGATTCAACTATCCAGACATTGTACTCTAGGGAGTCACGCCCATGCCGAGTCCGGCGGACCTCAAAAATATCGGTCTTAAAGCGACCGTACCGCGCCTGAAGATCCTCGAGATCTTCCAGACCAGCGAGCAGCGCCACCTCAGCGCGGAAGATGTTTACCGCATCCTGCTCAACGAACAAATGGATATCGGCCTTGCAACCGTCTATCGCGTGCTGACCCAGTTCGAGCAGGCTGGACTGCTGTCGCGCAACAACTTCGAATCCGGCAAAGCCATTTTCGAGCTGAATGAAGGCAAGCATCACGACCACCTGGTCTGCATCGATTGCGGCCGCGTGGAGGAATTCTACGACTCCGAGATCGAGCGTCGCCAGCAAAGCATCGCAACCGAGCGCGGCTTCGCGCTGCAAGAACACGCATTGTCGCTCTATGGCAGCTGCACCAAGCACGAGTGCCCCCACCGGCCCAAGCGCTAAGCCTGCCGCGGCCCGCCGCGCGAACATAAAAAAACCGGCGCCAGCGCCGGTTTTTTTATTTCAAGCCTGCTTCACGACTCCGTATGATCCTGCTCGGCAACGATATGCAGGCCGCGCGCAACCGTCGGCACGCCGACGAATTCGCCCACGACCTGGCGGAACAGCCCGCGTGCCCACACCAGCATCGGGTGGGTGTTGCGGCTGCGGTGCCAGAACATGTTCAGGCCCAGCGTGGTGTTGAGTTCCGCCGGCAAGGGGAAGGCCTTGAGGCCATAGGTCTCGCAAGCCATGTCCTTGGTTAGCGCATTGACCGTGAAGATCATGTCGGTCTGCGCGGCGAGTTCCGACTGCGCGCGCCAGGAATGCACCGTCAGCGTGGCATTGCGCTTTAGCCCGCGCTGCTGCAACGCGTAGTCCAGCGGGATCAGCGACGGTGCCGGACGGCCATTGCCGCCGGAATGCGCCATGAAGATGTGGCCGCAGTCGAGATACTGCTCGAGCGTGCAGGTGCCCTTGAGCACCGGATGGTTTTTACGCGCGCAAACCCAGAGGTTGAGCGAAGTCACCATCTCTTCCACGATTTCGGGATGCCGGGTCGGGAATGGCGAGAACGCCAGATCCAGCTCGTTGCCGCGCATGGCGGCCACGTCCGACTCCCAGGAATGGGATTCGACCAGCTTGATATGCAACTCCGGCGCCAGTTGCTTGATGCGCAGGATAAAGCGGTTAAAGACCGTATCGCCCAGCTCGGCGGCAAAGCCGATGTTGAGGGTGCCGGTGGCGGTGGCGGGGTCGAAATTATCGGCGTCGCCCTCGTTGATCGAGGACCACAGGTCCAGCATGTCGCGAATCTTCGGCCCCAGTTCCAAGGCTCGCGGCGTCGGCGTCAGGCCGTGCGGCACGCGGATGAAGAGGGGATCGTCGAAAATCTCGCGAAGGCGGCCCAGCGAATGCGAAACCGCAGGCGCGGTCATATGCATTTTTTCCGCGACGTAGGTCGCGTTTCGCTTGCTGAGCAGCTCGGTAAAAATCACGAGCAGCTTGGTATCCACATTCACCATGATCTCACCCAGGTTGGATTGGGAATTGGGAATGACCGTATCGTCACTTGCATTGGCTGCACATCGGTGTTTTCAGCACTTTCACAGTGTAAGAGCAAAGCGGGGAGTGGAACAGGAATTCCGCGCCAGCCCCTTGCACCGTGCCGGTCGTCATCCTTTTGCCAGGATCCTGGCAAAAGGACCCGCCCGGGCTTCCGATAGCTGGAGTTGCAAGCCGACGGCAAAGCGGCATCCCGGGGAATGCCGCCTTGTTCCGTGCGCAAACCAACCTATCCCGGCAAACTTACTTGGCGACCACGCGAGCCATTTCCAGCACCTTGTTGGAGTAGCCCCATTCGTTGTCGTACCAGCTCACGATCTTGACGAAGGTCGAGTCCAGCGCGATGCCGGCTTCCGCATCGAAGATCGAGGTGCGTGCGTCGCCGCGGAAATCCGTGGCAACGACCTTGTCTTCCGTATAGCCCAGCACGCCCTTGAGCGCGCCCTGGCTCTGTGCCTTCATTTCGGCGCAGATCTCGGCGTAGGTAGCACCCTTTTCCAGCTCGACGGTCAGGTCGACCACCGATACGTCGGAGGTCGGCACGCGGAACGACATGCCGGTCAGCTTCTTGTTCAGCTCGGGAATCACCACGCCCACGGCCTTGGCGGCGCCAGTGCTCGACGGGATGATGTTTTCCAGGATGCCGCGGCCACCGCGCCAGTCCTTGTTGGACGGGCCATCGACGGTCTTTTGCGTGGCGGTGGTGGCGTGCACGGTGGTCATCAGGCCGCGCTTGATGCCCCATTTGTCGTTCAGCACCTTGGCGACCGGCGCCAGGCAGTTGGTGGTGCAGCTGGCGTTGGAGATGATCGCCTCGCCCTTGTACGTGCCGTGGTTCACGCCGTACACGAACATCGGGGTGTCATCCTTGGACGGTGCCGACATGATCACCTTCTTGGCGCCCGCGTCGATGTGCTTCTGCGCGCCTTCCTTGGTCAGGAAGATGCCGGTGGATTCGATCACCACGTCGGCGCCGATCTCGCCCCACTTCAGCTCGGACGGATCCTTGACAGCGGTCAGGCGGATTTTCTTGCCATTGACGATCAGGGTGTTGCCGTCGACCGACACTTCGCCGTCAAAGCGGCCGTGCACCGAGTCGTACTTCAGCATGTAAGCCAGGTAGTCGGGTTCGAGCAGGTCGTTGATGCCGACGACTTCGATTTCCTTGAAGTTGGCTGCGGCTGCGCGGAACACCATGCGCCCGATGCGGCCGAAGCCGTTGATGCCGATCTTGATGGTCATGTTGATCTCCTGAGTAGGCTAACGATCGATGGATGCGGGAAAGCGTCTGCCGGCCCGCGCGGCCGAGTCGACCGCTGCGCGGGCCCGGGAATACCTGTTACTGACCGAGCGTGTCGCGCACGGTGCGCACGACGTTCTCGACCGTGAAGCCGAAGTGCTTGAACAATACGCCAGCGGGAGCCGATTCGCCGAAGGTGTCAATGCCCACCACGGCCTGGACCTGGTACTTCCACCAGAAGTCCGTCACGCCTGCCTCGACCGCCACGCGCGGCACGCCGGCCGGCAGCACCGATGCCTTGTAGGCGGCGTCCTGCTTGTCGAACACCGTGGTTGCCGGCACCGAGACCACGCGCACGTGCACGCCATCGGTGGCCAGTTGGTCTGCGGCACCCACGGCCAGGCCGACTTCCGAGCCGGTGGCGATGATCACGGCATCCGGACGGCCGGTCTTGGGATTGTTGCCGGCGCGCAGCACATAGCCGCCCCGCGCGATATTGGCGCGGGTGGTGTCGTCACGCTTCTGGAACGGCAGGTTCTGGCGGCTGAAGATCAGGCAGCTCGGGCCGTTCTCGCGGCGCACGGCCTGGGCCCAGGCCACTGCGGTTTCGGTCGTGTCGGCGGTACGCCACACGTCCATGTTGGGGATCAGGCGCAGGCTGGCGACGTGTTCGATCGACTGGTGGGTCGGGCCGTCCTCGCCCAGGCCAATGGAGTCGTGGGTAAACACGAACAGCGTGCGGATCTTCATCAGCGCCGCCATGCGCAGGGCATTGCGGCTGTAGTCGGAGAAGGTCAGGAAGGTGCCGCCGTAGGGGATGTAGCCACCATGCAGCGTGATGCCGTTCATGATGGCGCTCATGCCGAACTCGCGCACGCCGTAGTTGATGTGGTTGCCCCAGGCATCGCCGCGCACGGCCTTGCTGCCGGACCAGTTGGTCAGGTTGGAGCCGGTCAGGTCGGCCGAGCCACCCAGGAATTCCGGCAGCACCGGCGCAAGCGCCTCGATGGTGTTCTGGCTGGCCTTGCGGGTAGCGATGGTTTCCGCCTTTTCCTCGCACTTGGCCAGGAAAGCGTCCACGGCAGCGTCAAACGCGCCTGGCAGCTCGCCGCGCATGCGGCGCTGGAATTCGCCGGCTTCGTACGGGAAGCGCTCGGCGTAAGCCTCGAACAGCGCGTTCCAGGCCTTTTCCAGCGAACCGCCGCGGGCCTTTGCATCCCATGCCGTATAGACTTCGGACGGGAGTTCGAACGGAGCGTGTGCCCAGCCCAGCGCCTCGCGCGTGGCCAGGATTTCGGCGCCGCCAAGCGGCGCGCCATGCACATCGTGGCCGCCTTCCTTGTTGGGCGCGCCCTTGCCGATCAGGGTGCGGCAGCAGATCAGGGTCGGACGGTCGCTGTGCTTGGCCTCGGCGATGGCGGCATCGACGGCGGCGGCGTCATGGCCGTCCACCGCGCGGATCACATTCCAGCCGTAGGCTTCGAAACGCTTCGGCGTGTCGTCGGCGAACCAGTGCACCACGTCGCCGTCGATCGAGATGCCGTTGTCGTCCCAGAGCGCGACCAGCTTGTTCAGCTTGAGCGTGCCGGCCAGCGAGCAGGCCTCGTGGCTGATGCCTTCCATCAGGCAGCCGTCGCCCAGGAATACATAGGTGTGGTGGTTGACGATGTCAAAGCCCGGGCGGTTGAATTCCTCGCCCAGCAAGCGTTCAGCCAGCGCCATGCCGACCGCGTTGGTCAGGCCTTGGCCCAGCGGGCCGGTGGTGGTTTCCACGCCCGGGGTGATGCCATATTCCGGGTGGCCTGCCGTCTTGCTGTGCATCTGGCGGAAGTTCTTCAGTTCGGCCAGGGGCAGGTCGTAGCCGGTCAGGTGCAGCAGCGCGTAAAGCAGCATCGAGCCGTGGCCGTTGGACAGCACGAAGCGGTCGCGGTCAGCCCACTTGGGGTTGCTCGGGTTATGCTTCAGATGACGGCCCCACAGCGCAACCGCGATATCCGCCATGCCCATCGGCATGCCGGGGTGGCCTGAATTGGCCTGCTGGACGGCGTCCATGGCCAGGACGCGGATGGCGTTGGCCATGAGTTGGACGGGCTGCGAAGCGTGCGGACTAGCGGCGGGATGAGCGAGGTGAGACATGCGGCGGGAACCTGGCGGCGGGAAAAGCGCAATTTTACCAGATCAAAGGGGGGAGTTAGGCCACCCGGCGACCCCGCCTGGCGGCCATCTGCAATGGACCGAATGGCTTTCCCCGGGCGTCGGCACCACCTTGGGCCAGATTCGGCTGCTCGCGGCAATGCGCTCGCCGTACCAGCAAATCGAGATTGGCGAGCATCCCCGCTTTGGCCGGATCTTCCGCCTCGACGGCCGCATCATGAGCGCGGAAGCGGACGCCTTCATACAGCATGAGCTGATGGTGCACCCCATGGCCGTGGCCCATGGCGCGGCGCGCTCCGCGCTGGTGGTGGGTGGCGGCGACGGCGGCTCGGCACATGAATTGCTGCGCCTGCCCTTCATGCGCGAGGTGGTAGTGGCCGAACTCGACCCCGATGTCGTGACGCTGGCCCGGGCCTGGCTGGACGGCATCCACCAGGGCGCCTTCGAGGATCCACGCGTGCACCTCGCCATTGGCGACGCGCTGGGCTTGATGGAAGCCTTTGGCCGCGCGGGGCGGCAGTTCGACCTGATCGTATTCGATTTGACCGAGGCCGACGACGGCAGCCCGGCGGCTGCGCTCTTCTCCAGCCATGGCCTGCACGCCGCCCGGCGCTGCCTGGCGCCCGGCGGCGTGCTGTCCTTGCACCTTGGCCCGCCGGAACACCGCCCCGATTCGGTTAGCGTGCTCGCCGCGCGCTTGCGGCAGTGCTTTGCGCAAGTCCGGCCCATCACCACCTTCATCCCCGTCTACGGCGCGCAATGGGCCATCGCGCTGGCCAGCGACACCCTCGACGTGCGCGGCGCCGATGCCGCGCAGCTCGACGAGCGGCTGCGCGCCTGGAAGCTTGACCGCAAGCTGCGCTGCTACCACGCCGCGCTCCATTCGGCCTTGTTCGCCCTGCCCCTGCACTTGCAGGCGCTTTTCGACAGCGCCTGCGCACCCGCGTAAGATGCTCGTTCGCACCGCGAGTCTTGCCGCCCAGGCAAGCCCCGCGCGGCTTCCCGTAACCAGGAGACGATCATGACAAGACCGGCCAACACCCCCTGGCTCACCCCCTACCTGACGGTGGGCAACGGGCGCAGCGCGCTCGACTTCTACCACCGCGCCTTCGGTTTCAGCGCGGGGAACGTGGTCGACGAAAACGGTGTGCCGACCCACGCCGAGATGCACTACCAGGGCGAGCTCGTCGTGATGTTCGCGCCCGAAGGCGCCTGGGGCAGCACCGCGCGCGCGCCCCGCTCGCTCGGCGTCGAATGCCCGCAGACGTTCTACGTCTACTGCGACGATGTCGATGCCATGCACGCGCGTGCCGTCGCCGCCGGCGCGGTCAGCCTGATGGCGCCTGCCGACCAGTTCTGGGGCGACCGCTACTGCATGGTCGAGGATCCCGATGGCTACCGCTGGGGCTTCGGCAAGCCGGTGGACAAAACCGCCGGCAAGAACGAGGATGGATCCGCCTGATGCCGCCTCGCTTTTTCATTGATGCCGCGCTGGCCGCCGAGACCGACATGCCGTTGCCCGAAGCCGTGGTGCGCCATGTTCAGGTGCTGCGGCTCAACCCCGGCGACGACATCACCCTGTTCGACGGGCGCGGCGGCAGCCATGCGGCTACCCTGGTCGAAATCGGCAAGCGCCATGCGCTGGCGCGGATCGGCAGCCACGATCCGTTCGAGGCCGAGCCGCCGTTCCGCGTCACGCTGGCGCAGGGGCTGGCGGGCGGCGACAAGATGGACTGGCTGATCGAGAAATCCGTCGAACTTGGCGTTGCCGCCATCCAGCCGCTGCAGGCGGCTCGCTCCGTGGTCCGGCTCTCGGCGGAGCGGGCACAGAAGCGCCACGCGCACTGGCAGGCGCTGGTCGAGGCCGCATGCGAGCAATGTGGACGCAATCGCTTGCCGGAGGTCGCGCCGGTCGCGAACGTGGAATCCTGGCTAGGCCTGCAGGCGAAGCCTGCAGCGGCCCAAGAAGGGGCACGGCTGCTGGTATCGCCGCGGGCCTCGCAGTCGCTGGTATCGCTTGCCACCGAGCAGCGCAATGCGCTGCTGGACCGCGGCGTGACGCTGCTGATCGGCCCCGAAGGCGGGCTGGCGCCGGACGAGGAGGCGGCGGCGCTGCGCGCCGGTTTCACGGGCGTGTCACTCGGGCCGCGCATCTTGCGTACGGAAACGGCCGGGATTGCTTGCCTGGCCACGCTCAACGCGGTACTGGGCGGATTTTGACGGCACCCGCGGGCCATCCCGGCCCGGTGCCACAATCACCGGAAGGAGTCGATCATGGGACTACTCGATAGCGTGCTGGGCGGAGTGCTCGGGCAGCGCGGCAGCGGCGAAGCGGGCGCTGGCGGCCTGAACCCGAAGATGATGATGGCGCTGGGGCTGCTGGCCATGCTGGCCATGCGCCATAAGGACGGGGACAGCAGCGGCGGCGCCGCGCAGGATCCGGCCTCGGCAGGCGCGGGAGGCCTTGGCGGCCTTGGCGGACTGCTCGGCGGGCTGATGGGCGGCGGCGCGGCCGGTGGCGCACCAGGCGGCCTGGATCTGGGCGGATTGCTCGGCGGGCTGCTGGGCGGCCAGGCCGGCGGCGCCCCCGCGCTGGGCGCGGCGGCCGGCGGCATCGGTGCCTTGCAGCAGGTCCTGGCCCAGGCCGGCCTGGGCGAACAGGTCAACTCGTGGATCGGCACCGGCGCCAACCAGGCGGTCTCGCCGTCCGCGCTGGCCAGCGCACTGGGTGGTACCGGCGCACTGGAGAGCCTGGCCGAAAAAACGGGCCTGTCCCAGGACGATGTCGCAGCCCATCTCAGCGAAGGATTGCCGGAGCTGATCGACAAGCTGACGCCGCAAGGCCAGGTACCGCCGGCGGCGTAACCCCGCGCCCTGCCGGAAAAGCAAAAGGCCCGCTGGCAGCGGGCCTTTTTTATCTTGCTGTCTTCGCGACTGCCGGCTGGCGCTCAGGCGAAGGAGTAGAACACGCGGAACTGCACCTTGCGCTCGGCCCAGAAATCGGCCGCATCACGAAACACATCCAGCAAAACCTCGCGCCCTTCCTTGTCGAACTTCTGCGCAATCGGCAGCCCTTCGAGCACGATCACGAAACCGGGCTGCGGGCCCGCCTTGTAAATCAGGTCGGTCAGGCAATCGGCCAGCGCATCGAAATTCTTGCCGAAATGCTTGGGAAAGAGGAAGTTGGTGGCGATGGTTTCCAGCACTTCCGCCTTGCTCTGGCAGTGCGCGCAGTTCGCATACAGGAAATGCTGGCCCAACTCCGCCGCGGCCTGGGCGAGTTCGGGCACGCGAAACGCGCGGATCGACTGGACGATGTTTGGACGCACCGTCTTGAACAGGGTCATGGCTCCCTCTTGGCTGCCGTCAGTGCCGGCTGCGGGAACGGGTGCGAGCGGCGGTTGTTGCGAGAGCTCGTTGCGGGGCATCGTCAACACGTTGTCGTAAAGATTCCGGGCCTGGGTCTGGGCCCGCTGCCAGCCATCTCCGGCGCCGCGCTCTTCGCGGGCGGCAAGGGCGTCGCCCAGTCCGAAAATGTCAGTCATCATTTGGCTATCCGTTTGAAACTGTTGTAGTGGTCGTCCGTGTAGTAACAGTCGTTGGTGGCGCGTTGATCACCGCCACATACGATCCGTCGTGCTCCTCGATTTCGGCTGTTTGTCTTCACCGTGTATTCGCGGTAGTAATTGCGCGACCTTTGCGGCAGGGCGCGCTCGTAGTTGCCGAACCTCGAGCCATCCTTGGCATAGGGAAACGGGCCGCCCGCTTCGATCCGCTCCAACGTGGACTGTGCCTCGTTGGGCAACTGTTGTACTGCGATGGTTCCCGTGCCGTCATCGGCTGCCTGGCGTGCCAGCACCGGCTGCGCCAGCGCGCACGACAACGCCACGCCTGCCAGCACCCGGCTTGCCACTCGCGCCAGACCGGCGACTGAAATCCATTGTGATGCGCGCTGCGTCAAAGGAATCTGGGAACCCACGTTGCTTGTCTTGATTTGAGGACACCAACCAAACGATCCCGGCGCCGCTGCGCGGTTGCCGCGCCACCCAAACTGCCCATTTTGCCTGCGCCCCGGACGGTCTGCGCATAAATCGACAGCTTCATCGCGCGTGTAACGAGCGCGTACTTCAAAGGCATAAGGTTACGCCCATGCTAATAAATAATCAATCCCCGCCCCCGGGCAGAGTGGAAAACCTCAATTGTTTCAACATGTTAAGAAAATGTGTGCACACACTGACGGGGTGCTGGTGGTAGTAAAAAGGCAATAAAAAAGCCGGGCAAGCCCGGCTTCTTCAAGACTGACAGCGGTTTAGCGCTTAGCCGCCGCATCCACCACCACCAGAGACGTCATGTTGACGATACGCCGCACCGTGGCCGAAGGCGTCAGGATATGGACAGGCGCCTTGACGCCGAGCAGGATCGGCCCGATCGCCACATTGTTGCCCGCTGCGACCTTGAGCAGGTTGTACGCGATGTTGGCGGCGTCGATGTTCGGGCACACCAGCAGGTTGGCCTCACCCTTGAGGGTGCCGTCCGGCACCAGCGTGTCACGCAGCTTCGGGTCCAGCGCGCAATCGCCATGCATCTCACCATCCACCTCGAGATCCGGGGCGCGCTCGCGCAGGATCGCCAGGGTTTCGCGCATCTTCTGCGCCGAAGGCGCTTCGGATGTGCCGAAGTTGGAGTGCGACATCAGCGCCACCTTGGGGACGATGCCGAAGCGCTTGAGCTCTTCGGCGGCCATCAGGGTGATCTCTGCCAGCTGGCCAGCGGTCGGGTCGATGTTGACGTGGGTGTCGACCAGGAAGATCTGCCGGCCCGGCAGGACCAGCCCGTTCATCGCGGCGTACACCTCGCTGCTGCCACCCAGCACCTGATCGATGTAGCGCAGGTGCGCGGCGGTGGTGCTGACCGTACCGCAGATCATGCCGTCGGCTTCGCCCTGCTTGACCAGCATGGCGCCGATCAAGGTGGTGCGGCGGCGCATTTCCAGCTTGGCGTACTGCTGGGTGATGCCCTGGCGGGCCATCATCTTGAAGTACGCCTCGGAGTAGTCGCGGAAACGTGCGTCGTGTTCCGGGTTGACCACGGTGAAGTCGATGCCGCCGCGCAGGCGCAGGCCAAAGCGCTCGATGCGGTGGGCAATGACGGCAGGGCGGCCGACCAGGATCGGGTTGGCCAGCTTTTCATCGACGATCACCTGCACCGCGCGCAGCACACGCTCTTCCTCGCCCTCGGCGAAGACGATGCGCTTCTTCTCCATGTCGACCTGGCGGGCAGCTGCGTAGATCGGCTTCATCAGGGTGCCGGAGTGGTACACGAACTGCTGCAGCTGCAGGCGGTACGCGTCCATGTCCTTGATGGGGCGCGCGGCCACGCCGGACTTCATGGCGGCCTCGGCCACCGCCGGCGCGATCTTGACGATCAGGCGCGGATCGAACGGCTTCGGAATCAGGTACTCGGGGCCAAAGGACAGGTCCTGGATGCCATAGGCGGTGGCGACGATGTCGCTCTGCTCCTGGCGGGCCAGTTCCGCAATCGCATGCGCCGCGGCGACTTCCATCTCACGCGTGATGGTGGTGGCGCCACAGTCAAGCGCGCCACGGAAGATGAAGGGGAAGCACAGGACGTTGTTGACCTGGTTCGGGTAGTCGGTACGGCCGGTGGCGATCACCGCGTCCGGACGGACTTCCTTGACCAGCTCCGGCAGGATTTCCGGGTTGGGGTTGGCCAGGGCCAGCACCAGCGGCTTGTCGGCCATGCGCTGGACCATGTCCTGCTTGAGCACGCCGGCGGCGGACAGGCCCAGGAAAATATCGGCGCCATCGATCACTTCAGCCAGCTTGCGCTTGTCGGTCTTTTGGGCGAAGCGGGCCTTTTCCGGGTCCATCAGCTCGGCACGGCCTTCGTAGACCACGCCAGCCAGGTCGGTCACCCAGATATTCTCGAGCTTCATGCCGAGGTCGAGCAGCAGGTCCAGGCAGGCCAGCGCCGCAGCGCCCGCGCCGGAAGCCACCAGCTTGACCTTGCCGATATCCTTGCCGACCACGGTCAGGCCATTGACCACGGCCGCGCCAACCACGATGGCGGTGCCATGCTGGTCATCGTGGAAGACGGGAATCTTCATGCGCTCGCGCAGCTTGCGCTCGACGTAGAAGCACTCGGGTGCCTTGATGTCTTCCAGGTTGATGCCGCCGAAGGTGGGCTCGAGCGCGGCGATGATCTGCACCAGCTTCTCGGGGTCCTTCTCATCGAGTTCGATGTCGAACACGTCGATGCCGGCGAACTTCTTGAACAGGCCCGCCTTGCCTTCCATCACCGGCTTGGAAGCCGCCGGGCCGATATCACCCAGGCCCAGCACCGCGGTGCCGTTGGTGATCACGCCGACCAGGTTGCCGCGCGCGGTGTAGCGGAATGCATTGAGCGGATCGGCGACGATTTCCTCGCACGCGTAGGCCACGCCCGGCGAGTACGCCAGTGCCAGGTCACGCTGGTTGGACAGCGGCTTGGTCGGCGTAACGGAGATCTTGCCCGGGATCGGAAACTCGTGATACTCCAGGGCAGCTTTGCGCAGCGCCTCACGCTGCTGCTGCTTCAGGTCGTCTTGGGGCGTGGGCTGCTGGGGACTGGTCATCGGCGCATCTTCCGGTCGGTGGAGCCGTTAATCACGTATGGGACACGAAATGGCGGGTCGGCTCCACGTACCCGCAGTCTCTTCCTTTTGAACCTGGCATTTTATATTGTGAAATATTATTTCACAATAAGCATTTTGCGCGAGGCACCTTTGCGTTTCGGTACAATATGCCGCATGCCGCCAGCGCTGAACAGCGGGGCGAAACCCGCAGCGGCCGCGACCCGGCGCGGTTTCCCTGGCCCTTCGCAGAATCTCCGCCGCCCCGATCCCCTTCATGCCCGATTCCTCCAGCGCCCAGCTCTCCGAGTTCGACCTGATCCGCCGCTTCTTTACCCGGCCCGCACACAAGGCGGTACTGGGCGTGGGCGACGATTGCGCGCTGATTGAAGGGCGCCCCGGCCACCACCTTGCCATCAGCACCGACATGCTGGTCAGCGGACGTCACTTCTTTCCGGACGTGGCGCCGCGCTCACTTGGCCACAAGGCGCTGGCGGTCAACCTGTCGGACCTGGCGGCCATGGGCGCCGAGCCCCGCGCCTTCACACTAGCGCTGGCGCTGCCCGATGCGCAAGCCGCGTGGCTGTCCGAACTGGCCGCCGGCATGCTGGAACTGGCGGACGCCCACGGCTGCGAACTGATCGGCGGCGACACCACGCGCGGCCCGCTAACGCTGAGCCTGACGGTGTTCGGCGACGTACCTGTGCATAAGGCACTGCGACGCGATGCCGCACGCCCCGGCGACGACATCTGGGTCTCCGGCACGCTTGGCGATGCCCGCCTGGCGCTGGGAGACTTCCGTGGCGAATGGCTGCTACCCGAGCCGGACTTCAGCCAGGTGCGCCCGCGCATGGACACACCAACGCCGCGCATCGGACTGGGCATGGCGCTTCGCGGCGTGGCCCATGCGGCACTCGATATTTCCGACGGCCTGGTCGGCGACCTCGGCCATATCCTGGAGCGCTCCCAGGTCGGCGCCCTGCTCGATGTGGACGCCCTGCCCCGCTCGACGGTGCTGGCCAGTCAGCCGGAGCCGCGCCAGCTGGAATGCACCCTGGCCGGCGGCGACGACTACGAACTCTGCTTTACCGCTCCCGTGGGTGAGCGCGACCACATTGCCGCCATCGGCGCGCGGCTCGGGCTGGCCCTGACGCGCGTCGGGGTCATCACGCCCGAGGCCGGCCTGCGCCTGGTTGACCGCGACGGTAATCCGAGCGCTTACAACGGCACCAGCTTCGACCACTTCGCCTCCCCCTGACAAGCCTGCGTGCGCCGTGTCATCATGCAGCCATGCGGGGCGCCAGACCCTGCCCGGACACGCTGTCCGGAACAATCCCATCCGAACCAGACGAGCCAATCCCTGATGTCCGCCTACCCGCCCGGGCCTACCGCGCACGATTCCGCCCTGACCCTGGAAGCTGGCCAGGCCGCCAAGGTCACGCGCCCCACGGCGCGTTTCATGCTCTCACACCCTGCTCACCTGATCGCGCTGGGCTTCGGCTCGGGACTATCGCCGGTCGGGCCGGGCACGGTCGGCACGCTGTACGCGTGGCTGTCCTACCTGGTGATCTCGATGTGGGTGCGGCCGGAAACCTGGCTGTGGCTGATCGTAGGCGGCTTCGTGCTGGGCCTCTGGGCCTGCGCGCGTACCGCGCACGACATGGGCGTGTTTGACCACGGCAGCATGGTCTGGGACGAGATCGTGGCGTTCTGGCTGGTCATGGCCTTCGTCATGCCGACCGGTTTCTGGGGCCAGCTTGCGGCGTTCCTGTGGTTCCGCCTGTTCGATATCGTCAAGCCGGCGCCCATCGGGCATCTCGACCGTACGCTCAAGGGGCCGGGCCTGCGCGGCGGCTTCGGCGTGATGTTCGACGACATCATGGCCGCCTTCTACACGCTGCTGGTGTTCGCCCTCTGGCGTTCACTGTGATCGACCATTTCCCCAACCCATCTACTGAATCCGCCATCATGCCCGTCAGCCGCTTGCTCGACCAACTCGCCGTCCAGGTCGGAATCTCCCTGAACGAGAAGTCGCTGTTGCTCGCCACCGCGGAATCCTGCACCGGCGGCCTGGTGGCCGCCGCCATTACGGATGTATCGGGTTCGTCAGGGTGGTTCGAGCGGGGCTTCGTCACGTACTCGAACGAGGCCAAGTCGACCATGCTGGGCGTGCCGGCCAAGCTGATTCGAGATCATGGCGCGGTCAGCGAGGAAGTGGCGCGCGCCATGGCCGAAGGCGCCCTGCTCAACAGCCGCGCCCAGGTGGCGTTGTCGATCACCGGCGTGGCCGGGCCGACCGGCGGCACGCCGGAAAAGCCCGTGGGCATGGTGTGCTTCGGCTGGAGCAACCGCGTCACCACCAAGGTGGAAACGCAGCGCTTTCGCGGCGACCGGCAGCAGATCCGCCGCCAGGCTGCGGAATACGCGATTCGCGGCCTGCTCGAACTGGTCCGCAACGAGGCCTGAGGCCTCGGGTACGCGCGTCGCCAGCAAGCCGCCGGCGACGCGGCGGTTCAGCCCTGGCGGAAGCGGTTGATGGTTTCGCGCGTCTGCAGCGCAACGTTGCGCGCCGCGGCAGCGAAATCCTTCTCGCGGCTGGCATAGAGAATGGCGCGCGACGAATTGATCATCATGCCGGTGCCAGCGCCGGTGCGCCCGGCCCGGACGGTGGCCTCGACGTCGCCGCCCTGGGCGCCGATGCCGGGGATCAGCAGCGGCATGTCGCCCACGATCTCGCGCACCTTGGCAATCTCCGCGGGGAAAGTCGCCCCCACCACCAGCGCCATCTGTCCATTGGTATTCCAGCGCGTGGCGGCCGCCTCGGCCACCACCTGGTACACCGGCTTGCCATCCACCGACAGGAACTGCACGTCGGAGCCGCCGGGGTTGGAAGTGCGGCACAGCACGATCACGCCGCGATCCGGATAGGCCAGGTACGGCTCCAGCGAATCCAGGCCCATATAGGGATTGACCGTGACCGCGTCCGCCCGGTAACGCTCGAAGGCTTCGATGGCGTACTGCTGCGCGGTCGAGCCGATGTCGCCACGCTTGGCGTCCAGGATCACGGGAATCCCGGGGTGGGCGTCATGGATATAGGCGATCAGCTGCTCGAGCTGGTCTTCGGCGCGCTGCGCCGCGAAATAGGCGATCTGCGGCTTGAAGGCGCAGACCAGGTCGGCGGTGGCGTCGACGATCTCGCGGCAAAAGGAGAAGATCGCGCCGCCCGTGCCCGTCATGGACAGGGGCAGCTTGCCCGGGTCGGGGTCTAGCCCGACGCAGAGGAGGGAATCGTTGCGCTGCCAGGCTGCAGCCAGCTGCTCGGTGAAGGTCATGGGATGCTCGCTAATCTGGGTCGGCCGCGTCGGCTGCGCGCCGGGCTTGTCAAGCCGGGTCGGCGCTCCCCCGCGGCAACAGTCGTTCCCGCGATTTTACCCGCTGTGTGCTCTCTTCTGCCGTTCTTCCTCGATACAAGGAGCGGCGCCGTACACAGCGGCCGGCTGGGGCCTGGGTACGCAAATGATGAAATGCGGCCAGATGGATGTTCGCCGCCATGGCCCCGGTGCTGCTCGATCCGCTATTGCGGCGCCGGCGCCAAAGCGCGCGGGCGGCATGACAACACACTGCGCGCCAGCGCCTCCCCGTCACCCACATTTCACTTAACAAGCCCCCCTCGTTGGGCTACACTCGCGGCCATCATAATCCCGGAGAAACTACGTGGGCAGTAGCATCGGGTGTTCGTGTTGCCGCAGCCAGATTGCGATCGCACCGAATGCCATGTCACTGCGGGCTGCGTAACGACGACCGCCGGAGCCGGCTTTATCCCGCTCCACCGCCTCGTCGGACTCGCCCGCAGCACATACTGCGGGTGAGTGTTCTTCCGTGTCCCTGACGGCCGCCGCCGCGCGCGCCGCTTAGTCCCGGACTAGTTCCTCCCCCGGCTTGCCAGCCATGAACGGCAAACGCCATCGCCTTGCGCGCCCATCAAGCGCACAGCGCGATCACGCTTGCCAGCGGCCCCGAGCTTCGCCGTTTTCGCGCGAAGCATGGGCTCGTCCCATGGCCGGCGAGCCCATGCCTGCGCGTTTCTTCGCCAAACGCAACAAGGAAGCCCTGGGATGATCAACCTGTTCGTCCTGCAGAAAGGCCGGCTCGCACAGGAGCAGGTCGACGATCGCAATGAACTTCTGCAGCACAAGCCGATCTGGATCGATGTCATCAGCCCCGATGACGAGGAACTCGCCTGGATCAAGGAAGCCTACGGCGTAGCCTTGCCGGAGCTGGAAGACCTGGGCGACCTGGAAGCCTCGGCCCGCTACTTCGAGGGCGAGGACGAGAACATCCATATCCGCACCGACTTCCTGCTGGACGAGGAAGACATCTCGCGCAACGTGCGCGTGGCGTTCGTGCTCACGCGCGACGTGCTGTTCTCCATTCACGACGAAGACCTGCCGGTGTTCCGGCTGGTGCGGTTGCGCGCCCGCATGCGCCCGGGCTCGGTGCGCAACGCCAAGGACGTGCTGATGGACCTGTACGCCACCGATGCGGAATATTCGGCGGACTCCATCGAGGAGGTCTACGAGCGGCTGGAGGAAGCCAGCAAGCGCGTGCTGGCGGAGAACGTGACCGATGCCGCAGCGGCCGACGTGCTGGAAACCATCGCCCGCGAAGAAGACTTGAACGGCCGCATCCGCCGCAACGTGATGGACACACGCCGCGCGGTCTCCTTCCTGATGCGCAGCCAGCTGCTGTCGGCCGAGCAGCAGGACGAAGCCCGCCAGATCCTGCGCGACATCGACTCCATCGAGAACCACACCGCGTTCCTGTTCGACAAGATCAACTTCCTGATGGACGCCACGGTCGGTTTCATCAACATCAACCAGAACAAGATCATCAAGCTGTTTTCGGTGGTCTCGGTGGCGCTGATGCCACCCACGCTGATCGCCAGCATCTACGGCATGAACTTCAAGTTCATGCCGGAGCTCGACTGGGCCGCGGGGTATCCCTGGGCCATCGGGCTGATGGCCGTGTCGGCTGCGATCCCGCTGGTGTACTTCAAGCGCAAGGGCTGGCTAAGCTGAACGTGAACTGCGCTGCCCCGGTCTCAGTCGGGCAGCGTGGCCGCGCCCATGCGGCGCGCGATGATGTTGGCCTTGACCTTGAAGTTCACGCGCACATTGGCGCAGTACTCCTTCTTGTCGAAGCACTTCGGCGCCGGCAGCGCCGCGGCCAGGCGTGCTGCCTGGCCCACGCTCAGCTTGGCGGCGCTGGTCTTGAAATAATGCTGGGCCGCGGCCTCCGCGCCGAACACGCCCTCGCCCCACTCCACCGAATTCAGATAGATCTCGTAGATACGCTGCTTGTCGAGCCAGAACTCGAGCATCCAGGTGATGGCCAGCTCCTGGCCTTTGCGCAGGTAGTGCTGCTCGGACGAAAGGAAGAGGTTCTTGGCCAGTTGCTGCGTGATGGTGGAGCCGCCACGCACGATATGCCCGCGCTTCTTGTTGCGCTCCCAGGCATCGAGCATGGAATCGAGCTCGTAGCCGGGATGGTTGACGAAGTCGGCATCCTCGCTGGCGATCACCGCGCGCTTGAGGTTGCGGGAGATATCGTCATAGCCGACCCAGCGGCGGTCCACCTGGCAGCTCCAGAACTTGAAGCCGCACAGACGCCACTGCTCGGCCCGCATGAACGCCGTGGATGACGGGTTCACGGTTTGCCAGGCAGCGATCTGCAGGAAGAAATACACCTGCATGGCCAGCACGCCGGCGATCAGCGTGCCAAGCAGGTAGGCGAGCCAGCGCAGCGGGTTGAGGCCGCCGCCCCTGCCGCCTTGAGCCGCCCCGGGACGGGCGGTGTGCTTGCGCTCAGCCATGTTCGAGCCAGCCGGCCTGCGCTTTAGCGCGCAGCTTCAGCCTGCAGCGCCGCGCGCAACGTTGCCAGCACGGGCGCGGTGGCGGGCCGCACACCCCGCCAGTTGTAGAAGGCCTCGGCGGCCTGCTCGACCAGCATGCCGAGCCCGTCACTGGTGCGCGCGCCACATTGGGCGGCGAACTTCAGGAATACGGTGGGCTCCGCGCCGTACATCATGTCGTAGGCGAGCACGCCCTTACCCAGCAGTTCCGCCGGCACCGGCGGCAACTCGCCCTGCAGGCTGCTGCTGGTGGCGTTGATGACCACGTCGCAGGCGTCTTCATCGGTCAAACCCGCCAGAGCGTCAAAGCCACCGCCCCACAGCTCCACGCCGTACTCGTCCGCTTGCTGGGCCACGTTTTCCAGGATATCGCTGGCGCGCTGGGGCGTGCGGTTAGCCACCACGATGCGCTCCGGCCGGCAGGCGATCAGCGGCAGCATGGCGCCCATGGCGGCACCGCCCGCGCCCAGCAACAGGATGCGCTTGCCTTCGAGCAAGGTATCGAGGTTGACCTCGATATCGCGCGTGAGGCCGACGCCATCGGTATTGTCGCCGTGGATCACGCCGTCCTCGATCCACATGGTGTTGACCGCGCCCGCGCTCTCGGCGCGTGGCGTCAGGCGCTCGGCGAGGTCGTAGGCTTCAAGCTTGAACGGCACGGTCACGTTCAGCCCGTGGCCGCCGCCGTCGAAGAAGGCGCGCACGGTGGCAACGAACCCATCGAGCGGCGCCAGCAGGCGCTCGTACTCGACGGCCTCGCCAGTCTGCTGCGCAAATGCGGCGTGGATGGCAGGAGAGCGGCTGTGCGCGATGGGGTTGCCGATCACGACGTAGCGGTCGGCGGGAGTCTGGGATTGCATAGTGTCAGGTGATGGCGTCATCGGGACTGCAGGCGAGTTTCCAGCCCACTGCGCGAAAACTTGAATGTGGAGATCACTTCGAGAATATCCTGGCGCGCCTGCATCTGCGCCGTAAAACCGCCGAACGGCGCCGCCGCCCGCACAATGGCAACCGCCTGGCGGTCCAGCACGGGATCGCCCGAGCTCTTGACCACGTCAATGGCGTCGATGTTGTAGCCATCGCGGTTATAGCCAAGCCGGCCCTGCCGGTTGACGTTGATCACCAGGATCAGTTGCCCGTAGATCGGCTTGCCATTGCGCTGGGGGAAATCGCTGGTGCCGCGCGCTTCGATCTTCTGGCGCAGGCGGTCGTAGTACTGCGCGTACTCCACTTCCTGCGCGCTGGTGGCGGTGAGCTGGTAGCGCTTGGGCCGTTTGGCGTATTGCTCGAGGTTGCGGCCGATCTCGGCTTCGAGCTTGGCCATCTCGTCCAGCGAGGTGCGTTCGTCCTGGCCGCGCAGCGGGTTTTCCACGCGCTGCTGGCCGGGCTTGAGCGGCTGGCTGTGCACGGACGGCGCGGCTTCGCGCGACTGCGTCATCAGGCGCTGCTGCTCCTGCTCCATCTGCTCCACGCGGCGCTGCATCTGGCGCACCAGGTCGCCGTCCTTGATGACGGTCTGTGCCGGCAGCGGCGTGGTGGCGCGCTGCTGGTCGTGCTCGCCACCGCCGTCGAGGTTGGCCTGGGCCAGCACGGTGGGGTTCTGCGGGCGCTGCGCCGATTTGGAATTGACCAGCACCACATCGAGCGCGGCATCGGTGCGCTTGATCTCGAACGCCTGCGGCGCCACGACGCGCACGGTCAGCAGCAGGGCATGGGCCAGCAACGAGACGACCAGCGCCTTGGCCATCGTGCTGCTGGCGTTCCACCACTGGCGGGGAGAAAAAGCGGCTTTCACGATGGGCGGGACGTTGGCTGGGAAGCGTCGATCGGGAGCGACTGGGGCCGGGGTCCGTGGGACCCCGGGGTCAGACTGCGATTGTAAGGGAGCGCCTCGTTTTTTCCGAGGAACTCAGCCCGCGCCGCCGGTACCGGTGTCGCGTGTGTCCGACGCGGCGCCTTCGCTTGTGGCATCCGCGGCACTCGCGGCTTCGTCATCGCCGGCTTCCCCAGCCGCAGCGTCAACCTCACCTTCGGTTGCCCCTTCGGTCACACCCTCGGCGGCGGCTTCGGCAGCTTCCTCGGCCGCGGCTTCAGCGGCGGCTTGCGCCGACACTTCGCCAGCTTCGTCGTCCCGCTCCATCTCCTCCTGCGGCAGCTCGCCTTCGCCGGCAAACACCTCCAGGACCCGGCATGACACTTCCAGCGAGATCTCGTCGATCGCGCCGATCTCCAGCAGCACCTGTGTGCCGCGCGACGCCTGCATCAACTCCGGCACGCGCGTGACCAGCGGGATCTCGGCAAAGCGCACCGCGCCTTCCTTGAGCACCGAGCCCATCAGGCGCTCGCGCTTTTCCTGCTGCAGCCAGCGCAGGCACCAGTAGCGCTCCATGGTCGACTGGTGGTCGGCATAGGCGGCGTAGGTGCCTTCGAAATCCGCCACCGCGGCCAGCAGGTCCGAATCCTTGGGCTTGAACGGCGCCACCAGCTTTGCCGTGATGCCATGCTGGGCGACTGCCAGGATCTGCCATTGGTTGACCAGGTCGACATAGCGGCGCAGCGGCGAGGTGCTCCACGCATATTGCGCCACGCCCAGCCCCTCGTGGGGCGCTGGGTAGGTCTGCATGCGCGTGCGGTTCATGCCCCAGGCCTTCTGCGTGCGGTAGATGCCCGGCACACCGTTGTCGGCAAGCAGCTTGCCCCAGGTGCTGTTGGCCAGGATCATCAGCTCGGCAACGATCTTGTCGAGCGGGGAGCCGCGGCGGCGCTGCTCGATGCGTACGCGTTCGCCGCCATCTTCCAGCAGGTCGATGTAGAAGCTGTAGTCGGCGCGGTTGTGCGACTCGGGACGCAGCCCGCTGGCCAGACGCGCCTTCTGGCGTTCGTCGTGCAGCCAGCCGGA
The DNA here is from genome assembly GCF_000832305.1 of Cupriavidus basilensis. Taxonomy (NCBI): domain Bacteria; kingdom Pseudomonadati; phylum Pseudomonadota; class Betaproteobacteria; order Burkholderiales; family Burkholderiaceae; genus Cupriavidus; species Cupriavidus basilensis. Next base: position 3,820,834 of record NZ_CP010536.1, read on the forward strand.
GAAATGGAACAACTGGGTCAGCGCGTCGCGGAACGGGTAGTCGCCGGTGCCGGCGGCCAGCGCGGCCTCGGTCACCACATCCTCGAGCAGGTTGTGGCGCAGGTTGGCCGCGATCTTGACCAGCTCGGCGCGGGTCTCGCTGCTGACGATCATCTGCAGGGCCGGGTCGTAGACCACATACAGCGACAGGGCCGGGCATTCGCGCCCTTCCTGCAACGTGTAGCGCTCCACCACCGAATCCGGCAGCATGGTGATCTTGTCGCCGGGGAAATAGACTGTCGACAGGCGATGGCGCGCCACGGCGTCGAGCGGCTCGCCACGGCGGATGCCCAGGCCGGGCGCCGCGATATGGATGCCCACGCGGATCTTGCCGCCATCCAGCGGCGTGACCGACAGCGCATCGTCGATCTCCGTGGTGGTGACATCATCGATGGAGAACGCCTCCACATCCGCGCGCGGCAGTTCGCCGGCGGGTTCCGGCACGGCCACCTCGGGAAAGCCGGTGCCCTTGGGGAAGCATTCGGAGAGGAACTTGGCCTCATGCAGCGCGCGCGGGCTGGCAATGCCGCCCACCGCCACCATCAGCCGCATCGGCGACATGCCTAGCGCGGTGCAAGCGGCGTCCATCGCCTTGTATTCGAGGCTGTTCTTGTCGGGCTTGAACAGCAGTTGCAGTGCCTTGCCGCGGAACGCGTCGGGCAGGGTCAGGGCCTTGAGCTGGTTTTCGTACTCAGCCTGCACCAGGGCTTGCTGCTTCTTGCGCTCGAGCGCGGCGAGCGCAGCCTTCAACTGGTCTTCCGGCGCGCGCTGGTAGCGCCCGCGGCCCTTGCGGCGGAAATAGACCGGGTTGCCGTGCAGCGTCTGCGCCAGCGCGGCTTGCTGCACCACGCTCGCACCCGCGCCGTAGTACTCGGCCGCCAGGTCGACAAAGCCGAACTCGTCCTCCGACGCACATTCCCACAGGAATTCCAGGTCGACCTCGCCGACCAGGTCGGCGGTCTGGCGCAACAGCTCGATCGCCGACGGCTGCGCGAACTGCAGCAATACGTCGCGCGACTTGACCTTGGTGCGCTTGCCCGCGGGCAGCTCCACCTGGTACGACTCGCCCTGCTGGGTCAGCACGGTGCCGGCGCGAATCTCGCCGCCTTCTTCGAACAGCAACTGCATGGATCGGTACTTTCAGAAATGCCGGGAACCGCACTTGGCAAACCAAGCACCCTGGCGCTTTGTGACGCCTGCGGGAACGGCCCGGTGAGAGAAATGGTGCAAGGCCGCCTTCAGGCAAGGCGGCAACCGGACCTGGGATGATACCGCACCGCGCCGGCTGCAAGCCCGGCGCAGGGCGGGCTGTTACAGCGACATGCCGCCGCTGGCCTCGATCGCCACGCCATTGACGTAGCTGGCATCGTCGCTGGCGAGGAAGGTGTAGATGCTGGCGATTTCGGCCGGCTGCGCCAGACGGCGTAGCCAGCAAGACGATTTCATGCCGTCCAGCACCTTCTCCGGCACGGTCTGCAGGATCTCGGTGGCGACGAAACCCGGGCACACCGCGTTGACGCGCACGCCCTTGGGGCCCAGCTCGCGCGCCCACGTCTTGGTCAAGCCGATCACGCCGAACTTGCTCGCCGCATAGTTGGTCTGGCCGAAGTTGCCGTACAGGCCAACCACGCTGGACGCATTGAGAATCACACCTTTGCCCTGCTCGGTCATGATGTCGGCCACGGCCTGGGCGCAGTTGAAGACGCCCTTGAGATTGACGTCGATCACCGCGTCGAACTGGGCTTCGGTCATCTTGGTCAGGCGTGCATCCTTGGTGATGCCCGCGTTATTGACGAGGATGTCGACGCGGCCGTGCCTGGCCAGCGTGGCCGCCACCATGGCGTCGACCTCGTCGCGGCGCGTCACATCGACCTTGTAGGCGCTCACGGTGGCGCCTGAAGCGGCGAGCGTCTCGGCAGCGGCGCGCACGCGCTCCTCCTGCACGTCGCAAAGCACCACCAGCGCACCTTCCGCGGCAAAGCGCTGCGCGGTGGCAAAACCGATCCCGGCGGCAGCGCCGGTGATGATGGCAACACGTCCCTGCAATTTCATGATGGTCGTCTCTTCTTCTTGGTCGCGATTATCGATTTGGGGAAAGTTCTTGCTCTGGATGGCTACCTGGCGGCTTCTGCCTGGAACCGCTCAGTTCCGGCGCCGGCCGCGCCAGCAGGTCGGGCAGGAATACCTCGGTCACCAGCATGATGCCGTCGCCACGCCGGAAGACCGAGCGCCGCGCGGGCAACACCGACGACGCAGCGAGCTCCAGCATGGCCGGCACGGCTAGTTCCAGCCGGCGCCGCAGCGGGTGATGCGCAGGCAGGCGCGCAAAGGCAAACGGCTCGCGCTGCACGCGGGGATCGACGAACAGCGCGCCGCCCAGCGGGCGCTCGCCCAGGCCGCGCAGGAACGGCCAGTCGCGCCGGGCATGGTCGGGCTTCACCACGGTATGGGCAAAGATGGCCGGCACGCCGTCACAGATCAGCAGCACCTCGCGCGCCAGCGCGCGGCGGCGGGCAGGCAGCCCCAGCGCCTGCCATTCATCGGCAAGGGCGACTTCCATGCGCTGCGCCAGGCGGCGCACCCGGAAAGCGTCCGACGCTGCCACCAGCCGGGCGGTGAGCGATCCATCACCCGTCACCCAGCGGCGCAGGTTGGCGCTGATGGCGGGATCTTCGGGTAGATGGGCGTGCCAGCCACTGCGGCGCAGATGCGCCCCGTTCATGCCGCGCTCATGCCTGCGGCTCCGGGTCGATGGAGCCGCTCTGGCTGATCTGGCTGATCTGGCTGATCTGGCTGATCTGGCTGATCTGGCCATCGGGTCCATAGCCGCAGAAAGCGAGCACTTCGTCGACGTAGTCGGCAAATTCGCTGATGCCGTGGTCGCTGCCCTCGATGACGCGCGTGTGTGCGCCAGGGAAGGCCGCCAGCATCTCGCGGTAGTCCAGCACCTCGTCGCCGGTCGCGGCCATCAGGAAATAGCGCTCCGGCCGGGTGATGGGCTCGGCCCGCAGCGCCAGCAGTTCATCGAGGTGGTGGCGCTCCACCCGCACCGAGCCGCCGCCGTGCCAGAGCGGCTGGTCGCCCAGGTGACGCTCCAGGTCGGTCCAGGGATGCACCGCCGGGTTGAGCAACACCGCGCGGCAGCCGTGGCGCTCGGCCAGCCAGCGCGCATAGAAGCCACCCAGCGAGGAGCCAATGATGGTGAGCGGCTGCGCGCCACCGGCTTGCGAGGCCGCGATGGCCGCCTCGGCCTGGGCGATGGCCTGGGCCGGCGACACATTCAGCACCGGGCAAGCGTAATAGCGGCCCACGCCCCATTCACGCATCCGCTCCTGGACCAGGCGCGCCTTGAAGGACTGGGGAGATGAGCGAAAACCGTGCAGGTATAGCAGCATGCCGGGCCCCGCTCAGGCGCAAGCACCTGCGGCAAAGGCGTCCAGCAGCTTCTGGTGGACGCCGCCGAAGCCGCCGTTGCTCATGACCAGCACATGATCGCCCGGACGCGCGGCGGCTCGCACCGCGCGCACCAGCTCGGGAAGGTCGCTGAAGGCGGCCGCGCGCTCGCCCAGCGGCGCCAGCGATTCGGCCAGGTCCCAGCCCAGGGCATCCTTGCCGCTGGCCGCGCCATACCCGAACACCAGGTCTGCCGCCTCGAGGCTGGCCGGGAGCTGCGCCTTCATCACGCCCAGCTTCATGGTGTTGGAGCGCGGCTCCAGCACCGCCAGGATGCGCGCCGCACCAACCCGCTTGCGCAGGCCTTCGAGCGTGGTCTGGATCGCCGTGGGATGGTGGGCAAAGTCGTCATAGACCGTGATGCCATTGACCACGCCACGCACCTCCATGCGGCGCTTCACATTAGCGAAGCGCGACAGGGAATCGATGGCCTGCGGCGCTGGCACGCCCACATGGCGGGCAGCCGCAATCGCAGCCAGCGCGTTCATCCGGTTATGCGTGCCTTGCAAGGCCCAGCTGAGCCGACCTTGCAGCACGTCGCCGAACCAGACATCGAAACTGTCCTGGGTCATGCCGTCGCCGATGGCATTGCCTTCGGCGGGCTCGCCCGCACGCCAGTCGCCGATGCCAAATTGCTCGGTCTCGCTCCAGCAGCCCCGCTCCAGCACGCGCGCCAGGCTTTCCTCGAAGCCGTTGACGATCAGCCGGCCTTGCTCCGGCACGGTGCGCACCAGATGATGGAACTGGGTCTCGATGGCGGCAAGATCAGGGAAGATGTCGGCGTGATCGTATTCCAGGTTGTTCAGGATGGCGGTGCGCGGACGGTAGTGGACAAACTTGCTGCGCTTGTCGAAGAACGCCGTATCGTACTCATCGGCCTCGATCACGAAGAAGTCGGACTCGGTCACCCGCGCCGACACGCCAAAGTTCTGCGGCACGCCGCCCACCAGGAAGCCCGGCTGGTAGCCGGCATCTTCCAGGATCCAGGCCAGCATGGAGGTGGTGGTGGTCTTGCCGTGGGTGCCCGCCACCGCCAGCGTCCATTTGCCGCGCAGCACATGCTCGCCGAGCCACTGCGGGCCGGAGACATAAGGCAGGTTGCGGTTGAGGATGGCCTCCATCAGCGGATTGCCGCGCGACACCACATTGCCGATGACGAACAGGTCCGGCTCCAGCGCCAGCTGGCCGGGATCGAAGCCCTCGATCAGCTCAATGCCCTGCGCCTCGAGCTGCGTGCTCATCGGCGGGTAGACATTGGCGTCGCATCCGGTGACGCGGTGGCCAGCCTGCTTGGCAAGCACGGCCAGGCCGCCCATGAATGTGCCGCAGATACCGAGGATGTGAATATGCATGGGATTTAGGATTGGGCGGGCCAGGGCGGCCGGGCCGGGTTGCTTCTGGATGGAAAGAATTGTACCTGAGGGGGTGACGGCGAAGCCGTGTGGGAAAGGCCCGCGGCCGGGCGCGGCGGATTTCCGGGCAGGCGCGTTCGCGCCGGGGAATCTCCCCGTCACCGGCCACTCTAAAAAGCAAAACCCAACCCCAGCGCGCAGGCCGCGATCCCTCCGGTATCATCCCCCCATGCCCCGCCGCCCCACCCTCGACCCCATCCGCCTGCGCGAAGAAATCGCCCAGGCCGCCGCCCGCATGATCGCGGAAGATGGCACCGACTACGCCACGGCCAAGCGCAAAGCTGCGCGGCAGTTGCTGGGCGACGTGCGCGTGGCGGGCGAGTGGCTCCCCGACAACGAGGCCGTGGAGGCGGAAGTCCGTCTCTATCAGGCACTGTTCCACTCGGAGAGCCAGCCCCGCGTCCTGGCGTTGCTGCGCCGGCTGGCGGTACTTGCCATGCGCGACCTCGCCGCATTCCGCCCGTACCTGGCCGGGGCTGTGCTCAACGGCACCGCCACCGAGCATTCCGACGTCTATCTGCAGTGCTTCTGCGATAGCCCCAAGGATCTCACCCTGCACCTGCTCAACGCTGGCGTGGACTTCGACACCAGCGAGACCCGGCACTTCGCCGGCCGCGGCGAGGTCGAGACCCTGAGCTTCCTCTGGAAGGGACAGTGGCCTGCCATGCGCGACGCGCGCCTGCTGGCTGGAGAGATCCGTGCGGAACTTGGCCAGCCCGTCGGCATTCATATAGCGCTGTATGATGCGGATGACGAACGCGGCGCAGTCCGGGCCGCGGCCGGCGGCCGGGTTGCCCGTGCCGATGTGGATGCGGTGCTGGCCCTGCTGGCGGCCGCCGAAGCGGCGGCACCCCAGGTGCCCGACGCGCCCGCAGCGGCCTGAGCGCCAGCCTTGACCCGGAGCGCGCGCGAGGCCAGCCAGGGCCATGCGCACCTTCCCGATCGAACCATCCGGGTCCTTACCTCTTCCATCAGCCGCTATCTTTCTTGCTGCCATGACCTCTTCCACCAGCACACCTGTCCGCCGCAGCCGCCTCTGGGTCTGGCTTGCCGTTGCCGTCGCGGCCGCCGCCGCGGGCGCGCTGGCCGGGCACTATGTGTTTTCGCCCAAGCCGGCATCCGACGAGGCCGTCGAGACGTTCCTGCGCACGCAACTGCCAGACCCGGAGGGCACCCAGATCAACTTCGCGCAACTTCGTGGAAAAACGGTGGTTGTGAACTTCTGGGCACCCTGGTGCGGCCCCTGCGTGGAAGAAATGCCCGACCTGAACGCGTTGCATAAGGAATACGCGGGGCGAAAGGTGGAATTTGTCGGCATTGGCATTGATTCCGCCAACAATATCCAGCAGTTCATCAAGAAGATCCCCGTCTCCTACCCACTGGCCGTGGCCGGCTTTGCCGGTACGGAGCTCTCGCGCAACTTCGGCAACGCGGCCGGCGGCCTACCCTATACAGTGATCATTGCGCCAGATGGCACGGTCAGCTACCGCAAAATGGGCAGGGTTTCCCCTGACGAGCTGCGCGTCGCGCTGCCTCGTAGCTAGCCACAAGATTCTTGATTTGGGGCGAATTTCTCCTAATCTTGTTCGATCGTCACGCAATTTGATCGAAACGCGATTCCGCGGCCCGAAAGTGCGGAATCGAACCTGAAAACTCGCCTGCTTTGAAGCTGCCTATGTCTACGCTGCTAGACAAATCACTCTAAGCTACGGTAATCTCCGCGCAATTTCGTTGAAATGGTCGAGCCGCCGTGATCGATACACCTCCCGAACGCCGCTCTCCCCGCTACCGCAAGGTGCTGGTCCTGCACGGACCGAACCTGAATTTGCTGGGCACGCGGGAGCCGGAAACTTATGGGTACACGAAACTAGCCGATATCGACCTGGCCCTCGCACAGCGAGCCCGCCAGACCGGCATCGCCCTGGCTACGTTTCAGTCCAACCATGAGGGCGCGCTGGTGGATCGTATCCATGCTGCGCGCGACGAGGGCGTGGATTTCATCATCATCAACCCGGCCGCCTATACGCATACCAGCGTAGCGCTGCGCGATGCGCTGGCCGGGGTGGCGATTCCGTTTGTGGAAGTCCACTTGTCGAACGTGCATCGGCGCGAGAACTTCCGTCATCACTCTTACTTCTCCGATGTGGCGATCGGCGTGATCTGCGGACTTGGCTGGCAGGGGTATCTGCTGGCGCTGGACTATGCCCTCGGGCAGGAGCTGGAACAGGCACTGCCCAAGGCCTGATCCGCATATTGATTTCTTAAACCGTTACCGCGCCCCCGGCGCCTGCCCCGCCGCCATGTTCGCGGCGGACCACGGCAGCCCGCCGGAGGCGTCAGTTTTTCCCGGACGCAGTCACCAGAGCGGTGGCCGCCGGACAACCCGATTCAGGAGGATAGAAGATGGACCTGCGCAAGCTGAAGACGCTGATCGACCTGGTGGCCGAGTCCGGCATCTCCGAGCTGGAAGTCACCGAAGGCGAAGGCAAGGTGCGGATCGTCAAGGCGCCGCCGCAGGTCATCGCCGCGCCGATGGCCATGCAGCCGATGCAGGCACTGCCCCCGGCCGCCGCGCCGGCCGCGATGCCCGTCGCCGGTACCGAGCCGGCCGCGCCGCAACTGCCGGTCGGTCATGTCGTGACCTCGCCGATGGTCGGCACCTTCTATCGCGCACCGTCGCCGGGCGCCGCGTCGTTCGTCAATGTGGGCGATACCGTCAAGGAAGGCCAGACGGTCTGCATCATCGAAGCGATGAAGCTGCTCAACGAGATCGAGTCGGACAAGGCTGGCGTGATCAAGGAAATCCTGGTCGAGAATGGCCAGGCGGTGGAATACGGCCAGCCGCTGTTCATCATCGGCTGAAACTGACCGGCATGCCGCGCCACCCGCAGCCTGCGCCGGCGTTCTCCGGCCAGCCATGGTGGCGACGGCCACCGGGCGTTCCTCGTCCCGGTGCCAGCACCCCCGCCCGCACTCCGGCTGCCCTCGCCGGGGACGCCACGATCCGCCGCGGTGGGACCGCCTTTCTCCTCGCAGAGAGTGACTATGTTTGAAAAAATTCTGATCGCGAATCGCGGTGAAATCGCCCTTCGCATCCAGCGCGCCTGCCGCGAGCTCGGCATCAAGACTGTGGTGGTGTATTCGGAAGCCGACAAGGAAGCCAAGTACGTCAAGCTGGCCGACGAAGCCGTCTGTATCGGCCCCGCGCCCTCGCCGCTGTCGTACCTCAACATGCCGGCCATCATCTCGGCCGCCGAGGTAACCGACGCGCAAGCCATCCACCCGGGCTACGGCTTCTTGTCGGAAAACGCCGACTTCGCCGAACGCGTGGAAAAGTCTGGTTTCGTCTTCATCGGCCCGACCTCCGAGAGCATTCGGCTGATGGGCGACAAGGTCTCGGCCAAACAGGCCATGATCAAGTCCGGCGTGCCGTGCGTGCCGGGTTCCGAAGGCGCCCTGCCCGACGACCCCAAGGAGATCCTGGCCACGGCGCGTGCCGTGGGCTATCCGGTCATCATCAAGGCAGCGGGCGGCGGCGGTGGCCGCGGCATGCGCGTGGTGCACACCGAGGCCGCCCTGGTCAATGCGGTCAACATGACGCGCGAGGAAGCCGGTCGCGCCTTCGGCAACCCGGAGGTCTACATGGAGAAATTCCTGGAGAACCCCCGGCACGTCGAGATCCAGATCCTGGCCGACCAGCATCGCCAGGCGATCTGGCTGGGCGAGCGCGACTGCTCGATGCAGCGCCGCCACCAGAAGGTCATCGAAGAAGCACCTGCGCCGCACATCCCGCGCCGCCTGATCGAGCGCATCGGCGATCGCTGCGCCGAGGCCTGCAAGAAGATCGGCTACCGTGGCGCCGGCACCTTCGAATTCCTGTACGAGAACAACGAGTTCTACTTCATCGAGATGAACACGCGCGTGCAGGTCGAGCACCCGGTCACCGAGATGATCACCGGCATCGACATCGTGCAGGAGCAGATCCGCATCGCCTTTGGCGAGAAGCTGCGCTGGCGCCAGAAGGACGTGCAGCTGCGCGGCCACTCGATCGAATGCCGCATCAACGCCGAGGACCCGTTCAAGTTCACGCCGTCGCCCGGGCGCATCACCGCGTGGCACATGCCCGGCGGTCCCGGCGTGCGGGTCGACTCGCACGCGTATGATGGCTACTTCGTGCCGCCCAACTACGATTCGATGATCGGCAAGATCATCACCTACGGCGCCACCCGCGAGCAGGCCATCGCCCGCATGCGGATCGCGCTGTCGGAAATGGTGGTGGACGGCATCCAGACCAACGTACCGCTGCACCGTGAGCTGATGCTCGATGCCAACTTCGTCGAAGGCGGCACCAGCATCCACTATCTCGAGCACCGCCTGGCCCAGAAGAACGTGGCCAAGGGCGGCAAGATCTGAAGCCCCGGCGCGGCCAGTCATAACTGATCGACAAGGATCGCCTGTGGCATTTCAGGAATGTGTGATCGAAATCGCACAAGACCAGGCCGAAGCCTGGTCTGATGCGCTGTTCGACCTCGGCGCGCTGTCGGTCTCGGTGGAAGACGCCGATGCCGATACGCCCGACGAGCAGCCGCTGTTTGGCGAGCCCGGCATGGAGCCGACCCGCCTGGCATGGAACCGCTCACGCGTGGTGGCGCTGTTTGACGACAGTGCCGATCCCGTGCTGGTGGTGGCCGCCGCCGCCAATGCGCTGGGCGTCGACCCGGTGCCGGCTTACCAGCTGCGCCCCGTCGAAGACCAGGACTGGGTGCGCCTGACGCAATCCCAGTTCGCGCCGATCCGCATCGGCGAGCGCATCTGGGTGGTGCCGTCCTGGCACGATGCGCCGGACCCCGACGCGGTGGTGCTGGAGCTGGACCCGGGCCTGGCCTTCGGTACCGGCAGCCATCCCACCACGCGGCTATGCATGCAGTGGCTGGAACAGAACATCAAGGCGGGTGAAACGGTGCTCGACTACGGCTGTGGCTCGGGCATCCTCGCCATCGTGGCGCGCAAGCTGGGCGCCGGCGACACGCTCGGCATCGATATCGACCCCAACGCGGTGGAAGCCTCGCGCTATAACGCCGAACGCAATCGCGTGGAGGCTACCTTTGCGCTGCCGGAAACCGTCTCTGAGGCCAGCTACGACCTCGTCGTCGCCAACATCCTGTCCAACCCGCTGAAGCTGATGGCGGCCATGCTGAGCGCGCGGGTTCGCCCCGGCGGCCGGCTGGTGCTGTCGGGCGTGCTGGAGCGGCAGGCCGACGAAGTCGCCGCAGCCTACGCGCCCTGGTTGCCCATGTCGGTCTGGCGCAGCGAGGAAGGCTGGGTCTGCCTGCATGGGACCCGCGGTGAAGGCCCCGGCACCCAGCGCTGAGCCAAGCCCATGGCCGCAGCCAAGCTCGTCACGCGTTGCCCGGCCTGTCGCACTGCCTTTCGGCTGGTGGCGGACCAGTTGCGGCTGCGCCAGGGGCTGGTCCGCTGCGGCCAGTGCGACACCGTCTTCGATGCACGCGAGCACCTGATCGAGTTGCCGGCGCCAGAGCCGGCAGCCGGCCCCGGGACCATCGCGCAGCCGGGGGAAGACATTGCCGCCCCTGCCCCCGCCACGCCCCCTGCACAGGAGGCGCCCGCCGAGCACGCGCACGAAGAAACACACAAGGCTGCCCGCGCACAGCGCGCCCCGCGCAAGCGGGCACATGCCGTGGCGCCACCGGACACGGAAGCGCACCCGGCCGAAGCCACCGCCGTGCCGCATGAAGCACCGCACTTCGACACGTCTGCCCAACACGACGCCGACGACAGCCGCCCCACCGCCGTGCCCTTCGACCCAGGTTACGACCCTGGCTATGACGTGCCGGCGCTTGACGCGCCCACCGTCATGCTGTACCAGACGCAGGCGGAAGCCGACGAGGCCGTGCAGGCCAGCAACCATCGGGCGGAGCCGGAAACCGGCGCCGCCGACGCTCACGAGGACGAGCCTTGCGCGGTGTTCGTACCCGGCATCGTCGAGAGCGAGGAAGCTGGCCTTAGCGCCGCTGCCGAGGTAGAGGCAGAGGCGGGGGCGGACGCACCGCAGGCAAGCGAAGCACCCGCCCCCGCGCCAGAAGCAGCACCCTGGCCGCAACTCGACCCCAGCACGCTAGGCGACGGCGATGCCACGCACACCGCTGACATCGCCGATACGGAAAACGCCACCGACACGGCGGAAGCGGCGGAAGCGGCGAACGAAGCATCCGCCACGCGTGCCGCCGCCAACACCGAGGCCGACGCAGCGGCCATCCCGAGCGCAAGCGGCTATCTGCGCGCCGAAGCGCAGGACGATCTCCCCGAGATTCCCGAAGCGGCCTCACGCGAACAGGCCGAGCGGCCGTGGATGCGCAGCGACACGCCCGCCACCCCGTCCTTCGCGCCCGACTTCCTGCGCCACGCGCGTGAGCGCGATCCTGGCCCGGCCAGGCGCAAGCGCATGCTGCAAAAGCTGGCAACCGGGTTCCTGGTGATCGCGGGACTGCTGCAAGGCACCTACCTGGCGCGCAGCCAGCTGTCCGGCCGCTTCCCCGTATTGCGGCCCGCCTTCGAGGCGGCCTGCGCGCCGCTGGGTTGCGAGGTGGCGCCGTGGCGCGACATTGATGCCTTGCGCATCGAGAGCTCGCTGCTGCAAAAGCAGGATGACGAATCCGACGCCTACCTGCTCGCCGTGACGCTGCGTAACCAAGGCCGCGCCACCGTGGCGCTGCCCGCCATCGAACTGGTCATGACGGACCTCCAGGACCAGCTCCTGCTGCGCCGTGTGCTGCAACCCGCCGACTATCTCGAATCCGAGCAGCAGGCCTTTGCCAGGCATGGCCTGCGGGCAGGCACGGAGCTGCCGGTTCGGGTACGATTCCGGTCGCAGCAGGCGGCGGCAAACTACCGCGTGCTGATCTTCTATCCCTGAATTCCATCTGGGCTCGCCGCTAATCCCTAGCGCCCCCGATTTGCGAGCCCGCATTTCACACAGGAGCACATATGAGCAACGTCACCCTCGGCGGCAACGCCATCGAAGTCGGCGGCAAGTTTCCGCAAGCCGGCGACAAGGCCCCCGCATTCTCGCTGGTCGGCAAGGACCTGAAGGACGTCACGCTGGCCGACTTCGCCGGCAAGCGCAAGGTGCTCAATATCGTCCCCAGCCTGGACACCCCGGTGTGCCAGGCTTCGGCCCGCAAGTTCAACGAAGCCGCCAGCGGCCTGGCCAACACCGTCGTGCTGACCGTCTCGGCCGACCTGCCGTTCGCCATGGGCCGCTTCTGCACCGCTGAAGGCCTGGCCAACGTGGTGCCGCTGTCGCTGATGCGCGGCGCCGACTTCAAGGGCAACTACGGCGTGGACATCAAGACCGGCCCGCTGGCCGGCGTGACCGCGCGCGCCGTGGTGGTGCTCGATGAGAACGACACCGTGAAGTACAGCGAACTGGTCTCGGAAATCAAGAACGAGCCGAACTACGACGCCGCACTGGCCGCACTGAAGTAAGCGCGCCACCTGCCAGGCTCGGCCACCCGGCAAAACGGGTGGCCGTTTTTGCATTCAGGGGCACCGGCATGACCCGGTGGCCCCGTCAGCCCGCATTACGAGAATTGGAGAGAGCATGTCCAGCCTGATCTGTGGCTCCGTTGCCTACGACACCATCATGACGTTCGAGGGACATTTCCGCGAACATATCCTGCCCGACCAGATCCACATGCTGAACGTGTCCTTCCTGGTCCCGTCCATGCGCCGCGAGTTCGGCGGCTGCGCCGGCAATATCGCCTACACGCTGAAGCTGCTTGGCGGCGACCCGCTGGTCATGGCCACCGTCGGCGTGGACGCCGAGCCCTACCTGCAACACCTGCGCGCGCTCGATATCAGCACCGAGCACATCCGCACCCTGCCCGACACCTTCACGGCGCAAGCAATGATCACGACCGATCTGGAGAACAACCAGATCACGGCGTTCCACCCCGGCGCGATGAACCAGTCGCAGCTCTCGCAGGTACAGGACGCGCTTGGCGGCAGCAACGCGCCGGGCCTGGGCATCGTCGCCCCCGACAGCCGCGAAGGCATGCTGCACCACGCGCGCCAGTTCGCCGACGCCGGCGTGCCGTTCATCTTCGACCTGGGCCAGGCCATGCCGCTGTTCAACGGCGACGATCTGCGCCAGTTCGTTGAACTCGCCAGCTACGTGACGGTCAATGACTATGAAGCCCAGGTTCTGCTGTCGCGTACCGGCTGGACCAGCGATGAAGTCGCCGCGCAGGTCAAGGCGTTCATCGTGACTCACGGCGAAAAGGGCGCCACCGTCTTCGCCGACAAGCAGAAGTACAATATCGCCTCCGTGAAAGCGGATCGCGTCGTCGATCCGACGGGCTGCGGCGATGCCTTCCGCGGCGGCCTGCTTTATGGCATCGAACAGGGCTTCGACTGGGAAACAACGGGCCGGCTTGCCAGCCTGATGGGCTCCATCAAGATCGCGCACCAGGGTCCGCAGAACCATAAGCCGTCGCGCGACGAAATCGGTGAACGCTTCCAGTCCGCTTTTGGCTACCGCTACGAGTAACACCTTTTTCGGGATTGATCCTATGCACACCCTGTTTCGCACCAGCGCCATCGCGCTCGCCGCCGCAGCCACCCTGGTGGCTGGCTGCGCTGCGCAGTCGAATTCCGCCAGCATCTATACGCCGGGCCAGGCGCAGCGCGAGCAGACCTTGCGCTACGGCGTGGTCGAGACGGTTCGCGAGATACTGATCCAGGGCGACCAGACCGGCGCCGGCACCATCGCCGGTGGCGCCATCGGCGGCATCGCCGCGGGCAGCACCATCGGCAGCGGCGGCGGCTCGGTGGCGGCCGGCGTGCTGGGCGCCGTGCTCGGCGGCATCGCTGGCAGCATGGCCGAGAACAAGATCAGCCAGCGCCGTGGCCTGGAAATCACCGTGCGCCTGGACAACGGCGATATGCGCGCCATCGTCCAGGACGCCGACGAAGCCTTCCGTCCGGGCGAGCGCGTGCGCTTGCTATCCTCGGGCGGCACGACCCGCGTCACGCACTAAGAGGCTGTTTCAAAATGAAGCGAAGCGGTTCTGGCTAGGCGCGCGGCCGCAGACAGTACAACTGGTACGGCAAGGCCGCGCAACGATGCCAGAATCTTTTTGAAATGGCCTCTAAAAGCAGTACGCGGGACGGCATAGGGCGGCCCTGGGTGGCCGCGCAGCGGGGGCGCAACCAAGAGGTTGCCACCCCACCGTTCGATGGCTCCTGGCACGTTCTGGAGCGGTCTGCGGGACCGCCCTGCACACGCCGCATGCGATCCCCGCAAAGCGCTGCCTCCCTCACCGGAGCAGCGCTTTTTCTTTGCGGCGTTGCCGGGCCGGGTTCTCATGTCCCGCGCCCCGCTCCGCGCTTGCCGTTTTTCGATCGCCCATGAAAAAACCCGCCGGGCTTGCACCATCGGCGGGTCGGCAAGACTAGCGTCTTGCCGACCGGATACGCGGTATCCGGTCAGTGCGGCACGCCCTGCGTGCCTTGGCATTTCCCGGCGGTAGCCGTTGCCGGCACGCTTACGGACGGGTGCCCGTGGGGAAAGGCCATGCCGCAGCCGGGTTCAGCGCGGTCTTGGCAGCTGCAGCGGGTGCAACAGCAGGTGCAGCGGCAGGCTTGGCAGGCGCGGCCTTCTTGGCAGCAGCCTTCTTGGCCGGTGCCTTCTTGGCAGCAGGCGCCTTCTTGGCCGGTGCGGCCTTCTTGGCAGCAGCAGCCTTCTTGGCGGGCGCGGCCTTCTTGGCAGCCGGTGCAGCCTTCTTGGCCGGTGCGGCCTTCTTGGCGGCGACCTTCTTGGCCGGTGCGGCCTTCTTCGCTACAACCTTCTTGGCAGCAGCTTTCTTGGCCGGTGCGGCCTTCTTGGCTACAACCTTCTTGGCTGCGGCCTTCTTCGCCGGTGCGGCTGCCTTCTTCGCTACGACCTTCTTGGCGGCGACCTTCTTCACTGCAGCCTTCTTGGCCGGTGCAGCTTTCTTGGCCGGTGCTGCCTTCTTGGCGGCGACCTTCTTCACAGCGGCTTTCTTGGCCGGGGCGGCTGCCTTCTTGGCGGCCGGCTTGGCGGCGACCTTCTTAGCCGCCGGTTTCTTCTTTGCAGTCGTTGCCATGGATAACTCCTTCACTAGAGAGTGAATATCGAATGACCTAAGTTGGCGACCCGACCGACCCGAGGCGCGATACAGCAATGCGACCCCAATCGAGCGAGCGATTCATCGGCGCACGGCGCGCGTTGTGGCCGCACGCTAATGAATTCGGTGGCAGGGGCACCGCGGCGCGCGGTGCGAATGTGGCCAAGCGGAGCCCGCAGCCGGGCTTCTGACGCTTGCCGCGCCCTGGAATATTCGATCTGCCCGCGCCATCCGCCGGATCGGCGCGCGACATGAAAAGAGAGATATCGGCCGGCATATCCGTGATGCGGGCCAAGCCACGCACACCACGTACGGCATTTTTTCGGGGGTAGTTCGCCCATCCCGTTACTGGGCCAAAGGAGACTGCACGCGTTTTAGAAAACCAGTACGGCTTGGTCTGCGTCAAAGTTCTAGTGCTCCTGAGCTACCTGTTTCATTGCATCGAAGTGGGTGGCGCTCATCGTTGCGCATCACGTCCAACCTCATCGTTGCATCTTGCTGTCTTGCCTACCATGCAGCCATGCAATGAAGTGAGACTCTTGTCAAGGCGAATCATAATTCGTTTGTTGGGCGATGTTAAGAAAAAAGTGCAAAAAAACTTGCGTGCGAGCATGACAACTTCATCGTCTTCGTCGTTGCGCCGCGCTGACCTCGTCTTTGCTTGCGCGCGCTGCGCTCTCATCGCGTCTCTCGCACCCTCGCGACGCTGCTCTCGAGCATGCGCGATGCCCCTTCGACACGGCATCGCGCGAGCGTGAAGACGTCGCTGGCGTGCTCCGGATTTTCGGCGCGCGCATCGCAGCGGGCGCGACTCCCATGCCTTTTGGCAATGCCGATTCCCGCTCATTGTGTAAAGCCGGAAACCCGCATGCACAAAGGCTTTTAGGGAAGCAGAAAAGTTCTGCGCAACAACCGTCGGCACGCGTTGCGCGAGCGCTGGGACGCGTGATGCCCGGATGCGATCGAGCGCTGCGAGGACATCGGCAGCGCTACCGCGAAGACGCGCATCCGCAACGCAGCGCGCGGCGCGCACAGTGCGCGTCGCCTCAACTCGGCATGCACGCTCACGCGCAGCGCGCGCAGTGATGCGCCGACGCAACGGTTTGAGAATCGTCACCGCGACGCGCGCTCTCCAACGATGCTCGAACGATGTGGATCACCATCTCGCACGCGCATCGCGCGAGCGTCATTGACACGTGAGACACCCTTCCGAATCTCGCTTCGCAGGTGCTGTCGCTGGTGATCTCGCCGATGATCTCGCCGGTGATCTCACGGCGGTGTCGGCATGCATCCGACAGCGGATGACTTCGCGCGTCGACCAGGCCAGCAGTTCGCGTGGCGAGGCATCGGCTCGCGCACCATCCAAATGGACTACTGCGAATGGAGCAGGTCGCCGGTGCGCGCAAGGAACGCGAGCGTGGATGGCCGCACGCGCCGGCACCCCTGCGGCAGCAAGCGCGCCGTGGCGCCCCTGCTTGAAACGTACCGCTAGAGGATTGCTTCGAGTGCCGGGCAGCGGACAATTTGCTGCATGACAAAATCCGCCTGCTTCCAGACGCCAGGCCGGTCTGCGGCAGATGCCGGGGGGGCTTTGGTGCGTATGCAAAGGCGGGCTGGCGATTGCAGCACGAGCGCATCGCCAGTAGATTGGCGTACGCGCGCCGCCGGGTTGGCCCTGTGCTGGCATCATGGCGCGCACCAACTCGAAGAGGAGATCCCGATGCACTTTACTGCCCCCCGCTGCGTCGCACGCGCCGCCGCCGTCGCGGCACGCACCGCCGTGCTCGCCGGCGCGTTGCTGGGTAGCGCCGCTGCGCTGGCCCAGGCCACCCCCACCGGCGCATGGAAGACCATCGACGACGCCACCGGCAAGCCGCGCGGCCTGGTGGAGATCAGCGAACAGAACGGCGTCTATAGCGGCAAGCTGGTCAAGAGCTTTACCGAGAACGACGGCAAGATCAAGGTGTGCGACAAGTGCACCGACGCGCGCCGCGACCAGCCCATCATGGGGATGACCATCATCACCGGCCTGCGCAAGACCGGCGACAACGAGTGGAGCGGCGGCGAGATCCTCGACCCCGAAAGCGGCAAGCTCTACAAGACCAAGATGTCGCTGGCGGACGATGGAAAGAAACTCAACGTGCGCGGCTTCATCGGCATCAGCCTGCTGGGCCGCACCCAGACCTGGGAGCGCGAACGCTAGCCTGCCACGACTGGCGATGCCGGTGCCACCGACGGCACCGGCATCATCGCCAGCTTGCCTGCGCGCATCGCCGCCGCGCCACCTCCGCCACATCCTCCCCCGCACGCCCCACCCATGCCGCCCGCGCTCCCTTGCGCGGCTTGCGGCCCGTCGCCTGCCATGCGCTGCCCGCATGACGACATGCGCAGAATTCGTTTTCGGCACGGCGGCGCTGCTCCTACCATCGGACTACCTGCCGTGCGCCGATGGATCCCCGACCGCACCGGGCGGCGCTGCCACGCCGACCCGGCATCGACGCGGTGCGCGCACCGGGCCCGCCAACCCAGGAGGATGTCATGCACGCAAGCGCCCACCCAGAAGCGCCATCGAAGCCACCAAGCGTCAGCGGCGCGCAACGCCGCCACGCCATCGTCGCCACCGTGATCGGCAACGGTCTCGAGTGGTTCGACTTCACCGTCTATAGCTTCTTCGCCGTCATCATCGCGAAGCTCTTCTTTCCCACCGGCAACGACCTGTCTTCACTGCTGCTCGCGGTTGCCACGTTTGGCGTGGGATTCTTCATGCGGCCGGTCGGCGGCATCATCCTCGGGGTATACGCCGACCGCGTAGGCCGCAAGGCAGCGCTGTCGCTGACCATCCTGCTGATGGCGCTGGGCACCACCATGATCGGCCTGGCGCCCACCTATGGTCAGATCGGTGTCGTCGCACCACTGCTGATCGTGGTGGCACGGCTGCTACAGGGCTTCTCCGCCGGCGGCGAAATGGGCGGCGCCACCGCCTTCCTGACCGAGTACGCACCGGTGGAGCGCCGCGCCTACTACTCCAGCTGGATCCAGGCGAGCATCGGCGTGGCCGTGCTGCTGGGCGCCGCGGTCGGTACCTTCGTCACCTCCGCGCTGAGCACCGAGGCGCTCAATAGCTGGGGCTGGCGCCTGCCATTCCTGCTCGGGATCGTGATCGGGCCGGTGGGCTACTACATCCGCCATCACCTCGACGAGACGCCGACCTTCCGCGATGCCACCGACAAGTCGGACTCGCCGCTGACCGAAGTGCTGCGCGACTACCCGCGCCAGACCGCGGCCAGTTTCTCGATGGTGATCTTGTGGACTGTCTGCACCTATGTGTTGCTGTTCTATATGCCGACGTACTCGGTCAAAGTGCTCCATGTGCCGCAGTCGACTGGCTTCATCGCCGGCATGGTGGGCGGCCTGGCGATCATGGTGTGTTCGCCGCTGGTCGGGCTGCTGGCCGATCGCATCGGGCGCCGCGTGCTGCTATCGGGTTCCGCGCTGCTGATCCTGGTGCTGGCTTACCCGATGTTCGCCTACATCAACCAGGCCCCGGGGCTGGCTTCGCTGGTGGTCTTCCAACTGGTGTTCGGTATCTTGATCGCCACCTACACCGGCCCGATCCTGGCGGCGTTCTCCGAGCTCTTCCCGGCCAAGGTGCTGTCGACCGGATTGTCGGTGGCCTACAACCTGGCGGTCACCATCTTCGGCGGCTTCGCGTCGTTCATCATCACCTGGCTGATCGCCAGCACGGGCAGCGCCATGGCGCCTGCGTTCTACGTGATGTTCGCCGCCGCCATCAGCCTGGCTGGCACACGCCTGGTGCGCGAGCCCGCCTACCTGCGCCCGGCGCAGGCTACCCGAGCCACTCAACCCGTCTAATGACCGTCCCGCGCATGAAACAGATCCTACTCAAGGGCGGCAACGTCCTCGACCCTGCCCATGGCAGCCTTCTGCAACGCCACGATGTGCTGATCGAAGGCGAGCGCATCGCCGACGTTTCGGCTACGCCGATCCACGCGCCCAGCGCGCAGGTGATCGACCTCTGCGGCAAGACCGTGATGCCCGGACTGATCGACTGTCACGTGCACGTGCTGGCGTCGCTGGCCAACCTCGGCCTGAATGCGGTGCAGCCTAATGTACTGGTGGCGTTGCGCGCCGTACCGATCATGAAAGCCATGCTCGAGCGCGGCTTCACCACCGTGCGCGATGCGGGCGGCGCCGACTGGGGCCTGTCGCAGGCCATCGAAACCGGCCTGGTGCCGGGCCCGCGCATCTTCCCGTCGGGCAAAGCACTGTCGCAAACCGGCGGGCACGGCGACTTCCGAGCGCGCGCCGATGTGCTGGAGCCATGCTCGTGCGCCTTCCGTGCCGGCGCCATCGCCCGTGTGGCCGATGGTGTGGATGCGGTGCGCCTGGCGGTGCGCGAAGAGATCCAGAAGGGCGCCACGCAGATCAAGATCATGGCATCCGGCGGCGTGGCGTCGCCCACCGACCCGATCGGCAACACGCAATACAGTGAAGACGAGATCCGCGCCATCGTGGCCGAGGCCGAAGCGGCCCAGACGTATGTGATGGCGCACGCCTATACAGGCCGCGCCATCGCGCGCGCGGTGCGCTGCGGCGTGCGCACCATCGAGCACGGCAACCTGGTCGACCGCGCCGCCGCGCGCGTGATGCGCGAGCATGGCGCGTTCGTGGTGCCTACCCTGGTCACCTACGATGCGCTCGCGCGCGACGGCGCGCGCCTGGGCTTGCCGGCGGAATCGGTGGCCAAGATCGAAACCGTGCGCCAGGCCGGCCGCGACTCCCTCGCCATCTATGCGGACGCCGGCGTGCCGATGGGCTTTGGCTCCGACCTGCTGGGAGAGATGCACCAGGACCAGTCGGAAGAGTTCCGCATCCGCGCAGAGCTGCTCGGCAACCTGGAGGCGATCCGCAGCGCCACTTCGATCGCCGCCGCGATCCTGCAGCGCGAAGGCGAGCTCGGCACCGTGCGCGCCGGCGCGCTGGCCGACCTGATCGCGGTCGATGGCAACCCGCTGGCCGACATCGGCCTGCTCGGCGGCCAGGGCAAGCACCTGGCGATGGTGATGCAGGCGGGCAGGCTGCATCGCCAGCCGGGCTGAAGTCAAACGCGGCAAACGAGGCAAACGCGGGCGGACAGTGCCCGCGGACTATCATGACGGCTAAACCGTTCCATTCGCCGCCATGCGCATCTCCCCCCTTCCGCCCCTGCCCTGCCTGGTCGCCTTCGAGTCGGCCATGCGGCATGGCAGCTTCACCCGCGCCGCCAGCGAACTTCACCTGACGCAGAGCGCCATCAGCCGCCAGGTGGCGCAGCTCGAACACTTCCTCGGCAAGAAGCTCTTCATCCGCGAGCCGCGCGCACTGCGCCTGACGGTAAGCGGCCAGGCTTATGCCGAAGAGGTGCAGCGCCTGCTGTCGGCCTGCGCCGAAGCGACCGAGGATGTGATGAAGCGCAAGGGCCATGCCGAGCTGACGGTGGCCTGCTCCTGCGGCGTGGCGGTGCTCTGGCTCACGCCCAGGCTGGCGGCCTTTCGCACCGCGCACCCCGACATCCACCTGCGCCTGCTGGTCAACGACAGCCTGGCCTCGCTCTCGCCCGCCGAGTTCGACGTGGGCATGTATTACCTGCGCGAGGGGCCGCCGGCGGGACTGGCATCGCGCCGGCTTTACGACGAGGACGTGTTTCCCGTCTGCGCGCCGCGCTACCTGGCCGGCCGCCGGCTGGCGCCAGCGGACCTCCCCGGCGAGACCTTGCTGATGCTGGAAGACGGGCAGCGCCAATGGATGTCGTGGCAGACCTGGCTGGCGCACAACGGGCTGGCGGACGCGCGGCCACCGCACAAACTGGTGGCCAACCAGTATCCGATCCTGCTGCAGCTCGCCATTGAAGGCCAGGGCATCGTCCTGGCATGGCGTCACATGATCGACCGCTGCCTGCAGGAAGGGCTGCTGGTGCGCGCCTGCGAGGCGAGCGCGAGCCTGGGCGGTGGCTACTACGCGGTGTGGCCGCAAGACCGCGCGGAGGCCGCGGCAGCGCGCACGTTCCGCAACTGGCTGGCACAGCAGAGCGCGGAAAGCCAGTAACGGAGCGCATGCGGGTTCAGCGAATTGACAGGTTCGCTGGTTATGATCCGTCGCAGCAGCATCCGAGCACCTAGCACCTGTGCCCCCATGCACCCGTGCACCCAAAACAGCCAATGGAGACAACCATGCGTATCCCCGCCACCAGCCGCGCGCTGGCCCTCGCCGTTCCCGCCCTGTTCACCGCCGCCTTCGCCATGCCCGCGCAGGCTGCCGATGCCTGGCCGACCCACGTGATCAAGTTCGTCGTGCCATTTACCGCCGGCGGCGCCAATGACCTGGTGGCGCGCGCCGCCGCCGACGCGGTTGGCAAGCGCCTGGGCCAGACCGTGATGATCGAGAACCGCCCGGGCGCTGGCGGCGTGGTGGGTGCGGACTACGTGGCCAAGGCCAAGCCGGATGGCTACACCTTCCTGATCGGCGCCGTAGGCACGGTCACCAACAGCCTGATCCGCGCCAAGATGCCCTACGCGGCCGACGACCTGGTGCCGGTCTCGCTGGTCGCCGTGAGCCCATCCGTGATCGTGGTCTCGCCGTCCCTGCCGGTGAACAACCTGAAGGAACTGGTCGAGTATTCCAAGAAACAGGCTTCGGGCGCCAACTTCGCCACCGCCGGCAGTGGCAGCACGCCGCACTTTGTCGAAGAGATGCTCAAGGAGAAAGGCGCGGTGCTGACCGTGGTGCCCTACAAGAGCGGCTCCGAGAGCATCACCGCGGTGATCGGCAACCAGGTCACCGCGACCTCCGAGGCCAGCGTGGTAGTGCTGCCCAACATCAAGGCCGGCAAGCTCAAGGCGCTGGGCGCCACCTGGGACAAGCGCATGAGCGCGGCGCCGAACATCGCGACCACGGCCGAGCAGGGCATGCCGGACGTGCGCATCGGCCACTGGGCAGGCGTGTTCGCACCCAAGGGCACCGACCCCGCCATCCTCAAGAAGATGAACGCCGAAATGAGCGCCGCCATGCAGACGCAGGAAACGCGCGACCGCCTGATTCCGAACGGCATCGAACCCGCCGGCGGCACGCAGGAGAGCTTCATTGCCTTCATCAAGTCGGAGCGCGAGCGCCTTGGCCGTATCGCAAAGAACGCCAACATGACGGCGGAATAAGAAATATTTTCGGCCGTCCCGACGACAAGGGCGGTGAATGTCTGTATCGGGCTCGTTACGTACGGGCCCGTTTCATTTTATAAATGTGTCTAATACGCATCTTTTAACGGGAAATATGCGCAACAGAATTCACGAATGCCAACAAATATTTCTAGATTAGAACATTAGAAATGGCATCACAATGTCTGTGATAAAAAGACAACGCGAATTGCAACGCAAATCATTCGCATTTATATTCCGGCTCGCCCAACCACCATTGTCTTCCGCCGTTGGCCGAACCGATCCAGGCGCGCACCTTCTTGCCGCTGTCGGCCGGCTCGTGCCCGCGGCCGCACCGGAACCGAGAAACGACATGAATCGCCGCACGCCGATCGCGACTGCCCTGCTCGCGCTGTTCGCCACGCCCGTTGCCGCCCTGGCCCAGACGGCCGCCACGGCCCCCGCGACGCAGCCCACGACGACGCTGCATGAGGTGGTGGTGCAAGGCAGCAGCGTCAACGACGACTACAACGCGGTAAAGAACGCAATCAGCAAGCTGCCCGCGGAACTGCGCGACATCCCGCAATCGGTCACGGTGGTCAACAAGGCGCTGATCGACGCGCAGGGCGGCACCTCGCTGGCGGATGCGCTGCGCAATGTGCCGGGCATCACCATCGGCGGCGCCGAGGGTGGCCAGATCGGCAACAACATCAACCTCAACGGTTTCTCCGCGCGCACCGACATCTACCTGGATGGCTTCCGTGATCGCGGCCAGTACTATCGCGACGTCTTCGCGCTGGATTCGGTGGAAGTACTGATGGGCCCCTCATCGATGCTGTTCGGGCGTGGCTCCACCGGGGGGGTGATCAACCAGGTCACCAAGAAGCCGTCGCTCAAGGCTGCCACCGAAGTCACCGGCTCGGTCACCACCAACGGCCTGGTGCGCGCCACCGCGGACTACAACACGCCCACGGGCGAGACCTCGGCCTTCCGGATCGCGGCAATGGCCCAGGACGGCTCGGCTAGTACGCGCGACCAGACCAAGGTGAAGGACTTCGGCCTGGCGCCGTCGTGGCGCCTGGGCATCGGCACCCCCACCGAAATCACGCTGTCGGCGCTGCTGCAGCATAACGAGGACCAGCCCGACTACGGCCTGCCGGCCATCAACGGACACCCGGTCAACGTCGACCGAAAGACGGCCTATGGCTTCAACGACGACCGCACCATCCAGGACGTGGCCGCGCTGGGCGCCACCGTTGATCACAAGTTCTCGCCCAACCTGCGCCTGCGCAACCAGACCCAGTTCAACTACGTCAACACCAACGCGCGCGAAACCGCGCCGAACGCCGTCGGCACGGTCAGCGCCAAGGGCTTCACCCCGCTGACCACCACCACGCTGCCGCTGGATGCGCTGTTCGTGCGCCAGCAAAGCCACGACCGCCATATCCGCGACTACTCGATCTTCAACCAGACCGAGCTGACCGCCAAGTTCGACACCGGCCCGGTCAAGCACACCGTGCTGGTGGGCGCCGAAATCGGCCACGATGGCTATGACAACCAGAACTACTACCGCAACGGCACCTGCAACGGCGTGCCGCTGAACTCCGCCGCCACCCCCACCGCGGCGGCCGGCATCAGCGGCTACGCGGCGTGCGAGCCGGTCGTCAACCCGACCTACAGCAACTCGCCGGCCACCGCGCCGAGCGCGACCGGCAACCGCCAGGGCGCGGCGGCCAACACGCTGGCGGCCTACATCAACGACTCGGTGGAGTTCAGCAAGCAATGGAAGCTGGTGGGCGGACTGCGCTACGACAAGTACATTGCCAGCATCACCAATTCCATCAACTCGTCCAATACGCTGGGCAGCACCGTGTTGCCCAGCGCCAGCCAGACGGTCAACTTCACCAGCGTGCGCGTGGGCGGCATCTGGCAGCCGACCGAGGCGCAGTCCTACTACCTGTCGTATGGCACGTCGTTCAACCCGTCGCTGGAGCAGCTGGTGGGCACCGTGGGCCAGCAGAACCTGGACCCGGAAAAGAACAAGTCCTATGAAGTGGGCGGCAAGTGGGACCTGCTGGGCGGCGACCTGTCGCTGAACTCGGCGCTGTTCCAGATCACCAAGGACAACGCCCGCAGCCAGATCGACGCCACCACGTACTCGCTGGCCGGCAAGATCCGCGTGCGCGGCTTCCGCGCCGGCGCGACCGGCCGCATCACCAGCAAGTGGCAAGTCTTCGCGGGATACACCTACCTGGACGGCGAGATCGTCAACGGCATCGCCGCCGGCACCCAAGGCATGGTCCCGACCAATACGCCCAAGCACACCGCGACGGCATGGACCAGCTACCGCGTGTTGCAGGACTGGGAAGTGGGCGGCGGCGCCTTCTATATGTCGCAGCGCTACGCCAACAACACCAACACCGTGCAGGTGGGTGGCTACGTGCGCTGGGACGGCATGATTGCCTACCATCAGCCGAAGTACGACGTGCGCCTGAACCTGTTCAACGTGTTCGACAAGAAGTACTACGATGCGCTGATCCAGTCGGACGGCGGACGCTCGGTGCCCGGCACCGGCCGCACCGCGATGCTGTCCTTCATCTACCGTATGTAAGCTGAGGTAAAGTGGCGCGATGCCACGTCACGCGGCGGCGCCGGAAACCTCCCGCGCGCTGGCGCCGAACCCTGTCGAGATCGTCATGCTTGTCTGCATTCCCAAGGTACTCAACGCGGAGCAGCTTGCCGTGCTGCGCCAGCATCTCGACCAGGCCGGCACGGCCTGGGTGGATGGCCGCGTATCGGCCGGCTACTCCGGCGCGCCGGTCAAGTTCAACCAGCAGATCGACGAGCGCGCCGAAGTGGCACAGCAGTGCCAGCACCTGATCCTTGGCATGCTCGAGCGCAATCCGCTGTTCATCAGCGCCGCGCTGCCCAATATCGTCTACCCGCCGATGTTCAACCGCTACAGCGAGGGCATGACCTTCGGCGCCCATGTGGACGGCAGCGTGCGCATTCATCCGCACAATGGCCGCAAGCTGCGTACCGACGTCTCGGCCACGCTCTTCCTCAGCGACCCCGCCAGCTATGACGGCGGCGAGCTGCAGGTGGAAGACACCTACGGCACCCACAGCGTCAAGCTGGAAGCCGGCGACATGGTGATCTATCCCGCCACCAGCCTGCACCAGGTCACACCGATCACGCGCGGCACGCGCGTGGCGAGCTTCTTCTGGATCCAGAGCCTGGTGCGCGACGACGCGCAGCGCGCGCTGCTGTTCGACCTCGACAACGCGATCCAGAAACTCAACCAGACCGGCGCCGACGATGGTGCGCGGCGCTCTCTGGTGGGTTGCTACCACAACCTGCTGCGGCAGTGGACCGAAACCTGAAAGGGGACGAGTCCATCCACCGCGCGGTTATGCGAACTGCTCCGCCAGCGCTGTCCTCACCTTCCCGACCAGTGCCGCTTCCCCGGCCCGTGCAGGCAGCAGGAAAAATTCCGCCGTGGGCAGGGCCGGCAGCTTGAGCCTGGCCAGCGTAGCGGCATCGATCCGCGCCACGCCCGGCCCGATCGCCGACTCGTTCAGGCACGAGACGCCAAGCCCGGCAGCCAGCGCCAGATGCAGGCCAGCGACGCCGGAGGCGGAATGGGCGATCACGTGGTCCAGGCGCCGTCGCCGCAGCGTCTGCACCACGAACTGATGCAGCGAGCAGGTATCGGGCAGCAGCACCAGCGGCAGCGGGCCGCTCACGCGCTCCGCCTCGCCCTGCGCCGCGACCCAGGCCAGCGCTTCGCGGCGCAGCACGGTGCCGCGCACGCCCTTGGCGCCAGCCTGCTGGCCTCCCCCCTTGCCCGGCAACCGCATCGACAATCCGATATCGAAATCATCGGTGTGCATTCCCGCATCGATGACGCTGCTTTTCGTCACCTGTACATGCAGCCGCAGGTAGGGATAGCGCTCGCGCAGCCCGCGCAGCATGCCGGCAATCTCGCCCGGTCGGAAGTAGTCCGTCACCGCGAGCCGCAACTCGCCATCCAGCGTGTGGCCGCGCAGGTCTTGCAGCGCCAGCTCGGACAGCGCGAGGATGCGCCGCGCATGCTCGAGCAAGCGCGTGCCGGCGGGTGTCGGCGCCGCGCCCTGCTTGCCGCGCGTGAGCAGCGGCACGCCGGCGCGCTCCTCCAGCTTGCGCAGTTGCTCGCTGACCGAGGACTGCGACAGGAACAGCCGAGGCGCCGCGGCGGACAGGCTGCCGGCGTCCGCCACGGTCACGAACGTGCGTAGCTGGTCGAGTTCAAGTACGCGCATGGCGGGCCCCCATCTCATTTCGGCATTAACGATGGATGGTATCGTAAATTCCCGTTTTTCCGATGGAAGGCAAACACCTAGACTGGCATCACTTCCCCGCTGAGCCAAACCCAGCCAACCCAGTGAAACCGCAAGAATGAAGGAGTCCGTCATGCCCCACATCAACCTGCAGATTTCCGGCAAGCCCAATGCATCGCTGACCCGCCGCAGCGCCGCCGCCGTAGCCGAACTGACCCAGCGCGTACTCGGCAAGAAGCCGGAGGTCACCGTCGTTTCCGTGCAGTACATCGACCACGACGCCTGGATCATTGGCGGCGAGCCGCTCTCGGAGCTTGGCCGCAACGCCTTTCACCTCGACATCAGCGTAACGGACGAAACCAACACCAAGGCCGAGAAAGCGCAGTACCTGAAGGCCGTGTTCGAGGCCCTCTCGGAGCTGATCGGCAACGTACATCCGGTTTCATACATCCACGTGGTGGATGCGCGCGCCGCCACCTACGGCTACGGTGGCCTGTCCCAGGAATACCGCTACCAGCACGGCTGAGCCCAGGCTACGGACGACGGCGAAATGCGAGCCTTTGAGACAGGACATTGTCGCAGTGCAGCAAATTGTGGCAAAGTCGGCACCTGATCTGCCGCGCACGGTGCCACGAGCGCCGCGCGCGCGGAGGAACCACAAGGAGAACCGATGTCCTTCCTCATCGTCCTGGCCGCCCTGGCCTTCTTGATGTTTGCGGCCTACCGCGGCTACAGCGTCATCCTGTTCGCCCCGGTGGCCGCGCTTGGCGCCGTGCTGCTGACCGAGCCCGCCGCCGTGGCGCCGGTCTTCTCCGGCATCTTCATGGAGAAGATGGTCGGCTTCGTCAAACTGTATTTCCCGGTCTTCCTGCTGGGCGCCGTGTTCGGCAAGGTAATCGAGCTGTCGGGTTTCTCGGAGTCCATCGTGGCTGCGGCCATCCGCTATATAGGCCGCTCGCGTGCCAATGCGGTGATCGTCGCCGTTTGCGCGCTGCTGACCTATGGCGGCGTCTCGCTGTTCGTGGTGGTGTTCGCCGTCTATCCGTTCGCGGCGGAGCTTTACCGGCAGAGCAATATCCCCAAGCGGCTGATGCCGGGCGCCATTGCGCTGGGCGCGTTCTCGTTCACCATGGACTCGCTGCCGGGCACGCCGCAGATCCAGAACATCATCCCCACCACCTTCTTCAAGACCACGACCTGGGCAGCGCCGGTGCTAGGCCTGCTCGGCTCGCTGTTCATCATCGGGGTGGGCCTGGGCTACCTGGAGTGGCGCCGCCGCGCGGCCATGGCACGCGGCGAGGGCTACGGCGCAGCGTTGCGCAATGAGCCGGAGCGCAGCCAGACCGGCCACCTGCCGCATCCGGCACTGGCGCTGCTGCCGCTGGTGGTGGTGGGCGTGGCCAACTTCGTCTTCACGCGCATGATTCCGCAGTGGTACGGCAGCAGCTACAGCGTGTCGCTGCCCGGGCTGGCCAAGCCCGTGGAGACCCAGATCGCCACGGTGACCGCGATCTGGGCGGTGGAGGCGGCGCTGCTGCTGGGCATCGTGGTGGTGGTGGCAACGGCGTTCGGCGCGGTGCGTGAGCGCTTTGCCGAGGGCAGCAAGAGTGCCATCGGCGGCGCGCTGCTGGCCGCCATGAACACGGCCTCGGAGTATGGCTTCGGCGGCGTGATCGCCGCGCTGCCCGGCTTCCTGGTCGTCAGCGATGCGCTCAAGAGCATCGCCAACCCGCTGGTCAATGCCGCCGTGTCTGTCAGCACGCTGGCGGGCATCACCGGCTCGGCGTCGGGCGGCATGAGCATCGCGCTGGCCGCCATGTCGGACACGTTCATCCACGGCGCGCAGGCCGCCGGCATTCCGCTCGAGGTGCTGCACCGTGTGGTGTCCATGGCCAGCGGCGGCATGGATACGCTGCCGCACAACGGCGCCGTGATCACCCTGCTGGCGGTGACGGGCCTGACGCACCGGGAGTCCTACCGCGACATTTTCGCGGTGACCGTCATCAAGACGCTGGCCGTGCTCTTCGTGATCACGGTCTACTACGTGACCGGCCTGGCCTGAACGCGGCGGCGCGCGCCGCGCCTTGTGGATCGCGCCATCCTTACCTAGTGTGAGTGGGTAGCCGGCCGTGAGCGTGCGCTTTGCGCGCCACATGCCGGATGCTCCACCCTGCACTTCCCACCGGAACACCGCATGAAAACCGTGAGTCTGCCCGGCGGCGAAAGCGTTGCCGCGCTCGGCATGGGCACCTGGAACATGGGCGATCAGCCGGCCGCGCGCGCGGAAGAACTTGCCACGCTGCGTCTCGGGCTGGACCTGGGCCTGACGCTCATCGACACCGCCGAGATGTACGGCGATGGCCGCTCGGAGGAACTGGTCGGCGAAGCCATCGCCGGCCGGCGCGACGAGGTCTTCCTGGTCAGCAAGGTGTACCCGCACAACGCCGGGCGCACCGGCGCGGTGGCCGCCTGCGAACGCAGCCTGCGCCGCCTGGGCACCGACCGCCTCGACCTGTACCTGCTGCACTGGCGTGGGGGCGTACCGTTGGCGGAGACCATGGAGGCCTTCATGGCGCTGCGCAAGGCCGGCAAGATCCGGTACTTCGGCGTCAGCAACCTCGACCTTGACGATATGCGCGCTCTGTGGCGCGTGCCCGGCGGCAAGGAGGTAGCGGCCAACCAGTTGCTCTACAACCTCACGCGGCGCGGCATCGAGTGGGACTTGCTGCCCTGGCTGCGCGAGCATGGCGTTCCGTTGATGGCTTACTCGCCGATCGAGCAAGCCACGCTGCTGCGCAATCCCCGGCTTGCAGGCTTTGCCAAGAAACATGGCATCAGCCCGGTGCAGGCGGCGCTGGGCTGGCTGCTGGCGCAGCAGGGCGTCATCGCGATTCCCAAGACCAGCCACCGCGAGCGCCTGCGCGAGAACCACGGCGCACTCGCGCTGCGACTCTCCGCGCAGCAACTGGCCGAGCTGGACGCGGCCTTCCAGCCACCGGACGGCCCGCACCCGCTGGCGATGCTGTGATGTTGTGATGCCCAGGAGCCCCCGCCATGACACTCGACTACGACGCCATCATCATCGGCACCGGCCAGGCCGGCCCCCCGCTGGCGGCGCGCCTGAGCGCGGCCGGCCAGAAGGTGGCCGTGATCGAGCGCCAGTCGTTCGGCGGGACCTGCGTCAACACTGGCTGCATCCCCACCAAGACCATGGTGGCGAGCGCCTACGCGGCTAACCTGGCCCGGCGCGGCGCCGAGTACGGCGTGGTGCCCACCGGGCCTGTGACGGTGGATATGGCTCGCGTCAAGGCGCGCAAGGACGGCGTCGTCGGCAAGTCCATGCACGGCGTGGAAACGTGGGTGCGCATGCTGGAACATGGCACCGTCCATCTCGGCCACGCGCGCTTCGAGGGCCCGGACACTGTGCGCGTGAACGACACCCTGCTGCGAGCTCGCAATATCTTCATCAACGTCGGCGGGCGTGCCGCTGCGCCGCCGATGCCCGGGATCGAACAGGTGGACTACCTGACCAACGCCGGCATGATGCGCGTGGACACCTTGCCGCGGCACCTGCTGGTAGTGGGCGGCAGTTATATCGGGCTGGAGTTCGGCCAGATGTTTCGCCGCTTCGGCAGCGAGGTCACCATCGTGCAGCGCGGCCCGCGCCTGATCGAGCGGGAGGATCCCGATGTGTCCGACGCCGTGCGCGGCATCCTCGCCGCCGAGGGCATCGCGCTGCGCCTCGATGCCGAGTGCATCGCGCTGGAACAGCGCGGCGCCGAGGTCGTGGTGAAGATGGATTGCGCGCAAGGCGCGCCCGAGATCGTCGGCTCGCACGTGCTGCTGGCGGTGGGACGGCGGCCCAATACCGACGATCTTGGCCTGGACCGCGCCGGCATCGCCGTGGATGCGCGTGGCTACATCCAGGTGGACGAGCAGTTGCGCACCAATGTGCCCGGCATCTGGGCCATGGGCGACTGCAACGGGCGCGGCGCCTTCACCCATACCGCCTACAACGATTTCGAGATCGTCGCGGCCAACCTGCTGGACGCGGCATCCGGCGAGCCGCCCCGCACGCTCGGCGACCGCATCCCCGCCTATGCCCTCTACACCGACCCGCCGCTGGGGCGCGTGGGCATGAACGAGGCCGAGGCGCGCCGGTCCGGGCGCAATGTGCTGGTTGGCATGCGGCCGATGACGCGGGTTGGCCGCGCGGTGGAAAAAGGCGAGACGCAAGGCTTCATGAAGATCCTGGTCGATGCCGACAGCCGCGAGATCCTTGGCGCGGCGGTGCTGGGCGTGGGCGGCGACGAGGTGATCCATTGCATCCTCGACGCGATGTATGCGTGCGCGCCGTACACGGTGCTCCAGCGCGCCATGCATATCCACCCAACGGTGTCCGAGCTGATCCCGACCATGCTGGGAGAGCTGCATGCGCTGGAGCCGGCCGGCCTGGCGGCGTAACTGGCCAGCGCTGGGCCGCGCGGCTAGCGCCGCGGCGCCGGCGCCGCGCGCTCGCCCAGGTACACCAGCAGCAGCTCCTCGACGGTGAGGCGCCGGAGCCTGGCTTCGCGTCCAATGGCGCGCTCCAGCTCAGAGAGCTGGAAGGCTTCCACGCTCATGCCGACAGCGCGAGCGTGGCGCGGGGTGATGACCTTGAGCAGCGCCACCACTTCGGGGTTGTCGGCGAGAAAACGCTCATGGGCAAGTTGCAAGCGTTCGGGGGAAAGAGTCATCGGGAAGGGACCGCAATAAGGTGGAGGCAGGTAGGTGGCGTGCGACGGCCTGGCGAGCAGGTACGGGCAGGAATGCGCGCCGGTGCCCGCGCATTACACCACAGCCGTGCCGCAGCCCCCAACCGCAGCGCAACCGCAGTGCAATCGGAACGCAAGCGCAGGCCTCGCCGCGTTATTGCGCCTTGGCGGTATAGCGCTCGCGCTCGACGTAGCGGACCAGGTAGTTGCGGGTCTTGGCTTCGGTATCCTGGCTCACCCGGTCAGCAGCCTGGCGCGCGCCGTCGCGGCCATGCGAGGACACCATCTGTGCATCCAGGTAATCGCGAAACGCCGCGTGCATGGCATCGAGCCGGGGCCGGCACGCCTTGAGCGCCACCCTGGCGAGATCCTGCGCGGAGGCGCTGCTGGCCATGCCGGCATCGGCCTGATCCTTGGCGCACGTCGTGTAAGCCGCGCGCAGCGATTGCCATTGCTCGTTGGCTTCGGCGGAGGCTTGTGGATTGGCGGGCGCGTGCGAAGCGCAAGCCGCTGCCAGCAAGGCGACGGGGATGAGGGGGATGAGATGGAGAACGGATTTCATATGTCATGGACTTATCTGGCATGTCCGGGTTCCTGCCCGGATGAAACAGGTTGTTGCGACGCGGCCGTGCTTGTAGGACACCGCGCTCCAAAAATGCAGCCTCCGTCCTACAGCCATTCGCGAGAATGCTTTGTATATTTCTATAGAAACGATGGGAGTACACCGGCTTTTCGGAAAAACCCCAAAATCCGGCATGCGGCGAGATTTCAAGTTTCTGCAAGTGCCGATTACGCCTATCCTGTAGGGTGCGTGGAGTGGCTCCGGAGTATCCGGTGCAGTGAGAGGTAAAACAATCAGGAGAGTGAGCATGGAACGCAGATCGTTTCTGACGGTAGGGGCTGGACTGGTGGTGGCAAGTTCTGGCCTGCTGGGCGCGTGTACGACCACACCCAATGCGCCCACCGACAAGGCCGCCAAGCGCCGCGAGATCGATGGCGGCGTGGATGGCACGCTCAACAAGCTGTACGAGACGGCGAAGGGTTCGCGCGAACTCGCCAACCGCGCGCGCGGCATCCTGGTCTTCCCCAACGTCCTCTCGGCCGGCTTCGTCGTGGGTGGCGAATATGGCGATGGCGCGCTGCGCGTGGGCGGCGCCAACCGTGGCTATTACCGCATCATCTCGGGCTCGGTCGGCTGGCAGATCGGTGCGCAATCCAAGGCCATCGTCCTGATGTTCATGACCCAGGAAGCACTCGACAAGTTCGTTGCCAGCAGCGGCTGGACCGCCGGTGTGGACGCCACCGTGGCGCTGGCCAAGATTGGCGCCAATGGCACCCTGGACACCAATACCGCGCAGCAGCCCATCGTTGGCTTCGTGGTCACCAACGCGGGCCTGATGGCCGGCGTGAGCCTGGAAGGCTCGAAGATCAGCAAGCTCGACATCTGAGACCACGCAGCGTGCCGGCCTGGCGCCGGCCTGTGTGCGGGGCCGGGTTGCGAAGGCAGCCCGGCCCCTGACTTTTTCCGGCCCTGCTGCCACGGCGCCGCCACACCGGCCAGACTCCCTCACGCATTGTTACCGCATGCGCCACGCTAACCGGCTAGAATCCGTCCCTTTGGCCGAATTCACATGTGGTTCAAGAATCTCCAGCTGCACCGTCTGTCCGCACCGTGGTCCCTCGCCGCCGAAGAGGTCGAGGAATGCCTGGCGCGCCACGCATTTTTCCCTGGCACCAGCCTGGAGATGCAAACCCAGGGCTGGGCCTCGCCGCGTGACAACGGCGCGCTCGTCCACCAGGTCGGCAAGCAGTTGCTGCTGACCATGCGCACCGAAAAGAAGCTGCTGCCGTCCACCGTGGTCAACCAGGTCACCAAGGCCCGCGCCGTGGAACTGGAAGAGCAGCAAGGCTTCAAGCCGGGCCGCAAGCAGATGCGCGAGCTCAAGGAGCAGGTCACCGAAGAACTGCTGCCACGCGCGTTCAGCATCCGGCGCGACACCCGCGTGTGGATCGACCCGGTCAACGGCTGGCTCGCCATCGACGCCGCCGCCCCGGCCAAGGCCGATGAAGTGCGCGGCCTGCTGTTCAAGGCCATCGACCCGCTGCCGCTGGACAACCTGCATGTGAACCAGTCGCCGGTCACCGCCATGACCGACTGGCTGGCCACCGACACGGCCCCGGCCGGCTTCACCCTCGACCAGGAAATGGAGCTGCAATCCAGCGCCGAGAGCAAGGCCACGGTGCGTTATGTGCGCCATCCGCTGGATGCCGAGGACCTGCGCCGCCACATTGCCGCCGGCAAGCGCTGCACGCGCCTGGCGATGACCTGGAACGACCGTGTGTCCTTCGTGCTCACCGAGTCGCTGACCATCAAGCGCGTGGCGCCGCTGGATGTCATCAAGGAGCAGGCCGACCCGAGCGCCCGCGACGACGAGGAACGCTTCGACGGCGACTTCACCATGATGGCCGGCGAACTGGCCAACCTGCTGTCGGACCTGACCGCCGCGCTCGGCGGCGAACGCAAGCTGTAAGCCAGCGCGTCAGCGGGCCGCCCAGGCCGGTTCAACCTGGATTCAGGCGCCGCCGCCCGGCGGCGCCGCGCCGTAGCCCAGCAACCCGCTGGCGACCTGCGCCTCATGGCGCACAGCCACGGCGATGGGCCCATTCATCGACGCATCGAAGCCGCCGGTGGCGCCCAGCGCCGTGAGCACCGCGCAGATGCGGCCCGTGTAGTCGTACAGCGGCGCCGCCACGGCGCTGATGCCCTTCAGGTTGGTATCGCGCACCACCGCGCACCCGGCGGCTTGCACTTCGCGCCGCAGCACGCCGATGGGGTCATCGCGATCCAGTTGCGCGCGCAGGTCCGCCGGCGCCGCCGCGAGTTCTTCTTCCGCCATCGCCCGCACGCGCGGCTCGTCGAGCAAGCCCAGCAGCGCGCGGCCCGTGGCCGACCACAGCATCGGCATCACCGAACCCACCCGCACATTGACCGTCACGGGCAGCCCCGGCTCCTCGAAGCGCACGATGGTCGGGCCCTTGTTGCCCATCACCGCCACAAAGCAGGTCACGTCCAGGCTCTCGCGCAGGCGGACCAGCGACGGCTCGGCGATCCGGATCGGATCGACCTGCCGCATTGCTGCCAGGCCGATCAGCATGGCCTCCACCCCCAGGAAATACTGCTGCGATGCCGACGCCTGCGCCACCAGCCCCTCGTCGATCAGGCTGGCCAGGTAGCGGTGCACCTTGGCCGGGCTCTCGCCGATATGCGCAGCCAGCGCGGTCAGGCTGGCGCGCCCGCCGAGGTTGGCCAGGCCCTTGAGCACCGTCATGCCGGTCTGCGCCGACTGCACGCGCTGGCGGCGCTCGCGCGCCGGCGGCTCAGCGGGCGTGGCGGCTTCGGCGGGATCAGCGAGATCGCCTGAGATGCGTGAGGCGCTTGGGTCGATTCTTGTCTTCATGGGCGGAGATTCTAGTGCCGTGCATGGCGCTGCGGCATCAAACCCACGTTAACCCGCATCGTTATATTACGCAATGCGTATATCATTTACGCATAAAAAATGCCGGTCTGCGCCACGCCTCGACCGGCACCCAAAACGGGAACAGGAGACAAGATGATCACAATACGCAAATGCATCGCCGCGGGCCTTGGCCTGGCCGCCATCCCCATGCTGGCGGCCACCGCTGCCGCCGAGCCGGCCTACCCCGCCAAGCCGGTGCGCTGGATCGTGCCGTACGCAGCCGGCGGCGGCTCGGACTTCCTGGCGCGCTCCATCGGCCAGGCCCTCTCGACCCGGCTTGGCCAGCCCGTGCTGGTGGACAACAAGCCGGGTGGCAATATCGCGATCGGCGCAGCGGAAACCGCACGCGCGCCGGCAGACGGCTACACGGTGCTGTCGGCGGACAACGGCACGCTGGTGTTCAACCCGGCGCTGTACAAAACGCTTTCCTACAACCCGGTCAAGGACCTGGCGCCAGTCACCTTGCTGGGCCGCTTTCCGATGATCCTGGTGGTGGGTCCGGGCATGAGCGTCAACACCGTGCAGGAGTTCGTCGCCCGCGCCAAATCCAAGCCGGGCGGCATCGACTACGCCTCGGCCGGTGCCGGGAGCCCGCACCATCTCGCCATGGAACTGCTCAAGGTTGAGGCAGGGCTGAACATGGTCCACGCGCCCTATCGCGGCGCGGCGCCCGCGCTGGCCGACGTGGCCGGCGGCCAGGTCCCGGCCATGATGGTCGACCTGGCCGCGGGCGCGGGCTTCATCAAGGGCGGCAAGGTCAAGGCGCTGGCCGTGGCCAACCCGACCCGCCTGCCCCAGTTGCCGGACGTGCCGACTTTTGCCGAGGCAGGCTACAAGAACGTGGAGGCCGCCGCGCTGGTGGGCATGGTGGTGCCGGCCGCCACGCCGCCGGAGATCGTCGCCACGCTGAACAAGCAGGTGGTGGCCGCGATCAAGGACCCGGCCGTGAACAAGCGGCTGGTGGACTTCGGCGTGGAACCGGTCGGCAACACGCCCGGGCAATACGCCGAACTGCTGCGCAGCGAGACCACCCGCTGGCACAAGCTGATCCGCGACCTGAAGATCACGCTGGAGTAACCGCGGCGCACCGCACCCGCCCCTTCGCAAACGAGAACACGGAGCAACAGGCATGGCCAACGCCACCCCCAATCCACACGCCTCGGGATGTCCCGTTGACCATCGCTTGCTGACGGCGCAGCGCTCGCCCACCGGCTGCCCGGTCAGCCCGGGCGCGGCCAGCTTCGATCCCTTCGAGGATGGCTACCAGCAGGACCCGCCCGAGTACGTGCGCTGGGCGCGCGAGCAGGAGCCGGTCTTCTACAGCCCCAAGCTGGGCTACTGGGTGGTGACGCGCTACGACGACATCAAGGCGATCTTTCGCGACAACCTCACCTTCAGCCCCTCCATCGCGCTGGAGAAGATCACGCCGACAGGGCCGCAAGCCAACGCCGTGCTGGCGTCCTACGGCTACGCGATGAACCGCACGCTGGTCAACGAAGACGAGCCAGCGCACATGCCGCGCCGCCGCGTGCTGATGGCGCCGTTTACGCCCGAAGAACTCAAGCATCACGAGCCAATGGTGCGCAAGCTGGCGCGCGAGTATGTCGACCGCTTTGTCGACGACGGCCGCGCCGACCTGGTCGACCAGATGCTGTGGGAGGTGCCGCTGACCGTGGCGCTGCATTTTCTCGGCGTGCCCGAGGAAGACATGGACCTGCTGCGCAAATACTCCATCGCGCATACCGTCAATACCTGGGGCCGGCCCAGGCCGGAGGAACAGGTCGAAGTCGCGCATGCCGTGGGCAACTTCTGGCAACTGGCGGGCAAGATCCTCGACAAGATGCGGCAGGACCCGTCCGGCCCAGGCTGGATGCGCTATGGCATCCGCAAGCAGGTGGAGTATCCGGAGATCGTCACCGACTCCTACCTGCACTCGATGATGATGGCCGGCATTGTCGCCGCGCATGAAACCACGGCCAACGCCACGGCCAATGCCATGAAGCTGCTGCTGCAGCATCCACGCGCCTGGCAGGAGATCTGCGAAGACCCGGGCCTGATCCCGAACGCGGTAGAGGAATGCCTGCGGCACAACGGCTCGGTGGCGGCCTGGCGGCGCCTGGCCACGCGCGACGTGCAGGTCGGCGGCGTCGACATTCCCGCCGGCGCCAAGCTGCTGATCGTGACGTCCTCGGCCAACCACGACGAGCGGCACTTCGCCGATGCGGATCTCTTCGACATCCGCCGCGAGAACGCCAGCGACCAGCTCACCTTCGGCTACGGCTCGCACCAGTGCATGGGCAAGAACCTGGCGCGCATGGAGATGCAGGTCTTCCTGGAGGAACTCACGCGGCGCCTGCCCCATATGCGCCTGGCAGAGCAGTCATTCAGCTACGTGCCGAACACCTCGTTCCGCGGGCCCGAGCACATGTGGGTGGAATGGGACCCGAAGCAAAACCCCGAGCGCGCCAACCCCGCGCTGCTGGAAGTACAAGTGCCGGTGCGCATTGGCGAGCCTTTGGGGCATGCAATCAGCCGGCCGGTGGTGGTGGCCAGCGCGACCCGGGCGGCCGAGGGCATTGTCCGGCTGCGGCTGGTGTCGCCCGATGGCAAGCCGATGCCGCGCTGGGCGCCGGGCGCGCACATCGACGTAGAATGCGGCGGCACCGGACTGTCGCGGCAATACTCCCTTTGCGGCGACCCGGACGACAACAGTGCGCTGGAGATCGCCGTGCTGCGCGAAGCGCAAGGCCGTGGCGGCTCCGCTTGGGTGCATGACAGCGCCAAGGCCGGCGACCGCCTGAAGATCCGCGGCCCACGCAACCATTTCCGGCTGGATGAGGCCGCGGGCAGGCTGATCCTGATCGCCGGGGGCATCGGCATCACGCCCGTCAGCGCCATGGCGCGACGCGCCAAGGCGCTCGGCATGGACTACGCCTTGCACTACAGCGGGCGCTCGCGTGCGTCCATGGCGCTGCTCGACGAGCTCATCGCACTGCACGGCGACCGCCTGCATGTCTACGTCAAGGATGAAGGCCGGCGCAACGACTTCGCCAGCCTGCTCGGGCAGCCCCAGGCGGATACGCAGATCTACGCCTGCGGCCCCGCGCGCATGCTGGCAGCACTGCAGCAACAGTGCGCCGGCTGGCCCGGCGATGCGCTGCGCATCGAACATTTCGAGTCGACGCTGGCCACGCTGGATCCGGGCCAGGAGCAGGCGTTCGAAGCCGAGCTGAAGGACTCCGGCATCGTCGTCGCGGTCGCCCCGGGCCAGACGCTGCTGGCCGCGCTGCGCGCCGCCAACATCGACATGCAGAGCGATTGCGAGGAAGGCCTGTGCGGCTCCTGCGAGGTGCGCGTGCTGGCCGGCGAAATCGACCACCGCGACGTGGTGCTCACGCGCGCGGAGCGCGAGGCCAACACCAAGATGATGGCCTGCTGCTCGCGCGCGAAATGCCAGCGGATCGTGCTGGAGCTATAGGCGCGGCGGGCGCTCAGCCGCCCTGCTCTGCTGCCAGCTTCGCATCGATGGCTTGAACATGGTGGAGCCCGGCTACTTCGACCAAGCCCACCTGACGCGAGATTTCACCAGGCTGGTGGGCGTATCCCCGGGGCGACTACCAGCGCTCGCAGCAGGGGCCGGCAGGCGCACGCTGAGCGGCAAGTCAGCCCGCGCCGCCGATGTGCGCGGCCAGGTAATCGATCAATGCCCGCACCTTGGGCGGCAGGAAGCGGTTGGGCGGGTAGAGCAGCCACACCGTCCCCACGTAGGCGCGTGCCTGCAATTCCCAGTCTGGCAACACCTGCACCAGATCGCCGGCCTGCAAGGCAAGGGCCGCGGTGAACTCGGGCAGGCTGGCGATGCCAAGATCCTGCTGCGCCGCCTCCAGCCGCGCGCCAGCGTGGTTGGCGATATAGCGCCCGCTCACCGTCACGGTTTGCGTCTCGCTGTCGCGGCGCAAGCGCCAGCGGTTATCGTCTGCGGTTTCCCCCAGGTACAGGCAATCGTGCTGCGCGAGATCGCGCGGCTGCGCCGGCGTGCCGCGCGCGCGCAGATAGGCGGGCGAGGCGCACAGCACCCAGCGCACCGCGCCCAGGCGGCGCCCGGCAAGGCCGGGCGGTGGGTGCTCGGTCAGCCGGATCACCAGGTCGAGGTCGTCCGCAAGTGGATCGGCCTCGTGGTCGGTAAACAGCAACTGCAGGTCCACGTCCGGATAAGCCTGCAGGAAAGCCGGCACCAGCGGATGGATCACCGTCTTGGCAAATGCGGTCGGCGCGCTGACGCTGACCCTGCCCTGCGGCCGGCCCACCACATGGCCGGCGGCGTCCAGCGCCCCCGCCGCGGCGCTCACCACGTCGCGGCAATAGCGGTACACCTCGGCGCCCGATTCCGTCATGCGCACCTTGCGGGTCGAGCGCTCCAGCAAGCGCGTGGCCAGTGCCTCCTCCAGGCGCTTGATCTGGCGGCTGACAGTGGACGGTGTGCTGCCAAGCTGGCGCGCGGCAACAGAAAAATTGCCCGCGTCGACCACGCGCGCGAACACCGCCATGTCGGGCAGCAAGGCAAAGAGATCAGCTTGGTTCATGAGGCGGCTCGCGGCGGGCAGAGGCGGATTAATGCATATGCGGCATAAAGGCTTTGCATTCCGACCCGATTATCACCGTGGATGCAAAGCGGCACAATGCAGGACCGAATGCACAAGGCCCACCATGCCCGCGCCAAAAAACCTGTTACTGCTGTCCGACCTGATGCTGCTCGCGGTCGCCGTGGTCTGGGGCAGCAGCTACGGCATCGTCAAGAGCGCACTGGTCTTCTACCCGGTGCTCGGCCTGCTGACGCTACGTTTTGGCATCACCTTCGTGGTGCTCTCGCCCACGCTGGCCGCGCTGCGCCGCACCAACCCCGCCACCCTGCGCGGAGTGCTGGGCACCGGCGTGCTGCTGCTCGGCATCTTCCTGTGCGAAACCTTCGGCGTGCTGCTAACGCGCGCCGCTAACGCCGCCTTCCTGATCAGCCTGTGCGTGGTGCTGACGCCGCTGGCGGAGTGGCTGCTGCTCAAGCGCCGTCCAAGCCGTATCGAATGGGCTGCGGTGGCGCTCTCCCTGCTGGGCGCGTGGCTGCTGGCGGGCCACGGCGAACTGGGCTTCAACCTTGGCGACGCACTGATCCTTGCTGCCGCCGTACTGCGCGCGCTGATGGTCTGCGCGACCAAGCGGCTGGTGCGAGGCCGGTCCATGCCGGCGCTGACGATGACGGCGGTGCAATCCGGCGTGGTCGCCGTCGGCAGCGCGGGCGTGGCACTGGCGCTGGTGCCCGCTCAATGGCAGCCCCTGCCGTCGTTCTCTGGCCACCCCGCGTTCTGGGGCTACGTGCTGTGGCTGGTCGCCGCCTGCACGCTATTCGCCTTCTTTGCGCAGAACTACGCCATCCGGCGCAGCAGCCCCACGCGGGTAGCGCTGCTGATGGGCAGCGAGCCCGCCTTCGGCGCGTTGTTCGCCAGCCTGTGGCTGGCAGAGCGCATCTCCGCTGCGGCGTGGGCAGGCGGCGGGCTGATCGTGGCGGCATCACTGTTGGCCACGGTGCGCTGGGGCAAGCCCGCGGCCCCCGAGATACCGCAGGGCTCGCAGGCCTGAAGGCAGGATCCGTTGCAGCCAGCCGCGGCCATACAATCCGTGCATGCCCATTTGGACAGGCGAGAGGATTCCCTATGACGATGACCGACGTGTATGACCTGCGCGAGCCGGCCCGGGCCGAAATCGACGCCATCAAAGGCCCGGCCGTGATCGAGTTCGGCGCGCCCTGGTGCGGCTACTGCATGCGGGCGCAGCCCCACCTGGCCAGCGCCATGGCCAGCCATCCGGCGGTTGCCCATATCAAGGTCGAGGACGGCAGCGGCAAGCCGCTCGGCCGCTCGTTCCGGGTCAAGCTATGGCCCACGCTGGTGTTCATGCGCGACGGCGTGGAGGTGGCGCGATTGGTGCGACCGAGCGAGACGCGGGCGATCGAGGAGGCGTTAAGGCGGATTGCGGGCTGATGCTGGCCCGCACCGCCGATCGCTGATCGCTGATCGCTTATGCAAGCGCAAAGAAAAAAGCTCCCGAAGGAGCTCTTTTCTTTCTGCGTGGCGGCATTCACCACGCTCAATCCCAGGACAACGCCCCACCGGTCTGATACTCGATGACGCGCGTCTCGAAGAAGTTGCGTTCCTTCTTCAGGTCGATCATCTCGCTCATCCACGGGAACGGGTTTTCCTCGTTCGGGAACAGCTGCTCCAGGCCGATCTGCTGGCAGCGGCGGTTGCAGATGAAGCGCAGGTAGCCCTTGAACATCGGTGCGTTCAGGCCCAGCACGCCACGCGGCATGGTGTCCTCGGCGTAGCGGTATTCGAGGTCCACGGCTTTCTTGAACAGCGCGGTGATCTCTTCCTTGAACTCGGCGGTCCACAGGTGCGGATTCTCGAGCTTGATCTGGTTGATCAGGTCGATGCCGAAGTTGCAGTGCAGGGACTCGTCGCGCAGGATGTACTGGTACTGCTCGGCGGCGCCGGTCATCTTGTTCTGGCGGCCCATGGCCAGGATCTGCGTGAAGCCCACGTAGAAGAACAGGCCTTCCATGATGCAGGCGAACACGATCAGCGACTTGAGCAGCTTCTGGTCGTTCTCCGGCGTGCCGGTCTTGAAGGCCGGGTCGGTCAGCGTGTCGATGAACGGGATCAGGAACTCATCCTTGTCGCGGATCGACTGCACTTCGTGGTACGCATTGAAGATCTCGGCTTCATTGAGGCCGAGCGACTCCACGATGTACTGGTAGGCGTGCGTGTGGATCGCTTCTTCGAAGGCCTGGCGCAGCAGGTACTGGCGGCATTCCGGCGCGGTGATCTGGCGGTAGGTGCCCAGCACGATGTTGTTGGCGGCCAGCGAGTCGGCGGTCACGAAGAAGCCGAGGTTGCGCTTGATCACGCGGCGCTCGTCTTCGGTCAGCCCGTTCGGGTCCTTCCACAGCGCGATGTCGCGCGACATGTTGATTTCCTGCGGCATCCAGTGGTTGGCGCAGCCGGCAAGGTATTTTTCCCAGGCCCACTTGTACTTGAACGGCACCAGCTGGTTGACGTCGGTCGAGCCATTGATGACGCGCTTGTCGGCGGCGTTCACGCGGCGGTCCGTCGGCGCGTCGGACGCCGGCAGGTTGCCGAGGATACCCGTGCCGGCCGGCTGCGTGGCGGCCGGCGGCAGCACGCCGTGCTGGTCGACAGAGCGTGCGGCAGCAGGCGTGGCGGTGGGATTCGGCTCGGGCTGCGGGGCAGCCTGCGGGGTGGCTTGAACGTCGTCGTCCCAGCTCAGCATGGTGTGGTTCTCCGTGGAATGCTTTGGTTTGCC
This sequence comes from Cupriavidus basilensis, assembly GCF_000832305.1. Taxonomy (NCBI): domain Bacteria; kingdom Pseudomonadati; phylum Pseudomonadota; class Betaproteobacteria; order Burkholderiales; family Burkholderiaceae; genus Cupriavidus; species Cupriavidus basilensis. The sequence goes on from NZ_CP010536.1 coordinate 3,863,062, forward strand.
GCTGTCCTCGCCGCGCGAGCGGCGCAGCGAGGATCAGGGCAGGTAATGACTTACTGGCGACTTACTGGCGACTTACTGGCGAATTACTGGCAGGCTTCGCACTCGTCGAAACCGGCGTCGCCCGGGCGCATCGTGCAGACCGCGCCTTCGGCTTCCGGCATGGCCGGTGCGGAGGCGGCGGCCTGGTCGATGCCGGCGGCGCTGATGCCGCTGTCGCTACCCGACGACACGGCGTTGAGCGAGCCGCGCGACACGGTGGACTTCTCCACGTGGGTGGCTGCCATCGTGCGCAGGTAGTACGTGGTCTTCAGGCCGCGCAGCCAGGCCAGCTTGTAGGTGTCGTCCAGCTTCTTGCCCGAGGCGCCGGCCATGTAGATGTTGAGCGACTGTGCCTGGTCGATCCACTTCTGGCGGCGGCTGGCGGCTTCCACCAGCCAGCTCGGCTCGACTTCGAAGGCCGTCGCGTAGATGTCGCGCAGGTCTTGCGGAATGCGGTCGATGCGGGCCAGCTTGCCGTCGAAATACTTCAGGTCGGCGACCATGACTTCGTCCCACAGGCCGCGTGCCTTCAGGTCGCGCACCAGGTAGTCGTTGACCACCGTGAACTCGCCCGACAGGTTGGACTTGACGTACAGGTTCTGGAAGGTCGGTTCGATGCAGGCCGACACGCCGATGATGTTCGAGATCGTTGCCGTCGGCGCGATCGCGATGCAGTTCGAGTTGCGCATGCCGTGCTGCTTGATGCGCGCGCGCAGGCTGTCCCAGTCCATGGTCGAGGAATGATCCACTTCCAGGTAGCCGCCGCGTTCTTCGGCCAGCAGCTTGAGCGAGTCCTGCGGCAGAATGCCGCGATCCCACAGCGAGCCTTCATAGGTGCTGTAGCGCCCGCGTTCTTCCGCCAGCTCGCTGGAGGCGCGGTAGGCGTAGTAGCACACCGCTTCCATCGAAGTGTCGGCGAACTGCACCGCGGCGTCGCTGGCGTACGGCAGGCGCAGCATGTGCAGGCAGTCCTGGAAGCCCATGATGCCCATGCCGACCGGGCGATGGCGCAGGTTGGAGTTGCGTGCCTTCTCGACCGCGTAGTAGTTGATGTCGATCACGTTGTCGAGCATGCGCATCGCGGTGCGGATGGTCTTCTCGAGCTTGGCGTGATCGAGCACCTGGGTGCCGTCGGCCTGTTGCTTCAGGTGGGCGACCAGGTTCACCGAACCCAGGTTGCAAACGGCGATCTCGCTGTCGTTGGTGTTGAGCGTGATTTCCGTGCACAGGTTGGAGCTGTGCACCACGCCCACGTGCTGCTGCGGGCTGCGGATGTTGCACGGATCCTTGAAGGTGATCCAGGGATGGCCGGTCTCGAACAGCATGCCCAGCATCTTGCGCCACAGCTGCATGGCGGGGATCTTCTTGAACAGCTTGAGCTCGCCACGGGCGGCCTTGGCTTCGTAGCCCAGGTAGGCTTCTTCGAATGCCTTGCCGACCAGGTCGTGCAGGTCCGGGCAGGTGGCGGGCGAGAACAGGGTCCATTCGCCGGCTTCCATCACGCGCTTCATGAACAGGTCGGGAATCCAGTTCGCCGTGTTCATGTCGTGGGTGCGGCGGCGATCGTCGCCGGTGTTCTTGCGCAGCTCGAGGAATTCCTCGATGTCCAGGTGCCAGGTTTCCAGGTAGGCGCAGACCGCGCCCTTGCGCTTGCCACCCTGATTGACCGCCACGGCGGTGTCGTTCACCACCTTCAGGAACGGCACCACGCCTTGCGACTTGCCGTTGGTGCCCTTGATGTGCGAGCCGAGGGCACGCACATTGGTCCAGTCGTTGCCCAGACCACCGGCGAACTTCGACAGCAGCGCGTTTTCCTTCAGCGCCTCGTAGATGCCTTCCAGGTCGTCCGACACGGTGGTCAGGTAGCACGACGACAGCTGCGAGCGGCGGGTGCCCGAGTTGAACAGGGTCGGCGTGGACGACATGAAGTCGAACGACGACAGCAGCTGGTAGAACTCGATGGCACGGGCTTCGCGGTCCTTCTCGCCCAGCGCCAGGCCCATCGCCACGCGCATGAAGAATGCCTGCGGCATTTCGATGCGGGTCTCGTCGATGTGCAGGAAGTAGCGGTCGTACAGCGTCTGCAGGCCCAGGTAGTTGAACTGGAAGTCGCGCTGGGCGTCCAGTGCCGCGCCCAGGCGGACCAGGTCATAGGTGGCCAGCTTCTCGTCCAGCAGCTCGGCTTCGATGCCGCGCGCGATGAACTTGGGGAAGTAGTCGGCGTAGCGCGACACCATCTCGGTCTGGGTCACTTCGGCGCCCAGGATTTCCTTGCGGATGGTGTGCAGCAGGATACGCGCGGTGACCTGGCTGTAGGCCGGGTCCTTCTCGATCAGGGTACGCGCGGCCAGGATGGCGGAGTCGTAGACCTGGGTCATCGGCACGCCGTCGTACAGGTTTTTCAGCGTTTCCTTGAGGATCGGCTCGGCGCTGACGGCATCGCCAAGGCCCGAGCAGGCGTTGTCGATCAGGCCATGCAGCGCGCCCAGGTCCAGCACGCGGGCTACGCCCGCATCGGTCACGTTGAACGTGGCGCCGCCTTCCTGCACGCGGGCCACCGCCTGGGCGTTTGCCTGGGCGCGTTCCTGGGTGCGCTTCTCGCGGTACAGCACGTAGGCGCGGGCCACTTCATGCTCGCCCGAGCGCATCAGCGCAAGCTCGACGTGATCCTGCACGTCTTCGATATGGAAGGTGCCGCCGTTAGGGCGGCTGCGCAGCAGCGCGCGGACCACATTCTGGGTCACTTGCTCGACCACTTCGCGCACACGCGCCGAAGCGGCGCCCTGTCCGCCGTTGACGGCGAGAAAGGCCTTGGTCACCGCGACCGAGATCTTGCTCGGCTCGAACGCCACGACGGCGCCGTTACGTCGGATGATCTTGTAGTCCTGGTAGCTGCCAGCGGCGGCAGTAGCGGGGCTCGACTGCGCGTTCGCTGCTGCACCGGCGCCAGTTGCGCCGGTGGAGATTTCGTTCTGGGCTGTCTGCATGAGGAACTCCTGTTCTGACCCGTGTTTTATGAGTGACAAAGAGTCCCGGGCAAAATGCGCAAAAAGGCTCAGACACGCCGGCCGGCCTTACCCGGGAGGGCGCGCTGCTATTGCTGGATTCTGCTGGGACTCTTGTGATGCGCCGGCCCTTCGGCGGACCGCAGCCATTGCTGCGGCGGTAACTGCACACCTAGGCCGACTCCCCGAAAGCACCACTAGATCTAGTGGTCGATGCGAAAAACTGGACTAAGTATAGTGAAACGGAGCGGATTCACCAGTCTTGACAAGCGCCTTTTTGGCGCGAATTCCAGTGCCGGCATGGCATGCGGCGCTGCGCCATACCCGCTAGCCCAAGAGACGCAAGGGAATCCGCCCGACGGTTCGTTACCGCACCATGACGCGAAATTTTTTTGATTGACCTGACCTCTTCGATAGGCGCGGACTTTATCAGGGTTTTCCCCAGATCGCGGCTTTCCCCTAGACCTCGCTTGTTGGCCTTGCCTCAGGGCTGTTCTTTGCGGTAAGGCAGTTGCGCGGGCGCCACGCCGGCTGCGGCGGCAAAGCCCGCCCAGTCGAAATGTGGCCCCGGATCCGTCTTGCGCCCCGGCGCGATATCGCTGTGCCCCGCCACGGCCCGCACCGGATAGGTGCCTAGCAGGGCACGCACCAGCGCTGCGGTGGTGTGGTATTGGGCCAACGTGAACGGCTGGTCGTCGCTGCCTTCCACCTCGATGCCGATGGAAAAGTCGTTGCAACGTGGCCGGCCGAAGAACTCGGACTGGCCGGCGTGCCAGGCGCGGTCCAGGCAAGACACGAACTGGACCAGCTCGCCCCCTCGCGTCACCAGGAAATGCGCCGACACCCGCACTTGATGGATCGTCTCGAAAAACGGATGGCGCGACGGGTCGAGACGGTTCAGGAAGAAGGCTTCGATATCGCCGCTGCCGAATTGCCCGGGCGGCAGGCTTATGTTGTGGATCACCACCAGGTCCACCGGCATGTGCGCGGGCCGGGCGTCGAAATTGGGGGACGGCACCTGGCGCGCCGCGGGCACCCAGCCCGCCGGGTCGGGGACGAATCGCGAGCCCGGCGCGGACTGGGCTGCCTGGGCGGCCTGGTCGAGGTCAGGCATGGCGATCTCCATCCGCCGCCAGCAGCCCGTCGCGCAGCGCTTCGCTGGTTTCAGCGGCGCCGTCAGCCGGGTCATCGCGGCCCTCGCGGATGCCAAGCTGCTGGATGCGGTAGCGCAACTGGCGAAAGCTCAGGCCCAGCAGCGGCGCGGCGGCTGTCCGGTTGAAGCCGGTCTGCTGCAGCGCCTGCAGGATCAGGTCGCGCTCTAGCGCTTCGAGCCGGCCGGGCAGGTCGATCGGGAAGGTGGCTCGGCAAGCGTCTGCGGCCGCCTCCACGGCCCGAGGTGTCGCGGGTTGCGCAAACAGATCGGGCTGCGCGCCGTCCCGGGATTCGGCGTGCGCATCGTACGCAAGCTCCTGCATGGCGCCCGGCCGCAAGCCGGACGCTGCCGGCGCAGCCGCCGAGGCCAGGTAGGCGTGCGGCGCGGGCGGGCGTGGCATGGCCGAATGGCCCATGCCCGCATCCATCTGGCCCAGGTCGTCCACCTCGATGGTATTGCCCTCGGCGAAGGCATAGGCCCGCTCGAGCAGGTTTTCCAGCTCGCGCACATTGCCCGGGAACGGATAGTCGGACAGCCGCTGCAGCGCGGCCGCCGCCAGCCGCTTGGGACGGGGATCGCCATAGCGCACCGCCAGGTACTCCAGGATGGCGCTGGCCAGCACCGGGATATCCTCGCGCCGCTCGCGCAGCGTGGGCATGCGCAGCGCCAGCACGTTGAGGCGGTAGAACAGGTCCTGGCGGAACTGGCCGGAGGCGACCATCGCGGAAAGATCCTTGTGGCTGGCACACAGCACCCGCACGTCCACGCTCTCCTCGCGGCTCGCGCCGATCTTGCGCACGCGCCGCTCCTGCAGCACGCGCAGCAGCTTGACCTGCATCGCCAGCGGCAGGTCCGCCACCTCGTCGAGCAGCAGCGTGCCGCCATTGGCAGCCTGGAAGAAGCCACCGCGCTCGGCGTCGGCCCCGGTGAAGGCGCCCTTCACATGGCCAAAGAACTCCGACTCCATCAGGGTCTCGGGGATGGCGCCGCAATTGACCGCGATAAAGGGATGCGCCGCGCGCGCGCTGACCGCGTGGATGGCACGCGCCGCACGCTCCTTGCCACTGCCGGACTCGCCGCTGATGACGATCGGCGCCATGCTGCGCGCCAGCCGCGAGAGCGAGCGGCGCACCTCGTGCATGGCCGGAGAATGGCCGGGAAGCAGGTTGACGGCGCGGTCCACGGTTTCCTGCGCCCCGCTGCCGCCCTCGCTGCCGTCACCGCCCTCGGCGCCGTCACGCTGCTGGCGCCCCAGGGCATTCAGGATCAGGCTGCGCAGCTGGTCCAGCGAGACCGGCTTGGCGATGTAGTCGAACGCGCCCGCCTTGAGTGCCTCCACGGCATTGTCGGCGCTGCCGTAGGCGGTGATCACAGCCACCGGCACCCGCTCCGGCGCGCTCGAGAGCTGGCGCACGATATCGATGCCAAGCCCGTCGCCCAGCCGCATGTCGGTCAGTACCAGGCTATAGCGGCGCGCGGCGAGCTGCTGGCGCGCCTCGGCCAGCGAGCCGGCCAGCACCACTTCGTGGCCCATGCGGCGGATCGAGATATCGAGCAGTTCTCGCAGGTCGGCCTCGTCGTCGATGACGAGAATCGGGTCGGGGCCTGGCGTCTTGAGGGGCATGGGTCTGCGTCTGGCGATCTGGCGAAATGGGGTCGGGGCGGCGACTAAACGAGTGGCTGATCGGGTGGCCGGGCATGCCGGCGCGGCTCAGCCACCCGCGCTGTCCGGCGCTTCGATGCGCAAGGTCAGGACAAAAGCCTTGGCCGGCAGTGTATCGCGTGTGGCCGGCGCCAGCATGCCGGTCTGCGCCAGCAGCGCGTCGATCGAAATGGTGCCGTAGCGCACTTGGGCGTCGTTGGCGCCGCATAGCTCGCGCGCCATGAACAGCCCGAGGCCGGTGCCCTGGGCGTTGCTGGTAAAGAAGGGCTCGAACAAGGTGCGCTGGTGCTCGCGCGACACCTCGACGCCATCGTTCCAGACGATCAGCTCGGCATGGTGCTGGTCAAGCGCATGGGCTAGCAGGCGGATCGCCCCGGGCAGGCGGCTGCAGTAGCGCCAGGCGTTGTCGAGCAGGTTGCCAAGCACCTGCTGCAACTGGGAGGCATCGAAGATGACCGGGCGCGCCACGTCCACCGTGAGCCGGATGGCGTTGGCGTTGATCTCGGCCGGACGCGGCACGCGCCGCGCGCCGACCGGGTCGTGGCTGGTGGAGCGGGCGCGCATCTCCAGCCGCCAGCGGCCGACGATCTCCGGCAGCGCCTGGTTCAGATCCACCGTGGTGCGCTCGGTGCGCGGGCGGCGCGACATCTGCAGCACGTCCGACACCACCTGGTCGAGCCGGCGCACATTGTCGTGAATGATGCGCAGCAGCCGCGCATCCACGTCGCCCTCCGCGCGCCCCGCCTCGCCCGGGCGCGCGGCCCGGCGGCTGGTTTCGGCCAGCAGCTCGCTGGCCTGGCTGATGGCCGCCAGCGGATTGCGGATCTGGTGTGCCACGCTGGCCACCAGGCGCCCCATGGCAGCCAGCTTCTCCTGTTGCACCTGCTCGGCAATGCGCTCCCAGCTTTCGATATGGACCAGCACCGTGTCGCGCATCTCGCTGCGCAGCAAGGCCTCGTCCTCCGGGCGCCAGGCCATGGCCTCGCTCTGGGCGATGGCCAGGCGCAGCCGGGCCGCCGCCTCTGGCGACAGCTCGTTCCAGGTGCCTGTGTTCATGGCGTTCTGGGCACCCAGCGAGACCGACATCGAGGACGCGAAGGTGGAGCGCAGGCTGGCCAGCCCCGGCAGCAAGAAGCGCAGCCGCAGCCGCGTGTGCAGGATGGGGCCGCGCCCCGAGGATGGCCGCGACGGCAGCGGCAGCAATTGCAGGATGCGAGGCGCATCGTCCTTGCTGCGCACCCAGTCGCGCAGCATTTCCATCAGCGGCTGCAGGCGGGGGATCTGGCGCAGGTCGAACAGCGCATCGCGCCCGTTGGCGGGTGTCTCCGAATGCTTGCCCCGTTCGGCAGGCTGCACGCCCAGCAGCACCACCGCGGCCGGGTTGGCCGCCACCACCACGCCGTTGGCACGCAGCAGCATCACCCCGTCCTGCATGTCGTTGACCATCAGGCGGTTGACCAGTTGCTGCAGGCGCAGCTCCTGCTCGCGCGCCAGCGCCAGCCGCTCCTGCGCGAGCTGGCGGTTGGCCAGCAGGTACATCAGAGAGGCCGCGATCATGAAGACCAGCCCGTACAGCCCCGAGCCCAGCAAACCCGTGTCGGCCTGGCGCAACAGCAAGGTCTGCGCGAAGGGGGCGCTCATCACCACCAGCGCGGACACTGCCGCAGCGAACAGCGCGAACAGCAGGCTGGTGAGCGCGCCTGCCTGCAGCGCAGGCAACAGGAAGATCATGGCGAGCCCCTCGCCGCGCTGGCCCTGCGCGTGAAAGATCAGGCCAAGCAGGGCGAGGTCGGCCAGCACCTGGAAGCGCACCCGCAGGTGAAAGCCGCGGCGCCACCAGAGCGTGGCGACCAACATCCCCAGCGCCATCACGGCGTAGGGCACGGCCAGCGGCAGCGCGGCCAGGCCGCTGCCGAACCCGCTGCCCAGTCCAGTGGCCAGCGCCTGCGCGGCTCGCTCGGCCTCGGCGCGCTGCGCCGGCAGCCAGGCGTAGCCCAGCAGCAGCGCGGCTACGGCCAGCCGGGTCCAGCAGAAATAGCGCAGCAAGCGCCAGTGGAATTCAGGAGGTTCGGGCTGGCGCCACATCGCCGCAAGGGCGTGCCAGGCATTCAGGCGGGACCAGAACGAGGCAGGCCCGTTCATGCGGCAGGGCTGTCCGGATCGCTATCGGCCGGCAGGTGGGCGCGCCGGCAGTAGTGCAAGCCGCGGTAGGCGATCGCTTCGCCCTGCGGCAGATGCACCCCGCAGCGCGCGCATTGCACCATGGCTTCCTGCGCAGGGGCAGGCTGGTTGCGCGCCGGCGAGCCTTGCGCGGGACCGTGCCGGGCGGCGCGGTCCTCCCGCAGGCGCGCCTCGGCGCGCTGGCGAAGCCACCAGAAACAACCCAGCACGACAGCCAGGACAAGGAAGATGCGTGCCATGCCGGCCTCAGATTCGGTGCAGTATGACTTCGATGACGAAGCGGCTGCCGACATAAGCCAGCAGCAGGATGCCGAAGGACGCAATCACCCAGCGCAGCGCTGTGCGCCCGCGCCAGCCGTAGAAGGTGCGCCCGGCCAGGATGCCCGCGAACATCGCCCACGACAGCAGCGCGAACACGGTCTTGTGGTCGAGCCTGAAGGCCCGGCCAAACAGTTGCTCGGAGAACAGCAGGCCCGACAGGATCGTCAGCGTCAGCAGCACGAAGCCGGCGCCGATCAGGCGGAACAGCAGCTTCTCCAGCGTCAGCAGCGGCGGCAGCAGGTCGAGCCAGCGGCCCACCCACTGGGCCGGCTCGCTGGCCTTGCCCGCCTGGGGCGAACGGTTGAAGCCATGCAGGCGACGCTCGGCCAGCAGCATCAGGAAGGCATGGAAGGCCGCCAGCGTGAACAGGCCATAGGCGACGTTGGCAATGATGAAGTGCAGCTTGAACAGCGGCCGCGCCGCGTAGCCCAGGATCTGCGCGCCGGGAAACGCCAGCGGCATCAGGCTCGCGAGCATCGCCACCGGGACCACGATCAGCCCGAGGCCGGCCAGCGAGAAGAAGAAGCTCTCGATCCAGTAGATGCCCACGCCCAGCCAGAGCATGGCCGACAGCGCAAAGGCAAAGCCGAACACCATGCGGTCGGCCGGGAAGATGGTCTCGTGCAGCAGCAGGCCGTGGCTGGCCACCGCGGCCAGCATCAGCGCGTGCCACCAGGCCGGACGGCCATCGCCGCGCCCGCCGGCCCCGCCGCCGCCGTGCAGCAGCGCGGTCGCCGCCGCGCCCCCAATGGCACCGCCGTTGCCGGCAGCCGATAGCTGCGGGTTGCGCGTCGCCCAGCCGTGATAGGCCAGGCCGCAATAGAGAAGTGCCGTCAAGGCATACAGTACAATGGCCATTTGCACAGTTTACCTTAGCGCCCCGTCCCGGTGGCGCCCCGCTTGAGCCGGGCCAAGAGCCAGCCTCAAGCCTCGATCAAGCTCTATCCCCCGGACTTCTGCCATGCTGGACAATCTCACTCAACGCCTGGCGCGGGTCGTCAAGACCATGCGCGGCGAGGCTCGCCTGACCGAAGCCAATACCGCCGAAATGCTGCGCGAAGTGCGCCTGGCCATGCTGGAGGCCGATGTCGCCTTGCCGGTGGTGCGGGAATTCATCGCCCGCGTGAAGGAAAAGGCACTTGGCGAAGACGTGGTGTCCAGCCTGACGCCGGGCCAAGCGCTGGTGGGCGTGGTGCAGCGCGAGCTGACCGCTGTCATCGGCGGCGAGGAAAGCCTGTCCGCCGACAACAAGAGCGGCGAGTTGAACCTGGCGGTGCAGCCGCCCGCGATCATCCTGATGGCCGGCCTGCAGGGCGCCGGCAAGACCACTACCGTCGGCAAGCTGGCCAAGTGGCTGAAAGAAAACAAGAAGAAGAAGGTGCTGACGGTCTCGTGCGACGTCTACCGCCCCGCCGCTATCGCCCAGCTCAAGACCGTATCCGAGCAGGTCGGCGCCGATTTCTTCCCCTCCGAGCCCGACCAGAAACCGGTGGACATCGCGCGCGCGGCGGTGGACTGGGCCCGCAAGCATTATCACGACGTGCTGATCGTCGATACGGCAGGCCGCCTGGGTATCGACGAAGCCATGATGCAGGAAATCGCCGCGCTGCACGCCGAGATCAAGCCGGTAGAAACCCTGTTCGTGGTCGACGCCATGCTGGGCCAGGACGCGGTCAACACGGCCCGCGCCTTCAATGACGCCCTGCCCCTGACCGGCGTGGTGCTGACCAAGCTGGACGGCGACGCGCGCGGCGGTGCCGCGCTGTCGGTGCGCCACATCACCGGGCGCCCGATCAAGTTCGTCGGCGTCGGAGAAAAGCTGGACGGCCTCGAGCCCTTCTACCCCGATCGCATGGCCCAGCGGATCCTGGGCATGGGCGACATCCTCGCGCTGGTCGAGGAAGCCCAGCGCGGCGTGGACATGGAAGCGGCCGAGAAGCTGGCCAAGAAGATCAAGAAGACGGGCGACTTCGACCTGGAAGACTTCAAGGCGCAGATCGGCCAGATGAAGAAGATGGGCGGCCTGGGCAGCCTGGTCGACAAGCTGCCGGCTCAGTTTGCCCAGCAGGCGCAGGGCGCCAACATGGACGTGGCGGAAAAGCAGGTGCGCCGCATGGAAGGCATCATCAACAGCATGACGGCCGCCGAGCGCGCCAAGCCCGACCTGATCAAGGCCAGCCGCAAGCGCCGCATCGCCACCGGCGCCGGCGTGCCGGTGCAGGAAGTCAACCGCCTGCTCAACCAGTTCGACCAGATGCAGAGCATGATGAAAAAGCTCAAGGGCGGCGGCATGATGAAGATGATGCGCTCGATGGGCGCGATGAAGGGCGGCATGAAGGGACTCTTCAACCGCTGAGCCATCCGGCACGGCGGCGCCCGCTCCCCGGGCGCCGCGCCACCCCGCAAAAGACCAAGACTGAGACAGGATCCACATCATGATGACCGCCGAACAGGCCCGCGAACTGTGGGCCAACTCCGAGGAAATCGTCAGCGCCGAGGCCGTCCAGGCATCGCTGGACCGCATGGCGGGCGAGATCACGGAAAAGATGGGCGATACCTTCCCGCTGGTGCTGTCGGTGATGGGCGGCGCAGTCGTCTTCACCGGCATGCTGCTGCCCAAGCTGGCGTTCCCGCTGGAGTTCGACTACATCCACCTCTCGCGCTACAACAACAAGACGGTTGGCGGCGAGATGCAATGGCGCGTGGCGCCGCGCGAATCGGTCAAGGGCCGCACGGTGCTGGTGCTGGACGACATCCTGGACGAAGGCGAGACCATGGCGGCCATCCGCCAGCGCATCATGGACATGGGCGCGACCAATGTCTACGCCGCCGTGCTCTGCGAAAAAGTGCTGCAAAAGGCAAAGCCCATGCACCCGGACTTCTGCGGCTTCACCGTGCCTGAGCGCTATGTCTTCGGTTGCGGCATGGACGCCCACGGCTACTGGCGCAACCTGCCCGCCATCCGGGCCTTGCGCTAAGGCCTTGCGCCGACGATCGGCCACAGCGAGGCCAGCAGCAACAGCGCCATCCCCACATTGAACATGCGCAGCACCCGGGGCTGCGCCAGCCAGCGCCGCATGGCCGAGCCGAACACGGCCCACATCGCCACGCTGGGCAGGTTGATCACGGCGAACAGGCCGGACAGCAGCAATACATTGAGCCAGACATTGCCGTGCAGCACGTAGGTACTGCACGCGCCCACCGCCATCACCCAAGCCTTGGGATTGACCCACTGGAACGCGGCCGCGGCCAGGAAGCCCATGGGCTTGCCCACCTCCCGGTCCTGGACGCCACCTGCTGTCGCCAGCTTCCACGCCAGCCAGGTGAGATAGGCCACTGCCACCACACGCAGCACCTGCCAGGTCCACGGAAATGCGGCGAACAGCGATCCCAGCCCGAGGCCGACCACCGCCACCATCAGGCCGAAGCCGATACTGATGCCCAGCACATGGGGCACTGTGCGGGCAAAGCCGAAATTCACGCCCGAAGCCAGCACCATGGTGTTGTTGGGGCCCGGGGTGATCGACGACACGAGGGCAAACGCGCAGAACGCGGCGAACACGCCGGATCCGGCAACAAGCTGGGGCACTGCCATGTCTGGCTCCATCGAATACGAAAAGGAATGGAGCTAGTCTAGCCACGCAGTGCTGTACAGTACCGGTACAGTTGACCAGAAAACTGGCTATACGGCTTGGCGCGTAGCCGCCGCATCACGCCGCATCACGCCGCATCAAGCCGCGTTGATCGCGTTCGCCGCCACCACCAGCGCGATCCCCCACAGCACCACGCCGGTCGCCCGCTCCACGCCGCGAACCGAACGGGCAAAACGTGTGCGCACCAGTGGATGGCGTACGCCCCAGGCCACCAGCATGTCCCAGCCGAAGACCATGGCGAACATCCAGGCGCCGTAGCCCAGCTGTGCTGCCAGCGGCGTGCGGGTGCCGGCCAGCACCGAGAACAGGCTGGCATAGAACAACGCATTCTTGGGATTGAGCACGGCGGACAGGAAGCCCGTTACGAGTTGCGCCGCGTACGCTGCGGGGCCGGTGCCCTGCGCTTGCTGGTTTGCTCCATGCTCGCCATCGGCGCCGGGCAGCGTCGTCTCACCGCTGGCACGCAGCAGCCGCCAGCCCAGCCAGGCCAGGTACAGGCAACCCGCCCACTGCAGCAGCACGAACACGCCCTGGCTGGCGCGGGTAGCCGCCAGCCCGGCGATGGCCAGCCCGATAAACACGCCGTTTCCCAGCGCGATGCCCAGGCAGACGGCGCTGGCGCGGCCCACGCCATGCACCAGCGCGCTGCGCACTACCAGGAAAAAGTCGGGGCCCGGGCTGAGCAGTGCAAGAAAATGCGCGCCCGCCACCATGGCAAATTGGCCGAGGCCGGAATCAACAGGGAAATCCACGCCAGTCCTTTCGTGTCTTCGGATGAGCGCGAAGTCTGGACCGCGAGGGGCGGCAAGTATTGGAGAAAATTGCGCGCGGCGGCTCAGCCGCTGCGGCGTTGATAGCTGCGCGGCGTCAGCGCCACGCGCTGCTTGAAGGCACGCTGGAAGTGGCTCTGGTCGGAAAAGCCCAGCACCTGGGCGATCTCCGCCGGCGCCCCGCCCGCGCGCAACAGCTGGCGCGCGTGGTTGATGCGCAGATCCAGCTGGTAGGCATGCGGGGTCATGCCGAGGTCGGCCCGAAAGGCGCGGATCAGCTGGTAGCGGCTCATGCCGGCGCCGCGCGCCAGTTCCGCCAGCGGCAGCGGCTCCGCGTGATGGGCATGCAGGCGCGCGACCAGGCCGGCTAGCCGAGCCTCCGGCGTGACTGGCTGGCGCGGCGCGCGCACCGCCTGACGCAGGTCGGCAGCGCCGAGCAGCGCGGCCAGGAAGCCGCCTAGCGCCGCGTCCTTGGTGGCCTGCGGGGCTGCGGAGAACAGCACATCGTTAAGCCGGCACAGGCCGGCATAGGTATCTGGCGCGCGGGTGACACGCACCCGCGCCAGCGCCGCGGGCAACACCGCCACGCCACGTGCCGCCAGCACCGTGCCCACCCATGCCGGGTCCAGGTGCAGCATCTGGTAGCTCCAGCGCGCGTCGGGCTCCGGATTGCAGGCGTGCACCTGCCCGGCCGGGATCACGACCACGTCGCCGGGCGCCAGCCGTACCGACTCGGTCTCGGTGCCAAACAGGCTGTGGCCGCCATC